>CALOCV010000031.1:0-91771 GCA_942491955.1 Parachlamydiales bacterium
TGCGTAAAATCCGCCAACATGACATGTTCGAGCTCATCTAATTGTTTTTTGATTCTTTCGACGATATAAGGGTGTCGATGGCCATGGAGTGTCACCCACCACGAGGAGATCGCATCGATGATCTCTCTACCATCGGCCGTCGATAGAACCGCACCCTCTGCTTTTTTGATCGCCAAAGGTTCTTCACAAGTAAGAGCCTGAGTATAGGGGTGCCAAATATTAGACCGATCCTTATCGATCAATGAAGGTGTTCTTTCCAAAAGGGATGTGTTTTCCATGATTGGCTATACCTCTTAATGACATTGGCGTCGATTCTCTCTTCTTCTTGAATCCTTCCCAAAACGGGAAGTTTTGAGTAATCGACAATAAAATTTTCTGAATAGGTGTTTTTAGGTCCGTTAAAGATCAGTCCAAGCGGGCGTATACCGCGATATTTTAGTGCTTCGATGGTCAAAAGGGTGTGATTGATGCTACCAAGATAGTTCCTTGAAACGAGAATCCATGGGAAGTTCCACTTACAAAACACATCGATTGTGACTTCTGTGTGATTCAAAGGAACCAAGACTCCCCCAACCGATTCGATGACCACTCTTTTTCCACTGGTAGGAGGATTGAGTGCCGACGAGACGGGATCGAGTCCCTCTAAGGATGCAGCGTGATGAGGAGACAACGGTGCAGAAAAATGATAGGCTTCTGGATGACAAAAGGGCGTTGGTTCTCCAACAAGATGTGGGATTCGATGTGTATCTCTATCTTCTTCTGCTCCGCAGCTTATTGGTTTCCAGTAATCGGCTTGTAACATCTTTACAAGAATGGCCGAGACCACCGTCTTTCCTACGCCAGTTCCGATTCCTGCAACAATCAGATTCTTCATGCGATAAAGGCGTTTTGATTTTCCGATGAGAGCTGTTGTAACAACAAATCAACATGCTCATGGGTATTAAAAGCGTGTAAGCAAATGCGAAGGCACTCCCTCCCTTTGCGCACTGTTGGCGTCTTGATCGATCGCACATCGATACCAGCGAGCTTTAGACGGGTCGCTATCTCGTCTGCTTCACGGCTCGTTCTTACTGGAACGGATTGAATGGGCGTTTCTGTCGTCTTGATCGGGAGATGGAGGCTTTGGACTTTCTTTCGAAAATATTGGATCAAATGATGGAGATGTTCCCTCTCTTTTTGTCCCTTTTCTAAGTGTTCATAGACAGACATGATGGAGACATAGCTGTGTAGAGGAAAGGCCGTCGTGTAAATGAACGGTCTGGAAAAATTGATCAAAAATTCCCGCAATAACGCGCTTCCCACGACGACAGCACCGTGTGTACCAAGAGCTTTTCCAAACGTATGCACGCGGGCAAACACGCTCTTCTCCAGCCCGAGTTGTACGACCAATCCTTCCCCTTTTGCCCCTAACACTCCTGTTGCATGTGCCTCATCGACAATAAGATGTGCAGAATATTGCTCCGTAAGACGACAGATTTCCACAAGAGGAGCAAGATCTCCATCCATTGAGTAGAGAGATTCAACACAAACAAAGACTTTTTTATGCGAAGAAGAGGCCTTTTTGAGTTGTATCTCTAATTGATGGACATCGTTATGGCGAAAAAGAAGGGTACGCGCTCCACTTAATTTCACCCCTTCCCATGTCGATGCATGCACCTGAGAATCGATGATAAAACAATCGGCGCGTCCCGCAATGCAGGAGAGAAGGCCGATATTTGCAACGTAGCCAGAATTAAAAAGCAAACTCGATTCGGCTCGATGAAAGCGCGCAATCTTCTCTCTAGATGTTCTACATAATCTCTATTTCCCGTCAGTAGGCGCGATCCTGTAGAACCAACATGGGGACGAATTCCATCGTCACTCACCAATTTCTGATACTCTGCATCGATTTTTTGGCTCAATTCGATGGATCTTGCCAACCCTAAGTAATCGTTAGAAGTCAGATCGATCAAGCTTCCATCTTCTCTTGAGAGGAACCTTTTATTTCCTTCTTGTTCTCTTTTTTCCAAAGCAGCTTGCAGAAAATGTTCATCATTCACAGATTGCTGAGAAGCCAGAGGCGTTTTTTTGCCTGCTAGTTTAGGTTCCAGTTGCAAAATGCGCAGGAGCTCCTCGTCAGAATCCAAGGCTCTATTCGGAGCGGTCAGCAATTTTTCTCCAATGAATATCGAATTAGCGCCCGCTAAAAGCACAAACTCTGCTCTGCATGCGTCATCTTTTCCCTTCCTGCGGCAATGCGCACCATCGATGTTGGCATAGCAATGCGACAAACGGCAATCGTCCGTAAGAGATCCCACACCGATGTCGGTTTCTGTTCTCCAAGAGGAGTGCCTTGTATGGGAACGAGTCGGTTAATAGGTACAGACTCCGGATGAGGATTAAAAGAGGCGAGTGTTTGTATGAGGCGGATGCGATCTTCTATTTCCTCCCCTAGACCAATGATTCCTCCGCAACACACCGATACATTGGCATCACGCACTGCTGCAAGAGTATGTAGGCGATCGAGATAGGTTCTTGTCGTAATGATTTTTTTGTAATAGCGATCGGAGGTGTCGAGATTGTGGTTATAGGCATAAAGACCGGCTTGCTTCAACTTTTTTGCTTGTTCATCTGTCAACATGCCAAGAGTACAGCACACCTCGAGCCCCATGGCATCGATCGCTTGCACCATCTTGAGAATCGTTTCAAATTGCTGATTGTTGCGCACTTTTCTCCACGCTGCTCCCAAGCAAATTCTCGAAGACCCTTTCTCCTTGGCATCGCGAGCGCGTTGCATCACCTCTTCGATGTCCATCAAAGGCTCTGCCATGACATCTGTCTGATAGCGCGAAGACTGTGCACAGTATTTGCAATCTTCACTACACCCTCCTGTCTTGACAGAGACCAAATGGCATAGCTGCACTTCTCGTGCATTGTGATGTTTTCGATGCACATGTGAGGCACGATAGATCAAATCGAGAAGGGGTTCTTTGTAAAGTGCTCTTAGCTCTTCTAATGTCCAATCGTGCTTTGCCATCATGCCTCCAAACAAAAAAATAAAGGAGGCTGTTGCAAAACTATCCGCCTGATTGATTTTCGAGCGATTTTGCTGAGATTGAACATTTGATGTAAATCCACATACTCCTAAGAGTAGGGGGTTTATATCAAATGCTCCAAGATCAGTGAAAGCGCTCAAAAGCGATCGGCGGGAGTTTTGCAACAGCCTCAAAGGCTTGAGACTATCACAAACTGCAATAGACGACAATTATAGGTGGTGGTTGGCACTGACTTTTTCTAATGAATCAATGTCCAAACCTGCAATCAGTGACAAGTTTTTGTTAATCTTATCCATCGGCCAATTCCACCAAGCAATGCGAAGCAAGCGATCGATGGTTTTATCATCAAAGCGCATTTTAACGACTTTTGCAGGGTTACCAGCAACAATGGAATAGGGAGGAACATCTTTTACGACAACGGCCCTTGTAGCAATAATAGCCCCATCGCCGATCGTCACTCCTCCTTTGACGAGGGAATCATATCCAAACCACACGTCGTTACCCACAATGATGTCTCCTTTCGTGGGGAGATCGGCAATGCTATAAACAGACTCCCAGCCATTTTGAAAGATGGGAAAGGGAAAAGTGCTGATTGCATCTAGTTTATGGTCGCCCGTCATGATGAAACGTGTCTCTGCAGCGATGGCACAAAATTTCCCGATAATGAGTTTCACTTTCGTAAAATCATAATTGTAAAGGACGTTGTATTCTTCAAAACGTTCGGGGCCATTTCTTCGATCGTCGAAGTAGGTGTATTCACCCACGATGATGTTGGGTGCTTTGACAAAAGGTTTTAAAAAAACTAACTTCTCGTATCCTTCCATGGGATAAATGGAATGGGGATTGGGACCTATCATATCAAAACTCGCAGTATGTATGATTATTAAACAAAAACCGTACACCCTCTCTCTTTTAATCGCATGAGCCAATGCGGTCGTTCTAAAAACTTATTCAGCCTGACATCGAGTTTTTCCAAATGGGTGAGATGTTGAATGGTCGAAGGAAGCACCGTCAAGTTGTTGTCTCTTAGATCCAAAAATCGAAGAGATGACAAGGCTCCTACGGATTCGGGAATCGCTGTCAAATGATTGCCTCGTACATTCAGATCGGTTAGGGCCTTTAGTTCTCCTATGCCATCGGGTAGCACTGTCAGCTCGTTATTTTCCAAGTCGAGCTTCCTTACATCTTTTAAATCTTTGATGGAATGGGGTAGAGTCACTAAACGATTGTTCATCGCATGCAATTCTTTGAGTGCTTTTAAGTTGCCTATCGAATCGGGTAAGTGTTCGAGTTGGTTTTTATAGATCCTTAGTTCGATTAAAGATTCCAGGGTTCCTAAGGTTTCGGGAAGAGTAACAAACTGATTATAAGAGAGATTCAAATAGATAAGCCGGGTGAATCCTGTAAAAGATTGAGGCAATGCGCTGAGTTCATTGCCACCAAGATAAAGAAATTGGAGCCCTTTTAATTCCCCCATCGCCCCAGGTAGTATTTGAAGCCGATTGTGTTGAATATCCCATGTGTGCAGGTTCTGCATGGTGCCAATCTTTTCGGAAAGATGTCTGATTTGATTGCAACTGACATTGACGGATTCTAAATGTGACATCTCAAAAAACCAATCGGGAAGATCTGTGAGATGGTTGTGATACAGACTCAAACTTTTCAAATGTTTGCATTGACAAAGAGATTTGGGGAGTTGACGAATGTGATTGCTATCCAGATACAGTGTTTCTGAATCTTCTGTAGAAAACATTTCCTCGGGAACAGAAACGAGTTGTTGTGAGGACAAATCCACTGTGTGCAAAATCTTAGCAGATTTCATAGTGATCTTTTCCACTCATCTTTTCGTAAGCGGTAGAGTACATGGCGTCTTAATGGATGATCTAACTTTGGCATATCAAAGTCGTCTTCAGAATTGTGGTGCATCCCTAGTTTTTCCATAATTCTTATCGAACGTTCATTCACTTTTGTCGTACAAGCCACAATTTCCTCTAAACCAAGAACATCAAAACCATATTGAAGAACTGCTTTAGCACCTTCTGTTGCATAACCTTTGCCCCAATGATCGTACGATAATCTCCAAGCAATTTCCACAGCAGCTATGGGATCTAAATAGGACAATCCAATAAATCCAATAAAATCGTCTCCATCGATGACGGAAACTGCCCAAAAACCCCATCCATTTTTTGCGATATTCTCAGCAATCTGTAAAGCCTGTTCATTGCTCTGTTCTTTGTTAAGGATTCTTGGGAAGAATTCTCGTACTCGAGGATCAGCATTGAGCTTTGCAAAAGGAGCAAAATCTTTTTTCTTCCAGGGACGCAAGATCAAGCGATCGGTGCGAATGTTGTGTTTATCGCTGTCTTTCACTCATTCACCATTTCCATGATTTGTACGAGACATACTCCATCGTGCGCCTTCTTAACAAAGCGAAAGCCCACTTTTTCATAACATCGAATGGCGCGTTTGTTATCGCAACTGGGATCGATAACAAGGCGCTTGATTTCCGGTTTTTGCAACAACATCGCACTGAATTGCTTCAAAGCTTCCGTACCATATCCCTTATCCAGATAATCCTCATCACCAATGAATAGATCGATAGAAACAGATCCCTTGGATTCATCTTTTAAAGGACCTGTTGGCTGGGGATGGATGGTGCGATAAGCATGAAGATCGGAATAGACGATATAACCAATGGGATGATCCCCGTCAAAGATGATAAAGGGGTAATCATACCCATTCCCCTCCACTTTGGATTGGATGTATTCGACAGGCTCGTATCCATTGAGAAACCACGTGTTTTTGACGTGTTCTTTCTCTGCCCATTGATGATAGAGCGGAATGAATGCTTCTGTAAATGGTTGAATCGAAACTTTTTCCATTACGTTTCTCTCATTGCATCGTCGATTTGGATACGAAGAATAGGAAGTTCTCTTTTTTTACCGTCAAGGTCATAAATTCTTTGTCCTACTGTTTTAGCACCCATACGCACATAAAAAGGATAAGCATTTGGATCGGATTCCCATTCCACAAATTGAGCTTTTAAAGAAAATGCTATTTGAAGCATGTGCTGGAATAGCGCTCTACCAATGCCTTTGCCCATCGCTTCGGGTTTAACCCAAAAACCCTCAAGAATGAGTTTTGGAGGCGTCCCTTCTAATCCATAAAATCCCAATAACTCGTTATTTTTATTGATCACCTTAAAAATGCGATTGTTTTGAAGTAACTCAGGTTTAACCGTTATTTCTTCTGTCCAAATCTCCAAATAATGTTTTGGATATCCCCATGAAGCTTTAGCAGCAAAAGCAAGAGCATTTAGCTCTTCAATATCTTCTCTCGTAGCAGGTAAAGTGTGCATCAAAATGGCCGATTCCCTTTGTTCCCTAACTCCCCTCTCCCATCGTCTCCTGGATAAATCCATTCAATGACTTTTCAACATCATTGGGATACCTATATTGTAACAGCCCTGCCGTTTCTTGCCCTAGCTGGCTAAACAATGTGAGGGTTGCTGTTAACGCATTTTGAATATCCTTTTGATCAAAATGAGCAAAACACGATTGAAGAGCACCCCATGTCGATGGATCTACCCACGTTTGCATTTTCTTTCCAAGATGCTGTGTTGGATAATTCCACTCGTGCTTTGCCTGCTCGTTCCACTCGATCATCTTAAGAAGCAGATCGTAAATTCCGTTCATTCGAAACTTGACCGACCAAAGATCGCCTCGTTTTAGATACTTGGCTACATGATAGGCTTCAAACCAAAACTCTTCGACAAGATCACAAAATTCTTTTTCGGATGGTGGGCATTGAGTGAAACATCTTGTTGGCTTGGGCATCCCTTGAGTATGTCCGCCCTTGTCAAGGAGCACTTCGTACCCTGCATCATACATCGGAGGCAACCGATTTGTGCCAATAAGTTCCTCAAGCACATCCATCGCATAAAACGTTAAATCCACTTTTATACCTGGCTCATAAATGATAAGACGCGTGGGATATTCTTGATCATTATAAGAGATGCTCAAAGGGAGACAAATCCACACATCACCCATACGGCTTTGCCAGCGATCACTTTCTGTAAAAGGGGTCGGCGATGTGCAGAAAACGGAAATATCGTAATCGGACAACGCATCAGATGCGCCTCGAATAACCCTAGATCCTACTAATATTAGAGATCGGATGGCATCTTCGCCATTTGCCCAATCGATTATCTTATCGAGCATTTTATCGTTATGAACTCCAAAGTGCGAGACGGTCTTTATACCATTTATCAGAAATAACCTTGAAAATTTTTCTAGCTTGGCGGCGATCTTTTGATCGATCCCTTCTCACTCATATTTAATAATATGAGTTTCGAAACGATCGTCAAAATCCAGCTCGCTAATCCAGGTAAATTTTCAAGGTTATTTCTGATAAATGGTATTAATGTAATTTTCCATCGTTCGGGGTGGTTTATCTAAAATTTCCTCCACGGCAATCGCCTACCAGTTAAGCTTGATGCCTAGCAATTCTTCCAATTGCCGGTTATAAGGTTCATACCTCTTCTCAAGCATTTTTTTGGTTTTAGGATTGATAGGAGGCATTCCCTGAAAACCCTTATTTCTGTGAATTAATGGGATGGGATAATGTTCTAATCCCAAGAATTCAAAGATCTTATTCAAGGTTTTTTGATGATCTTTTTTCAATTCGTCCATCGTCAAAATGAGAATTTGTTCGCGTGGAAAAAACTGAAACCATCTTTCCAGTTGTTCCGCATATTTACCACGACTAAACCAAGAATGCATTCGATGTTTTGGATGATTAAAATTTGGATTTTCTAACATTTCATTAGTAGCAAAATCGATCCATTGCTCTTCCATTGCCAATGCTTCTTCGAAAGAGAGCTCCCCTTTTTTTCCGTATATCATTAGGTAATGTGAATAAGCACGGGAGACGGGTTCACGCAAAATAGCGATAATTTTACACGATGGACATGTCGTAAAAACGCGTTCTGGTACCCAAGGGTGGAAAATGTAATAAGGGGACTTTTCGCCAACAAGTAATTTCTTGCGATCCACAGCTGGGAATTGCTTCTTGTACCATTCCATACCTTTGTCAAACTGCAAGTCAAAAAAATGGATTTCATGGAGAGGGAATCTTGTAATTTGTGGATGTTGTTGCATCATAAAATGAAGGGCGGTTGTTCCTGCTTTAGCGGCGCCGATAATAATGTAATCTGGAGCCCATTTATCTTCGGCAGTATGACCACGAACTGTAAGAGGGTAAATTAAATGGATCGCAAGCGAAAACAAACGAACGCAGTGGAAAAAAAATTTCATAAAACCTCTATTTTGAGGATCGTTTTACACTTATTCCGCTCATTATATTCATGGTGACTAAAAATTCCATCTGTTAGGAATCATGAGTCAAGAGTTCTGATTCATCTACTGAAATAGCGATATCTCGAAAGTTGGACGAACTGACAACTTTCCTTCCACTTTTCTCCTCTAATTCCTTGCGGGCATTACCGGCAATTTCCCCTCCAGCTCTTGCAGCACCTCGATTCTCTTCAAAGCCTTGAGCATCCTTTTGCACTGCAATTTCGGTTGTTGAAGCCTCACCTAACATACTAAAAATCAGCTCAAGGTCTGTCATGTGGTCACGAAGATTTTCTTTCTTTAAGCTTTTCAATTTTTTGTGTTCGGAAGGCTTTAACCCAAACGTTGCTTCAGAGATTTCAGCCGTTAAAATTGCATAGTCCTTTTGCTCTTTGATGACTCTTTTTTCCCATTCATTGGTAAGCTCCTCGCGAATCGCAATGCCTCGCATCCTTTTTTCAATCCAATCATCGGGATAACCTTTTGCCTTATAGAGCGCGCGTGTCCGCTTTGTAGCAAGTTCGGGATCCTCAATTTCCTGAATCCTCTCGTATCCAACCTTAGCCAGCCAACGTTTAAATGGCTCAGCCTTTGGAGAAGGCACGGATTGGATGATGCGAAATACTGTTTCAGTATTTGCCGTATCTGTCTGATATTTCTTTCCATCAGACGACACTAATTTCAGTTGTACGATTTTTTCGTACAACTGGATAAACCCTTCATTACCAGATAGTTTCAACTTTAGATCAGACCAATACCGCCGAGGGTTGGCACTATCTGTCAGCACTGAAATGATGTCGATAATGGAAAAATGCCACTCATCATTAAAAATTGCTTTACGTATTTTTTTCCCTTTAAAAACGGCTATTCTTGATGCTGTGTTAATCTTATTTTTCATTAAAAACCTTCTCATCCATAGGTATAAGCTCCAATAAATATCAAAAATCTAAATTAACATGACAATCATAATTTTTACAAATACAACTTCTTTAATATCCATATAATCTCCGCAAATTGCTTAGCGAAATTGGTATCAGATCAAACCTTCTTGCTAAAAAATCTCAAGGCTTCTAAACTAGTTGCATTATACAACTAATATGTCGCTTATGAAGCATTTATCTAACCAAGAAGTCAATGTACTCCGACAAAATGCCAGGTCAGTTGTCAGAGAACTTGGGCTACTCAATGATGCCTATTTCAATGTTGGAGTCACTCTAGCTGAACGGCACCTTCTTATTGAACTCTTTTCCTCATCGGAACCACTTACTGCTGGAGACATCACTCAACGATTACTCTTAGATAAATCCACCGTGAGCAGACTCGTCGCTAGAGCTGTAAAAAAAAGTTTTATAACTTGTTCGCCCGACCAAAAGGATAAAAGAAAACGATTTCTTCAATTTACAGATTTGGGCAAAAACACCCTCTTTGCCTTTGAACGAATCGCATTTAATCAAACAAGAAATGCCCTTCAAACTCTAAGTGATGAAGAAGTGAATCTTGTGTATCAAGGTATGGCACTTTATGCGCAAGGATTGAAAAATTCTCGTTTGAAAAATACAAATTCTTATTCATCGAAGAAGAAAATGGACCAAATAGAAAACTTGGAAGAGATACACCATCAACTCCATCAACTGGGATGCAAACTCGAAGCATATCAACCCGATGATGAAGAAGAACTGTTTGCTATTTTTAAAGAAGTTGTTGATTCTGGATGCCAGTTTCCCTATGAAGATTCTTCGAAAAAAGAGTTTTATGCTCAGTTTTTTTCTCCATCATCACAAGTTTATGTGTGTCGATCTCCCCAAGGTCGGGTAATTGGCGGTTTTTATCTCAAATCGAATTATTCGGGGAGATCGAAGCATATTGCAAATACCGCATATATGATCAAGAGCACTCATCGAAAAAGGGGTATTGGAACTCTTCTCATTAAAGCTTCACTACATCTTGCGAAAAACCTTGGCTTTCTCGCCATGCAATTCAACATGGTTCTCAGTAAGAATACGGAAGCTATCAAACTCTATGAAAAGCTCGGTTTTAAGATCGTTGGCACGATTCCTAATGCTATTCGTAATGCAGATGAGAGCTTTCAGGATGGATGTACCATGTATCTTGGATTAGATAACCTATAAAGGAGGATTTAATGGCCGATGAAAAACCCGTTGTCTCTAAAGAAGAGACTTTTGATCAACTTGAAATTCGATTAGGACGTGTCATAAGTGTTGAAATGGAGAGTGCATCTCCAAAAAAAGCGTATAAAATGAAGATCGATTTTGGAAAGTTTGGGATAAAAACAAGTGTTGGAAGATTTACTCTCCACTCGCTCGAAGAGATGAAAGATAGGCTTGTACTGGGAATTCTAAACTTTTCCCCAAGACAAGTTGGAGATACTGTTTCAGATGTCCTAGTCCTAGGTGTTCAATATCCTAAAGCCGATAGTGGTGAAGCTACATTTATTACCCCTCAAGCCCAAGCGAAAATCGGTGGAAAGGTTTTCTAATACTCGTGGCCGTGGATGGGCGCTCTTTCTTGGAATCGTTGGTTATCCTTACTATCGCAACACCAATCCGACATTTGCGGGCATTGCGAAGAGAGCTCTTGATCAGGTCACTGCTAACTGCACAGAGTCCTAAGGATTCTTCTTAAAGAAATCGTCAGAAACTGTCGATTATATTGATAAATCTCTTTATCTTTGCCGTCCCAAGTACCAGAGCTTACTGTAAATCCAATTTCGTCCATTTTATCCTCGTTTTAGCAGTAGGGAAGGCTAACAAAAAAAAAAAATATCGATCAAAGAAATGGAGAAAAAATTGGGTATCCAATAAGGGTTGCGCCCTTGGCTCAAATTGGCGGCGTTTTTGGAGAGAGACTGGACTCCCCCCAAAACTAAAGCGTCATCAACATGCGCATTGGGTGCGGAATATGGGTTAAACCGTTTCTGGATTGAAAATCTCTGCCTTTTCCCCGAAACGGATTAAGACAGCAAAGGCAAGAAAAGCGGATGAAAGATAACAATTATTTGCATTCCAACGGGGCACACAGAGTTGATCAATAGAAAAAAACGCTCCTTCTCTTCCTAATTTCTCATAAAGTGCTCTATCAATAGAAATGGATGGATTCACAGTACCTTGGAAATTCTCATTGCGTTCCAAAGGATGCATATTATCCACACAAGCTTCCTCTTCTCCATTGGCAACGGAAATAACAAAGTGATTGCCGTGAACATGACGAACCGAAGCAATGGGCATCCAATTCTCATCTCTTTGTTCAGCATCGGTGACCGAAATTTGATCAAAAGGTTTTAAAGCTTCCGCAGAATCGCAACCAAAATATTCGCGCACGCAAAATTGGAAGACAGCTTCTGCCGTTCCCATCTCGCCACAAGGTGCGGTATCGGGTTTTCGATGAGCCTTGTATTGGCGCAATTTTTCGATGCCATCTCGGAGAGTTTTTCCGTACTCATCACAGTTTCCAACATCAAAGGCAAAGCGTATCATCGTATTGAACCATTGCTTAAAATATTTGAGCTCTGCATTGCGCAACTTCATTTCTAAATTTTTGTAAACATCAATGGTTCCCTCTTTATCTACTAGCAAGTAGTTTTTCCGATAAGCATCTTTCTCTTCTTCAAGGATAAACCCTTTATCTCTTAATTCTTCCGCTAGCAGCTTACAAGAGGTTTCCATATCTCCTAATGCTTCTTGCACATCTCCACTTCTATCCAAGAGATTCGAGCTATTTTCTTTTTGAATGCCTTGAATACGTTGTATCCAAGCATTTAGATCCTCGCGATATTTAGATAGATTTTTGAGTAAGTCCTCGTTTCTTGGAGATTGACATACATTTTGCCCTGCTCCTACTTTTTCTCCTCCTGCAAGCTGCCATAGTTCTTCCCCAAAAAACCCCTTAGGATCAAATTTTTCCAACTCATTTTTCCATTTTTGGATGCGTTCAAAATGTTCGCTAATCTCCTCTTTTCCTACGGAGCGAGGAGTTTCTTGAGTCTTTTTCTTGTTGGTTTTGTCTTTGGGAAGAATCGGCTTATCTTCTTCCTCTTTTACTTTGTCTTGCGCCGGTGGATTTTTTTCCGGAACACTGGGGGAATCTTGCGAAAAAGAGGGGAGAGGGGAAGAGTTTTCCTTTCCCTGCTGTTGTTGTTCTGAATAAATAGTGATTTTTTTTGCTTTGAAATACTGGGAGAGTTTTTGAGAAAGGGAAGGATCTAATTTAGAAAAATGTCTTCCGGCTTCTTGTAGAAGAACTCTTTTTTGATCGACGCGACGAAAAAGTTTATTAGCAATTTTTCCTATCCAATAGAAAAAAAAGTGGCCGTATCCTCTACCAATTTCCAGTTGATAAGAGCCCTTTTTTTGCTCTTTTGCATAAAGAAAAACCTTTTTTTGGGCCTCTTTTTCGTGGAAATAGGTACTAAAAACAGTGTTGGTATGCTGTACATTTAAAACCATCAATACTCCTAAAACAGGGAAATAAAGAATTTATTATACCACAAAAAACATTTCCTTGCAATAAGAAATGGCCTTAAGAAAATCGATTATGTACTACGAAAGTAGGCGCATACTTGCTTACAAACTGCTTTCCCTTGGGGAAAAGTAATTTGTTCCTCTGCATCTCGCAGAAGAAACCAATCCCCCTCTTGGATCTCTTGTATTTGTAAGACGATGCTCCCCATAACTTCAGCGAGAAAATAGAGCACTTGCTTGTCGATAGAGCTATTTTCCGTTTGAAAAATGTAGTTTTCCTCAACAGGAGAAAATGGCAAGAATCGCTCGATTTCTAGCCCTGTCTCATCGAAAAGCTCTCTTCGGGCCGCCTCTTTTGGCAATTCTCCTTCATTGGAGTGTCCTTTCGAAAAGGCCCAATGCCCCTTTTGGTGGTGCATTAAAAAAACCCACCATCGATCATCTCGCTTTTGCAAAGGGATAATGCCGTAAGAACGCTCTTTTTTCATTCAACCGTCACCGACTTGGCTAAATTACGAGGTTGATCGATATCTTCTCCTCTAAATAATGCACGGTAGAAAGCAAAAAATTGAAGAGTTACACTTGCCAAAATCGCCGCCAATTCATCGGTTGTTTTGGGGATCGAGATGACAAAATCAGCCACTTCGTTGAACCGTTCTTCCCCTTGAAAGACAACGGCAAGGAGAGGTCCTTGGCGCGCTTTGACTTCCATGACATTGCTCCACAACTTGTCAAAAAGGGCTTCATTGGTACAAAGAGCCACAGTGAGACAACTTGGATCAATCAAGGCAATAGGGCAAAGAAAAAGAAAAACTAAAATCGTACTCTCCTCGCTCTTCTCGTTCCCGCCCTCCCCGTTTTTCTCCTTTTGCAAAAAACAAGAAAAAGTCATTCTTATCTCCTTATGGAGCAAAACCTCGAAGAAAAAAACCAAGTCGTGCATTCTGAAGGCGTCCTATTTCGCCTTCTTGCCTATATGCGGCCCTATAAGCGTGAATATTTTTTAGGGACGCTATATTCTTTATTAAATAAGTTTTTCGATATCTTCCCAGAAGTATTGATTGGCGTGGCTGTGGATGTGGTTGTGAAACGGCAAGATTCTTGGCTTGCCCGCTGGGGTGTCGACAACGTCTATCATCAGCTGTTGTTGTTAGGGGTTCTTACTCTATTCATCTGGGGATTCGAATCCCTTTTCCAATTTCTCCATTCGATCAAATGGCGTAACCTAGCCCAAACCGTGCAGCATTCTCTTCGGCTTGATGTCTATGACCATGTACAATCCCTTGATATCGCGACTCTTGAGAAAAAAAGTACCGGCAATCTCCTCTCCATCCTCAATGATGATGTCAATCAACTCGAACGCTTTTTAGAGAATGGAGTGAATCAGATCATCCAATTAGCAGCATCCACTCTCATCATTGGCGCCATTTTTCTGATGATTTCCCCCTCTATTTCCTTGGTGGCTATCGTACCCATTCCCCTCATCATTTGGGGCGCTTTTTTCTTTCAAAATAAACTCAGTAGCCGTTTCCTTGCTGTTCGAGAAGCAGCGGGAAAGATTGCCGCCCGTCTCGCCAATAATCTTTCGGGATTGTTAACCATTAAGAGTTTTGTCGCACAAGACTACGAGAAAAAACAGGTTGAAAAAGAGAGCATTGCTTACCAAGAAGCAAACCGTCACGCCATTGTCTGGAGCTCGATGATCACTCCCGTCATCCGCATCTGCATATTGCTCGGATTTCTTTCTACTCTTGTCTATGGTGGATTATTAACACTCGATGAAAAGTTGGAGATAGGAGCCTACAGCATCCTCATCTTCTTAACACAACGCCTCCTGTGGCCTATGACCACCCTTGCAGAAATCACGGTTAACTACGAACGATCCATGGCTTCTGCCAAGCGCATCTTCCAACTTCTTGATACACCCATTCACCTCCCATTACGAGGGGATCCTATCTCTTCCACCGAAGCAAAGCAAACCATCACCTATCACAACATCACATTCAGCTACGATACGCAACCGATCTTAATCAAAGACCTCAACCTTACAATCCCCTTTGGCAAGACGGTTGCCTTTGTTGGGACTAGCGGTGCTGGTAAAACCACATTGATGAAACTCCTTTTGCGCTTTTATCATCCAACAGAAGGTTCTATCTTTCTTGGAGATAAGGACATCCATCGATTTGATGTGGATGAACTTCGCAAACACATCGGCTTGGTCAGTCAAGATGTCTTTCTTTTCGAAGGAACCATATTTGAAAATATCGCCTACGGAGCCCCAAAAACGCCAAAAGAACAAGTGATTAAGGCAGCGCAATTAGCCGAAGCCCACTCTTTTATCCAACAACTTCCTCAAGGGTACGACACCCTGATTGGCGAACGTGGACAAACCCTCTCTGGAGGGCAGCGGCAACGCCTATCCATCGCACGTGCCCTATTACGAGACCCTCCTATTCTTATCTTCGACGAAGCCACCTCCTCGGTCGACAACGAAACCGAAATGGCTATTCAACAGTCGTTACAACACATTATTATTGGCCGAACCACACTCCTTATCGCACACCGGCTATCAACCGTTCGCCATGCCGACACCATTTTTGTAATGGGAAAAGGAAAAATCCTAGAACAAGGCTCTCACAAACATTTGGTCGAGAAAAAAGGAGTTTATGCCGCCCTGTGGGCCCTACAAACAGGGCAACATTCCGAAGCTCTTGCTCAATGGAGAAAAGACATTCTGTGATCGTCATTTGTGAACCTATCCACAAACTCCCTTGTCATTTTTGCGGAACTTGGGTTAAAACGAAGGAACTAATATCGTTGGAGTTCTATTTGTGAATAAAAATTTTGATATTCATTTTGTCTATAAAAGTCAATTGTTTGATATCGGATTCCAAGAAAACTCGAAAGCTTCTAAAGATACGGTTCTTATTGATGGGCGTAATTATGAATTGCATGGGGATTCTTCTCAAATTAAATGGCTTAAATTACAAATTTCTGAACTTAATAATCATTCAGAAATTTCATTACAAAATCTGCAAAAACGTCTTCAATCCTTGGGAGCAACAGATGTTGATTCTACTGCAAAAATTCACATAGTCGGAGTCAATCGATTGCTTTCTTCTTCAAAAGTTAGCCAAAAGAAGGATACCGTTGTCGAGCCAGGTAAAGGTAAAGCAATGAATCAGTTGCTGGAATCTTTGGTGACAAGTCGTGGTTTTTCTGGCACTGTGTTCGTTGTTGATCACGGCAAAACTATTTTGAAGAGTGGCTATGGAAACGCGAAAATGGGTGATGAAAAACCAATGTCTTCTACAACGCGCTTTCCAATTGGATCTGTGACTAAACCCATAACTAGTCTTGCAATTCTCAAATTGGTTGAAGATGGGGTCTTTACAATACGTGATCCTGCCAAAATCAAGATTCTTGATTTTCTACCAAAGTCTTGTCAACCGGGGGATAAGGTAATAGCCAGCTGGGAAGGTATCACTTTACTCGATTTGATGAATCATACTGCAGGCTTGCCCAGTTTCTCGCAAAAAGGAAAAAAAATAGAAGAGGCAAAAATGGCAAAAAAATATCCATTTTTGTCAGCGGATGATGTTTTGAAATTATCCAAGAAAAAAAGGAAAGGCATATCGCTTTTGCCGACAGAAATCCATGCATTAATGAACAAGTATCCAACTTTATCATCCATTAATAAAATTTTTAAACTTTTGCAAGAAGAAGTTATCAACACCCCACTTTCACCTCAAGACTGGGTGGATCTTGTCCGAAATGAAAATCTTTCAGAAACAAGGGAGTACAACTACAGTAACTTTGGTTATATTCTTCTTGGAAAAATTATTGAAAATGTCAGTGGCGATAGCTATGAATTTTTTATGAATCATTTTTTACAGGATACGCTTGGTTTAAAAGAAACGGGCTATGTCGGAACTGATGTGTCGGGTGCTATTTATGCGGAACCATTGGTTTGGGGTCATAAAGAACAAAGTTTTTTTGCAGCAGATAAAAATGAGCTTGACCCACTCGTGGAAGCATACTCTGCTGGCGGTCTTTATTCTACCGTAGAAGATCTTCAACTGTTGTCCATGAAACAAATGGCAGGATTAAAAGAGCGCAATGCTTTGAGTGAAAAAGATGCTGCTAAAGTAGCTCCAATAAAAGACTGGAATTTTCGTCAGGATTTTACCTGCACGAAAGGATGGAATATTTCCTCAGGTGTATGGAAAGATTCTGATGGCGAATCTATTCAGGAGATTTGGAAAACAGGTGCTGTTGGGGGATATGGATCATTAATAATCCTGTATCCTAACCAAAATTCATCTATTGTGATCCTTTCAAATCAGCCTTCTGATGTTGAAACGATCGCTTCAGACCTATCGCATATTTTGTGTGTTTCTATCGGCCAAGAAAAGGATCTCCTTTATTCTTGGACAGGGTCATATCGCATACCAAACTGGGGGCTCACGTTTTCAATAGCAAAGCACGATTCAAAATATATTTTTCGAGAAACACATCCTACAAGGCATGAAATGGTTCTTGATGAATCAAGCAACGCTGAGCAAGTTTTCTTTGGACCTTGGGGGCGCGAAGACTCCACTCATTCCATAAAGGAAATAGAAGGACAGCTTTGCTTATGCGGGTCGGATGGTTTGGCAATACCTGGTGCATTAATAGAAAAAATATCATAACAAAAAAATCCAATCGTGAAAGGTTAGAGAGAATGAAACAACCCAAAATCAAGCATGGGTACTATTCACAAGAACGCATTGCTGAGAGAAGAGTCTTTCGCTAGGAAATTAACGAGACGAAAAAACTCTTAGACGATATTCTTGGTTCCATTTCCGATTAAGAATCGTGGGTCAAGAGTTCCGAATCATCCACCTCAATAGCAATGTTTTTAAAATTTGAAGAAGTGACGACCTTCCGTCCACTTTTCTCTTCTAATTCCTTGCGAGCATTGCCTGCTATTTTCCACCAGCTCTAGCAGTATCTCGATTCTCCTCAAAGCCTTGAGCGGCAACGCAACAATTTTTCTGTAAAATTTGAGATGTTTTTCCCTTATTCTATGTTTTGCTAATTTCAAAATCCTTCTGCACCACCATCAACATCCCTATAAAGCCCATCAAGCTGCAACGCTTCATCGTTAGACAAAATATGCGTAAAATAGTAGCCCTGTATCTCAGCTAGCCTAGAATCGTAAATACGGGGTTTTCTATTAATTGCTGTATAGTGAATACCTAGGTAATCAACCTTTAATTCTCCAAAAAGAGACTCTAATACATCCACATTCTTCCTTTTGTCATCAATAAACACAACTCTTGAAGGTTTGATGCCTACTTTATTGAAGAACGCGGATAGCACGTCGCCTTTACTATTGTAGTCGCCAACAAAGAGAATACCGTCTTCGAAAACAGCGGGGCCATCGATATCAATGCTTAAACCTGTCAAATTATTTGGTGACGTAATTCTGAAATCAAGGCCCAGAGAATGAACTTGGCGAATAGTTGAATCAACAACCGAGGGTTGTCTATGAGTCAACCCCATTACCTTCACTCCTTTTTTTTGCAATTCTTTTATAAGGAAGACGAAATCCAATTCGATAGGCTGGACCTCACAACTTCTTTGTACTTCTATCCAGTAAGGGTACACATCAAGAATGGCTTCAGTTTTCGTCATACCCTTGCTCATTCGCTCTTCGATTAAGTAATAAAACCAATCAGCATGTCCATAAGCTTGCTTTGCCTCAAACAAGCAATTATCTAAATCAACCAAGAACCAGGTATCACTCTTCCAATCATAATCGATATCTTTTACTGTTTGTACTTCAACGACTTCACCATGAATTAGTGACGAAAGACAACAAGCAATGAGGAAGACCACTCCAACAAATTGTCTTAACATGATTAACTACACCTTAGGGGGTAGGCATTGCAATTTCTTTGTCACCCACACGATACGACAAATAATCTTTTAAGATCACAGCGTGGTCAAAAGCGAGATTATCCCATGGAATATCTTCAATTTTAACTACCCATGCCTGAGCAGCATCATCTCCAGCAGTTGGGCTCATAAAGGCCTTAGCGACATGGGTTACTTCTACTGAATGATGGCGAAAGTCTCTTGTAGGATCCGAGTAAACGTGGAACTGTCTCAAATCGTGCAGTTCTAAATTAACTTCCTCCATCATTTCCCTTCGAACAGCATCCTCTACCGTTTCTCCATATTCTACTTTTCCACCAGGAATTGCTTTACCCCAAGGCGCCTTGCCTCTCTCAATCAAAACGATGCCTTTAAATTCACCTTGTTCAAAAACTTCGATGATTGCAGTTGTTGTCAATATTGGTGGTTTGTGAGCTGAAGATCCTGCTACGGCATGACATGGTGATACCGCTGTGCAGAAGACGACAACCAGCGATAAAATAAATAGCTTCGCACTATTTTGCTTCATATTTCCTCCAGAAATTGTTGAGTGATAAGTTATACATAGTGTAATTGAGCCTCCATAAGCAAAGATATCGCATGCAGACAAAAAAAAGGCTTACTCCAAAAACGGAGTATCACATGATCTCCAATAAAAAAACGAGGTATCATCCTCAATAAAACAGGAGTAAGCCTTAGTAAGGCTTGACACATTATGCGGGATTAGCTGTTTTTTGGAAAACAGTAGCCATCTGTATTCTTGATATTCTAAGGAAAAATCGTGAAAGAAGCCAAGACGTTCTGCTTCATGATAGAGGCTGGATTCCCCAACAAATTGCAGAAACCCTACTTATACCAAACGCGATAAATAAATACATAAATTGGATTCAAGATTTTTTTTGCGAAATTTGTTTTGGAGATCGCAGCAAATTCTTGTGAGTTTGCAAGATAGAAAAATAGATTTCGAAAAAAAAATGAAGATCAATTTATGCGTTTATTTATCGCGTTTTGGTATTATTTCAGATCAGGCCGTAGGGAATCCTATTAAAGAATATAAGACCTCCTCCAAATTGAGACCGATTCAAGCCTCTTTTGTAAACATGTAATGATTAATTTGTGAGTGGAATGGGAAATTTATATAAACCTGTTAAGTTTTTAAAAATTAACTATTAATATTAGAAATTGTACTGCTGACTTGAATTTTTAGATAGCAATTTTATCGAAAGGACGTCAAGAAAACCCAGACCAAATCTTTGATTGGGTCTGGGATGAATTGACGCCTAGTCATCAAACATGCGCTTGATTTTGCGCATGTTGATGACGTTTTAGTTTTGGGGGGAGTCCCGTTTCTCCCCCAAAACGTCATCTATTTGTGCCAATGGCACAACCCTTATTGGATTCAATTTAAAGAAAGTACGTTTATGGAAAGAGGGCTACGTCCCATTGGAAAGAACATAGCTCAGAGGCTTGCTATGGTGTTCAAGACCGACTATAGAATATTTCTTTGAGGTGCAGTACCTTTCAGAGGCCTGTGAATGCTCCCTTGTTAAAAACGAGAGCTTCTAGGGATACCCACGCCATAGATTCCTAGGGCGGTAGCGCCATGCTACTATCGCGTGGGAGTTAATGGCAAGCGGCTTATATCTAGCCTTGCAAGACTGGATTTTACGCCGTAAGGGCTAAAAATGACTTGCACAAAAAAGAGTTTAAGCCGATAAAAGCTTAAACTCTTGTATATAAAGATGCTCGGAACAGGACTCGAACCTGCACGGGGTTGCCCCCAAGGGATTTTAAGTCCATTCCGTTCACGTAACGCTACATAACATCCCGTGATTTCTCGAGACAAATATAGCAGAGGTTGAGCATCTTGTATACTCAAAAGTTATGGGAAATTATGGGGTATGACGCCATGTACTGGCCCACCAGTGGCCCACAGATTTTACAATCTTTTACCTGAATGACCCGATATATGGCATTTGGGCAACAGCCGTTGCCCGAATTCAACCAGGCCATTTTAATGGGGTATTTTTCACAAAAAGATGCTTTTTTTGTGAAAAAATACCAGAAGAACCATTAATCATGTAACAAAAACACCCAGTTGACGTTATTGGGTTTTTTTGTTACATTTAAGGTATGATAGAGTCGAAATATTTATATATGCTCCAAGAACTCTCGAAAAAGCCTGTTTTTTCCTCGAAAGAAGGGAGAGAGGCAGGTATTCCCCCTCGCATGCTTGCCCATTTTTGTTCTAAAGGATTAATCGAGCGTGTTAGCCGAGGGATTTATAAGATTAAAGATTTACAATTAAAGGAAGATTTCGAATGGGAAGATCTAACCCTAACGGTTATGGGCATTCCAACTGGGGTTATTTGCTTGATTTCAGCATTGTGTGTTTACGATCTGACAGACGAAATCATGAGGGAATACTGGATAGCAGTTCCACACACGACCACAGCTCCCCAGAGATCAAATACCCGAATTATCCGTATGAGAAATATGACCCTTGGACAAACGACAAAAGAAATTGCCGGGCAAAAAGTCAAAATCTTTGACCGCGAGCGCACAATCGTCGATGCTTTTCGTTATCTAGACAAGGAGATAGCAGTCAAAGCTTTGCAGGCTTATTTGAAGTCGAGCAAGGAGGTTCGCCCAGATCTAAAAAAGCTCAAAAAATATTCGAAAGTTCTCAAAGTAAATTTAACCCCATACATTATAGCCTTTACAACATGACTCTACCAATTGAACAATCCATTAAAGAAAAAATTAGATCCATTGCAAAGTCGCGTGATACATCGTTCGCAGAACTTTGGAGAAATTTGATTTTAGAGAGATTTCTAGCTCGTTTATGCCAATCTCAATACAAACACAATTTCATATTTAAAGGAGGAGCCCTTCTTGCGAGATATCTCACTCTTGGGCGTGAAACGAAAGATATCGATTTTCTTGTTAACCAACTTTCAAACGAAATGGAAGTTTTGGGAAGCGTGTTAGAGGAAATTAGCGCGATCGACTTGAATGACAGTTTTGAGTTTAAAACAGTGAATGTAGACACTCTAAATCATGACCACATGCCTTATACCGGGGCGACAGTCAAATTAATTGCAAAATTTGGGGCTACGAAAACACATCTAGACATGGATTTAGGTTTTGGTGACGTTGTTGAGCCCATCGATTACTCAGTTGATTTGATTTCGACCAAAAAAGGCCCTTTATTTGAGAGTCGTATTTCTCTTAGTTGCTACCCCAAAGAATTCATTTTCGCAGAAAAATTAGAAACCGTTGTTTTCCGCGGCGGGACTAATTCAAGGATGAAAGACTTTCATGACTTGTACTCTTTAATTTCAATTCCAAATCTACTGAATGAAATACAAGCTGAAAGAGCAGTTCGCATGGTTTTTGAACACAGAGGGTCGGGAATAAATGAACTGCCCATCGTTTTCGACGATGAAGATGTCCAGCTCTTGAACAAAACGTGGGGCTTTTATTATCGACGGCTTAAATCCAACGAGATCAAAAAGACCCTACCAACTGACCACTGGAAATTAACCCAAGCGATTAATGACTGGCTGTTAAATAAAACAAAAATTTGCCACAAAGAATCTTGATGGATCCCCAGTTTGAACAATTGCTTCAAGAGTTAACCTCCCGCCTTCAAATAATTGAGGCTGAAAAAACTGATTGTTTAAATCGGATTAAAGAAATAGATAATGAACTGCTCACCATAAAGAGTGAAATCAAAAAATATAGCTTTCCAACGGCTAAGGTAGATCCTGTTCATGATGGAACCAACAACCAATTTACTATCGAGAAAAAAATTACACTCTTTCGAAGCCTTTTTCGTGGAAGAGAAGATGTTTATCCTGTTTATTGGGTTAATCCCTTCGGGTAAATTCCCCGCAGCTTGCTGCGGGGAGGATTCATTTTTTTGCTTTGAAAAGAGAATTTTCTGGAAAAATTTGCCATTAACGAATCTTTGCCCTAGGAATTAGGCAACACAGTCGTCCCTTTGCATACCCTTCTTCAAGAGCTACCAAGGTATGCGGGATTTTAGCTGTTGATGCAGGTGGATAAAGAAAGTCTAAGCGATGCTTACCGCTTACCCATCTTCTTCCATCTTCAAGGCATGTGATGATTAGCGCAGAACGTTTTGGAGAAACCCCAACTAAGGCTACAAGCTCTGAAATATCTTCTTGAAAATCTGACTCTATTGAAAAAAGCGATGTGCTCACAAAGAATAATGAAAAAAACGCTAGTAAAAGGACAGTGGTGCGCCTGGAAAATCTTTGTTTCATTTACTCACCTCAAGGTTAATGATTCAAACCCAGTAAACCTTGATATTCTACTCATCTTTCAAAGATGATTTTCCACTACCACATTCTCCTATGCGTTAGAAAAGTTGGACAGGGGTTGGACAAAATTGACTTAGATTGAAAATAGGTTTCACCATTATAAACCTAAGTCATTATGTCTTAGTTTGCTCGGAACAGGACTCGAACCTGCACGGGGTTACCCCCAAGGGATTTTAAGTCCCTAGTGTCTACCATTCCACCATCCGAGCAGAGGAGCAAAGAGGATACATTTTTGCCTTAGAAAAATCAATCGCATTCCTATTGGCTTTGGGGTCTATTGGGTATTGGGGTCAGGCCTGACCCATTTGTTTCAAATGTCCGAATGTGGCCTGACCCCAAAGCCCCAAAGCCATTTGTTTCAAATGTCCGAATGTCAGGCCTGACCCCAAAGCCAATGGTTCTCTACCTACCCTTCTGTTTGATAAGGTTCTTCAATCGAAGCACCTTCTTCATGTTCTTCTTCCTCTTCAGCGGGAAAAGAAGCAGGTTTCTCTAATTCCACTTCTCCTTCATCCTCATCTAACAATTCTTGAACACGTCCGTGCTCTTCAAGATCCCTCTCAATGAGATCACCATCCTCCCCTTTCTCAAAAAACGCCTGCTTAAAAAGCTCGTCCTCTCTATATCGAGAAATCGTCTCGCTAATCAAAAGCGGTGGAGCAGGGACATGCGGCTTCTCCACTCTTCCCGAGGTTTTTTGCCCCCCAATAACGAGTTTGGGCGTTTCTTTTCCACTAAAAGAGGCGCCTCTTCCTTTTTCAATATCGGGAGGTGGAAGAACTAATCGAGGAAAATTTACCGTTTTTTTCTCTTCATTTGGAACCTCGGCGTCTCCCGCGCGTCCCTCACGTCGCTTCTTATATAGCCGTTTCCTTTCGCGTCCCTTGTCTCCTTTTACTTCACTCTCTTTTTTGGGTGGTTCCTCTTTTGCTGCTACCGACTTTTTCCGTTTTCTTCCCGATTTCTCTTCCTTGGCAGTAGCGGCCTCTTTTATCTCTTTTTCTGTTCTCTCTATTTTGGTAGATTCCTTACCACCAGCAATCTTGATCGTGCGATCCGCAGCGACATTCTTCAATACCATCCGTGTCTCTCTGACCTCAAGCACTTCATAATCTGTGCATGGAACGAGAAACGCTTTTGGCCTCTCTTTCGACCGAAAGAAAAAAGAACTCCCAAAGGAGACAACTTCTAATGCATCGACAAAATATTCTTCCAGCCCAGAAGCTTTACTGCTTCGGACGACCAACTTACACCCCTCTCGTGGGGTAATAATGGTCTCTATAATAGGTTCTCTTGTATAATCCACAATAATTCCTTCCCAGTATTGTTTTATAGCTACATGGGAAGAAGAAGCAATAGCATAGGTTCGTGTTGATCTATCGTATCCAAGCCATCATTTATCGGCCCTTCATATCTTCTTGTTCAAGACTTCTTACCTTTGATGCCATCGCCTTTTCCCTCATAGCAAAATAATCATTCTAATATCTATTCTTTGGAGGCGATATAGCTAACAAGATCGATGATCCGACAAGAATAGCCCATCTCATTGTCATACCATGCAATGAGCTTAAAAAATCGGTCATTCAATGCAATCCCTGCTCCAGCATCAAAAATAGATGAATAGGAACTTCCAATAAAATCGGATGAAACAACCTGCTCATCACAATAACATAAAATTCCCTTCATCGGACCATTAGCCGCCGCACGCATCGCTTGGCAAATCTCCTCATAGCTGGTCGATCGACTCAACCGCACGGTAAGATCCACGGCAGAAACGTCCATGGTTGGAATGCGAAAAGCCATTCCGGTCAACTTCCCTTTTACTTCGGGAAGACAAAGTGCAACAGCTTTTGCGGCTCCCGTTGAAGCCGGAATGATATTGTACCCAGCACTACGTCCTCCACGCCAATCCTTCATGGAAGGCCCGTCAACGGTCGGTTGCGAAGAGGTAACCGCATGCACGGTTGTCATCAGTCCTTCGTCAATCCCAAAGGTATCCAAAAGGACTTTTGTCATCGGAGCCAAACAATTCGTCGTACACGATGCATTCGAAACCATGCGATCGGTATTAGGATTGTATTTTTCTTCATTCACACCCATGACAAAGGTGGGGATTTGGCCTCCTTTAGCAGGGGCCGAAAGAATTACGCGTTTTGCACCTGCACGAATGTGCTTTTGCGCTCCCTCTTCACTAGTGAAAAAACCCGTCGATTCAATCGCGTAATCAACGCCAAGATCTTTCCATGGCAACTTTTCCGGGTCTTTTTCCGAACAGACAATTACTTGTTTTCCATCAACAAGGATACCTTTCTCATTGGCTTGTACATCGCCTGGATATCGACCATGAACGGTATCGTATTTGAGAAGGTATGCCAAATTCTCGTTATCGACGAGATCGTTGACAGCAATAATGGTAACATCGTCTCTTTGAGAGGCAGCACGAAAGGCAAGGCGACCGATTCTTCCAAATCCATTGATCCCAATTTTAATAGCCATACTGTACTCCTAATTGGGGCAGATAGGAAATTTCATTTCTTTTTCGAAAGATTTTTTTATTAAAAATTCCTTTAACCTGCCCGATAAAATCAAAAATTTGATATAAAACATCTATGCGACAGTATAAAGCATTTATATCAGCAAGTAAAGATCGAAGTAACCATTCACATAACGACTCGCTCCTCTCATCAAGCCGATGAGAAGAGCGAAGAGCTAGAGCCATGATAAAGAGAGCGCTAACCGCGATTACGGAATTTTATCAAATTTCTACAAGCCTCATCTGGAACTATGAAGACGATAGACTTGATTTTCTCTCCATTGGCCTTCCTAGTTGCCGGTTCGCGACACTTTACGACCATGCGAACGTCTAAAGTCTCAAAGAACAAACTGACTTGGCGATTCGTATCGGGTATATTATTTATTACTAGTTTTGCAAAAAAGACAAACTCTTCAAGAGTGCACTTTTCTAACTTAGTGGCAACCCCGTCTAGATTCAGTATGCTTGTCAAAAGAGGGTCATTCCCAAACTCTTCATTCATCTTTTTTGGGGACACATCTTCTCGCATCCATTGCAGGTTCAGTTGCCTACGGTCCTCTCCCCTTTGAAAAGCCTCAGCTTTTTCCTCAATCAGTCCTTTTACTTCTTTGTAAAGGGGATAAAGCCCTTTAGCATCTGCGAAATTTTGTTTAATTTCATTCAGATTCGAAGAATTTTTTATGACTTGTCTATTGACTTCCGAAATTCCGATCCAGCCTATTAAGGTTTCCATTTCTCTTAAATCAGACAATCTTTCTGACTTTACCTGTGTTAGAATTGACCCTTTCCAAGCTCGATTTACTTGAACGACACTGTGTTGATCCTTGCTTGGCAAAAAAGAAAAAACATGTTGAATGATTTCTTCCGGCAATTCACTAATATTGTTTTTATTTTCGTCCGAAATGCCCAACCTACGCGAATCGTATCGGGTTGGATTACTAGATGTTAAAGGGTTCATTTTCTATCCTTTGTTAGTCAGTTACAAAGAAATATTATATATGAAAAAAAAAATTTATACAAGGTTTTTTATACAGCCACTGCTGATTCTGCATAGTAGCGAAGGAAAAATGTCTCTAAAACGACCCGAAAAGATGTATTTCGATCCAGAGAGAGGAACACCTCTTTGAGAAGAATGTGTAAAGACTCCATAGACAATGTAGGCCCTCTTCTTAAGATCTGCCGAAAACTTTCCTCTTGTGAAGAGAAAAAAGGCTCAATTTCTTCTGAAGAGAAAAAAGGCTCAATTTCTTCTGAAGAGAGAGAGAGACGGTAAAGGCTTCTATACCAGAAATAGATCCACTCGACGATAAGAAATACCGATTCTTTCTCTTCCACAGCCACAAATCCCTGCACATCTTTTTCTAAAGATTCTCTTTGTTTTGCACTGAGAAGATCCGTCTGTTCTTCCTCGAAAATTTTCGTTAACTCTTTCTCTCTATGCTCTCTCTCTAAAGTGATCGGGCTGGTAATCGCATCAAGCTCTTCCTGAAATTTCTTATACAGACCAACAGACTCTTGCGAAAGAAGATGAGATAATCTCTCTTGCCATTGATGACTCTCCTGTGATAAAAGCTTTTTTCCTCTTGAAAGAGATCCTTTTGCCAGAGGAAGAATTCTCTCCACCTCTTCCGTTTCACCTAAAAGTTTACGCATTGCAGAGTCTGGCAATGGGGAAAAACGAACCTGCTGGCAACGAGAAAGTATCGTTGGAAGGATAAACATTGGGCGAGAAGAGACCAGAAGAATGAGTGTGTCATCTGGAGGCTCTTCAAACGTTTTCAGCAAAGCATTGGCACTTGTTGGTAACATCCGATCGGCTTCAAGTAAAAGAAAAGCCTTTCGTTTCGCAGAGAAGGGTCGCAAGAAAACCTCTTCAGACAGGGCTCTCATTGCCTCAATGCTGTACAATCCCGCTTTACTTTGAGGACGGTAGATATGAATGTCAGGATGCCTCCCCTTCTCCCCAACCCACTTTTCAGCTATAACTTGAGCAAAAAGCTGCTTCCCAACCCCATCAGGGCCAGAAAAAAGTAGAGAGTGACCAAGCTGATGCGACTCTATCCGATAAGCTAATGTCTTCTTGATTCTTTCGTTACCATACAGATGAGCAAACATCACTTTTATTGAATCCTATCCATCGCTTGTTCAAAAACAGCGCGGGGTGACTGCAAAGCATCGAGGAGAATGATTCTTTCGTGTCGTTGAACAAGAGAGAGAAATCCTTCTCGGATGCGTTGATAAAAAGTGACATCTTCTTTTTCAAGTCGATCTTTTTGTTGCGTCAACCGCTCCTGAGCCCGCTCAGGGGGTATGTCGAGAAAAAAAGTCTTGTCAGGAATGCAATCCCCACACGCTTCAAGACAGAGGTTTTCAACCCAATCCATTCCCAAACCCCTACCCGCTCCTTGATAAACAATGGTGGAATCGTTATAGCGGTCGGATAAAACAATTTTTTTCTCTTTAAGAGCCGGTTGAATCACTTTTTCAATATGCTCGACCCGATCGGCTAAAAAAAGAAAAAGCTCTGTTTTAGAAGTCATCTCTTCCTGAAGAACCAAAGAACGAATGGCTTTCCCAACAGACGTTCCTCCCGGCTCTCTTGTACATAGAACCTTTTCTCCACGTTCTATAAAAAAAGCGGCTAGCTTTTCCATAAACGTTGTTTTACCCGCCCCATCTATACCCTCGACGGTTATGAACATTCTTCTCCCTCTTCTCCTTCCTCTTCTTCAGAAGGGACGAGTTTTTCTACAGCAATCACCCGGTCATCATTCCGCAGATTGACCAACTTCACGCCCTGTGTATTTCTGCCCATCACACGAACGTCTTGCATGTTGATGCGAACCGCTTGACCCGATGTTGCCATGAAAAGAATGCTGTCATCGTCGGTAACAGAGAGTGCAGCAACAACCTTTCCATTCCTTGAGCTTGTAATGATCGAACGAACCCCTACCCCACCGCGATTGGTTTGTCGAAACTCGTCAACAGCGGAGCGTTTGCCAAAACCTCGTTCACAAACAATCAAAATCGACTCAGAACCTTCGACAACCTCACATCCAACGACACAATCTTCGGGATCTTTTAACGATACACCACGAACACCTCGAGCCATGCGTCCCATCGACCTCACTTTCTCTTCATCGAATCGAACGGCCAGTCCCCCTCGAGTAAAGAGCATCACCTGCTGGTGTTCCGTAAGAAGACGTGCTGCAATCAAGCGATCGTCTTCAACAAGATCCAGGGCCCAAATCCCCTTTCTTCTAGGGTGACTAAATAGAGAAAGGACCGTTTTTTTCACGGTTCCTTTCTTGGTTACCATGAGAATATGCCGCTCTTCATTAAAATCTTCGACGCGGAGAATGGTGGCAATCGTCTCCTCGGGACGCAAATCTTCCAATAGGTTGATTAAGGGCTTGCCTTTCGATTTTCGCCCCGCCTCGGGAATTTGCCACACTTTTAACCAATAGCATCTCCCGAGCGAAGTAAAAATAAGAAGGTGATCGTGGGTATTGGCAACATACAAACCCTTGATGGCATCTTCATCTTTACGTCGATGAAGACCTGAAACACCGTGTCCTCCCCTCTTTTGTTCGCGGAAGGTATCCGTCGGCATGCGTTTTATGTAGTCGTCTTTAGAAATCGTGATGATAGCCGGAGTATTGGCAATCAAATCCTCGATATTCATGTCGCCTTCTGCTGCAACAATCTCTGTTTTCCGCTCCGACTTATGTTTGAGCAAAATCGCCGTTAATTCTTCTTTAATGATGTCTCGCACCATCTCCTCACTGGCCAATATCTTTCGCAAATGGGCAATTTTTTCGAGTAACTCGTTGTATTCCTTCTCAATTTTCTCTCTTTCAAGACCTGTGAGTTGGTAGAGGCGAAGATCGAGGACAGCATTGGCTTGCCTATCACTAAATGTATATTTTTCAATCAATTGTTTCTTGGCTTCGTCGCGATCCGAGCTGCTGCGGATAAGCTTAACGATCTCATCTAAATGATCGATCGCTTTGAGATATCCCTCAAGAATATGCGCTCTTGCCTCCGCTTTGTTCAGTTCGAAACGGGTGCGGCGACGGATCACATCGATCCGATGCTCAATCCAAGAAGAGATCATCTGCTTGATATTCAAAGTCTTTGGCAACCCTTTATCCAAGGCAAGAGTATTGCATCCAAAGGTCACTTGAAGATCAGAAAACTTGTAGAGCTGATTAATAATAACCTCGGGAATCTCTCCCTTCTTGAGCTCCAATACAATGCGCATTCCCTCTTTATCCGTCTCATCGCGCAAATCCGAAACGCCTGTGATCGATTTACTATTGATCAAATCGGCAAATTGTTCAATTAGACGGGATTTATTGATGCTGTAAGGAATTTCCGTAATCACGAGACGTTCTCGATCGGGATAATCGTCGTTCGGCTCTGCGGCAATGCGTCCACGTAAAGTAATTTTTCCTCGACCTGTGTGGTAGGCCTCTTTGATACCGCGAAACCCGCAAATAATCCCTCCAGTAGGAAAATCGGGTCCTGGCATGACTTTCTGTATCTCTTCAATCGTTGCTTGGGGATGGTCGAGTAAAAGAATCGTCGCCTCAGAGACTTCACGAAGATTGTGAGGGGGGATATTCGTTGCCATACCAACGGCAATTCCAGAAGAGCCGTTACAAAGAAGATTGGGAAATTTAGAAGGGAAAACAACAGGCTCGCGTTTGGTCTCATCGTAATTGGGAACCATCTCAACCGTTTCTTTATCGAGATCGTCCATCAACTCAACGGCCGCATAGGTCAACCGCGCTTCGGTATAACGCATTGCTGCCGGAGGATCTCCATCAACCGAACCAAAGTTACCTTGCCCATCAATCAATGAGTAACGCATTGCCCAATCTTGAGCCATCCTCACGAGGGTAGGATAGATAACCTGCTCACCATGTGGATGGTAATCCCCCGATGTGTCCCCTGCGATTTTAGCACACTTCCGAAATTTTGCAGTGGGACCGAGATTCAGCCCTCTCATGGCAAAGAGGATCCGTCTCTGCGAAGGCTTTAACCCATCCCTCACATCAGGTAAGGCACGCGAAATGATGACGGACATGGAATACCGGAGATAACTCTCTCTCATCTCTTCTTCGATATTTCTTGGAACAATGATTTCGTCTTTTGTGTATGACATAGTCCTCTACGAGTAATTAGACCAGTTGAAAGAAATGATGAGACAATTTGTATTCAAAATTTTTTCTTTCCATTGGTATTAAATATCTAAATTCTTTACCGAAAGAGCATGCTGCTCGATAAAAGCACGCCGAGGAGGCACTTCTTCTCCCATTAACATGGTGAACATATGGTCGGCACCAATGACATCGGGAAGCGTCACTTGAATCAAGGTTCTCTTTTCAGGATCCATTGTTGTTTCCCAAAGTTGATCGGCATTCATCTCACCAAGACCCTTGTATCGCTGAATCTCCATTCCCTTTCTTCCGTTCGCACGGAAAAACGTGATCGCTTCTTTTAACGTATACATCGGATGCCGCTCTCCGTTTTCTTCAACGATATCGAGTAAGTGATTTTGGGCGACCAGATAATTTTCTAGAACAAAGCCAAAAATAGTCAATGAATCCACCAAAGGTTGGAGATCTTTCTCTTCAAAAAGTTCAACGAAAGGGAGGGGGCGAGGACGGAAAATTAAGGAGTCTTCTCCCCTTTCTTCTTCGGGGATTGCTGCAAGCGTCTCTTCAAAATCTTTTCTTTGCTCTTCCTCGTGCACGCGTTTCATTTCAGCAAACGCATCAAACGAATAGAGCAAATGGGTTTTGCCTTGCAGTGTGACATAATAACGGGGTAGGCGCCCCTCTTCATCACGGCTGGTAAGAAATTCGCGAAAAGGGATTCCCTTCCTTTCAATACGTTGAATGAATCCTTCCACTTGAAGAACAAGGTAAACAAAAGTTTTTAGCTCTTCTTTTGTTAATTCCCTTTTATCCTTTATCAACTCAACGCTCACATCACTTCTCCCTAAGTCGAGAAGATAATCATCCATCTCTTTTTCTGAATGGATATAGCGGCTCGTTTTTTTTCTTTTCACTAGATAGAGGGGTGGCTGTGCAATGTAGATGAAATGATTCTCGACAAGAACCGGCATATGTCGATAGAAAAACGTGAGTAATAGCGTTCGAATGTGAGAACCATCGACATCGGCGTCCGTCATGATGATGATTTTGTGGTAACGAAGCTTAGCCAAGTTGAAATTGTCACGTCCAATTCCACACCCTAACGCAGCAATCAAACGCCCCACTTGTTCGTTCTGTAACATTTTGTCAAGACGTGCTTTCTCTACATTTAAAATCTTTCCTCGGATCGGTAAAATGGCTTGGAAGCGACGGTCTCGCCCCCCTTTTGCCGATCCTCCTGCAGAGTCTCCCTCGACGATGTAGATTTCACATAGCTCGGGATTTTTTTCTTGACAATCGGTCAATTTTCCAGGCAACCGGGCTGTATCCAATGCCGATTTTCTCAAGGTGAGCTCGCGAGCGCGCCGGGCGGCTTCTCTGGCTTGAGCTGCGAGAATTGCCTTGTCAATGATCGTACGGGCGACAGCGGGATTTTCATCAAGAAAAATTGTCAACTCTTCTCCAACGACCTGTTGAGCTATCGACCCGACATCACTGTTCCCCAATCGTTGCTTGGTCTGTCCTTCAAATTGTGGGTTAGGCACTTTTACCGAAATAACAGCAGTCAGGCCTTCCCGCATATCTTCGCCATTGATCGCTATTTTATCCGACCGCAATAAGTTGTTATTTTTGATATATTGGTTGAGAACGCGTGTCAAAGCGGTGGAAAAACCCGTAAGATGGGTCCCACCATGACGCGTTGCGATATTGTTGACATAGGAGTAAATCGTCTCTTGGTATCCACTATTCCATTGCAAGGCGGCTTCAAATTCAACAATTCCTTGATCTCCCTCTTTGGAACCTTGAAAATAGGCTGCTTTCGGAAAAAGAGACTCTTTTCCCTGGTTGAGATACTCAACAAACGAGACCAATCCACCGCCATAATTGAAATGGAGCGTCTCTTTTGTTTTGTCACGCTCATCATGGAAGTAGATATTGATCCCTTTGTTTAAGAAGGCAAGTTCTCGCAATCGTTTGGCTAAAACGTCGTGGTTGCATTCTGTCACGGTCATGATCGTTTCATCGGGCCAAAAAGTGATTTGCGTACCCCGTTCTTTTGATGAACCCATCTCCTTTAACGGTTCAATGACTTTCCCTCTTGAAAAAATAATCTGATAATGTTTTCCCTCTTTTTGCACTTCAACAATCAATTTTCTGGAAAGAGCATTGACACAAGAGACTCCAACGCCGTGAAGACCTCCTGAAACTTTGTATGTATCCTTATCAAATTTTCCACCTGCATGAAGGATGGTCATGACGACTTCGACAGCAGTGACCTCTCTGCCTTGCTTGATGGATTCCTTTTCGTGTCGTTCAACAGGGATCCCCCGTCCATTATCTGAAACGGTTACGGATTGATCGGGATGGATCGTTACATGAATCTCTGTGCAATATCCTGCCATGGCTTCATCGATACAGTTATCCACCACTTCATAGACGAGTTGATGAAGACCGTTTTCAGAGGTATCGCCAATGTACATCCCCGGTCTTTCGCGAACAGCCTGCAGTCCTTCGAGAACGGTGATCGAACTTGCATCATATTGCTTTTCGATTTTTTCTTTTGTGTTTTCCGCAGAATTTTCTTGCGAAAGGGTATCGTTGGTCATTCTCTACCTTATTAGGTTTTTTCAAGCGCCCATCTGAAATCGGATGGTGGCGATCCTCGTTCGAGGAAATTTTTTTTGAATCTGGCGAAGAAGGCGTTGCTTTTCGTGTTGTCGGAGGAGGCTATACAACGTTGCGTTATTCACCAAAACCGTTAAAACCCCTTCAGCAAAACGATGAGCTTTTGTGTGACGGGAAATCTCCTCTCCAACGATTTCTGACCATGCCATCAGAACACCATCCGGCCGCTGATTGATTTTGTGACGAATGCTTTGAAGCTGAGAACCGAGAAGATGGGCAAAAGAATGGTTGGTTAAAGCTATGCCATCGTAGTATTTTGGGGTCCGTTGAGACGATTTTTTCACAAAATTTCTACCTTTGCTTAGACACGTAAACGAAAGGCCTAGTATACCCAATTATAGCCGAAAACACAAGCATTCATCGCCATTTACCATGAACGACCAACGTTCACCATCAGTGCAGCAGATTCCCAGTGGACTCCGTTAAAGGGCTGCTTGACTGAGAAGGCGAGATAGTCAAAAGGGATCGATTCATCCGCTGGAACTAAAACATCAAGGCGCTCCTCTCCATGCCCTGTTCTCCAATGTTCCCAAAAAGCGCGTAACCCCACTCTCCAACGATTTGCTAAACCATAATCAATGACCAGTTGGACAAAGGAACCGTACCCCCTTGCGCGTTGATGGAACCCATCGGGAATATCCCAACGCAAATTCCACTTCCCTTTTCCATGAAAATGGACGTAGTGGTATCTCCCCTCAATCCGAATCGTTATCGAACCGATGGGGTAGACCACACGAGCCCCCATCATGGGTCCCCACCAAGTCGCATTATAATGACTCTGTAGCCCTGGAATTTTTCCAAGAGGGCAAAATCCTTCTACAGTAAATTTTTGTTCCCCATCATACATCCGAAGGTGTTGATAAGCGACGCCATAACCGATGAAAGGTTGTACATAAAGGTGAAAAGCATGATGGTGAAGAGGTTTTCCAACCGATGCAAAAAGGGAAAATAAAGAGCTGTTGTTGCTACTCGATTCACTTAAGGAAAACATCTCCTCCCGATCGTCTTGATAGTAGTCAGAATCGAAGCAGCGTCCGTAAACGATCCACCCTGCATTGCCAGAAAGATCGACCGCCCATTCGGAACAAACCATCCACTCTGCTTCACAAAAAAAATCGACGATCTGTAAGTTTTTCCACTCAAGTTCGGAAAGAATATTGGGCTTTGAATCGGGTCCACCAATGGACCAATCTAAAGATCCCCAGCGATACCCTAAAGAGGCATCAACGGAAGAGAGCGAAAAAATGGTACTGTATACAACAAAAGGAGCAAAAAGAGAGGTAACAACCCAACCAACGAGCAGAAAATACTTGATCATTTTATCGATCCGAAAGAAGCATTCATGATTGGCTTAGGCAATTGAAAAAAAACATCCTCCGTTGTGAAAACGACGTCTTCAACCTCAGTAACACCAAATTCTAACAAACGATCGATGCACTGTTGCACCACCCTTTCTGGCGTCGAAGCTCCTGCTGTTAAGCCGATCGTTTTGACACCATTTAGCCACTGTTCATCGATCTCTTGCTCGGTATTGATTAAATAGGCTGGCACGCTCCTTTTTGAAGCGACTTCACAGAGGCGATTGGAATTGGAACTCTGTTGATCTCCAACAACAAGAACGAGATCCGTTTGATCGGTGATTTCGCGCAAAGCCATCTGCCGATTGGTCGTCGCATAGCAAATAGAAGAGGAGGGGTAGGGTTTTGATTTGCGGATAACGTTGAAGAAGGGCATCGGTAATGTCTTTCACATCATCTAGTGAAAGTGTCGTCTGTGTAATGTAAAAAAGGGAGTCCTCTTTAGAAAAAGGGAGATTCCACACATCCGCTTGTTTTTCCACAATCGTTGTGACGTCAGGTGCTTCACCCTGGGTTCCGATGATCTCAACGTGGTTTCGGTGGCCAATCAAAATGATGCGACACCCTTGTGCAGCATAACGTTTGACAGCAGAATGAACCCGAGTGACCAAACTACACGTTGCGTCTATCACTTGTAATTGTCTCTGTTCAGCATGCGCACGTACTGCAGGTGATACTCCATGCGCGGAAAAAATCAGTCGCGATCCAACGGGAACTTCATTCAAGTCTTCAATGAAGATCGCTCCCTTGGATTTTAATTCTTCGACGACATGGCGGTTGTGGACAATTTCGTGTTTGACATAAATGGGAGCTCCCCAAATTTCAAGGGCACACTTAACGGTATCTATCGCCCTTTCGACGCCTGCACAAAAGCCTCGTGGTTTAGAAAGAAGAAGTTTCATAAAAAGGAGGGTAACAAAAATGAACTATTTTTGTCGTCTCTTGGAGAGAAAATAATACCAATTCCGGTAAGAAAGTGCACAAATTGATCTTCATCTTGCTTTGCGCAATCTGTTTTTCTATCTTGCAAACTCGCAAGAGTTTGCTACGATCTCCAAAACAAATTTCGCAAAAAAATCCTGAATCCACTTTATGCATTTTCTTACCGGAATTGGTATTATTTCGAATTTAGCCATTTGAGGTGTGAAGACAGGTTCTTAGACCCTGTTCAAAATCTTTCTAATCCTGTATAAACAATTATTTTCCAAGATAATTAAGGTTATGATACTGGGGAAAAAGTATCTGGGATCAAGCGTCATACTGCTGTAGACACACATTTGAACGAGTTTTTAGAAAATAAACTACCACAGAGAACACAGAGAACACAGAGGGAGAACATATAGATTATTTAGTGCCCAGACATGGTTGTAGAGGATCAGGTAATTATAGAAATTAAATCTGTGAATGGAATAGCTCCAATACACGAAGCACAACGACTATCTTATTTAAAGCTCTATGGAACTTGTGCCCAAGGATTGCTTATCAATTTTAATGTGAAACGATTGGTAAAAGGCATTCGTCGAATGAAAATATAACCCTCTCTCTGTGCTCTCTGTGGGCTCTGTGGTAGTTTTTATTGCTGAGATATGTTAACCAAGTTTCTTAAGCAAAGCAAATTCCAGGGGATTGTTCATTTAAAAGATTTTGAACAGGTTCTTAGATCCCCACTACTTCAGAGCCAGGGAATATAGACACAGCGGGAATGGCTCTTAAGGGACATCAATTGACGCCTACCTCGGAAAAAAGCTGATCGAGCTCACTACCAGGAAAAGCTTTGCGATCGGAAGAACGATATCGAAGAATCTCTGTAAACAAGTGATTGCGAAGCGCCTTTGCATCATTTTCAGAAAACCACTTACACAAAGCCTCCTTCTCTTCTTTGGTGTACTCATAGAGATGCCCATCAAAAAACTTGATTTGCGCAACGAGTTTGATAAATTCTGGGTTTTTGCGAAGGACTCTTTCTTTCCTCTGAAAAGAGCTTTGTTCTCCCTTCATCGCTTTCTCTTTACTACCAAATGACAAAAATGTACGTGTACGGATGTCATAGACAAACTCATTAATCCCTGGTGTTGAAAGAAGTGGATCATAGATTTTCACCCTTCGGATCAAAAGTTCATTGCTTCTCCATCTCTCATCCACAAGAAAAGCGATGCGTCCGACTCGATACATCTTCCCATCAAAGAGCGCTCGTTGCATCAAGGCTTTTTTGCCTCGACGAGAAAGAGGTAGGAATTCATCTGTAAACAGGATGCGCGAATCATAGGGTTTTTCTGTTTCAGATGCCAATGAATGGACGATGCCACTATCTTCTCGTCGTAAAGGATATTGGATCGCTTCTGGATGTCTTACTTTCTCCTCTTCTGTTTCCAGCTCAAGTGCGATTTCTTGCTCAGCTTCAATCTCTTGTTCTTGCTCTGTTTCGGTTTCAATCTCCTGTTCCATGCCAAGTTCCTCTTCACTGCCAATCGAAGAGACTTTTGTCTCTCCCAATTTTTGATAAAGCAACTCGTTGTAGACAATTTTATCCAACCAATCCACAGCGTTTGTCAAACCTAAGTTCTTTGCTCTTGATTTTTGTTCCTCTTTATATTTTTCAAGCGCCTCTTTTGGGGTATAGATTTTCTCATGAATTTTTTTATTTTTCTGAAAGTATTTTCCACTCTGATCGAAGGAGGCTCCCGGAAGTTGAATAAAAAGCTCTCGTATTCCTGCTTTGCCAAAAAGCAAGAGAAAAGAATCGATAGACTCCTCCTGCAAAAGACGATGGCGCGCATCTTTTCTTAACGCCGCAGCAATCCTTTGTTTTTCTTTGCGGAAAATGTCTTTTGCATCGACAGCTCCATCGTTTTTTACGCTTTTTGTGATTTGATCTACCACAGTTTTTATCTCTTCCTGGAATGTATTGACAGCTAAGGTATATTTTTGGGTCGCTTGTCGCAAACGCCCTTCCTTTTGCATAAAACCACGCAAACCCTCTTTTCCTCCACTTGTAAGGATTGCGTGGGCTTGTACATCCAAAGGAACGTCTGTCCCTCGCGTATGCCCTTCATCGAAAAAGAAACCGGAGGAATCAAGAGCAAAGCCTTCTTCTCCTGTTGCCACAATGTGTCCCTCTTTATGATAGCGCACTTGTTTTAGAGAAGGATTTGTCTGTAACAAATTCTTAGCCCCAAGCTCTCCCGAAGAAAAGGCTCCCGCACCATCAATACAGGCTGTATAGCTTCCTTTTTTGAACAGTTCTTCAGGATGTTCGGGATCATAAGAGACGACATCCATTTGATTCGCTCGATCCAGCAAGCGGTAGACCATTGAAGCGGTTACTTGATCATAGATCTCTTGATTAACGCAAAAACTGGAGTGGTAGGTCTCTTTATCAGCGCTTGTTGCTGAAATCGCTGAAACAGCACGGCTCATGTCCACAGCATTCTGTGGATCGATGGGGATAACAGATCCTTCTCCTTGCAACTGTTCGAGCTTTTTCTCGATAAATATTTTTTTCCTAGAAAAAGCCTCTTGATCCTCGTTGATCTCTTTTACAAGATCTTCTCTCCCCTCTTCCAGTGCCTGTTCTAACGAGAGAAAATCGTGTTTAGGAAATACTGCGTGCAGCTGTTGTAGAAGATTATTCTTCTGCTGCTCGCTCTTTGCATCCTGCCAAGCGATCTGCAATGGGGTAAACCACAGATGCAGATCATAAAAAGTAATCCCTCTCTGCAGATAGTCTTGGATTGTGTAGTTGATCTGCTCTAATAAAGTTCCCGGCTTTGCATCATGAGGTTCTCCCCCATGACAAGGAATCGTCCTCTTTCCATCATGGCTACTCGCATAATCAGAACCCGCTTTCTTCCCGAGCGTAATGGACAAGTATGTGGAGAATTCATCTTTCAAAAAAGCCAAAGTGTCTTGTGCTTCCAGATCGTATGTCGTTTCTAAATCGTTGAGAACTTCATCGCTCTTCCCAAGGAAATATGCAAGAAGTCGTTCACTTGTCACAGGCAATTTCGCTAAATTTTTTGCAAAACCGGCCGCGACCTCTTCTATTGCCGTTTTTCTTGTCGATTCAGGAATTTCCTTCTGTAAATTTTTGTCGATCCGGAGTTGTGGATGTTCGTGAAGAGCTTGATATAAGCGAAGCCCCATGTCCACGAGATGAGCAGGGAGCTTGGCTCCTCCAATCCCAAGATCGAGCAGGGTTTTATTGATTGGACGGTTTGGCACGTCAAACTCATCCATATTCTCATCTGCCCGATTCTGTACGAGTTGGAGGATCTTGCGCAAATAGACAAAATGTTCTTGCTCTAACGGAGAAATCTCTTCTCCTCTCTCTTTTTTCTCGAGCATATCTTGCGCAAGTTTCCAAAATTTCATTTCAATAATCGGAAGAGACTTGTAATCGGTCACAATAATGCCCTTGCTCTCCATCGTTTCAAGCATGCGCTGATACATCGTTTTGAAGACAGAGGTGTCGCACGGCACTTTTTTCCCATCAACGGTTCTCCACTCTTTTTCTTTCAAAGGCATTTGCAGTGTAAATCGAAGAGGAAAGAGAGCTCGATCATACAATCCACCAAGAACGTCTTTCATTTGGTCGTGTGTCTGGTCATAGAGATGAGGAAGAACTTTTTGCACGACTAAATTTTTCCCATTAGCTTTTAATAAAGAGCGCATGACAGAAAGAACGGAGGTTTTTCCAGCGCCAGTAGGAGCCAAAACAATCCCATGGGGATCTTTGCCAAGAGCTTCCATGAGATCAAGCTGGTTCATGCCTCCTTCTAGCGGTTTAAATAGGAGAAATTGCTGCGCTTCAAAAGTTAAAAGCATGGGGTTTACTTTTGGATCATAGCGTCGTTGCGTTGTCAAGAGGTGATACAAAGCTCTTCCCATTTCTTTTCTTTCAGGCGCCTCTTTTGGAACCTGAAGAAGGTTTTCCCAATTTTTTATAGAAGAGACAAGAGCATTTTGCTCAATCCATGATTGAAAATAGTTTTCGACAAGCGTTTGTAATTTGTTGAGATCGGCGTCTTTTGGCAATTTTTTTTTCGTTTGTAGTTCAGAAAGAGTATTCTCATGAAGTGCCAATCGAAGTTCTTCAAAGGTTGCGATGCGCTCTCGATTGGCATACAACGCAAGCTTTTCTTCGGGTTTCTCTCCATGGAGCAAAAGCTCTTCGATCTCTTTAGCCATTTTCTGACACGCTTTTTCTGCCTTTTCTTTTTTTGGAACAAGCTTTTCTTGGATAAATGCGCGGCAAGTCGTTTCATCAGCTTGTAAAGAGTGCCGAATCTCTTTTTTCTCCGAAAAAGCATCTATTTGTCGTTGCAGTTCACGCACAGCGGCTTTTTCACTGCCATCTCCTTGCTCATCCATTTGGATCTTCGGAAAGAGACGCTCTTCTGTCGTAAAAAAAGAAGCAATCTCTTCTGGATGACACACAATAAATTCCCGTTCCCCCTCTTTTTTAAGTGGGATTGTGTATTGTAAATCTTCTTCCGTTGCCTTCTCTGTTACTTGCAGTTTTTTTTCAAGAGCGGCAATTTTTGGACGACTCTTCTGTACCGCTTGTTTTTTCCACTCACGCCACATGGTCTCCAATCGATCGGGAGCAGAAACCTTCTCTTTTTCTTCGAGAAAATGGACTTTGATATGTGTTTCGTAGTACTTAGGATCCTTTTTCTGTACAATGCGCCCAAGCTGCATCTTCTCTTCCTGCGTCAATCGCAATGTCGTCGCAATACGCCTGCCTGCTACAAAATAGGTTTGCGCTAGACGTAAAAGTTTTTGATCGATCTCCGCTTTTTCGTTAGGAGCTAAGTTCCCTTGTTCAACAAGCGCCTTTCTCACTCCAAGCAAGAGTTTGCATTTAACCACAGCTTCATCGCCACCTCCTCTCCAATCTTTTTGCAAGAATCTCTGCAGAGGTTCTAACAGCTTCTTTTTTGAAAAATCAGCATAAGGCGGTAGATGATGCAAAACCTCATCAATAAGAGCAGGATTATCCTCCAATAATCCGTGTTCGATCAATTCCAGCCGATCTTGCCATCCCCTCTCTTTGGGAATCATCCACTCGTTACTGATGGGACGCAAAGACAATACTTGATAAGGTACGTGTTGCGCTCCATCGGCAAAGACCACCCGCTCTTTTTGCCCGACAAATTCTCGCATTTGTTGCTTCCACTCTTCCTTTCTTGCGTCTTGCTTATTTCTTAACTTCCATAAAAGACGCAGCCAAAAAATCCCTTTTGCAAAAAATCCCTGCCCTAGCAAAAACGGTTTGCTTCTTCCATGTCGCTGTGAGAGATGAAGGCACAATCATTTTCCTCGGTTGTTTTTTGTCCTCCGGAATCAATAACAAACCTCGAGAAAGGCCACCTTTCTCTTTTACTGAAGCAGAAGGATCTAGTGAGTACCCTACAAAAGGGGCCGTTGTGCATACGATTTTGTCCCCTTTTAGTGAAAAAGATACGTCGTATCGAGGCAATACAATCGCTAAAAACTCCCCTTTGTTATTTTTTTTTATCAGCATATTCTCTTTTTCTTCGATTGCACTTAAAGCCTCTATCACAGGATGTTGGAGAAATCTCGCATCGATGATTTGAAAAGGTTCGATGCCTTTTTCTTGATCGATTGGATAAGCAACCACATCTCGAATAAAAAGCCCTTGCCTTGATGACTTCAGTGTAAAGGAATATGTGATTTGCCCCTCCTCATTGAGTTTCCATGCACGATTTGGTTTGTTAGGATCGACATAGACTTGTCCTTGAAAAAGAAAATGCAAACTTGCTTTGTCACCAAACAGTGTTTTTGCGAGCTGACGGAGCTTCCCTTGAGACGAAAAGAAAAAATTTGCTTCCGCTTCTTTTGTTTCGACAATTTCCTGTAACAGCAATTGTTCGACCCAAAGTGTCTCTCCTTTTTTTACATCGAGAAGGCGATAACAGCGCATTTTCTTTGTCGCCTTGTTCACTTCCACAGCACAGGTGTGCCCTTTTTCGTCAAAGAAACGGTAGATAAGTTGATTCTGTTTTTCTATTTTTGTGGCACGCGCGTTTTTGCAATCAACATGAGGAAAAGCCTCTACAAACTGCCTCTCTTTAGTAAAATTTCTGGGAGGAAAACCAATCTCTCTTTTCTTTTGCAGATGCTTTGTGAATGGACATCATTTGCAGATCGGCGATACACTCACCCTTTTGATAGATCCAAGGAGAAATCTCTCTCCACGCAAGCCCCTCTTCCATTGGCAACCCTTGTACCAGCTGGTCTAAGAGAGGTTGTAAAGTAGACACAGGAGGTGGAGGCATGTCGGGATTGTGGCAGATTTGCCACCAAAAGGTATCGAGTTTTTTTGCCAAAAGAGGGTCAATATGATCGCTATCTCCTTTCAATGTGATTTGTGCATAAGCTGCAAGAAAGTTCCCTAATTGATCGGAAGGAATGGTCTGACTTGCGGTAAGAGAGCGAAGATAGACAGAAGAAGCAAAGGGACGCAGATGGACCAACCGCTCATCTTGGGAAATCACCGTATAGAGCTGTGTGATTTCCTCTTTCGGATCAAAAAACAGGTCCACTGGAGCCCCTACTGCTTCGGCAACATCTCTTAGCTTCCATAAAGACTCTTCAAGATAAAGAAAAACTTGGACTCTTTTTTCTAAAAGTTTCTCATCTACCTTTTCTCCCGCTTCAGATAAAACAAAAAGGTCATTCATCTCCTGTTTTGCAGAAGCTACTATTTGACTCCATCCACCAAGAGCCTCTCGCAGCGGGGATTGCAAAAGATTGGCAAGCGAACGATCAAAAAGAATGACATCAAAAAAGTTTTGCAGATCGGTGTCTATAAGCAAACTCGGCATTTCAAAGAGAAGCGCTATCAGCTCGACTTGAGGATATTCTGCCTGCAAGACTTGCAAAAGCCGTTGCTTGATTTCAACAGAGAGTCTATCGGTGATTCCTGCCTTAGGAAAAGCCTCTTTCTTCTCTTTTTTATGAATTTCTTCATAAAAATAGTGAAGCACGCGATCGGGATCACTCTGAAACGCCTCTGGCGTCATCATTCCCCCTCGCTCTGTGGTCACGGTATGCTTTTCTACCTTTCCACTGACAGCCCGCAAGTAAACATCAAGCAAAAAAGGATCGCGAATCGGTCGAATCCAATTCTCTGCCCACTTCTCGGGATGATGCTGCTTAATTTTTTGCGCTAAATCGACTCGATGGATTTTCTTACTTTCCCACCGTGCTTTAAGAGAATTTTTTTTCTTTTTCCCTAAAAGATTCTCATATGTCGCTTCCCGCTCGATTTTCTGCACAAGGTCGATCGCTCGTAGAAAAATATCGTCATGAGAGACATTCTTTGTAAAAATTGCACGTACTTGTGAGGCATTGTATAAGGATTTTTTTTCCGTTTGTCGAAAAAATCCAGGAATGTATCCCGGATCCTGCCCTCCAATTTTCCACTTAGCCTCTCCCTTGGAACGTACAAGATCCCTCTCTAGACTCTTTGCTACCACATCTTCATTTAAACGGGTGCCTACCATTCTAACCGAGAGTCCTTTACTCTCAAAAGAGTAAGCAAGAACAGGACGATAAGTTCTGCGCTGATTATGAAAATAATCAGGGAAAAAGAGAGGATTTTCACCTTCAGAGCCGCCGTCGGAGCGAATTTGTGAGGCAAAGAGACGCTCGAGTGCGAGCCACTTCAAGAGTCCTTCGTATTCCATTTGTCCTAAGGAAGAGCAAAAAGAAGACATCTTAGCAAGCGTGCTTACAATTTCTTGTACATTCGTTTGAAATGGTTCTTTTTCTTCCGGAGATAGTGATTGCAAAAAAAATGTTTTATTTTGCTTTTCACACTCTTTTGGATCGAGATTCATCTCATAAAGAAGATGTAAGAAGACTCGACCCGTTTGTAAAATTTTTTCTTCGTTATCTTCTTGTTTGGCTTTTGTAAATTCTTGATAAATTTTCTTTTGTTCAGCGAAAAACACCTCTTTTTGCATCGTCTTCTCTGCAAATCCAACCTTCACTTCTTGATGAGAAATCTTCGGAGGGAGAATCTGTAGATTGCCTCTCTTTGTTTCTTTTCCTTCCTGAGTAAAAGGTAGGCTTTTCGAGAGATCAAGAGGATGCACATCCAGATCTTTTTTTTGCACAAAAGGGACAAAGAGACTCTCCTTTGGCAAACGCTTCAAAGACCCTTCTCGACCCTTTTTCTGCGTCCTTTTTTGCACAGCTCGGTCAATCACCTCCAATTCCTCTGTCGCTCGAGCAAGCTCTTGTTCTTCAATGTATCCTTTATCTTTGGCTCGCAATAGTGTTTCTGCGACTTGTCGGTGAAGCTGGCGAAGTTCATTCGTCAGCTCGCTTTTTGGAAGAAGACCAAGCCGCCACTCATCATAACAGACAAATAGATCAAGCAATCCCGCTTGCAATCGCAAACGTGCTTTTTCTGTCCGATTCCACTCTTGTTGAACATGTCCCCCTTTCTGCAACTGCTCTAAAAATGTAAAAAAAATCTTATCCACTCGTTGGCTCTTGGTGGTTCTTTCACTGATAAGAGATGTTTTCACCTCTTTTTTTAGCAATTCCTCTTCGTTTTTGATTTTCTCAATGATGGACTGTTGGTGACCAAAAATATCTGGAAAGGCCTTTTGGACGATAAAACTATAAAAACTCTCTCCGGCTTCATTATTGACATTGGCAAGCGTGTAACTTTTTGCAATTTTTTCCTTCCCTCCAATCAATAGCTCCTCGGGAGCCAACTGCTTCATGAAAGATCCCGATCCAAAAAAACGAAAATTCCACCCTTCTCCCCTTTTTCGATCCACGAGACAATAGCCACCCCCTTCTAGAGGAAAAAGTTTTGGAACCCCCTCCTTCACTTGTTTCTTGTGTTGGAATAGATATCTCATTGCCTTGTCTTGTCTTTTCGCGGATAAATTTTTAGAAAGTTTTTTGTATTCAGTAAGCACATTACGCAAAGCAGGAGAAATTCCCCCCTTTTTCTTCTCATATTTCTCTGGCTTTTTTACATAATCTTCAATCAAAGCATGGAGAGAAGATTTTCCAAAAAACGTCGAAGAAGGAGGCGTCTTCCCTTCTAAAAGCGAAAGACTTTCTTTCCATTGCAGCGTACTTTTGGCTGTTTTCACGCGAAACAGCTGAGCAATCAAATAAAATATCGAGCGAATACGAAAGATCACGTCTTTTTTTTGTTGAGAAGGAGCTAATTTAGAAAGAATGGAACGACTGGCAAACAGAGTTCCCTCTGACTCTTTCTTTTCTTTCTCCTCCGAATAGAAAAATTCAGGACGCCCACCAATCTCTTTTCCACGAAAAATCTCGTCCATACAAGGCCCTCAAAAAAAATACTCGGTTTTTGTTCTTATTTCATAAAAAAAATATTTTTTCTAGTGTTATAAGTTGCACAACGACAATAGACTTCTTTCGATGACACGCCCTATTATCGATAATAAGCAGAAGAGAAGAACCTGCTCAAATTAACTATGTGCTTTGACTAATTTGCGCACCGGTTCTTTGCATAGCCAAACGATGGGGATGAGAAAAAGCATCATCCACGCCGAAACCCAGAATAACTCGTTGATCGCCATCATGTCGGCCTGCTGTTGCACCACATCGTCGACAAACTGTGCTTGGGGAAGCCCTTGCAAACCGAGTTCTTGATGGACATCGCGAAAGTATTCACGCACCGGCGCACGATAGCTCGTCACAACTTCGGTCAAGCGAGCATGGTGGAAAATGCCCCGCCGAGAAAAGAACGTGACGTAAAGAGAGGTCCCCACTCCCCCGCCAGCTACCATCCGGAGAAAAGTAAAGATTCCCGAAGCAGAGGCAAATTTTTCTGGAGGAATCCCCACAAGAGAGAGCCCGGTCAAAGGGGTAAAATAAAACGTCAACGCCAACCCCATCAGAAGGCGGTTGAGCGATAAGATTTCAAAAGATACTTGCGTGGTGAAATTTGCATCCCAGAAAAAAGTAATGGCAAACAAAATGAACCCGATCGTCACGAGAAATCGCAAGCTAAGATGAGAGATCACAGCCCCCAATGGTTGTGAAAGAAGAACGGGCAGAATCCCCATCGGCATCAGATAGAGCCCAGCCATAAAGGGAGTGTATCCTTGATCCTTTTGCAGCCATAGAGGTTGTACCACGAGAGCGCCAAAGAAGATGAAATAGGATAGTGACATGGCAATGTTCGAATACAAGTAGTTTTTGTTCCTAAAAAGAGAAAAATCGAGAACGGCGTAATCGCAATAGAGTTCTTGGATGATGAAGAAGGTAAACGCAATAAAAGAAGTCACCGACAACACGCGAATGGCGGGAGAACGGAACCAATCCCAATCATTCCCACGGTCAAGAAAAACTTGTAGACACCCTATCCCCACAATAAGGAGAAAGATCCCCAATACATCCAACGGTTTTCTTTCTTTTGACGTCTCCCGATCTTTTAGAATGTGCCATGTCAAAAAGCAAGAGAGAAAACCAAAAGGAATATTGATATAAAAAATCCATTGCCAGCTGTAGTTATCGGTGATCCACCCTCCCAAGACAGGACCAATTACCGGAGAAACGGCCACAATCGTCACCCAAATACCCAACGCCTCTCCCCTCCTCTCTTGCGGATAGACTTGCAATAAAAGAGCCTGAGAAAGAGGAATCAACGAACCTGACACAGCCCCTTGTACCACGCGAAAAAAAACGAGCATCCCTAACGATGTGGAGAATCCGCAAAGCCATGAAGCGACAGAAAATAGCGCTGTAGAAACAGCAAAAACGCGAACACTCCCCCATCGACTCGCCAGCCACCCGGTCAAAGGCAATACAATCCCATTGCTGATCGAAAAGGAGGTGATGATCCACGACCCATCGTTCGCACTCACACCCAAATTTCCCGCGATGGTCGGAATGGCAACATTCGCAATCGACGTATCGAGAATCTGCATGAAGGTACCAATAGAGAGGGAAAACGTCACTAGAATGAGACTAATCAGTCCAAGCGGTTTGGGATTCATGCAAGAACCACCCCTTCCATCAAGTTCTCCCGAACAATCGCTTCCATCCTCTTTTCCACGGGATCAAGGGGAATCCGATAAATATCGGTCGCCTCGATGAGGCGTGGATCGGGAATGGGAGACAAAACATCACCATCGACGTTAGAAATATCGACCGTCGTATAGCAAGAAAGACCTAAAAAAATGGGGTGCTGTTCGATCTCGTCAGGCTCAAACAAAATACGAACAGGCACCCGTTGCACAATTTTGATCCAGTTTCCCATCGCATTCTGCGGAGGAAGAAGAGCAAAAACAGCGCCTGATCCCCCTAGGATTCCTTTCAACTTCCCGTGAAATGTATAGGCACCGCCATACATATCGACCTTAATCCGTACCGGTTGACCGATGCGGAGCCAATAGAGTTGCGTCTCTTTGTAGTTCGCCGTGACCCATACCCGGTTAAGAGGGATTACGGCTAGCATATTTCTCTCAACATCGACGTATTCCCCCACTTGGATGTTCCTCTGCGCCACCCATCCCCTTGCTGGAGAGTAAATGCGGCACCGCTTCCATTGCAAAAAGGCCTCACGCAGCATCTCCTCTGCCTGCAAGATGTAAGGGTGTTGATCCAAAGAGGTCGTCCCCAGTTCTGCAAGGACCCGTGCAAGGGCATATTCAGCCATCAAAAATGCCGCCTGTGCTATTTCGAGCCCCGTTTCGAAACGGGCAAATTCCTCGCGTGATATCGCTCCCGTATCTACGAGAGGCTTCCGATTGTCAAAGTCGTAAAACGCCAATGCGAGTTCTGCCCCTTTCATGAGAACGTTTTGCCTCTCCTCTCCGACCTGTTCAGAGAGCTGTTTCACGCGCCGCGCCTGTAGTGCTAGCCACGTCTCTGCTTCTTGATATCGCAAAAAATAGTCCGTTGGATCGAGTTCAACGAGGAGTTGTCCCTCTTCGACAAGATCCGTATTATCGGCATAATAGGCAATCACTACGCCCGGTTGTCGGCTATTGATATTGATCAAATCCCCTTCGACATAGGCATCATCTGTCGACACTTCCCATCGCAGAATAAACCACCACCACAAAAAGACGATCAACGCAATGACAAGGAAAGCGATCGCCGCTTCGATCATCACCCGTTTTCTTTTCTTGTCGTGCTCATGATTGCTTGGAGCCGGCGTTGGTTCTTGATTTTTTTCGTCGCTCATCCGACCCCTCCACACGGTTGGAATCCACCCCCCAATGCTTTCACAAGCTGTAGAAGAGCCAACAAAGCCTCTCCCTGGGCGATCCATTGGTCATTGCGAGCAGATAAAACCACCTCTTGAACAAGCAGGAGATCCATTTCTGCAGTGAGATTGGCATCGTAGCGCTGCTTTGTCAAACCATATTCAAACTCGCGTATTGCCGTTTTCTCGCTCTGCGTCGCCCAACGCTGCCGAGAAAGAGTGAGCAGTTGCACCCCATCCATTGCCTCTTTTACGGCATCCAATACCAGTTGGTTGTACTGTTCAATCCGGATAAAATACTCCTCTTCGTAAGCACGCAAGTTGGCCCATCGCCACCCCGCATCAAAGAGGGGAAGATGCATCGCCGCACGGTAATCACCGCTATAGCTGCGTCCTCGAAAAAACTCGGTTAAGTAGATGGTTTTCAGTCCAGCGCACGTCAATAAGTCGATATCGGGATAGAACTCTGCATTAGCTGCGTTGACCTCTTTTCGTGCACTATAGATCCGCCAAATTTGTGCCAAAATCTCCGGACGACGCCCCAAAAGATCACATGAAAGGGTGGTTGGGAGAGGGAGGGCAAGACGCCCAACATCAGCCATTTCTATTGGCACCAATTCTTCATTAAACTCCCCTGCAATCAATGCATGCAGCGCGTTGCGGTATTGCGTCTTTTCCTCTTCGATTTCTAACAGAAAATCTCTTGCCTGAAGCAGTGATGCCTCTGCATCGGCAGGAGAGTAGCTGCTCACGATATTTTGTTTCTGTAATTGTTGTTGGTAGCGCAGGAGTCTCTCTCGAATTGTCAGTAATTCTTCAGCCACCCGTTCTCTCTCTAAAGAAATTTGCAATCCATAGTAATTTTGTGCCACGGCTAAGGAAAGAAGAAGGCGTGTCGAAGCGACCTCTGCTCGTAATGCATACGCCTCTCCCTTTGCTGCAAGCCAACGATTTTTATACTTTCCCCAAATATCAAGAGGCCAGTAAAAATCTAAGAGCGCCTGCAAAAAATCGTAAGAGCTCGGCCCTAATGCTAGCTCTTGTGGAGAGAGTTCCGAAACGCTGAGATGGTAGTGATCCAACGAGACTTTGCTATTCACGTGAGGGAATAGAGCTGAACGCTCTTCCCTTGAAAAAGCGAGAGCTTTTTGGACTTTTGCCAAAGCAAGAGATATCGTTGGATTGCGAGCAAGAGCTTGGTCAACTAAGGCGTTGAGTTGCGGATCTTCGAGCATCTCCCACCATCGATCCGATAGAAAATCGGCATCGATAAAATCAGAAGAAGACCTTCCTTCCTTAACGACTTGATACATCGCATCAGTAGGCACATCTTTATGAGAACGCCAAACCGTCCCCTTGGTGGGGGGGGGGGGGGGGGGGGGGGGGGGGGGGGGGGGGGGGGGGGGGGGGGGGGGGGGGGGGGGGGGGGGGGGGGGGGGGGGGGGGGGGGGGCAACCACTCACCAAGAACAATCCCAAGAAAAACCATCCCCTCTTCACGCGAATTCCTAGAATGACACATCGAAATTTTCTTTTACTATTTACAAAACAATAAGTGCAAGACTAAGGAGGCTTTTGCAAAACTATCCGTCGGATCGATTTTCGAGCGATTTTGTCGAGATTGGACATTTGATATACATCCACATACTCCTAAGAATAGGGGATTTATATCAAATGTCCAAGATGGGCGGAAGCGCTCAAAAGCGATTGACGGGAGTTTTGCAAAAGCCTCTAAGAACCTGTTTAAAATCTTTTTAAAAGAAGAACTACAAATGCTAAGACTACCATAGTTAAGCTAGTATTTAGCTTTCTTTCACAGTTTTTCCATAATCTTCTACACTTTTCAAGCCAGCTAAAAGAACGTTCCACAACCCATCTTTTTGGGAATCACTTTAAAAGTATGCAATTCATTTCTCTTGGCTATTTCTACTGGACAACCCAATATCTCTTGAATACCATCTGAAAATGGTTCTCCAGAGTATCCTCCATCAGCTAAAACGTTTTTTACTTCAGATAAAAAACTCTTCTTCAATGAACATGCTTCTAGCGCTCCTTTCCTATCTGTAATATTTGCTGTAGTTATATGAATTGCATGAGGTAATCCTTGGGTGTCTACAGCGATGTGTCGTTTTATCTCTGAAATTTTTTTTCCTGCATCATACCCTTTACTCTCACAGGATTAGAAAGATTTTAAACAGGTTCTTAAGAAACTTGGTTGACATATCTCAGCAATAAAAACTACCACAGAGCCCACAGAGAGCACAGAGAGAGGGTTATATTTTCATTCGACGAATGCCTTCTACCAATCGTTTCACATTAAAATTGATCAGCAATCCTCGAGCACAAGTTCCATAGAGCTTTAAATAAGATAGTCGTTGTGCTTCGTGTATTAGAGCTATTCCATTCACAGATTTAATTTCTATAATTACCTGATCCTCTACAACTTCTTCAGACATTTCTGGATGCACTAAACAATCTATATGTCCTCCCTCTGTGTTCTCTGTGGGCTCTGTGGTAGTTTATTTTCTAAAAACTCGTTCAAAACTGTTTTACGAATAAAACGACAAAAGCAAGTATGACCATATGTAAACTGGTTTTTCAAACATATGAAATGCCACAAATTACATCATATAAGTCGACCGCTCTAGGACGTGTTTTTTTTCTTGCAGATTCCAGAAGAGGTTTAATTTTGTTAAACTGTTCACGATCCATATCGCTAGGATAGCAATGGGGCATAAAATACCTACAATTGTCTTGGAAAATAATTGTTTATACAGGATTAGAAAGATTTTAAACAGGTTCTAAGGAGAGCAAAGCATAGAACCTATTCTTGGGCTTTTTTTTTTATCTCGAATCCTTTAAATTACCTTCTCAACCCACTTTCTGGAGGAATTATGCACCCAATATCACCCACATGCCACAGCTACCCACCACTGCCAATGGCTCAAGCAATATTACCCAATGCAATTCTGCTTTTAAAAAGAAGCTACAAAGCACCTCCACCCTTCTCCTGATATCCGACAAATGGAGACGTATTTTGAGGAGCTGTCAGTCATGCTAAGCGACACCAAAATAGTAAGCGCTCTTCAATTTTTTGCGGACTTTACAGCTGCAAAAGCAATTATTTTATTAGACACATCGTCTAATGTCGTCGATCCTTCTCTGTTGATCAACAACGCAAAAAACGCTTTACTCGATATGGAAAATAACTCCCCTTGGATATCTGCTTTTTGCACATTTACCGATGCCTGTGCAAAGCTTGAGTCAAAAAATCCCATTTCACTAAAACAAAATTTAGATCTCATCAATACAGCAATCCAAGCTACTTCCACTATCCCTTCTCCGCATTTATCCGACATCCAGGATGGTTTCATTGAGACGCGCATCTTGAATCATCTGCAAGTATTGGAGCAAGTACAAGGACAGGCTTCCAAGGACAATACGGTGTTCCAATTGGTTGATACAACATTGCAACAATTACTTCTCTTAGCAAACCAAATCAAAGATGCAACAAGAAAAGACGAGTACAAAAAAATCATTGAATTCTTCAAGTAAGGGGTTCGTTCATTTTCTCCAAAACCGTCTTGATGAAATTTTCAAAGTCAATAAGGCGTTCATCGAGAATGGAGTGGAGAATGGACAGATTGATGCGTTGGTAGTCGTGTACAGCAATATTTCGAAAACCAACCATCTTTTGCAAGCGATGGCTCAATTCTTTTTGAATCACTCCCTCTTGAGAAAGAAGAGCAAACACGTCACCGCTACTCTGAGGCAATCCCAACTTCTTATTCTTAACAAGCCTCATTCCTAAATCGATCGAAGCCTCGCATGCTCGTTGAAGATTCAAAATAACCGAATCTTGTTTAGTAAAATCTTCATCGATCGCCTCCTTATCGTTTACATATTCTTCGCGGATCCGTTTGAGACATCTTTTAATGATTTCTATTTTATTGAAAATGACATCATCCATAGCGTTTTCTTTCTTCTAGTAATTCCTTTCTCTCTTCATTGAAACGAAGATACATCGAAAGGTAGGTATTCTCTATTCGATCACAAACAGCAGGATCCGAACAAAAAATGCGCTTTCCTTTCCCAATAATTTGATAACGAAATACTGTTGAAGCTTTTCTAAGATCAATCATTTCCACAGTTTTTCCTACTTTAAGAGATATTTCTTGTGCGCAATCCCACAACACAACCCCATCGATACAAGTAGTAGAAAAAATAGCGAGATCGATATCACTTTCTGGCCTTTCATAGACTGTGCCAAAACTACCAAATAAATAGATACCAATAACATTGGGTAATTTTTCTAAAATGAAAGCAAGACACTCCTTTAGAGGAGGAGAAAGGGAATCGTCCATATTTCTTTATTACTTAGGTTGCGACAGATCCAGTATACTAACAAAAAAAAACATTTTATACCAACTACGATACTTACCAGATCTTTCCTTTTTATCTCGGATCCACTAGAATTTCCCCTCAATTTACTGCCTGGAAGAATGATGAACTCAATATCAACCGACTCTGCTAGCCATCGACTACCGATAAATGCTCTCGAAGAAATACCCCAGGAAATTCTTGATCTACAAAATGCTACAGCACAAATCGACTCCCTCAGTGCTAAAGCAAGTGCCAACACTTTGTCGCAGAACTGCTTAATGGAAAAGACGGTAATTTTGTTCCAACCAGCAAATGATTTATCGTATTATAAACCTCTTATTGACAAGGCAAAAAGCGCCTTAAAAGCTATTCAGGATGTATCCTCTTGGATACATTGTCAGGTGTTAAGATTCTGAACCATTCCCGTGAAGGGACGTGAGCGGTTACTAAGTTTTAAGTAATACTTTTACTTGTTCTAGAAATGCTTTCTCTTCTTGCGAGTTTTCAGCAAATTTTTCCGCGACATCCATGGCTTTGCTCGATCCTTCCATTGCAGCATATTGTGTTACTGTTTTATCTTTTGGATTGGAAGGATCGAGTTGATAATATTCGACTAGCGTTTCAAGATCGCTTCCCGAGAAATCTGTTATACAGCCATTTAGACTTCTTTTATAATCCGTCATTTCTCGAAACTCATCGCCAACTTTGTTCGTGAATTCTAAACATGCCGATCGAAAATATCCCCATGGCGACGCCCAGGTCTTCGTGTAAGTATAATGATATATCTTATTAGCTTCGTCAAACTTCCCGCCTCTTTCCAAGATCAATCCGACAAATAATCCAAATGAACGCCGGTCATTTATATAGATTTGTGGAAGATCTTCCGGCTTCAAATCGACCCATTGTTCAAAAGAAGGAATGTTGGTGATATTAACTGCCTTATCCTGATAAAACTGTTGCATTAATGCTTTTATCTCTTCGTCCTTGGACTCCTTCCATATCTCCTGCAAAAAAAAGAGATATTTTATGACACTTCTCTTATCCGAAAAATTGCCGTGATCGATAAAAAACTGCAAAACTTTCTTGCTTTGCACTAATTCACCGTAATGCCCTAAATCCATCCGATCATTGATCACATCATCGATTTTATTTTTTATTTTATTTTTATTCGCTTCCTGCGCCGTCTCGTATAAATCGCATAAAAATTGCAAATATTCGGAGTATGCAGGACGATATTTCTCTTGAACAGCATTACTGAATGCTTTGTGTGCTTCTTGTCGATATTTTCTGGCATCATTACTAGAAGTTACTTTTGCCTCTTTATTGTAAGCACAAGCGATGCGGTACCAAACCTCCCCCTTTCCTCATAACAATATCACGGCGACCCAACTGCTTCATCAACTCCGCAGCACCTTTGTACCATTCGAATGCTTGTGGATGATCGTTCTGTTTTTCACTCATCTCAGCCAATCGAATCATGGCATAGGGGCGTAATTTTTGATCACCCTTTGTAGCTATGGTCTCATAGGAAAGAGAAACAGGAGGAGAAGAGGGAACAGATGGAGATGAACGTGCAAAATAACGAAAAAGCTGTTCTCTGATAGAGAGATTTTGTTCTTCTTTTGTTTCGAAGGATTCACCCACTTGCTTTAAAGCTTTCTGTACATTTTTGATTTTGGTCTCCTCATAGGCACCAAATAAGCGCAAGATGCGTTGAAAAAAATTTAAGGAAACAAAGGAGACTTTTTGGTCCGATGGATCGACGACCGCATATACTTTTTTCCACTTCCAATAACCCGCTTTGATGGATTGCGTAGTGCCGTTAATAGTGATTGTATGCTTCTGATCATCGTAGGAAAACTGAGGAATCTGTAAAGCCATAACGAACCTCTTATACCATTTGTCATAAATAACCTTGAAAATTTACAAGGTTATTTATGATAAATGGTATTGCACCAATCCTAATAAAAAAGACCCAAATGATACCCCATAGCATATCATAGAAAATATAAAAATCGATTATTTTTTTTATTTTAAGCAGTGCTGTTCTCCTCTCCAAGCGTTAATGAGGAGAACAGCACTGCTTAAAAGCATGCCTGTGGCGGCAAAAAGGGGGGTAAGAAGACCCAGTACAGCAAGCATCATTCCTATAGAATTGTACCCAAAAGCCCACAAAAAATTTTGGGTAATAATTTTTTGAGTAAAGCGCGCTTGCTTCCGTGCAAAAGAGAGGACGCGTAGATCGGGATGCGTGAGAATAATATCCGCAACTTGTTGGGTGATATCCGTTGCAGAAAAGACGGCAATGCCAATATCGGCCACGCCTAAAGCGGCGGCATCATTGATTCCATCTCCTACCATGGCAACCCTCTCCCCCTGCTTTTGCCATTCAAGGATGATCTCCCTCTTTTCAAGAGGATGGAGATGGGCGTGATGCAACGCGATGCCGCATTCGTTCGCCACGGCTTCCACAACAGCAGGGTGATCGCCAGAGAGCACAGCTGTTGGAACAGGCAGGGTTTTAACGAATTCCTTTGTCTCCGTCCGAATGGTATCACAAAACACCACCTCTCCAATAACACTTTTGGTACTCGCAAAAAAAGCGCTAGAAGCGCGTTGTTGGGATTTTTCGGGAAAAATGCCGTGTCTTGTAAGGTATCGCTCGGATCCAAATAGAAAAAGCTCTCCTTGATATTCCCCTTGGATACCAAGACCCATATGTTCTTGTGTGCGTTCTAAGGAGATGGGCTCTTCACCAATCGCATAACAAACGGCTTGTGAAAGCGGGTGTGTCGATGAAGCAGCTAGACCTTTCAGTAAGGATCTCTCCCGCGATGTCAATCCTTCAAGCCCGGAAGCAACGCGACACTCTCCTTTTGTTAAGGTCCCCGTTTTATCGAAAGCAAATCGCGTTTCGCGTCCAAGGATAGATAAAATCGAACGATTGCGCACCAAAATCCCTTTTTTTGCCAGGCGGTGGAGAAGGGTTGCTTCAGCCAATGGAGCAGCAAGACCAATCGCACAAGGACAGGCCATGAGCAATACAGAAAATGCTCGCAAAAACGCCTCTTCATTAGAGAAAAGCAAGGTGCCTAGGGCCACTAACAGAACAAATGGAATAAAAAAAGGAAGGATGTTGTCGATCATCGGCTTTCTCCCCTTTCCTTGTGAAAGATCGCCTTGAAGCACATCGATCATCTCCTGAAAAGCGGTCTCTTTCCAGGTATGCATAACACAAAAATGCAATTTTCCTTGGATTACCGTCGATCCTCCCAAAAGAGAAGCCCCCTTTTCCTTGGATTGCGGCAACATCTCTCCTGTCATCGTCGACTCATCACAGGCCCCCTCCCCTTCCACGACCACTCCATCAAGAACCACTTTCTCCCCGGGAAGAACGACGAGGCAATCTCCTTTTTGTACTTCCTTCAACGGGATAAATTCTTCTTTTCCCTTTTGATCCCTTCTGCGTGCCTTTTTGGGTATCGATTGGATCAATGTCGTTAAGGTATTCTTTGCGGAAAACTTCGCTTGTTGTTCAAAACATTTGCCAAGAAGCAAAAAACTCAATAACGCGCAAATCGAATCGAAATAGACGGTAGAATAGCCCTGGAGTATCGAATAGACCGATACCAGAAAACCGGTTGTCGTACTCAAAACGATCAATGTCTCCATGCCAAACACACCCGATACAAGGGAGAAAAAAAACCTCCGAAGAAGAGGGAGTAGACCAACAATCAAAACAGGTAGCGAACAGACAAAGCTGAGGCAAAGAGAAAAAAGAGAGGGGGCATCATTCCAATACAGAGGATAAGAGACAAGCATCACCTGAAGAGTAAAGAAAACAGCGATGACCGTCTTTAATGAGAGACGTGAGAATCGACGTCGATTCTCTTCTCCGAATGGATGGGGTCGATACCCTAAGAAAGAGATGGCTTCGATGAGTTCTTCTTGAGAATGTTGCTTCGGATCATACCGCAATGTCGCCATGTCCGTTGCATAATCGACGCGACAGTGAGAGACTCCTTTTTTTACAGAAAAAACCCACTCAATCAGTGTCGCACAAGAGGGGCACCACATCTCTTCGATTTCTAGAGAAAGAGTGATAGCAGAGTCAGCTAGAGATCCTTCTTTGGGTGTAAATTGTGGATTATTGATGGCACCAATTCTAAGAGCTTCTTGATAAAGAGACGATTGTTTTCCCTTTTTCAATTCCCCTCTAGCCAAAAGGATGGCATGCACAGTTTGGCATCCATGACAACAAAAAACACCCTCTCGACTATAGGAAGGATGGTCAGGAAGAGAGGCTTCACAAAGAGAACATCCTTTTTCCTCGACGGTGTGCGTCATAAAAAATTGCTCAATATTTCAAAGATATCTATAATCGTAGGGACTAAAAAATTTTATAAACCCTTTTCTCTCTTGTACAATCTATGAAACTCTCCATTACATATTATGGCAACCCTGTTTTGCGAAAAAAAGCGCAGCCTGTCACAAAATTTGATGACGAATTGAAACAATTTGCTGAAGATCTTCTCGAAATCATGCGAGAAAGCAATGGAATGGGCATTGCAGCTCCTCAAGTAAGTCGCTCCATTGCCCTTTTCTGGACGGCCCCTCCTTACCAACAAGAAGATGGAACGTGGCAACACTCAGAGCCCAAACTCTATATTAACAGCAAAGTTATTGAAGTAAGCAAAGAAGAATGGGAGCATGAAGAGGGTTGCCTTTCGATTCCTCGCGTAGGAGGAGTCGTAAAACGCCCAGTTGCGATTCGTGTGACCTACCAAGATATTGAAGGGAATCTCTATGATGAAGAACTCATCGGCTGGCCCGCTCGCGTCTTCTTACACGAATACGACCATACCAACGGCGTTCTCTTTATTGACAGAATGCCAAAGAAAGAGCGAAAAAAACTCGAAGCCACCCTTCAGCAAATTAAGAAAAATTATATCCAATAAGGGTTGTGCCTTTGAATGGTATAAAATTTGGGGTCAGGCCTGACATTCGGACATTTGGAATAAATGTCCGAATGTCAGGCCTGACCCCAAAGTAGCAAACTTATCGTTTGGAGAATTGGAATCGTTTACGAGCTCCAGCAAGACCGTATTTCTTCCGCTCTTTCTTCCGTGGATCGCGTGTCAAATACCCTTTGCTCTTAAAGGTAGGTTGAAGGTGCTCGATTCCTTGAACGAGAGCACGAGCAATTCCATGACGAACAGCAACGGTTTGTCCTTCAACACCGCCGCCATGAACACGGATGATCACATCATACCGCTCCAAACCTCCAGCGATGTCTAGAGGAGCTAACACGCATTCCTTCTGTACACCTAAAGGAAAATATTCGTCCAAATTACGTCCATTGATGTCGAATTTTCCGCTCCCATTAGGGCGAATGCGCACAGAGGCAACAGCGGTTTTGCGGCGTCCAACAGCAACGAATTCTTCAATTTCTTTTTTATCCATGAATCACCTAAATGTTAACGGAAATCGGTTTTTGTGCAGGAAGGTTATGGTTTTTTCACCGGCGAAAACACGGAGTCGTTTTCGCTGTTGTTTTCCAAGTCGTGACTTGGGAAGCATTCCATGAACAGCATGTTCAATGATATAACCAGGCTTACGGTCGCGCATCACGCGATAAGGAATTCGGCGGAGACCACTCATCGAACCGGTATAGTAAATATATTCCTTTTCGGCCTCTTTGTTACCCGTCACGCGAATTTTTTCTGCATTGATCACCAAAACATGATCGCCACAATCGACGTGGGGAGTAAAGGTGGGTTTGTGTTTTCCGCGAATGATTTTTGCGATTTCAGAGCAGAGACGGCCCAGAGTTTTCCCTGTTGCATCGAGAAGATACCACTTGCGGTGAATCTGCTCTTTTTTGAGTAAAAATGTCTTTTGCTCTTGTCGAGTTGTTTGCTTTTGTGTCATGAAGAGGACCTCATCTTTCAAGAATGCATGATTTTATCGTTTTTTCTCGATTTTTGCCAAGTATAAAATGAAAAATCATCAATATATCCGAAATGAGTCGCTTGAAATTTTATGCCGGTTGCAGGATAACGCGGACCTCTCTTATACTGAACCCCAGTTTTGACAGGTTTTAAGAAAGATAGGACTACCATTATGCGGCAATTACAACAATATTACATTCGCACTTACGGCTGTCAAATGAATGAAAATGATAGCGAAGTCATGGCAGGAATCCTCAATCGACGCGGCCTCATCCGCACCGAAGACGAAACTGAAGCCGATCTCCTCCTTTTTAATACGTGCTCGATCCGTGATCTTGCTGAGCGGAAAGTAATGGGCAAAATTGGAAAACTGGGCCGCTCCAAAAAAAAGGCGCTCATTGGTGTAACCGGATGTATGGCCAATGCAAAAAAAGAGAGTCTACTCGATAAACTTCCCCATATTGATTTCGTTCTGGGAACGAACAACATCCACGAACTCGACCCTATCCTCGACGAAGTGCTTGCCACAGGACAACAGGTCTCTCGTACCGATACCCAATTTACTTATGAGCTCGACTACCTAGGCGCTGCCCGTGGTGACGCCGTTAAAGCCTATGTCTCCATTATCCGCGGCTGTGACAAGTATTGTACCTATTGTGTCGTCCCCTACACTCGAGGTCCCGAGGTCTCCCGTTCACCAGAAAGCATCGTCGAAGAGTGCCACCATCTTGCCGACAAGGGTTATAAAGAGGTGATGCTGCTCGGCCAAAACGTCAATAGCTTTGGGAAGGATCAACCCGAATGGGGTTGCCTCTTTCATGATCTTCTCTACCAAATCGATGCCATTCCCGGCATTGAACGCATCCGTTTTATGACAAGCCACCCCGTCGATATCACACGTAACTTGATGGAAGCTATCCGTGATCTCCCCTCTTTGTGTGAAATGGTCCATTTTCCCCTTCAAGCCGGATCGACACGCATTCTAAAAAAGATGCACCGCATCTACACTTTGGAACAGTATCTGGAAAAAGTCGCTATGCTTCGTGAAATGATTCCCCATGTTGTTTTGGGAACCGATATCATCGTCGGCTTCCCAACGGAGACCGATGAAGAGTTTGAAGAGACCTATCGCCTTTTAAAAGAGCTCGAATATGGTGTCGCCTTCCTTTTCACCTATAGTCCGCGAAAAGGAACGCCTGCTATGCGCTGGAAAGATGATATTCCTGAAGAGGTAAAGCAAGAAAGGTTGCAACGTCTGATGGAATTGCAAGATGGCATCTATAAAAAACAGCGCGAAGCTATGCTCGGTTCAACGGTCGAGGTACTTGTTGAAAAAAGAAACGAACGCGATGGACAAGCTTTACTCAAAGGGCGAACGCGTTGCTGGAAAAAAGTCCTTTTCTCTGGAGACGACAATATGGTAGGAACTCTGCAACAAGTTCAAGTCCACAGTTACCACCACCAAACGCTTTTTGGAGAACTCTCCATCGCGAGTGCCGCATAAGTGGAACAGAAAGCTTGCGAATACCGCCTCCGTCCCGCGCTATCTCTCTCTTCGGTTGAAGGAAAACAGCTCGTTGAACAAGGGAGAAAGGAGGTCCTTCTCGCAGAGCAACAGATGCCGGGTCTCATGGCTCTTCGGGAAAAATGGAAATCGGAACGCCCCCTTAAGGGAGCTCGCATTGCAGGATGTCTGCATATGACGATTCAGGCTGCCGTTTTGATCGAAACTCTTTGCGCTTTAGGCGCCTCTGTACGTTGGTCTTCTTGTAATATTCTTTCCACACAAGACCATGCAGCAGCTTATATTGCATCAAAGGGAATTCCCGTTTTTGCATGGAAAGGGATGACGGGAAAAGAGTATTTCGAATGCATCGACAAAACGTTATATTTTGATTCAAAGCCGTTGAATATGATTGTGGATGATGGGGGCGATCTTACCCGTTGTATCTATGAAGAGCATCCTGACCTCATCCCCTCATTACAAGGAATTAGCGAAGAAACAACAACGGGAGCCCAACAACTCTATCACTGGGAAAAAAAAGGTATTTTGCAAACCGCATGCATCGACGTCAATGCATCTAAAACAAAATTTCTTTTTGATAATACGTATGGATGCCGAGAATCCCTTCTCGATGGAATTCGACGAGCGACCGATGTAATGATTGGAGGAAAAACGGCAGTTGTTGCCGGTTATGGAGCGGTAGGGAAAGGGTGTTGCCAAGCATTTCGCGGAGCAGGATGTCAGGTATGGGTCACCGAAATTGATCCCATTGCGGCTCTGCAGGCAGCAATGGAGGGGTACCGTGTCGTTACAATGGAAGAAGCGGCCCCACTAGCCGATGTCTTTGTTACTGCAACCGGAGCTAGTGACATCATCACGGCTCATCATATGGAAGCAATGAAGGATGGAGCCATTCTTGCCAATATCGGTCATTTTGACTGTGAAATCGCTGTTTGCGATTTGTATGAACATCGACAATGGGAACACACTTCTATACACGAAACTCTCGACCAATTCACCCACAAAGAGACAAAAAAGCGCCTTCTTCTCCTCGCTCAAGGACGGCTGGTCAATCTCGGATGCGCAACAGGTCACCCCTCTTTTATCATGTCTCTCTCTTTTTGCAATCAAGTATTGGCACAAATGGAGCTCTGGTGTCATTCCGAATGCTATGATGTAGGAGTACATACCCTGCCTCTTACTCTCGATAAGGAGATTGCCTCTCTACATCTTCCCGCTCTAAACGCTCACCTCACGGAATCCGCCCTTTAGTCATGTACTAACACTACAGTTCCCTAGGGGGCCGATCTCTTGAAAATGGGAAATTTAGAACCTGTCTTCATACTTGAAATGAGCTAAATTCGGATTCTTTTCCTCCAGGAGACGACAAAAATTTGCGGGTCATATTTTTTAATATTACCCGCACATTTTTGTCGTCTCCTGGAGAGAAAATAATTTCGAATTTAGCCATTTGAAGTGTGAAGACAGGTTCTTAAAGAACCTCAACGATGGAACCGATATTATTATGACTCATTAAAAAAAACCGAACGTTCGCTCATTTCTGACAAAACGTTCGGTGAAGTGCCCAAAGCCGGAGCGTTCTCGAACCAATTTCTCGAGGGAATGAAGCAACTTTATGAGTTAGAGCCTTTTATAAAGGTCAAACCCTACCTCACAAATCAATGGGAAAAGAACAACAGTAAGATCAAAGAGCTTCTTAGCTGTTACAGCTACTCATTTTTGCCTTCTTTTCTACCTCCTCTACAGAAATAGAACTTTAGCTGAGGGGGTTTCTAAGAACCTGTTTAAAATCTTTTTAAAAGAAGAACTACAAATGCTAAGACTACCATAGTTAAGCTAGTATTTAGCTTTCTTCACAGTTTTTCCATAATCTTCTACACTTTTCAAGCCAGCTAAAAGAACGTTCCACAACCCATCTTTGGGAATCACTTTAAAAGTATGCAATTCATTTCTCTTGGCTATTTCTACTGGACAACCCAATATCTCTTGAATACCATCTGAAAATGGTTCTCCAGAGTATCCTCCATCAGCTAAAACGTTTTTTACTTCAGATAAAAAACTCTTCTTCAATGAACATGCTTCTAGCGCTCCTTTCCTATCTGTAATATTTGCTGTAGTTATATGAATTGCATGAGGTAATCCTTGGGTGTCTACAGCGATGTGTCGTTTTATCCCTGAAATTTTTTTTCCTGCATCATACCCTTTACTCTCAGCTGTATCGGTATTTTTAACGCTTTGCGCATCAATTATTATAAAACTGGTTTTTCTTTCCGACCATTGTTTTGTCGGACCTCTCCAACCATTCTCAGCAATAAAAACTACCACAGAGCCCACAGAGAGCACAGAGAGAGGGTTATATTTTCATTCGACGAATGCCTTCTACCAATCGTTTCACATTAAAATTGATCAGCAATCCTCGAGCACAAGTTCCATAGAGCTTTAAATAAGATAGTCGTTGTGCTTCGTGTATTAGAGCTATTCCATTCACAGATTTAATTTCTATAATTACCTGATCCTCTACAACTTCTTCAGACATGTCTGGATGCACTATAATGGTCCCCAAAAACTGGACCACCCGCTAAGCTTATAGCCATTTAGAAATGGAGAAATTGAATGGCCAATATTCGAAAAAAACATTCACCAGAGTTCAAGCTCAGGGCTGTCCTTGAAATACTCAAAGGCGATAAAACTGCTTCACAGCTGGGCGGTGAGCTAGGAGTACATCCGATGATGCTCTCCAACTGGAAAAAGCACTTCCTTGAGCATGGGCCAGAAATTTTTGAAAAGAGTGCGAGGAGCTTACGCCAAAGCCAACATCAAAAGCAAGAAGAGGAGTTGTTTGAGCAGATAGGACGACTCAAAATGGAAAATGAGTGGCTCAAAAAAAATTCAAAGCAACAGCCTAGAAGAAAGGCGCACTGCGTTTGAATGGGATAAGCTAAGTTACTCCTACAGAAAGCAATGCGCCCTTTTGGGAATCAACCGATCAAGTTTGTACTATGAGCCGAAGTCGGTAGGCCAGGAAGAGGTCGAATTGATGCACTTGATTGACGAGATTTATACAAAGCACCCGTATTATGGACGGAGGCGAATCAAAGCGGTTTTGGAGAGGAATGGGTATGAACAAGGAGAAAAAAGATTCGAAATACGATGAGAAAAATGGGATTAGAAGCGATCTATCCAAAGAGAAATTTGAGTCAGGGGAAAAAGGAGCATAAGAAATATCCCTATTTACTTAGGGAGAAGAAGATAGAAAGACCTGACCAAGTGTGGGCAGCAGACATCACCTATATCCGGCTCGTAGGGGGATTTGGATATTTGTTTGCGATAATAGATTGGTACAGTAGGTATGTGATTGAATGGGAATTATCGAATTTATTGGATACTGAGTTTTGTTTAAGAGCGTTGAGCAGAGGGTTCGAGAGAAAGCGTCCCGAGATTTTTAATACAGACCAAGGGGTGCAACTTACAAGTAGAGTGTTTACAGAAAGGCTGGAAGAAGAGGGGGTACAAATCAGCATGGATGGGAAAGGAGGGCTTTAGACAATGTAATGGTGGAAAGGCTGTGGAGAAGTGTAAAATACGAAGTAGTGTTTCCGAATGGATATGAGATGCTGTAGGAAGAGAAGAGAGGGCTATAAGAATATTTTGGATACTACAATGAGGAGAGGCCTCATCAGGGGCTAGGGATACAAGACACCCGGAGAGGTGTACAACAAAAAATTTAATTAACCCCCCTCCCCCTCCCCCATGGGGGAGGGAGGGGGGTGACCCCTTCGGGGCAAGAACCTTTTTACACAAAGGGAACTACAATGGAGAAAACAATAACAACCGCTATAAGCTTAATTTTCTCGGTTTTTGGTCTTGACAAAGGGCCCACCTCACACTAAACAATCTATATGTCCTCCCTCTGTGTTCTCTGTGGGCTCTGTGGTAGTTTATTTTCTAAAAACTCGTTCAAAACTGTTTTACGAATAAAACGACAAAAGCAAGGATGACCATATGTAAACTGGTTTTTCAAACATATGAAATGCCACAAATTACATCATATAAGTCGACCGCTCTAGGACGTGTTTTTTTTCTTGCAGATTCCAGAAGAGGTTTAATTTTGTTAAACTGTTCACGATCCATATCGCTAGGATAGCAATGGGGCATAAAATACCTACAATTGTCTTGGAAAATAATTGTTTATACAGGATTAGAAAGATTTTAAACAGGTTCTAAGGGGGAGTTAAGAGTCCGTTAAAAGACTTCATTGTATCACCATTTTGAGTAATTTACAGGCGATTATAGCTAACTTCTTTCAATTTGTCATTATGAATCAGTAGGTTGTGCCTTGCAAAATGAAATGAATCAATAAGTATGACATAATTTTATGTCATGATTATTATGACTCATTTTTGTGTCAATCACATATTGACTCAAAAATACGTCATATTTACAATAGAAGGAAAGTGGGGTGCTTATGCATACGTCTTGCTGTAAATGTTTTGAGAAATTGGCCCTTAAAAATTCATGGTATGGATTACATGAAAACTGTTTTAAAGATTGGTTTAGCTTGCCGAGCGTAAGTCATTTTTTAGATCTTGTTGCTAGGTCTCAGTCTCAAGCCCCCCAAGAAAATCAGATGGCAAACATCAGTTTCTTTAACGGAGCCTACCGTAAATATTCTGCGCGTCTTGGCGAATCCAGTTTCATGCTTAAAGTCCAACAGAAGGAATATCTAGAACTTCCGGCAACAGAATATTTATGCAATCAGATTTATGAATCCTTAGCTATAGAGATCCCGAATTATTACCTTATTCGATTTCCAAAAGATCAGTTTTGTTTTGCAACTAAAAATTTTATGTCCGAGTTAATTGCTTCCGATCTCGTTCATATTTATCATTTTGTGAAGAATGAAAAAAATCACGATTGTGAAAGTCTTGTTACCATTATTGGGGAACAGACAGGAAGACGGGTTGAACAAGAAAGATTTGTATATCTCACTTTAGCTGACAGCCTGATTGGAAATCATGATCGACATGGTCGTAATATAGGTTTCATTCAATCACCTAAAGGAATGCAATTAGCTCCTTTTTATGATAATCCTTCGGCATTAGCCCTAGAGGAACATTCCATGCTGGGAGCGGACCTACAACCACGAGGTTCAATTTATACTAAGGAAACAGATAAACCGACAATGAAAGATTATGTTCGGGAATGGAAACGTTTAGGTTTTGGTGATATTGTGGATCGCTTCCGTAAACAGCATTCCTTGGAAAAACTTCAGAGTTTGGTAGAAAACAGTTATATAAGCGAAAAAAGGCAAAAGGCTCTTTTGCGGCTCATTTTTAAACGAAGTGAGGAATTATGCGAAATTTAAAAATCATTGGTGTGGACATATTTTTAGAAAAACGCAGGACTAGGCTACATGTAGGAATATTAAAAAGAGAGAACGAAAAACTAGTTTTTACATATGACGAAAATTACTTTAAAGCTAAAAATATCATCCCACTTGGTCCCGAATTTCCACTAACTCAAAGAGAGTTTTCAACAGAAAAGCTTTTTCCATCATTTGAAGATCGTATCCCCTCTCTTCAAAATCCAGCTTATCCTGAATATTGTTCAGCAATGGGAATCGATCTTAAAGAACGAGATCCTATTATTCTTTTGTCTACAATTGGTAGGAAAGGGCCTTCCTCCTTTATTTTTTATCCCATTTTTGAACGGAAAGTAACAACTGAAGATGTCATTAAGTTTAGAGAATCACTAGGCTTAACTACCCGTGAATTTTCAGCAGTTTTTGAGTTTTCACAGTCATCATTAAATGCGTTAGAAAGAAATCGCATTTTAGGAAGCGAAATTTTAAAACGTTTAGAAATTATTCTTAACTTTCCTGATGTTGCTTTAGATTTTTTACTAGTCAACGGTGGTCATTTGATTCACAAAAAATGGATTAAAGCAACCAATAAGCTAAAAGAACAACAAAAATAAAAAATGTAAAATGCCTGATAAAACAGACGAAAAACAGGGAAAATTTCAAAAAGGGAAGTCTGGTAATCCTCTTGGGAGGCCGAGGGGAATTAGGAACAAAGCTACCTTGTTGGCAGAAGCTCTTGCCGAAAACAGCGGTCATTTACACACGAGTATCAACCGAAGAGCAGGCTGAACACGGCTTTAGCTTAGCTCACCAGGAAGATCTTTTGCGAAGAGAGTGCGCCCGAAAGGGCATTCAAATTCTTGAACACTTTCAAGATGATGGCTACAGTGCAAAAGACTTTAAACGGCCAGCGTTTCAGGAACTCATTGCTTATCTAAAGCGGCATAAGAAGCAGGTTCAATATTTACTCGTAACAAAATGGTGTCGTTTTTCCAGGGACGTTGCCAATACGATTTTGATGAATCACGAACTACAAGCTCATGGAACACGTGTCGTTACCTTAGACGATGCCGAGGAATCGGATAATCCTGCCAATTTCTTGCTTACTATGTTAAATATGACGCTTCCCGAGATTGATAACCGCATTCGTTCGAGAAATACCAAAGCTGGAATCTTTCGAGCACTGAAGGAAGGATTTTATCCGTACGGTGGATCACCTAAAGGTTATTCTAAGAACCTGTTTAAAATCTTTCTAATCCTGTATAAACAATTATTTTCCAAGACAATTGTAGGTATTTTATGCCCCATTGCTATCCTAGCGATATGGATCGTGAACAGTTTAACAAAATTAAACCTCTTCTGGAATCTGCAAGAAAAAAACACGTCCTAGAGCGGTCGACTTATATGATGTAATTTGTGGCATTTCATATGTTTGAAAAACCAGTTTACATATGGTCATCCTTGCTTTTGTCGTTTTATTCGTAAAACAGTTTTGAACGAGTTTTTAGAAAATAAACTACCACAGAGCCCACAGAGAACACAGAGGGAGGACATATAGATTGTTTAGTGCATCCAGAAATGTCTGAAGAAGTTGTAGAGGATCAGGTAATTATAGAAATTAAATCTGTGAATGGAATAGCTCTAATACACGAAGCACAACGACTATCTTATTTAAAGCTCTATGGAACTTGTGCTCGAGGATTGCTGATCAATTTTAATGTGAAACGATTGGTAGAAGGCATTCGTCGAATGAAAATATAACCCTCTCTCTGTGCTCTCTGTGGGCTCTGTGGTAGTTTTTATTGCTGAGATATGTCAACCAAGTTTCTTAAGAACCTGTTTAAAATCTTTCTAATCCTGTGAGAGTAAAGGGTATGATGCAGGAAAAAAAATTTCAGGGATAAAACGACACATCGCTGTAGACACCCAAGGATTACCTCATGCAATTCATATAACTACAGCAAATATTACAGATAGGAAAGGAGCGCTAGAAGCATGTTCATTGAAGAAGAGTTTTTTATCTGAAGTAAAAAACGTTTTAGCTGATGGAGGATACTCTGGAGAACCATTTTCAGATGGTATTCAAGAGATATTGGGTTGTCCAGTAGAAATAGCCAAGAGAAATGAATTGCATACTTTTAAAGTGATTCCCAAAAGATGGGTTGTGGAACGTTCTTTTAGCTGGCTTGAAAAGTGTAGAAGATTATGGAAAAACTGTGAAAGAAAGCTAAATACTAGCTTAACTATGGTAGTCTTAGCATTTGTAGTTCTTCTTTTAAAAAAATTTTAAACAGGTTTTAAGGATCGAGGTGGTCAGAAAACCCCTTTGCTCATTCCAGATGAACAAGCGCCTTTCGTTAAAGAAGCATTTGAAGTGTTTGCAACAGGTGTATTTCCCATTGAAGATGTTAGAAAGGCATCATAGAAAAATGGATTGAAATTGCAGCGTAGCCAATTGGGCAGATGCTAAGAAATCCTGTTTACATGGGAAAGATTTATGTTCCTGAAACGAAGAACGAAGAAGCTCACTTAGTTGATGGAGTCCATCAAGCCATTGTTCCTTCGGATCTATTTTGGAAAGTGCAAAAAATTCTAAACAAAAGAATGGAAAATCATTCTCATCTTTGCTCCAAGGAAAAGCTTCGAGATGAATTACCTCTAAGGGGACTTCTGAAATGTCCCCAATGTGGAAGGAACTGGACAGGAAGTATATCTTCCGGAAATGGAGGGAAATATCCCTACTATCATTGTGAAAAAGGCTGCAAGTCTCGGGCTAATGCCACAATTGCTCATGAACAATTTTTCGAATTTCTTAATACACTACAGCCTCCACCAGAAGTTATCGACTTACAGATGGCCATGATGGAAGTGCTCTTCAAAGCTAAAGAAGGAGATCGAGACCAGCAAATCAGAAAACTCAAAACTGAAATTGGTCAGCATAAACAGAACCTTCTCAAAATTGACCAACAACGATTTATATCAGGAGAACTAGAGGCTGATTCTTATCAACGACTCAAATCGCATACTTTGGGACAGATTGATAACTTGAAGATCCAAGTCGCAGATTTGGAAATCACAGATACGGCTTTTCAGAAGTACACAAGGTATGGAATGAGTCTTTTGAAGGATTTGGCTTGGTATTTTCAAGAGGCTGGGTTAGAGGCCAAAAGAAAAATGCTTGGTTCGATTTTCCCTGGAAAATTAGTGTTTGAAGATGGAAATTATCGAACCAATGGAATGAATCCAGCGCTTGCAATTATCTTACAGAAATCCAATGGGTTACAAAAAGAAAAAACCGGAAACATCGTCATTTCTGAAAATGTCTCCGGGGATGTGCCCAGGATAGGACTCGAACCTACACACCTTTCGGCACCAGAACCTAAATCTGGCGTGTCTACCAATTTCACCACCTGGGCATAAGAGTACAGAAAGTGTATCCGTTTCCTCTGTTTCCGTCAATTTTGTTCGAGCCATTCCCGCTGTATCTATATTCCCTGGATCTGAAGTGGTGGGAATCTAAACGTATTTTGTTCGTTCTTTTTTCTTTTCAGAAAGAAAATAACGCATTATTCTCTTGCCATGACTCTTCGTTTTGTCCGTTCCATTGATGCAACCTACCCCTGGCTCCAGAAATGGTCATGGGTCGTTGGTTTTTTCTTGCTTTGCGGATTCATCTACGAAAGAAGCTGGAGCCATTTTCATCGCGAACATCAGCGACTCCACCAGAAAAAAAAAGAGATCGAACACTCTCTCCTTGTTGCAGAAGAGGATCGACAACACCTTCAATGTCTGCTCGAGAGTCGCGATGATCCTGCCTGGCATGAGCTCCTTCTCAGAGAACACCTGGGTATGATCGCCGAAGGAGAGACAAAGGTCTATTTCCGCCGTTAAAAAATCGATTGCTCTTTTTTATCAAAAGAATTACTATTATGTTCATATTTTATAAGGAACATTCTATGCGCGCATTTATTGCTCTTCTTCTCACCCTCTCTCCCCTCTCTCTAATGGCCATCTCTTGGGTCCCCGGTGAAAAATATGTCTCCAAGCTCATCGAAGAATACCATCAAGGATCTTGGCAGGCTCCCCTTCAAGAAATCGAAGAGGCTTTCTTCTCGGCTCAACAAAATCCCTCTAATAGAGTGGTTCATAGAAGTCAGCAAACCGTAGAACAAAATGCCTCCTTATATAATGAATTATCGCAATGGTTCGATCACACCATGCGCATCTACACAGAAGAAGCCTACCGCATTCTAGCGAAGAGAAACGCACGCTACCAAATCTTGCAACGAGAGAACCCCTCATCTTCAATCCATGCCCTCATTACCGATTACCTAAAAAAAGAGGAGCAGAGACAATCTCCGTTTGCCTCGGTAGAGACCTATCTCTCCGATCAATCCTACTTCATCTCTTTCTGGCCCCCTCTTTTTGATGAAGAAAATACCGAGAAAAAAGAGAAAATCAGCCAACTTCTCTCCTTAAATCGAGGAAAGATGGCTCTTTTGCGTTTTCCCTCAAATAATCCCGAAAAAGAGCGCTCCTTCCGAGAAATTGCCCACATACTCCGGATCGATTTGTGGGAAAAAATTCAAGCACTCTATCCTGATCAAAAAAGCCGTATGCACTCCGCCGCTGAACAAGCGTATCGCTTTGCACAATGGGATATGGCAGCTGAATGGGATTTCTACTTCATCAAAAAGGCTGCAACAGAAGGAGAAACCGATTACGAGCGAACCATTGGTCAACTCTTTTTCGAAACTCAAAATGAAATCGACCAAACCTATCGCAACTTCCAAACCGCTCTTCAGCAAGAGAGGCAAACCTTGGTGAAATCGTAGAGCTATTCCGTTCCAAAAGATGTACGTTTTATCAAAAGGACGTCAATTCAACCATGCGCTCTGTGGTAGTTTATAATCCTTCGTAAAGATCATCGCCCTCCGCTCCGTTTTGAGGTATAGAAGAGAAGGGCGTGTCCATCGGGGTCTCTTGCCATAAATGCTTTTTCCACTCCAATAAACGAATTCTCAAAATTGGAGACCGCCTCAGAAGCGATTTTGTATCCCCTTTTTGCAATAAGCTCCTCCAATTCTTTGATGTCGTATACCTCTGCTTGAATCTGCCAATGCCACATATCATTAGCCTTGGTATCAATAGGAACTTCTCTCCCCTCTTCTTTGGGCTCCACAAATTCGAGAAGATAGAGGGGAATCCCCCATTCAGGAGCAACAAGTTTCGTCCTTTTGATCTTGGATCCTCTCACCCCAGCGAGATGGTCCACCTCCTTTCCACTCAAGACATCCTCGCCCTCAATGCGAAACCCAAGCGTATCGCGGTAGAACTTCAAACTCTCATCGGTATCCGAAACGACAAAACCAGTATGACTAATCCCAACAAAGAGGGGCAAATCGGATTCTTGATACCACTGCTCTTTCTCTTTTTCATCCAAATATTCCATAAGAACCAATGGGTGACCATCGGGATCTTCAAAATAAAACGCCTTTACTTCCCCCTCTTCCGAATCCATCATGGGGAGCCTTTGCGGCGCATTGGAAATGTGCTGCACGTCGTGCTTGCGCAACGTTTGATAGGCCTTCTCAATATCCGTTGTAACGATAGCAATATGCTGATACCAGTGGTCATTGGTTCGAGAAGTAAGAGGAATGGGTCGCCCACGAGGAGTAAGAAACTCAACCAAGTCGAGCAATTGATCTCCCATTTGCAATGTCGCTACTCGCATACGCGCATCAAATACACCAACGAGGTTTTCATACTCTTCGCCATAGACCTCGGTCTCCGCCACCTGGCTAAACCCCAACACTTGTGTGTAAAAGCGAATCGAAAGATTGAGATCGTGCACGGTCATTCCAAGAGCATCGATATCCTTGATTTGTGGTTTTGCAAAAAGAGGGGATGCAGAAAAAAGAAAAAAAATTGCACAGAAAAAATATTTCATAATCCACTCCTAGCCAGATTGTTGGATGAGTTTGGCAATGAGACCTGTCCATCCCGTTTGATGATTGGCTCCAAGCCCTTGACCTGTCTCTCCATGAAAATACTCATGGAAAAGAATATATGAGCTCCATAATGGATCGTTTTGAAACATATCGTGACAACTCTGATAAACAGGTCGTTTTTTTTGTTCGTCTTCTGTAAAAATTCGAATCAGACGTTCTGATAATTTTTTTGCCACTTGTTGTAACGAGAGCATCCGTCCCGACCCTGTGGGAAACTCGACTTGGAACGAATCCCCATAATAGTGATGAAATTTTTGCAATGACTCAATAATTAAAAAATTAATCGGAAACCAAATAGGACCTCGCCAATTGGAATTGCCGCCAAAGAGTTTATTCTTCGATTCAGCTGGCTCATAGTCGATCGAATATTCTTGATCATTCACCTTAAGGCGATAGGGTTTCTTTTCTAATACTTTTGAAACAGAACGGATTCCATAATCGGAAAGAAATTCATTTTCGTCCAGAAGATAACGAAGAATCGATCGCAATCGTTTTTCGTCAAGGATAGCAAGCAAACGCCGTCTGCCTACACCATGTTCATACATGCAGGCCATTCCCTCTTTATAGTCGGGCCGACGGCTGATGAACCAATCCATACGACGCTGGAAAACGGAAACTTTCTGCATAAGAGAGGGCTCAATGGTCTCCACAGAAAACAGAGGGAGAAGACCGACCAATGAACGGACTTTAAGAGGGATGATTTCTTTGTCCGCAATGTTCAATGCATCATAGAAAAAACCATCTTCCTCATCCCATAAAGAATACCCCTTCTTTCCACAATCTTTGATTGCATACGAAATGCGAAGAAAGTGCTCGAAAAATTTGGTCGCATCATCCTGATAGATGGGATCTTCTGCAGCAAGCTCAAGAGCTATCTTCATCATGAGAATGCAAAAAAAACACATCCATGAGGTACCATCAGCTTGATCCAGCCTCTCTCCCGTTGCTAAGGGAGCACTGCGATCAAATAAGCTAATGTTATCCATCCCAAGGAATCCTCCTTGAAATACGTTGTTGCCTTCGGCATCTTTCCGATTGACCCACCATGTGAAATTGAGCAACATCTTATGGAAGATTCCCTCCAAAAATTTTCTATCAGCCTTTCCCTTCTGCTTGGCGTCAATTTTATAGACCCTCAAGGCAGCCCAGGCAAGGACGGGAGAGTTCACATCACTAAAATTCCATTCATATGCAGGTAACTGTCCATTGGGGTGCATGTACCATTCCCGTGTCATTAATGTGAGCTGTCGTTTTGCAAAATCACTATCGATAAGAACAAGGGCGATACAATGAAAAGCAAGATCCCAACTCGCATACCAAGGATATTCCCATGTGTCTGGCATCGAGAGGACATCAAAGTTAACAAGATGTTCCCATTGGATATTCCGGCGATTCTTCCTCGGCTTGACATGAGCCATTTTCCCATGGTCTTCTGTCAACCATCGCTCCATATCATAGTAATAGAGCTGTTTTGACCAAAGCATCCCTGCAAAAGCTTGCCGCTGAATCTCTTTGAGCTCCGTTGAGAGCCCCTCTTTTTGTACACCATTGTAAAAAATATCAGCTTCTTTCTTGCGTTGATCGACAAGAGAAGAGAAATCATCAAAGGGTGTTTTCAAAGAACTGGGTGTCAAGCGAAGACGGAATGTGATAGAGCCTTTCCCTGGAATTTCTTGATCGTAAACGACTCCCATTTTTGTCCCTTTTTCTTCGGGATGCACGCTATCTTTATCGCCATGGATCAAGTATCGATGGAAGCTATCTTTAACATACGGGGTTTTATTCGGTGTTCCCCATACGGCTTCTTGGTTGGTTTCATTTTCGGTAAAAAGGAGCTGTGGCTCCCCTTCCGCGTATAAAAAGCGGTGTCCTAAAGCGGGATGAGACAATTCGGCTACGACACGATCTCCTTGCGAAGATCCACGCCACACCTGCGGCTTTTCCGGGGTATCATTCATGGGCCCCCCCACATATCCCCAACTCCACGTGTTGCGAAACCACAATGTGGGCATGACAAGGCATCGATGTGCTGCCTCACCTCGATTATGTACCTGGACTTCCATCAAGACATCATCTTCCCCGCCTTTTGCGTAGGAGATGAATACGTCAAAGTAGCGGTTATCATCAAAAATACCAGTATCCGCAAGCTCATACTCGCGCTCGTCATACCCGCGTTTTTTATTCTCTTCGATCAATAGCTCATAGGGAAATGCTTCATGGGGGTATTTATACAACATCTTCATATAAGAATGGGTCGGCGTGTTATCGATGAAGTAATAATACTCCTTCACATCCTCTCCATGATTCCCTTCGGTATTGCTTAACCCAAATATCCGCTCTTTTAAGATGGGATCGTTTCCATTCCAAAGGGTAAGTGAAAGACAAACATATTGGTTTCGATCCGATATTCCACCAAGACCATCTTCATTCCAACGATAGGTACGGCTTCGTGCCTGATCATGGGGAAAATAAGCCCACGCATCACCATCTAGACTATAATCTTCTCGTACAGTACCCCACGCTCTTTCACTGAGATAAGGACCCCATTTTTTCCAGTTTGCTTTTCTGGTATGGTGTTCTTCTAGGCGTTGTTTTTCTGCATTCAAAATCATACAATCTACCCATCAAAGATTCAGAGATAACTCATGCATACATATTTCGTAAAGGCGATCCTCGTTTTCTCTCTCTTTGCTTACTCGGGACTCAAAAATCCTATATCTCCTATCACGACTTGCCAAATGATCCTCGAGCAATACCCTATCTTCTTCCTCCTTTTCACCCTGCTAAAGCCATTCTCGATGAAATTTTTAGTACGAGTGATACAAGAATTATTACAAGCAAACAATCATTAAAAAAAATAGGAAAATTCCACCACATCCGCCAAGGATGCAGCCAATGTTATGTCGCTCATCACAAAAAACTGGTAGGATACATTATTAAAGTGTATACCGACGATTTTCACCACGATGATCCTTTAGCGGCTTGGATTCGTCGAATAGAAGGAGCCAATGCGATTCGAAAACTCCTAAAAAAAAGAGATCTCTCTGCCGATTTCCAAGTCCCCAAAAAATGGGTCTACCCAATACCAAGAATCCCTACTTCGGCAGTAGGATTGCAACAAAAGCATTACATTCTCGTGGCAGAAGATATGGATCCCTTGAACACACATGCTAATCAAACGCTATGGATGAGTCTGCGCATCGATCCACCCCTTCTCGATCAACTCTATTGCATTCTCTCTCAACTAGGCCTGTACGATTCGGTCTATCTCGATAATATTCCCTTTTCCCGAAACGGAAAAATCACCTTTATTGACACCGAGCACCACCACAAATGGCCCGTTCCCTACCACAAACTACAACCATACTTCCGCCCTTCGATGCAACTCCATTGGGAAAACACCTGGAATCGAAAAGAGGTGGTAGTACCATGAAGTGGTTGATTTGGTCTCTTTCCGTTCTTTTTTTTCTGTATGAGTTCATCTTGCGCATTTCCCCAAGCGTCATGGTAACGTCATTAATGCAAGCATTCTCTGTCAATGCCGAAGCTCTTGGAACCCTCAGCGCCTTCTATCTCTATATTTACGCCCCTATGCAATTCCCTGTTGGGGTATTGATGGACCGCTATGGGGCAAGACAACTCCTGACTGTGGCCACGTTTTCTTGTGGAGTGGGCGGGATTCTCTTTGGCATGGCGACAGTGCTTGCTGTTGCTGATATGGGACGTTTATTAATGGGATTCGGCTCGGCGTTTGCTTTTGTCGGTATGACCTACATTTGTTCTCATTGGTTTCCTTCCGAACAGCTCTCCTTACTTATCGGTATTAGCAATTCGATTGGTATGCTCGGCGCTGTGTTTGGAGAAGGACCATTAAGCGTCGCTGTCGATCATTGGGGATGGAGACCATGCTCCATTGGATTGGGGATCGCAGGTTTTGTGTTGGCCGCATCTATATTCTTGGTTGTCCGAAACATGCCCCAACATCCGGAAGGAAAGCCTATTAAGACTCCTGACCTAAGAAAAGCAATGAATAGCTTCTGGACCGTTTGCAAAAATCGATACACATGGATCAACGCTACCTTAAGCCTTTTGCTATACTCCATCACCGTAGCTTTTGCTGGATTGTGGGCTGTCCCCTTTCTGCAAGAAGCGTATGGTCTTTCGAATGAAGCGGCAAGCTTTGGCAGCTCCATGATTTTTATCGGTTGGATTACCGGCGGCCCCCTTATTGGCCATATCTCTGCTCTATTCCATAGGAGGAAACCAATTTTGCGTTATGCGAGTCTCATCTTACTCGTATTATTCTGTTTGCTCGTCTATTATCCCAAAACCCCTGAAACTCTTCTCTATATTCTTCTGTTCTTTATCGGTTATTTCTCTTCTGCACAACTTCTTACATTTAGCTTGGCTGTCCGGATCAACCCATTCTGGGCTAAAGGGTCTGCCCTTGCCATAACCAATTTTATGACGATGTTGGGAGGAGCTATCCTACAACCGTTAGTCGGAGAGATTCTCGATCGATCAACAGCAGGATATGTTGAAGGAATAATAGTGACGTATCCCATTGAAGCTTATCAAAATGCTCTTAGTGTTTTCCCCATTTGCCTTTTTGCCGCCTTCCTCCTCTCTTTCTTGCTCCCTAAGGAGCCTCTAAAAAAAAATTTGCTTAATCAGAGATGAATTAGGTATAGATCAAAAAAAAATAGAGAGAACGCTATGGAGCCAAAAGCTGTAAAACCCCCTCGCCTTTTAATTTTTTTTACATTCATTATCGTTGTACTCGCTCTCTGGGGAATATTTTCCTACCAACCGACGACTTTCTCTACATCCATTCCCATTCGCACATCGGGACAACCGACCATTGGCAATCTCGATTCATCGATTCAAGTCGTTGTTTTTGAAGAACCTAAATGTCCCGATTGTGCACGATACAACAATGAAATCTTTCCAGAAATCAATCAATCTTTGATCCAGACGGGAGAAATCGCCTACACCGTTATCCCCGTTTCTTTTTTGCAGGGATCCATGCCAGCTGCGGTCGCTCTTCTTTGCGTTTACAACCAAAACCCCCAATCACCTAATAGCGAACTTTTTACAACATTTATCGACTACATTTATCAAAACCATCCTCCAAAAAATGAAGATTGGGCCAACGAAGAAAATCTTTCCGTAATGGCAAAAAAAGCAAGCCCTGCTATCAACCAAGAAAAACTCCGCAACTGCATTTCTAAAGAAAAATATAAAAATGTCGTTGAAGGCAACACCAAATATGGTCGTAAAATTATGGCAGGAAAACTCATGACACCCTCGGTTTTTGTTAACGGAGTTTTAGTCGAAGACATCTCTTTTTCGTCGATTCAAGAACGCATTGAAAATGAGAAAAACAAACTAAACGGGAGTCCCCTATAATGCGCCGCTACGGTCTTTATTTTACCTGGTTAATTAGTTGCATTGCCCTGGTGGGAAGCCTATATGTTAGCCAAATTCTTGATGTCGAGCCGTGTCTTCTGTGTTGGTATCAACGGATTTGTATCTATCCCTTGGTCATCATTGTTGGCATTGCGGCTTTTCGTGGCTTCATCGGAATCGTACCCTATGTTCTTCCCCTGGTGATCATGGGATTTTTGATCGCTCTTTATCAAGTCCTGCTACAGGAAATTCCTGGATGGGAACCCTTTAGCTTCTGTGGAGCAGCGGTCAACTGTACCGAGAAACACGACATCGGTCTTGGACCCATTACCTTGCCTATGCTCTCCGTTCTTGGCTTTTTCTTAATGACTTTTTTCCTCTCTACAGCATGGATAGCCGATAAATGGGCAAAATGGCGACAGAAATGAATCCCTATAGGAGAGCAAGCTGATGCAGGAACAAAAATGGTCAATCGGTGTCGATTTGGGTGGAACAAAATTAGAAGCCGCTGCCATCGACCCTGAGGGAAAAATTCTCGAACGCATCCGCATTCCCACGCAATCGGAGCGTGGACCTGATGCGATCATTGCTGATATGGCATCGACTATCCAATCTCTCATCCAAAAACAACCCTCTATTCCTCAAGGTATTGGTATTGGTACAGCGGGACAAATCAATGAAACTTCAGGAGCTATCGCCTTCTCCCCCAACCTCCCCAACTGGCACAATGTCCCCTTAAAAGAACAGCTACAAAAACATCTAGATTTCCCTATCTTTATCATCAACGATGTCCGTGCTGCCACATGGGGCGAATGGCTATTTGGAGCGGGAAAAGATGCCAAAGATTTTGTCTGTCTTTTTATTGGGACTGGCATCGGAAGTGGTGTAGTAAGCGGTGGAAGAATGCTTTCCGGCGCCACAAATACGTTCGGAGAGCTGGGCCATATGATCATCGACTACAAAGGACTCCCTTGCAACTGTGGTAACTACGGGTGCTTGGAAACCCTCGGAGCCGGATGGGGCGTTGCAGCAAGGACGAAAAAATCTGTCCAAGAAAATCCTTCCGAAGGAAAAACACTTCTTCGCCTTGCTGAAGGAGAGCTACAAAAATTGTCAGCCGCTCACCTGATCCAAGCAGCTAATGAAAACGATCCCTTGGCAAAAAAAATTCTCTCTGAAACACTAGAAGCATTAGCTGCAGGATGCATCACCATCGTCAATGCTCTCAATCCTCACCGCCTTATTATCGGAGGAGGGTTTGGGCAAGCGCTTCCTCACCTGATTCCAACAATGGAACAGGAAATCAAAAAAAGAGCGTTGACAGCAGCAAGCCGTAACTTACAAGTGGTTCCCGCTATGCTCGGCAACGACGCAGGCGTCATCGGAGCTGCTGCAATGACGCAAAACCAAAGCAAATAATACCAATCCTAATAAATAAGTATGAAAAAAAAAGTCGCTATTGTAACGGGATCCTCTCGAGGCATCGGAAGAGCAACCGCTGAAGAGCTGGCGAAAAAGGGTTATCAAGTTTACGCAACCATGCGTACACCAGAGAAGACTTCTCCCTTTGTCTCGCCTAATATCGAAGTGAAAAAACTCGACGTGACCATGGACGAGGATGTCCAGAAAACCGTGGAAGACATTATCCGCAAAGAGGGACAGATCGATGTCCTTATCAATAACGCGGGATATGGGTTAATGGGCCCGATCGAAGAGACGAGCATGGAACAAATCCAAAAGCAGTACGATGTCAATCTCTTCGGTGTGATCCGCATGCTCCATGCTGTTTTGCCCCATATGCGTCAACAAAAAAGTGGCCATGTGATCAATATCAGCAGCATTGTAGGTATTGTGAGCAATGCAGGACTTGGAATTTATTCGTCGACGAAATTTGCCCTTGAAGCCATTTCTGCTTCATTAGCAGCTACTGTTTTCCCCTGGAACATCAAGGTCACGGTTGTTCAACCTGGCCCCGTTGCTACTGATTTTGCTGAAGGGACCGAAAAAGGTTCCCAACTTGGCTCCGATTCTCCCTATTCGGCGTTTGTGGAAAACTATGCCAAACAACTGCACGCTAACCTTGCTGAAGGGCAGTCACCTAATGAAGTGGCCCAACTGATTGCTAAAATCCTTGAGACACCCAATCCCCTCTTCCGCTACCAAACCCATGAAACCGTCACACAAAAGGTGGAAGAATTCATCGCCGATCCAACGGGAACGACCTGGCTTAAGGAGCAGACGGCCCTCTTTAGCGACTGGTTCCAATAAGCTGCAAGATTCCTTGACAAAACCAGGGAAGATCGGCAGGCTTTCGACTCGATACAAAATGGCGGTCAATGACGACTTCTTCATCGACCCATTCGGCTCCTGCATTGATGAGATCATCCCGAATAGCAGGTGTTGATGTGCAACGCACTCCTTTGAGTACCTTTGCCGAAATGGGCACCCATCCTGCATGGCAGATAAAAGCAATCGGTTTTTTCTGATCATGCATCTGTTTTGTAAAGGCAAGGACATGGGGATCTCTTCGCAACTTGTCTGGAGCAAAACCACCTGGAATGACAAGACCATCGTACTCCTCTGCATACGCTTGAGTAAACGCAATATCAGAGCGGCAGGGATAACCATACTTTCCTTGATACTCTACCCCACTTTCAGGTCCTGCAACAACAACTTCGATTCCCTCTTCTCGCAAACGATAGAGGGGAAACTGCAATTCCATATCCTCGTAGACATTTTCCACAAAAATTAAGATTTTTTTTCCTTGATACAGCATATCGATCCTTTATGAGCCATTCCCGCTGTCAATGGCTCTTTATCGAAAATTCGAAGATACGCTAAAGTAATGCCAAACGCAACCCTGTTTTTTTGTGAAATTTTTTTGTCTATCCCTTATTTGTTTCTTTTCGCTGACTCTCTTCGGAGTAGAGAATCCCCCTCTCCAGAAAGAAGCCGCTACACAAGAACCTCTTTGGGAAATTCTTCAAGCAACCCCTCGCTTTTCTACGTTTTTTGAAGGTTTAAAAAAAGCCGAATTCGGCCCTCTCTTGGAGGGAAAAGGTCCCTTTACCCTTTTTGTGCCAACGAATGAAGCCTTTGCTAAACTCCCTCTTGGTACCTGGGAGAAACTCCTTCAAGAAGAGAACAACCAACAGCTCCGCGAGCTTCTTGCCTTCCATATCGTTGTTGGAGAGATTGTTTTTGACGGTAATGAAGATACAACCGTCGATTCGCTTCATGGCAAGCCCTTGCACATCGTTGTTGAGGGTGAAAAAATCACTGTTAATGACATTGGTGTGATCAAAGTCAACTTATTGGCTACCAACGGTGTTATCCAAGTCGTAGAGAATGTTTTCTCCTCCGTTGCCGCAAAAACTTGACAACCAACCCCTCTACCCGTATACAAACATTTTCTATCCATAGCAAGGAGATTGGATATGTATTCGATTCAAGAACATCGAGGACTTCTCTTATTTGAGGGAATTGTCTTTTTGATCCTAGGCATCCTCGCCATTTGCCTACCTGGCATCTTCACTTTAGGATTTGAACTACTTATCGGATGGCTATTCCTTATAGGAGGTGTTATTCAGCTCGTTCGAACCTTCCAAACAAAATCCATTCCTAATTTTGTTTGGACGATTCTTAGTGCCATTGTGTACTTAGTTGTTGGTGGACTCCTTCTCTGGTATCCCCTTCGAGGTGTCTTAACATTGACTTTTTTGCTCGCTCTCTTTTTCCTGATTCAAGGAATTTTCCAGATCATTTCCTCTTTTACTCTCCGTCCAATGAGAAATTGGGGATGGACACTATTTAGCGGGATTGTCAGTGTGATTATTGCAGCCATTATTTGGAGTGGTTGGCCCGGAACAGCCGTATGGGTACTAGGTCTTCTCGTTGGAATCAATCTGCTTTTTGCAGGACTTTCAATGATTCTGCTCTCCACAGCGAAAGAAGGATAATTTTTCTCTTTCCAAGAGCGGACAAACCTGGTATATATATCGACTTCAAATCGTAAAATCATGTAACTATTTTGGAGAACAATATGAATGAAAATCTCGTGGTAGCAAGCAAAATAAAAAATTTCATTAAAAATTCTGCTGGGATGAATACTTCAGCCTCTGTGATGGAAGCATTGACTCGCATCATTGAAAAAGAGTGCAATAAAGCCATTGAAAATGCAAAAAAAGAGCGTCGCAAGACCGTTATGGACCGCGATTTCTTTTAGTTTTTTTACTAACCTTGGAGTGTTTTTATCCACTCCAAGGATTTTTTTCTTATGTATCTTCCTTCTTGGCCACGTTTTAGTTTTTCCTTCCTTCTCATTGCTCTACTTTCGCTCTTTACAATCGAGCCTTTTTTAGACCAATGGGACAAAGGACGTGTCTTTGTTGCTCTTTTCCTTTATGCGATCTTTCTCTCAACCGTTTATGCGTTGTATTCGAGGACTCGAATCTTTGTCATTGCACTCGTTTGGGTAGGCAGCATCATAGGTTCCGATGTTTTTGCTTACATGGGATATTTTTCATCGGTCTATTCTTTGATGCTAAAGGGAAGCTTCCTGCTCTTTTTTCTTTGTATCCTGCTTCACCACCTCTTCCAACAAAAAAACATTGATACCGATGCCATTTTGGGTGCTGTTACAGGATATTTTCTTCTTGGCTTTCTCTGGAGTTTTGTTTACCAAATTCTCGAGCAGCTCGAACCAGGAACTTTTTCACCCCTCTTCTCTCCAAATGGCCATTCTCTTCGTGAAAGTGATTTTTTATATTATAGCTATGTGACATTGACAACATTAGGATTTGGCGATATGACAGCAATGACAACAGCGGGGCGGTCTTTTTCCGTTCTCGAAGCCATGCTTGGACAAATTTATCTCACGGTTCTCATCGCACAGTTTGTCAATTTACGCATGGGACAGCAACAGCATAAAGAGGTTTAATCGATGACCCTATCAAAAGCAGTTGGTGGATAGGTTTATGCATCCCCTTCTTCCCTTTACACTTTCCATGATTCTTTTTTCGATCATCCTCTATTTTCTTGTTGTTGGACAAGATCTACTGATTCCCTTTGTCATTGCGATTGCACTTTGGTATGTCCTGATTTCTCTTGCAGGGGGCGTCAAAAAACTTGGTCTTGGTAAAGTCAATATCCCTTTTCCTTTAGCTCTTTTTGGCTCTTTCCTCTTTTTAGTTGCCGTTTTATGGGGAATTTTCACCCTGATTAGTAGCAATGTCACAGCCTTTCTCATCGAGGCCCCACTATATCAAGAAAAATTGATCAATATTACGAAGGAAACCTTTACGTGGCTTGGTATCCAAGATCCAGAACAAATCTATAAAGGTTTCAAGGATTTTGATTTCGTTCAACTCATTTCGAGTGTCATTCAAATGCTAACAGAAATCGCAGGCAATACCGGTCTGATCATTATTTACGTGTTATTTCTCCTTTTTGAATACCACACCTTTGATACAAAGATTCAAATTTTGACAAAAGGGAAGTACCAACAAAGTCGAGAAATGATCGACACCATTGGAGAGAAAGTGCAATCGTATATCCGGGTAAAAACACTACTTAGCCTTTTGACAGGCTTTCTTAGTTACCTCATTCTTGTGACCATTGGTGTTGATTTTGCCAATTTTTGGGCATTCCTCATTTTCTTACTCAACTACATCCCAACGATCGGATCGATTGTTGCTACGCTATTTCCCTGCCTACTGGCTCTTGTCCAGTTTGAAAGCGTGACTATGGCCCTACTCACACTTGTTTGTTTAAGTGTTGTGCAGTTTGTCATGGGAAATATTCTCGAACCTAAAGTGATGGGGCGTTCATTCAATCTAAGCCCTCTTGTTATCCTTCTTTCTCTGGCTCTTTGGGGAAAAATTTGGGGTGTTGTCGGCATGTTTTTGTGTGTGCCTATTATGGTCATTGTCACCATCGTTTTAGGTAGCTTTCCGGCTACAGAACCGATAGCCATTCTTCTCTCCCTTCAAGGAGAAAAAAGCGAAAGAAAATGATTTTCCACATTGATATGGATGCCTTTTTTGCTTCGATCGAAGTGGTTCGCAATCCCTCTCTTCGGGGGAAAGCTCTTATTGTGGGGGGCAACCCTGAACGACGGGGTGTTGTTTCGACCTGCTCCTATGAGGCAAGAAAATATGGAGTACGCTCTGCGATGTCTCTTGCTGAGGCAAAGAGGCTGTGTCCCCATGCGATTTTTTTAGAAGGCAACATCTCCGATTATGTCGATGCTTCGCGAACCATTATGTCTCTCTTTCGCGAGATCACACCCTATGTTCAAGTGATGAGCATCGACGAAGCCTACTTAGATGTATCCCATTTGATTACTGGAAACAAAGATATTGAAAGACTTGCTCACTCCCTCCATCGTAAAATTTTTGAGACAACACAGCTCACCTGTTCGATTGGTGTTGCCACCAACAAAATGCTGGCAAAAATGGCTTCGTCACATAGGAAACCCAATGGTCTTTGTATCATTCCTCCTGGTGGTGAAGAGGCATTTCTCAAACCCCTTCCCATCCAATCCATTCCTGGCATAGGGAAAAAGACGGTACAACCTTTTGTCGAAGAGGGATGGACAACGATAGAAGATATCCAATCTCTTTCTCTTAACCAGTTGGTCGAATTTTTTGGGGAATGGGGACAAGAACTCTATTTCCTTGTTCGCGGACAACAAAGGAGCAACACGGTTCATTGGCTTCCGCGCATACCAAAATCCCTCAGTGAAGAGAGAACCTTTGAGAGCGACCTTCAAGAAAAAAGTCTTTTGCTGGAACATCTCACCGATCTTGTCGAAGAAGCGGCGGATCGATTACAACGAAAAGGGATGCGTGCTGCTGGCATCACTCTGAAATTACGAGACAAAGAATTTCGCACATTCACCCGAGCGCGCCGACTTTTCACTCATACGCAATCTGTTGCTATCTTTCAGGAGGAGTTCGCATCGCTCTTTGATGCAGTCTATCCAGAAGGGATGTGGATCCGTCTCATCGGAGTCACACTGGAACGGCTGGCGAAAGAGGAGTGGCAGCCGACTCTATGGAATTGGGAACAAGAAACCCGTTTGCCATCATCCACTCGGCCATAAGCAGCGTTCCCCCGGCTCCCCCTCGAATGAGATTATGAACAAGGAGCGTGAATTTGTAGTCAAAAAGAGGGCAATGGCGCAACCGACCAACCGATACCGTCATGCCGCCTCCTCGATCGCGATCGTTGCGTGGTTGAGGACCCTCTTCGGAGACGAGATAACAAAGCGACTGTGATGGAGATATTGGAAGAGAGAGAGAGGGAGACGTTCTCCAAACTGCTTCGATCTCCTCTTTGGAGGCTTTTTTGCCTAATTTGATGGACACGGATTCTGTATGTCCATGCAAAATAGGAACGCGATGACAAGAGGCACTTACACGAATCGAAGAATTTTGGATCTTCCCCTTAACAACAGAACCGAATAATTTGGGGATCTCCTGTTCCATCTTAGTTTCTTCATCAGGGATATAAGGAATGATATTATCCAATATATCTCCACTCGCAACCCCTGGGTATCCCGCTCCGGAAGTGGCTTGTAACGTTGTCACATGAACCTCTTCCACACCAAAGTGTTCTTGCAACGGTTTTAATGCTATCGCTAATCCGATAACGGCACAATTGGGATTGGTTATGATCCATCCTTTGGATCGTTTCTGATCGTTGACGATCCGTGCATGGCTTGGATTCACTTCGGGAATAAACAAGGGCACTGCCGGATTGTACCGATGGCTTTTTGCATTGGAAAAGACAAATCGTCCTTGATCGGCGAAAGAAGTTTCGATATCTCCTGCAACGGCTGCATCAAGTGCAGAAAAAACAATCGGTGATCGGATATCACTTGTACTGCAGGATACAATGACTTTGTCGGCAATTTCTTTGTTAAGCGATGTTTTAGGAAACCAGCGCATGCTATCTCCATAGCGCTTTCCCATTGATTTTTTCGAAGCGGCCACTTCAGCAACGAAAAACCAAGGGTGATCTTGCAAGAGAGAGAGCAGATGCTGGCCTATAAGACCTGTAGCACCAAGAACAGCCACGGGAATTTTGTGACAAGAAGCGTTTTTATCCATCGAATCTCTCGTCCTTTGTATAAAGGGGAAAAGTACGCGATGTGCGATTTCTTTCATGGCAATAACTAGGGCGTGTCATCAATTGGCTAAAATTGCATTTCATGGCATCTGATTCGACGATCGTCCGCGTTCAGCCTCGCCAACTGAACTCAGTTTGCTTCGGCTTCCACACGGACGATCGTCGAATCATCTACCATGATCTACAAATTCATCATGATACATGAAAATTCGCACATTGCGTAAAAAGTATAATACAAATTTCGAAAAAAAAGATGAAGATCCATTTACACATTTATTTATCCTGTATTACTTTAACGCGAAGAGCGTGAAGAGAAGGAAGGAGAAGATGAAACTTCAACCGCTCGACCGAAGGGAGAGGCTTATCGCGCGAACGGCACGTTCGTGCGATGGCGTTCTTTTGAGAAAGCGGTAGCTTTCTCAAAAAAAAACAAGAAGCCATAACGAAACACACGTCATAATCAAAAAACATAAGGGAGGCCGCTTTGCGGCCGATGGGGGTCTGGGGCCGGTGGCCCCCAGCAGGGGGGATGGGGGGACTGGTCCCCCCAAAAAATTTTCTGCGCGGCTACCCGTGATGTTCGAAGAAATCGACGAGAAGGCGAACGCCGATTCCGGTTGCGTGGAGGGGGAAGTAGCGTTTTGGTTTTTCTAGGAAGGCTTTGCCGGCGATGTCCAGGTGGGCCCATGGGGTGTCTCCGACAAATTCTTCTAAAAATTTTGCCGCAGTAATGGTACCTGCTTCTCTTCCTTTACCGATATTACAGATATCGGCGACTTTAGAAGATAGGAGTTCTCGATATTCGGGGTAGAGGGGGAGGCGCCAAACACGTTCGTAGGTTCGTTCTCCTGATGAGAAGAGGTCGTGTGCTAATGGGTCGTTATTCGAAAGCAAACCGATGACATCGGTTCCCAAAGCGATGATACAAGCTCCGGTCAAGGTAGCCACATCAATGATCCGTTTGGGTTGGAATTTTTTCTTGCCGTAGGCGATAGCATCGGCAAGAATCAGGCGTCCTTCGGCATCGGTATTGCCGATTTCCACGGTGATACCGGCGTAACTGGTATAGACATCACCTGGTTTAAAACTACGGCTATCGATGGCATTTTCACATGAAGGAATGATTGCTGTTACATTCGTTTTTATATTTCGTTCGACAAGGGCCTTCATCATGCCTAAAACGGCTGCAGCCCCTCCCATATCGGATCGCATGGTTTCCATAAAGCCGGTAGGTTTTAAGTTCAAACCACCTGTATCATAAGTCACTCCTTTTCCTATGACAAGGGAACACTCTTTGGATTGGGGGTTTCCCTTATATTCGAGAATGATCATTCGGGGATCGACCATTCCTGCTCGGCCAACTGCGAGGATGAGGTTGAGATTTTCTTTTTCGAGACGTGCTTTATCAAAGACATGAACGGAGAGGGTTTTCTCTCCTTTTCCCAATATTTTGGCTTGTTCAGCAAGGTATTCTGGAGTGATATGATCGGCTGATGCATTGACTAGATCGCGTGCCCAATAGACGGCTTCGAATGTCTTTTGGATTGCTTCGATTTCTTTCTCTTCTTTTTTTCCTGCACCTTGTACGACAACGGTATCGAGCAATTCTTCTTGTTTCTCTTTTGCTTTCTTTCCTTCAAAAAACGAATAGTGAGGGAGAAGCATTCCTTCTAGGATACCGTGCAATCGGTCTTGATCAGTAATTCCTTTGCAATGAGGAAGAAGCAAAACAAGATGTTTACATTGTGGTCGTGTCATACATATTCTTGTCAATTCTGCATAAGCACGACGTAGGTGTTCGAGAGAGAGTTCTCTTGGCTTTCCCAATCCCAAGAGCAGGGCACGAAATTTCTTTTTTCCTTGGATATGAAGAAGATGTGTTTCGCCTTGCTTTCCTAAAAAATCTCCCCATTCAATGGGGAGCAAGGCTTCTGGGGGGACTTCATTTTTTTTACAGGCGAGCAGGCCTTTTTTTTCTTCTTCCCACACGGGGATGACTAAAATTTCTCGTTCTTTTTGGCAATAGGAGTCAGGAGCGCAAATGAGTTTCATAAGTTTTTACAATTGGTAGGATTATTAAAAAGGGAGAGGATCGTCATCAGAAAATTCTTCATTTCCCTGTCCAAAAGCTGTTTGTCCAACGGGATGGGGTTGTCCAAAGGCATTTTGTTGTGACGTTCCTGCGGGAGAAGGCGCCTGACTCTCTCCAGCTGCTTGCTGGGAAAATCCGGGATAAGCTGACGAATGGGTACTACTACCTGCAGCTCCTTCTTGTGCTTTCTTTCCAGGGATAAATTCAATCATTTCTGCGGTGATTTCGTGACCAACTTGTGGTTTTCCCTCACGATCCGTCCATATATTGGATGGTCGCATACGTCCTGTAACGATGACTCCCGATCCTTTTTTGAGATAAGAAAGAAATTTATCGAAGCGATCTCCCCATACGGTGACGCGCCACCAAACGGTTTCTTCTTGTCCACTGGTCCGAGTATTTACTGCAACGCGAAAAGATGTTACTTTTTGCCCTGAAGGAGTGATTCTCTCTTCAGGATCGGCACCTAGGTGTCCTGCGATTGTCAAATGCATCATGATGGAATCTCCCTGTATTTCACGTGAATTTCCATTTTGGTTCAGAAATTACGTGGGTCTTGCTAGATTTTGATGTATCCTTGTCCGCCTTTTCCGGAGGGGCCTTCACCGCCACCTTTGTGAGGTGTTTGTTGACCTGGTGGCAAGATTTCTTCTGGTTCTCTTCCAGCGCAGATATCGGCGCAAATTTTTCTCCATTTCTCTACTGTTTCCACATAGAGGGGGGCAAAAGCACGCAGAGCGGAAGAGACAGCGTGTTCCATATCGATGGTGCAGTGCATAAGAATCAGTTCTTCTTTTACGGCAACACCGACACCGCCTCCAGCCATTTGTCCTCCGAGCATAGATCCCTCGAGAAGGCGTTCGTACAGCTTGAGCAAAATTTTTGCTTCGGTAGGAAGACCATCTAGTAGAGGAGAATAGAGGTAAAGGCGTTTTGAATTGGGTTCATAGGTAAGGTGGAGGGAAAACTCATCATCAATTCCGAGAATACACGTGTTGTTCTCGTCAAACTCTAACCCTTCGAGTCCTAGTTCTTTGCCGAACTCTTTGAGATTTTCCTTCGCATTTTCAAATGACATATAGTCCTCCTAAATCGTTGACTCTCAGTAAAGAAACATCTTCGTTGGTTTCTTGAAGCTGTCTTTACACAATAAAGTGACCATTCTGCACGATTAATCCGTAAAAAGCAAGTTCTTTTGCCATGAGAAAGCTTGCACAAATTTAAAAAAAATATTATTCCGTAAAAAAAAGGTTGTATTTTCTTTATGTCGGATCTCTCGCTATCAGGAAGTCCATTTAGTTTTCTGCTACCACACCGGTGTTTGTTTCGGCCGCTTCGATCCATTCAAACAACGGCCAGGAAAATCACCCGTCACTCCCCTATTGCCCATCCACATATTACTTTTTGTTCGCTTGCTGCAAAAAAAGAGAGATGGAAGCACCTTGCGATAGAAGATCCTCGCTTTGCTCTGTTAAGAACCTGTCTTCATACTTGAAATGAGCTAATTTCGAATTTATACCAATTCCGGTAAGAAAGTGCACAAATTGATCTTCATCTTTCTTTGCGCAATCTGTTTTTCTATCTTGCAAACTCACAAGAGTTTGCTGCGATCTCCAAAACAAATTTCGCAAAAAAATCCTGAATCCACTTTATGCATTTTCTTACCGGAATTGGTATTAGCCATTTGAAGTGTGAAGACAGGTTCTAAACATAAAGGTGTTCAAACGATAAGCATGGCATCGCCATAGGAAAAAAAACGGAATTTCTTTTCCACCGCCTTGGCGTAGGCCTCTTGTATCAATTCATAGCCACCAAAAGCCGATACCAGCATGAGAAGCGTGGATCCTGGTAGATGAAAATTTGTCAGCAACGTTTCGACCGACTGGAATGTGTATCCCGGGTAGATGAATTTTTCCGTTTCGTAGTTACCGGCAACGACATATCCGTTGGGTGTTGCGGCCGTTTCTAACGCTCGACATGTCGTTGTTCCCACGCAAATTTTTTTTCCCTTTCTTGATTGATTGATGGTAGCAGCCGCCTCTTCCGCGATGGTCATGGATTCTTTGTGCATGGTATGCTGTGTGATATCTTCAACGGTAACGGGGCGAAAAGTACCGAGACCCACATGGAGGGTAAGGGTGGTTCTTTGAACACCTTTTTCATCTAACTCATTAAGCATCTGCTGGGTAAAATGGAGGCCCGCCGTAGGGGCCGCAACGGCTCCCTCTTCTTTTGCATAGACCGTTTGGTAGCGGTTGGCATCGATGTTTGATGATGGCCGTCGACGGATATATTTCGGTAGTGGAATCTCTCCATATTTTTCCAGGCAAGGCATCCACTCCCCTGCATAGTGGAAAGCCATGCGCTTCATCCCTTCACCTAGATCGTCAATAATGGTAGCGGAGAAATCGGTTCCCCAAGTAAAGGTTTCCCCTATCCGACATTTTTTCGCCGGTTTCATCAAAACATCCCACTGTTGGGCGTTGATTTTTTTTACGAGAAAAATCTCCACCTTTCCTCCCGTTTTTCGTTGACCAAGAAGACGTGCTGGAATGACTTTGGTATCGTTCATAATCAGGAGATCTCCCTTATCCAGCATTTCACGAAGTGCTAGAAAAGGGAGATCTTGGATGGTTCCTGTTTTTCTCTCGACAAGTAAAAGACGCGATTGTCCTCGTTCTTCTGAGGGAAACTGCGCGATCAACTCATTGGGCAAGGAAAATTGATACGAAGAGAGGGATTGCAAATGGGGTCTACAAGGAGATATTTCACCCACGCCTATTCTCCGTTTTGTGTCAGCATCACACTGCTTCCAGGAAATGCTTTAGACAAAATTTGTGCAGCATGTGCTCCTCTTTCGGCCATTTCCTCTGCTTGTTTTAAGGTGATTTTCCCTTGGACAACACTGCCTGAAGAACGGAGAGTTGAAAGGGATCCCCAGGAAGAGAGAAAGGGGGTACTTTTTCCATCGTAGGGTCCTGTTGAACTAAGCACCATGTGTTTTGTTGCATAGATCGAATCAACGACTTTAGGTGAGTGGGGAATCGTACTTCCATGGAAGCCTACATGTTTTGCATCGACCGTCCAATAAGGATTTCTCGGATGCATCACTTGAAAATATGCATTGGTTCGCGCTGCGATGGCTAAAGCCGCCATAGCCTCTTTGGAAAGATCTTCGGTGACAGAGAAAGGGAGAGTACAGAGAAGATACTCTTCCAAATCAATTTCGTTGACCAGGCTTATCATTCCTTCTGTATCATAGACATAGACGTTGCCTTGAAAATCAACACCATTAATCCGGATCACGGTTGTTGGATCTAAGGGGCGGATTTCGAGTTGGTAGATGCCTGGGAATTCTTCTCCCCATTTCAATCCAAATCGTTGTGATTCCATAGTTTCACTTTTTCCCAAGAATCGATTGCTAATGTGCTCGTTGGTAAAAGGATCGTAAAGAGCGTATCTTCCATCCACTTCGAGAAGGGCACTCTCTAAATCGTCGCCAATCAATATCCGGACGAGAGGAGGAGGAGCGCACTCTTCGGTTGCAAACCAATGTTTAATGGAATCCCAAAGAGAGGCATGAGCCAAGGAATTGCCTACGAAAGGCATGAAAAAAACAAAAAAAAGGGCAAGAGTCCGGTACATGGTATTATCTCCGATAATTTTCTAAATTTTTACATGGGATCAAGTTTGACCCCTTTACGACCAACGTGTTGATATCCTTTGGTCGTGATTTCACGACCTCGAGGCGTTCTTTTTAAAAGGCCAAGCAAAATCAAATAAGGTTCATAGACATTTTCAATGGTAGAAGCCTCTTCACCGATCGACACGGCCAACGTATTGATACCTACGGGTCCACCATCGTAATGATCGATAAGAACGGTGAGAAGGCGCATATCGATTTCATCCAATCCCTTTTCGTCGATCGCCAACAGTGCCAAAGAGGCCTTCACTCCCTCTTGATCGATTTTTTTGAGCTCATGCACTTGGGCAAAATCGCGTATCCAACGAAGGAGATGGTTTGCAATTCGTGGAGTTCCTCTTCCACGTTTTGCTACTTCTAAGGCCCCTTCTGGGGTGATATCGACATGCAACAATTGTGCGGTTCTTAAAATAATTTTTTGCAAAACATCCGGATGGTAATAGTCCAATCGACTCGTAAAGGAGAAACGCGAACGAAGGGGACTTGTTAGCAGACCACTTCTTGTTGTCGCCCCCACCAAAGTAAATCGGTTGAGTTTTACTTGCACACTCCTTGCATTGGGTCCCGTATCGAGAAGGAGGTCGAGGCAGAAATCTTCCATTGCAGGATAGAGATACTCTTCCACAACGCGCGAGAGTTGGTGGATCTCATCGATAAAGAGGATATCGCCTGTTTGCAGATTGGTCAATACCCCGGCTAGATCTCCCGCTCTTTCAAGAACAGGTCCGGAGGTCGTGACGACTTTCGACCCCATCTCTTGTGCCAGTATATGAGCCAACGTCGTTTTCCCAAGGCCAGGAGGGCCGGAGAAAAGGCAGTGATCCAAAGGGTCTCCCCTCTGCTTAGCTGCTTGGATCACGATATGGAGGCGTTCACGAACGCTATCTTGTCCAATGAATTCATTCAGAGAAGAGGGACGAAGAGGCGACTCAAAAGGAGTATCTTCTTTTGCAAGAGTGGATTCAATAAATCTTTCCATTATGAGCCTAGCTATTAGCTCGAGTATACTCCATTTCTGCAATTCTGCAAACAATCCTATACCAAAAAAGCTATCCCGTAAAATAATAGACTTCTTTCGGAAACT
>CALOCV010000032.1:0-38344 GCA_942491955.1 Parachlamydiales bacterium
TCAAGTCAACGCAGAATATCTTTTCAAGAACATCCTGTTGATATCCCTTTGAATGAAACAATTCCTGGATTCGCCCACGGCATACAAGGGATGCGAGAGGGGGAGACTAGGGAAGTTCTGATTCATCCCTCATTTGCATATGGGATCCACACGTTTTTAGAAAAGGGAATGCTTATCAGAACTGTTGTGACTCTGGTTAAAGTCCTAGAAGATCCATTAGGGAACTTACCTCCTCTTGATCCCATTGATCTCTCTTGTCTTCTAGAGAAAAATTTTCTGAATGAATGTGAGGAAGTGTGGGAAAAAGAGGCTTTTCATTTTGGGTGGCTTGCAAGAGAAAAACTGGGGGCTTTCCCTCATGTCAATAGTGAAAAAATCTATCAATATCTGGAAGGTTTTTCTAATCAAAAAAAGGTCGATTCTCCCCTTTCCGAAGAGGAAAAAACATCCCTTCTTGATTTCTATTGGAAGGAACATTTTTTATATTGAAACCACTGGATATAGGTAGGGCTTTGTACGAACCTATCTACAAACTCATACCAATCCTAATAAGTGTGAAAATTGGATTCAAGATTTTTTTTTGCCTTTTTGGATAGGTGCATTAAATCAACTGAGATAGAAAGGTCGTGGCCGGAACAATAAGAGGTCTTGTGTCCGCAAAACAGTCGCAATCGACATAGGGAAGATCCCAAACAACCTGGAATGCATGCTGTACCTCTAAATGCGAGGAGAAATAATGTAAATAAGGTGATATCCCTTTATTGGGACTTTTCTTGACTTCAACCAAAAACCACGGTTTTCCCTCTCTTGTCACAAGAAAATCGACTTCTCGCTTTTCGCGATCTCTTAAAAAAAAGAGTTCGTAGGCTCCAAGACCGTGATCATTCCAAAAATGGATTGCCTTTCTTAAATGAACAGCAACAAGATTTTCTAGTCTTGCCCCGGGATCTGCTACTAAAGACCAATCCCATAGATAATATTTGGGCTCTTTTGTTAAAGCCCTAGGAAGACTTGTTGCATAGGGAGGTATGGCAAAACAAAAGTAGAGATTGCGAAGAATCCCGATCCAATTCCGAACCGAGTGGTCCGAAGCACGGAGCTTTTTTGCAAGAGAATGAATGCTCACAAGTTGCCCTGCTTGATGTTTAACTAATTCTGCTAATAATTCGACTTTTTCAATATGTTCCACTTTGGTTAAATCGCGAATGTCTTCTTCTAATAATTGCTTTTGACGCAACTTTTTCCATCGTTGAGAAAAACGATTGTCCCGTTTGAAAAATGGTTCAGGAAAACCTCCAAAATGCCATAAAGCAGCAATCGATTCTTGATCGAGTTGTTGAGGAGGCGCTATTTCTTCTTCTCGAATTTCTTGTCGCAATAACTCCGCAATCGTCAATGGATAAAAATGATAAGGAAAATAACGACCCATTAAACTGTCTCCTCCTTTTTGAAAGATGTCGAGTCGCGCACTTCCTGTAACAAGAATTGAACAAAAAGGACTATAGGTGTCAAAAAAACCTTTTAAAAAATCTTTCCAATGCGAATATTTATGGATTTCATCAAATTGGAGTAGCAAAGGTGCTGTTTGGAGATTCTCTATTTGCGCATGCTGAGCGACAGCTGAAGGGCCTTCGAGAATGATAAGACGATGGTCGGCATTGTCCCAATTTAAATAACATGTCGGCGGATGATCAACGCCATAGGCTTTCATGACTGTCGTTTTTCCAACTTGCCGAGGACCCATAAAAAACAGCATTTGCCGATTTTCTCGAAAATGTTGGAAAATCAACTGTTCATAGAGCCTTTTCATTTTCATCCTCGCGACGGGTGGTCATACGACAATTTTGCATATACATGCAAATTTGTCGAGACAATTTTGCATATACATGCAAATTTGTCATGATGGGGAGGTTGGGGTCTGTACTTCTCTCGATTTACCACTACAATATCAATGATCACAATAATCGCTGATCCCAATTCCCTTCCATAACAGAATCCCATTGACAATTAGTAAGATAAAGAGGCTTTTGCAAAACTATCCGTCTGAGCGATTTTCGAGCGCTTCCACTGATCCTTGAACATTGGATATAATCCCTTTATTCTAGGAGTATGTGGATTTACATCAAATGTCAAATCTCAGCAAAAATCGCTCGAAAATCGCTCAGACGGATAGTTTTGTAAAAGCCTCTAAAGGTAGAATATAGATTGTTATAAATTTTAAATGGATCCTGCTTTACCATGTATGTTACGATGTAATCCGCTTATTTCAATATTTATTTTGTAGTTTCAATAGGATCACCAACAAGGAATACAGACCGTAAACAACTCTCGCCTAAAGGCGAAAGCTTTTAGGTAGCTTGACGGCTCCTAATTCGGGCTGGATTACAGGCAGCCCCGCCTAAGGCGATTACATGCGATGCGTTGACATCGGCATGTTGTTCGCCACAGGTTAAACAGTTAAAACGCTCTCCTCTTCGAGAGCCTAAATTTAGAACCTGTCTTCATACTTGAAATGAGCTAAATTCGGATTCTTTTCCTCCAGGAGACGACACAAATGTGCGGGTCATATTTTTTAAACTTCCCCGCACATTTTTGTCGTCTCCTGGAGAGAAAATAATTTCGAATTTAGCCATTTGAAGTGTGAAGACAGGTTCTTAAACAACGGTGGCAAGTTTGACTTGTATAGGAAGGGTTAACAAACTCAACGGCAATACCCAAAGCAGTAGCTTTGTATTGTACAAATTGCTGCAACTGGTAAAAGCTCCATCCTGCCACCATACGATTGAGGTGTTTGTTCCATGTCTTCGTCCTCTTGCGAATGTCCTTAAGCTGTTCCATGCGGATAACTCCGCAATGGTGTCTTTTAGCTTCTTCCACAATTTGTTTAGAAAGAACATGGTTTTCGTGTTTCATTTTCCGGGTTTCATATCCCGAAAGTTTTTTAAGAACTTTTTTAGTACTCGGCTTCCCTTTGGACTGCAAGCTGGCTCGTACTTTCGCTCGTTTTTGTTTAAAATCTTGTCTTCGCTTCCCTTCGATTCTCAGTCCTGTAGAAGTCGTTGCGATGTTATTAATCCCGAGATCGACTCCCATCACACCGTCACCACTAGGGGATTCGGGCGTAAATTCGACAACAATGTGAATGTACCAAATGCCAGCTTTATTGATCACGGTTGCGGAAGTGGGATTTTGCCCTTTAAGGAAAGAACGTTGACGTTCTCCAAGAATCATGGGAATACGGATACGTCCTCTCATCGTTGTCAAAGAAACCGTTTCTTCCTGCTCTCTATAGGAAAAAATGCGGGCATCATAATCAATACTTTTAGGTCTAAATTCTTTAGGACGTTTTCGCTTCCCTTTCAACCGGGTCAGGCAAGAGACAACACGGCGGATTGCCCTAATCGCAAGATTAGAAGAGAGTCCAAACCATTCTCGAATGGGGCGATAGCAAAGCTTGTGCAGCTTGATCGCATTGTGTGTTTTCTCTTCAAGAGCTATTTTAAGAACGTGGTTGCACGCATCGGAAAAACTCTTGCTTGTTTCTTTCAGAGCATCCGCAATAATCGGAGTTGTAAGGAGTTTGCAACATATAGTTCGTGTTTCCATGGTGAGAATTATTTTTCACAAAAGGAATTAAAGCAACAAGGAAAGGAGCGAGGTTTCCTCCCACCCCTAAAGGGATGGGTTTCCACCTCGTCAATTGGATGAAAACCATTGCGGTAAGCAGTTTTAAAGGGGGGACAGCAAAAACATCTACCGTCCTCCACGTAGGTGCTGCTCTTGCCTCCTTTCATAAGAAAAAAGTCTTATTAATCGATTTTGATGCCCAGGCCAACCTCACGACAGGGCTTGGATTTGACCCCAATCGAACAGGAGAGTTTGGCTTCCCTGTTCTGCTCGATAAAAAAGAAGATTCAAGAGGTCATTCAGACAACGGAAACGCACAACCTCGATCTGATTCCTGCTGATACATGGTTGGAGCGCGTTGAAGTAACAGGATCCTTAGCCTCTGACAGATATTCTCATGAAAAGTTACAACGGATTTTGCGCCCTTTAGGGTACGATTACATCCTGATCGATACCCCTCCCTCCTTATGTTGGCTCACGGAATCGGCGCTCATTAAGCTGCAAATCACACATTAATCTGTGCCACACGCGAATTTTATAGCATCAAAGGGCTTCAACGCCTCTCCACATTCATTGAAACCATTGGGCAACGCCATCCTCTTGATATTCTCGGAATTCTTCTCTCTTTTTGGAATCACCGTGGGAAAAACAACACCGCTTTTCTCGACATCATCGATACCACATTCCCCAAGAAGATATTTCAAAAAAAAATCCGAAGAGACATCCGCGTTCACGAAGCATCGATAATGGGAAAGCCGGTTTTTTCTACAGCCAATGCGAGTCGAGCAGCAGAAGATTACCGATCGATTACAAAAGAAATTTTAAAAAGGATCTAAAGCGATGACAAAGATGAATCGCCTATTGGAAAAAAAGACTGAAATCGAACCAAGATGGGTCAAAGATGTCCTCCATGGCCAAGCAGTCGATCTCAGGAGAACGAACGACCTTTTCAGGTATGTTTCCCATACCCGAGTTGCACGAACAGGATCGTGGAAGACTCGAAGCTCTGCTCGAAGAATATGCAGTCGACAAAACAACGATCGACAAAGACCTTCCTCTCCTATTGAATGTCACAGCCGAAGTGCGAGCGATTGAGACCCAATCGATCATTCTGCATGGGGAACGAATCCAAAAGGCTCACGAACTTCTGCTCCATTATCGCGAGGGAGCCTTTACAGCATGGCTCTATACCACGTACGGCAACCGACAGACGCCGTACAATTTTTTTCAATACTATCTCTTCCATCAAAATGCCCCATTGCCTCTTAAACCCCTTATTGAGACAATGCCACGTCAAGCGATCTATTCTCTTGCCTCTCGTGAGGGGGATTTTGCGCAAAAAATGGAGATCGTTAAGAAATACCGAGGAGAAACGAAGCAAGAGATCCTCGAACAAATCCGTTGCCAATTCCCTTTTGCGCTCCTTTGACCGGCGTCGAACCGATTTGGGAGAGAAGGGTTCTCAAGCAGACTCACTTCGCTCCTCTCCCTGATTCGAAAAGAAAAAGGAAAGATCAAAAAAAGGGAGAAAGAAAAAATTGCAGAAATCATGGACGCCATTGACGAGGAAATTTTTGGCCCAGCATGACATCTTTGCTCACCCCCTCCCCTTCGATACAACTCCGTCCTAGCCAAGAGATGGAAGACCTCTTCTCTTTGCGTACCACCCACATCCTTTGGAGGAGGCTTTGGGTAGCCCTTGCTGAGACACAGCATGAAGTGGGGCTTCCTGTTTCTGCAAGTCAAGTCGATCGATTAAAACAAATGGTCGATGAGATACCTCTAATGGAAGGAGATGGTGACCACCAAGATACCCATTTTCACCTTCATCTTTTTGGTGACCAGTGCGACCATGCCCATTCGATTCTTGGACTCGGAGTTACAGAAGCCTATGTGGAGGATAACGCTTTTCTCATACAAGTCTACCGCGCATTAGGCCTCCTTCTACAAAAGGGGGTACAAGCATTGCGGGAGATGCACACGCTAAGCCTCCGCCATATTGAGCTCCCCTGCCTCGCCTACTACGCATTCCAGCCCACCTCTGTCACCACTGTAGGGAAGCGCATCGCTCTGTGGATGCAAAACCTTCTTAGTGATATGTACGAAGTCGAACGTCGCCTCTCCCTTTTCAAATTTCTCGGAAACAAAGGCATTGGTGGTGGGCAATATGCATTGACAAAGATGCTGGAAGACAATGGTGACGCTGTTCGACAGTTAGAACAATTACTCCGAAGGAAAATGGGATTTTCTCATCTCTTTACGCTTACTGGAGAGAGATATCCCCTCAAACAAGATCGTCAAGTATTGTGCCTCATCACACAAATTGGAGAGAGTCTTCATGGAATTGCTCGTGATGTATGCCAATGGAGTCAGACACGCGAGATTGAAGAACATCATGAAGGCGAGACATCCCTTTCGCCGACGCCAATAGCAAAACGAGCCCTTCTTCTTCTTGAAGCGAGTACGCTATTGATCAATGATGCGCAGATGATGGTTCTTGAGGATGGCATGACAGAACACGGTGCCTCAATCCTTTCTAGTCGTACGAAAATGGAACACACCATTCTTCAATGTGATGCTCTCCTCACGCTTCTTATTTCATTGATTCGTTCCCTTCTCCTTCATCCAGAAAAGATGCGCGAACACGTTTTTCAAGAGCTTCCTTACTGGGCAACCGAAGAAATCGTGGCTCTTGCCTTGGAGCGAGGAGTGCACAGGGAAGAACTCCATCAAAAGATGCGCCTCTACCAACAAACCGCTCTCCATCAAAGAAAACGTGAGGGGACAAAACCACACCCTCTTCTGCGTCTCTTTATTGAAGATTCGGAATTTCCCTTAAACCTTGATGATTTCGAAGCTTTGCTCGACCCTATCCGTTTTATTGGACAAGCGGCATCGCAAACAAAAATATTTTGTGAGCGAGATCTGACTCCTTTTTTGGCCAAGTACCAATCGCTACCCAATCCCATTGCTTGAGTAATACCAAGTCCGGTAAGAAAATGCATAAAGTGGATTCAGGATTTTTTTGCGAAATTTGTTTTGGAGATCGCAGCAAACTCTTGTGAGTTTGCAAGATAGAAAAACAGATTGCGCAAAGAAAGATGAAGATCAATTTGTGCACTTTCTTACCGGAATTGGTATAATACCCGACCCTTTTACTAATAGACTTCTTTCGAAACTGCAATCCCGTGCCTGTGCCGATAAAGCAAGCGTTTTTCTGTAAATTCAGCCTCACTCTTTCATATATTTGTTTTGATCTTTTATTTTTCCATTCACATCCTTTTTCTTGCTTCCAACCCTTCTGTCATTTTAGTCGTCACTTGCATAAAAGCCAAGGCAACCCTTCGGGCTCGCTTCGCTCGGCCTTGACTTTTCTGCTTCGTGCCGCCTTCATGTCATTTAGGGTTGGCTCTTCAAAAAAGAATGTTCTTTCTCCTCTACTTTGCTCATGTCCAAATAAGCTCTACCCGTCACCCACTCCTCGTGAATCTCTATTATCACTCCTGTTACAAGCCTTAATGCCGATTCCCCATTCGGAAATAATGTCGCTACTCTCGTCCTCCTTTTAACCTCCCTATTTATCCTCTCCAGGCCATTTGTTGTCCGAATCTTTTTTCTATGCTCTTCCGGAAAATCAAGACATGTCAATCCTTCATCAATGTTCTCTTCAAACCACCTCACAAACTCTGGTGCGCTTTTCTCTAACTCTTTAACAATCTCCCGTTTCGTTCCTTCCACATCCTCTCGTGTTGTACAGTGAAATACAGCTCTCATCGCTTTTCCTATCTCCATTTTCATTCCTTTTTTCGGAGCATAGTGCTGCGCATTCTGACTGAGATGAAACTGGCATCTCTGCCAGGGCACGGAAGGAAATACCGCTCTTAAAGCTCTTTTTAACCCAGGGTGTGCATCGCTTGTTATCAGTCGGATTCCTTTAAGCCCTCTCTTCTGTAATAATTCAAGAAAATCTCTCCAGTGTACCTCTGCTTCCGATAGACTAAAAGAAGCCCCCAGAAACTCTCGATGCCCTTTAGGTGAAATTCCATAGGCCAAATGAATCGCCTGATCGATAACCGACCCATTATGGCGCACCTTAAGATAGAGTGCATCAAAGTAGACATAGGGGAACTCCCCAAGAGCTCTATTTCGAAAAGCTTCAAATTCTTCATCGAGTTCTTTGGTAAGAGCCGATACCTGTGAAGAGGATATTTCCAGCCCACAATTTCCATCAATAGGGTATCATCACCTTGGTTCATGGTATTCTCCTTTTTTTTGTTCAAAAAGAGTTTTGGCCATGGACCTTTATTTTTCAAGCAATCTTTGAGATCGCCCTCTGATCCAATTTACAGAAACAATCTTGCACTACCGATTCTGGTCAAAATGGCTCAACGAAAAAATTAATTGGGAAAGGGCGGGCAAGGACGGGCACAGGCAGAGGCATGGGATTGCAGTTTCGAAAGAAGTCTAATGTGATAAAACCGGATTAGAAGAAGGAGGAAGCCAACGCGGATATTCATCGATATCAGCTTCCCATGGTATTGAAAGTGGCGGGGAGCAATGAAACTTCTTACAATATTGGCTAAATGTATAGTATTTGTAAAACTCAGGCACTTGACTGTATTGTGAACACCAAGCAAGTCTTATTTCACTATTGCTCCAATTCTGAACCGATGCATACTCGTATTTAGATAGTTGTGCATTTTTATTGATACGATATCCATTAAAAAAGTCTCGGATAAAGCACAAAATTCGAGTCATTATTTTTTTTGTTTTCAATCTCTCGTCATTTTGTTCATAAAGTTTAACAATCTTTGGAGCAATTTCTTTTCCTATGTCCCGCTCATTTTCAGGAAATTCTTCACCAATAATTATTAAAATTTGTGTTGCTAACTCATTGATTCCTAATGTACCTTCATAGCCTTTAACATAAATATATCGCCTTCCTCGAGAAGATATCTCTTCTCGGGCCTCTTTGACAATAGGAGCTATTACTGCAAAGGAATTTGCGTTTTTTACAACATTTTTTATTTCTAAACTCATCTGTACCTCGATATAGATATTGAAACGGATTCAAAAATCGATTTAAATCCGATTTTTTTCTTGTTAAAAAACATTCGATCTCGAAAATTTCGTAAATTTTCTTCGATCTCCATCTAAAAGACATCTAGAAAACTGGTACAATAACCCAAGTTTTCTCTCATTTTTATCAGTCAAAATAATCCGTCTTATATGCTGGAACTTCACCGAACATATCATATTCTGTGTTGTCTCTTGTCCATGTCGCAATAAACCCGAATAAATCTTTGCCAAGGTTAACATCTACTGTTTGTAATTTTTTTCTCGCCCAAGTATAACAACTGTGTCCCCCTCCTTTTAATTTAGTAATGATGGAATCTGAACCAAATGTTGAAAATTTTGGAGGATGTTTTTTTTCCTCTTCTATTTCAGCCAACATGTTTTTTACTTTCCAACTCGCTTTTAGCCATATTTTTGTTCTTTCTTGATATTTCAATGTATATGGTTCTATGTACGGTGTTTTTATTACTGACGAGCCTTTGTGTTCTAAAAAATGGACTACTTGGACAAAATGCTTGCCCAATGCCTTCTCTTCACAAGAGCCATCTCCTACTCCTTCAATGACAATGCCAGCATGGTCTCCTTCGTACAATTTTATCGAAAATCCTTCTTGCTTTTTCTTTTCATTGGCAGAAACTTTAGACCCAAATGCATGACCAAAACCAATTAATGCTACAGCCCATTGATACTTAGACACATGTATTTTGAACTTATCCATTTCACTTCGGGTTTCAAAAAAATCAAAACCCACAGAAAATTCGTTACTTGTTTCCCCAGAGGAATAGTGCAAACGTTTTGGAAGACGTTTTAAGTGTTCTCTAAATATTGCATAACTCTTTAACGCAACTTCAATGGACAAAAGATGAACCTCATTTTGAAGAAAACTGACAACGCCTTCTTTAGATTTTTCTTTGAAAGATTTAAAAAAATTCTCAATTCGAATTTTTTCGCATGTATACTGTTCATGGCGCACAGATGTCGATTCTAAACAGCGTTTTTGGAAGTGCTTTTTTGAAACTTTATCAAATAGATCCCACACAAATCCTTTCTCATTTGAATCAAGCAGTACAAGATGTGCGTCGTCTAAGCGATACTCAAGCAGTGGCTGTAAAAAAGAGGGAGAAGAACTGGAGCCAAGCACCACAAAACATTGATTCAAGTAACGTACCTTTGCTGCGATGGTCATTACTTCATCAAACTCTATTGGATCCTTTAGTACATTGCCCTGTTTTACTATTTGTCCATTTATAAAAAAGCTCATCTAACGTTTTAACGATGAATATCTTTTCTTCATTGCAGACATACTCTCCTATAATATCTGTTTCTAAAAATTCAACGGAATAATTTTTTCCTATACGGACATTGCACGTCGATAAATATTTTCCAAATTCTTCTAGCGTGATATTCGCCAACGCAGGAATGAAATTTCTATAAGAGTGTTTACTAGATCCTTCTGATGAGTAAAGCTCCGTATAGAGTTTACCATCCTCTTGCAACAAAGAAATTTTGATTTTTTCTTGCTCAGAATTAGGATCTTTCATTTCCCACACTTGTAGCAACGAATCGGTAAAAACATTATCTTCACATTTAGGTGAATATTGACTTATGTCATAAATCATAGAACTTATCCTTTGGTATTACTCATTTGATTAAGAAAAACTGGAGTCTATAAGTTGATGAAATTTTTTTTTAGATTCATCAGCAACATTTGTAGTAGATTCATCGATTATTTTATGAGCTTTTTCCTTGTTTTGGGGGTTCTGAGATTGAATAGCCCTGTGCTCACTATTTTCGATTATTTTACCGGCTATGGGACTTGCAGATGGAGAATTTGTTGCGACGATAATTTTAGCAGACATTCCAACAACGGCAATAGTGGATGGTTGCGTGGCCAATTCTAATCCGTCCTTTATAACATGCGTTCCTATCTCTGTTATCGTACCTATTGTAGAATCACCTGCCTTCTTTAAGAGTTCTTGAAGCTTTGTTCCACCTACAATAGTCGCTTCGATTGGTGGAGATCCCTTATTTGGTTCTATCATACACCCTCCTATGGGTCATACTGATTTAAGTATTGGAGATGATGGACGTTATCGTGTCTAATGATTTTTTGCAAGGACAAGAAGCTAGGAGAGACCGAGTTCTCTTTGGCTATTTTACTACTGGTCAACAGAGCAAAAAGGATGGCTAGGCATTTTCTGTATAGAAATAATACCATTTATCAGAAATAACCTTGAAAATTTTAAGTTCAGCCTAGAAGATGGGGTGTAGGAAGGATTTTTTCTTGGTTAAATAGAAATAAGCGCTTAAGCAAAGACTATGAATATCTTACGGATGTCAGTGTATCCTATTTGTATTTAGGAATGAGTAGGATTTTATTCAGAAGATTAATTAAAAAAAAAGTTTCCAAACACCCTCTAAGATCAAAGATTCAGTTCTACGTTGTTCCAGATGTAAGATCCATTTCCTGGGGAAAATTGAATGCTTCGTTTTCATTAAATTAATATTTTTCATACAATTGTTTTTAGAACCTGTTTAAAATCTTTTTAAAAGAAAAACTACAAATGCTAAGACTACCATAGTTAAGCTAGTATTTAGCTTTCTTTCACAGTTTTTCCATAATCTTCTACACTTTTCAAGCCAGCTAAAAGAACGTTCCACAACCCATCTTTTTGGGAATCACTTTAAAAGTATGCAATTCATTTCTCTTGGCTATTTCTACTGGACAACCCAATATCTCTTGAATACCATCTGAAAATGGTTCTCCAGAGTATCCTCCATAAGCTAAAACGTTTTTTACTTCAGATAAAAACTCTTCTTCAATGAACATGCTTCTAGCGCTCCTTTCCTATCTGTAATATTTGCTGTAGTTATATGAATTGCATGAGGTAATCCTTGGGTGTCTACAGCGATGTGTCGTTTTATCCCTGAAATTTTTTTTCCTGCATCATACCCTTTACTCTCAGCTGTATCGGTATTTTTAACGCTTTGCGCATCAATTATTATAAAACTGGTTTTCTCTTTCCGACCATTGTTTTGTCGGACCTCTCCAACCATTCTCAGCAATAAAAACTACCACAGAGCCCACAGAGAGCACAGAGAGAGGGTTATATTTTCATTCGACGAATGCCTTCTACCAATCGTTTCACATTAAAATTGATCAGCAATCCTCGGGCACAAGTTCCATAGAGCTTTAAATAAGATAGTCGTTGTGCTTCGTGTATTAGAGCTATTCCATTCACAGATTTAATTTCTATAATTACCTGATCCTCTACAACTTCTTCAGACATTTCTGGATGCACTAAACAATCTATATGTCCTCCCTCTGTGTTCTCTGTGGGCTCTGTGGTAGTTTATTTTCTAAAAACTCGTTCAAAACTGTTTTACGAATAAAACGACAAAAGCAAGGATGACCATATGTAAACTGGTTTTTCAAACATATGAAATGCCACAAATTACATCATATAAGTCGACCGCTCTAGGACGTGTTTTTTTTCTTGCAGATTCCAGAAGAGGTTTAATTTTGTTAAACTGTTCACGATCCATATCGCTAGGATAGCAATGGGGCATAAAATACCTACAATTGTCTTGGAAAATAATTGTTTATACAGGATTAGAAAGATTTTAAACAGGTTCTTAGACAACCTATGATCTTGTTCCTTTTTACCTCTATTGGATAGAGATAAACGTACCGTGACGTCCCGTTGTTCTCTCTCGCCGGAAGGAGAAACACTCTTCAGGTGTATCGTACGTGCAGAGTCGTGCGATTTCAATATGACTCTCTTTGACTCCTTCTGCGATCAATTGATCGAGAGCCAAAGCCCATAAATCAAAGAAATAAGGCTTTATTTGATAATCCCAGTATTCCTCTGGGAATTCGTTGCGAAAATTTTGGAACTCTGCATGACATGGCCCCAAACTAGGCGATATAGCTACGAGAAGATTCTCAGGTTTGCTTCCAAATGCCTGTTGCATCGCACAGATGATTTCTCGATAGATATTGGACACATTGCCTCGCCATCCCGCATGGGCAACACCTACAGCACGCTGGATGGGATCGACAAAGATAGCAGCTTGGCAGTCGGCATGTTTGGCTAAGAGAGGACGATGAGCCTCTTGTGTGATCCATGCATCGCAGGAAGGAATAGGTGTTGCCGTCTCTTTCCCTACAAGAGCCACGTTTTTGCCATGGTTTTGTATCCCTTCAACTAGGTCTGAGCTCCCCATCAGAGGGAAGATTTTTTCGCGATTGGCTCTCACACATTTCTCTTCATCACCCACCTCAAAGCTCAAATTAAGGGAGTCATAAGGTTCCTTGCTGATTCCTCCTCCTCGCAAAAATGTTCCCTGTCGAATCCAAGACAAATCGTTAAAAATATCGTAGGTCATCCATGACAATGTTCCCTCTTTCTTTTTTTGCATAAGAATCCCCTTTTTTATCCCTTACGGCGTAAAACCCAGTCTTTCAAGGCTGGGTTTTACGCCGCTTGCCATTAACTCCCATGCGATAGTATCATGGCACCATCGCCCTAGGAATGTATGGCTTGGGTATCCAATCCCTAGAAGCTCTTGTTTTTAAACGAGGAAGCATTCACTAGAATTCTCTTACGATATGCTTTGCTTGAGAAATGGATGATTGTTGAGCGCAATTCTTGAAGTCGCTTGAGTATATCAAAAAAGGTAAAAGGATGAAAACAGAGGAAGCCTTTGGAGTTTTGGGAAGAGAGGTCGATTATCCTCGTGAATATGACCCTGATCTCCTCTTCCCCATTGTTCGACAAAAGGGGCGTGACTTGATTGGCATCTCTTCTCCTCTTCCCTTTTACGGAGAAGATCGCTGGACGGCCTACGAGTGTTCTTGGCTCAATGCGGATGGAAAGCCACAAATAGGGATTGCGGAAATCATCGTTCCTGCCAGCACACCTGTTCTTATTGAATCCAAATCCCTCAAACTCTATCTCAATTCGTATAGTGACGTCCGATTTCCTTCCATGCAAGCAGTGGCAAGACAAATCGCATCGGACCTATCCCAAGTTGCCCAAGCTCCTATTGCGTTCCATCTTTTTCCCCTTAGCGAATATTCTTCTTCTCTTTCCACTGCGTTGCCGGGTTTTTGCATTGATGACTTACCCATTAAGGAGCCTTCGTTTATCATTGATCCTTCTACCCTATATTGTGAAGGCGAAGAGGTCGAAGAGACTCTTCACTCTCATCTTTTAAAAATCCCATTGTCTCTGTACAGGACAGCCCGACTGGGGATCGGTGATGGTTGCCTATCGAGGAAAGCGGATATCCCATATAGGGTTGTTGCGGTACATCATCTCTTTTCGTCACCACGTGGGATTTGCAGAGCAGTGTGTGGAAAAAATGTTTATCGACATTGCGTCTCGATGCCAACCAAAAAAACTTACCATCTATGCTCGTTACACACGTAGAGGAGGTCTTGATATTAACCCTTTTCGATCGAGCGAACCCGAAACATCTCCTTTTATCCGATTAACAAGACAGTAGCTTATGATGCATTTTTCTTCTCCGATTGATTACTATACGCGGTTTTATTCACAGGAACAGTATGAAAAGCAACTCGATGTTGTTCAAAAATATTTTCATGGAAGGGATGTCGTTGTCACTCGCAAAGGTCTCTGTCAATGCGACTTCATCGAGAAAATCATTGCCTTGATTAAAAAAATATTTGGTTTTACAACTGGAAGAGAGAGTGAGATCATTCATCGAGAAATTCTCTCCTTTTTCTACTGGGGAGAAAATCAAGATTTGTTTTCAAAAGGAACCTGTTTGGATAAACTCAAAGAATTTGCTCCAAAAGATGAATTTTTCGAAAAAGTCACACAACGAATCCTTGCTTTTCATACGCACACATACACAACAAAAGAGAGAAGAGAGTATCAGCAAAATTTTCACGATATTTTTTTACAATACCAAACAGATCATCCTCGAGCCTTTGTTGATCATATATTTGTTCGTTGGTATCGCTCATGGAAAGGAAAAACTCTTACTCTCCCTCCATTTGCTGGTCATTCTTTTTTACAAAAAATCGATCCATGGAAAGCTAAGCCTCTTTTATTAGAAGAAAAAATCAACACTCTTATTGAAATGTACCAACAAGCTTTTCGGATGAATGCAACGCCTGCATTCCTCGAAAAAATCATTCCTCATGCAGAAAGCATGGTGGAAGCTTTTCTTCCCAAGAGCAAAGCGAAAACAAAGTTCGCTTTATTTCTCCATACACTCTATCTCATTGCAGGAATTTGTTTCGATCGATGGGATGCAACAGAGAAAGCAGCTACGATGTATGGTAAATCCCTGGATTCCATCGACACCCTTCCTTACCAACAATTTCTTCATCTCACACAAGTTGCTCTGGATCATCACGCAAATTCTTCGCTGTTAAAAAGGCTCATTGTCATTCTCGAAGAGATGGAGCAGAAGCATCAAGGAGACGATCGTCTACAGCTTGCAGCTCGCCGTGCTCTTCTCTATTATCATTTAGCCATTGGTCATGAAGAAGATGGGGATCTTACTTTAACAAAAGAGTGCTATGAGAAATCAAAATCCATTTTCGAAGAAATCAACTCTAAGGAGAACTTGCGCTATCAAATTGAGAGAAAAATGACATTTCTGGCTAGCGAAGAAGCTGAAATCCTTTTCAAAATTTTGCAAGATTCTTCTCTCTCTTTAAAAGGGAAAGAGGATCTCTACAAGGCGGCGCAGGAAGGGATAGAGCCTCTTCTGGAACAAATCGATCAACAACAGACCATTCTTTCTCAAGTACCTACGCTCATCAACCACATATCAAATGAATTTTTTAAGAAAGCAGAGAGGATCAGAAACAATTCCATCCCGCCAACTTCAAGGAACAATAAGAATTCGCAAAAGCGGGAAACTCCTCCATACGCCCTTTTGCAGGAGAATCGCATTGCTCCATTTGTTCGTTATTATTCTGCATCGATCCGTTGGTCTTCTACAAAAAGACAAGAATACTGCTCACAGATCCAATCCGTATTGGATGAGGTGAACGATTTTGCTAAAATGATGCCCCAGTCACAAGCAATGCCTCGTTTGGTTACATTGTACGCGAAGCTTTACACCGCATGTGCTCCTTTTTTACCACAAGTCGATACCAACACTCTAGCCAAACCGATTCAAGATGCTTTAAAAGCATAATCTCTTATCTTTGTCAGAAAGCTTAGGGCGTGTCATCAATTGGCTAAAATTGCATCTCATGGCATCTGATTCGACGATCGTCCGCGTTCAGCCTCGCCAACTGAACTCAGTTTGCTTCGGCTTCCACACGAACGATCGTCGAATCATCTACCATGATCTACAAATTCATCTAATTGATGACACACCCTATTGCTTCTCTGCGAGGGATTGTAGTATTCTCTTTTTCCTCTTTCACTTTTTTATTCTGGAGATCCAATATGCCTACCCCCGCTAAGTCGGACTATGTCCATAACAGAGCTGATTTCAATCCCTTTTATCATCAGGAAAACTCTTCGATTACAACCTCTTTATCTACGATAGTAAAAGCGGAAACATCGAACAAACGCTTTTGCCGACTTTGTGTGACGCAAAAAGGAGTTCGAGAAGTTTCTATTATTAGGAAAATTTTTGAATTTGTTAAACCTCTCTTTTTTGGTCTTTTTACCAACCAAACCCGCCAGTCTCTCATACTTCAAGCGAAGCTAAAAATCCTTCTTCTTGCGGAGCAAAGGGATCTTTTTAGTGAAGAGACGTATCGAACCCAATATCTCAATCCCCTGTTGCAATCTCGTGAAGCAAGAATCAAAAAAGTCGCGAAAGCGCTCCTTAGCATGCATGAAAATGAGGTAACGGCAACGGGAAGAAAGAGCAAATTCGAAGAAATTTACCAAGAAATTACCGACTTCCATACAAAAAACCTTAAAAAGCTCCAGAGAGGTTTTCTCGATCGGGGTATGAAGTTACCACACAAATCTTTGCTTTTCTTTGGGGAGAGTTACCTTCAGATGATTGATAAAATCTTTTTTTTCAATAGAAAAAAACCCCTTGTTGCAAAAGAAATTAACACCATCAAAACCCTTTATCAACTCGTTTTATCTTGCGTTACTTCTGAAGAAGCCCTCGCTTCCGCTGAGCAGCATTGGGAAAAAACATGTAACCATGACCTATTTACAAAACTCTCACAATCGAATCAAGAAGATCTACGCAACCTGCAAGAGGGCATTTACACAGCACACAGATTCATTGGAGACCAGAAATCGGATCTTTGTTTGGAACAATTCCAAGCAAAAGAGTATGCCACGGCTCGTGGCAATGCTCTTGCCGCTCTTTCCCATTTTCCCAAAGAGATTTTCCCCGACGATTGGCAGAAAGCAAATATTCGTTTTCATCTATGTTCTCTTATGATTGATGAAGAGCTCTCGGAATCCAATCTTGCACAACTTTCAAAAAACCCCGACGTTGTAGCTATTGCTTCCATTAGAGACAAATTGTTACAACGCTGGATAGAGAAAAAGAATTTGGATGAAATTGTGCCTATCTTAGAAAAAATGGATTTAGCTGTGGAAAACATTCACGAAAAAACTTCTTCTCTCTTGCAGCTTATCAATGCGTTAGCTGACGATTTCACTAAAAAAGGAGAAGTGATCGAAGCCCATACTTTTCAACACATGCTGGCAGTGTATCGGAATCTGAAGCAGCATGAAGAAGAAGCGATCTCCGGTCATCTGCAAAGCCACGTAGAGACGCTCAATCAAGTAATAACAGATGATGCTGAAAAAAATAGAAAATACGTCTCGCAGGTTGTTGCTCTTTTCTCTCTTCTCCCTGAAGCAAAGCAAGATAAGTTGATCGACACCATGCACGATTCTGTAAAAGCAAGTATCGCTGTGCATTTTCTTTCTAGCCACTGGAAAAAAGCTTTTGCAATCCATGAGAAAATAGGAGATGAGGCGTTACGCATTTCGGTTTTAGAAAAGTGTTGTGAGGTGAAAAAAAAGCCTGACAATATAAATATAGAGCATGTTAAAAGCGCTATTCTTTTTCTCCAGCAGAAGAAAGAATATGGTGCAGCAGCCGATTGGTTGCACGTGACGCCCACTTTACAAACAGAAACAAGTCTTGTCAATAATGACACGTTCGTTGCTTTTGCTAAGAAAAAGTACCGAGAAGAAGGATTTTCTGCGGCGCAAGCTATCTGCACAAAAATCACCGATGAAACCTTAAGAAAAGAGACGTTAAAAACGTTTTATATCGAACAAATTGCAAAAGAAGATAATCCAAAAACGTTTTATGAACAACACCCATCTATCACGGATGTTTCGTGTGCTCAGGCCTATGTTCAGGCTTTACAAAACAAAAAGCCTCTTCCGGATGATTTCATCCTTATTCTTCTTCACTTTGCAGCCATGTATCCAGAGAAAGAAACACAATTTCGTGCTTGGGCAAAAGCGTCTTGGAAAGATTCCCAACGCGACTTTTTTCTTCAGTGGAGTCAAACGCGGTCGGATTCAACTAAAGTATTAAAAAACGTGGAGAAGGTACAAGCCTTTGCTGAGTCATTGCAACAAGATTGTTTTGCTGATTACTTTACGCTTGCTTTGGTTTGCCTTACAAAAAACCCAATAATCAATTCTGATTTGGAAACGCATTTGAAGCAGCATCTTGCTCAATCAACTCTTTCTGCAGAACAAGTACGACCCCTGATTCAAGCATTGATTAACACTAAACCATCATTAAAACCAGAGACATTAAAGAACCTATGGATAATTCTGATTGATGCAGTGTCAACAAACCAATTAACTATTGATGTCAAAAACTGGAAAAATTTTCCAAAACAAATCTTTATAAATAAGTGTAAAAGCATTGAATACAGTCGAGCCAACATGGGCATGAATAATAAGACAAAACTAGCTCCTAGGGAGACGTTGTGGAACTTTTTAGGAATAGAGACTCCTGCCGAATATGTTGCGGATCTTCTCTGTTACTACTCGATTAATAATTATAAGGAACAATTCAAATCTATTCTCGATAAATACGACGGAAATACCATACTTCCAATTCTAGATTCATTAGAAAAAGATAAACCACCATCGATCAAATGGGTACCACTCACAACAACACCTAATCCCGTCCAAGAAATCAAAGATTACATGAAAAGTAAGAAATAATCGTGTATATCCAATCTCTAGGTAAGCATTTTCATTAATATGGAGTGCGGAGGCCCTACCGGCATCATTAACGCCGGCAGAGCCGGCGTTTGAAAAGCGATGGCTAAGGCCATCGCACTCCACATTAAAGCTTTATGTATGGCGTTCTTTCGAGAAATACGGCAGGTATAAGACCGCTAAAGCAGCCGTGGGGTTTGGGTCAGCACCCCAAAAGGGAGTTATTTTGGTAGCGCTTTTATTTTATTTTCTTATTTCGCACATTATTTCTTTTCTTTGTTCCATTTTGGAGGCGGTGATTTTATCGTGTACGCCTGCGTATATTGGGTTATTGCAGAAGAAGAAGTCGCATGCGGGCAAGATTTTGGCGGATTTGAAGCAGCATGTGAATCGACCATTGGCAGCGATATTGACATTGAACACGGCGGCGCACACCTTTGGGGCGGCGGGAGTGGGGGCGCAGGTGGTGGAGGTTTTTGGAGCGTATTGGCTCTCATTGGCATCGATCCTTGTCACGTTGACGATGTTATATTGGACGGAGATGATTCCCAAGACCATTGGAGCGTTGTATTGGAAGCCTTTATCGATACCGTCTGCTTACATCATTCGTTTTTTGATCGTTGTGACGTATCCCTTTGTTCTTTCGTTTGAAGCTATAGCTCACTGGATTGGGAAGGGAAAGAAGGGGGAGAATGTGACGGAAGCGGAGATTCGGGTAATGATTGAGGAAGGGGCGCGTGTCGGGACGATTGAGCAGGTTGAGCAGAACATGGTGGAGAGCATTTTTCGATTAGGGGATCGTTCTGTTGGCGTTTTGATGACGCCTCGTAGGGAGATTCAGTGGATTGACATCCATGATACGCAGGAGCAGATTCGGGAGAAATTGGAGGAGATGCCACACGCGCTTTTTCCTGTATGTGATGGCAATTTGGACACTGTTGTTGGGATGGTGCGTTCGAAGGATCTTATTGTTGAGGCGTTGCGGATTACGCCTCTTGATTTACGAAAGATTTGTTTATCGCCGTTATTTATTCATGAAAACGCGCGTGTCATTACACTTTTGGAGACGTTTCACTCTTCGCCTCTTGATACAGCGCTTGTTACGGATGAATATGGCAATATTGAAGGGATTGTGAGTTTGTATGTGGTGCTCGAGTCGATTTTGGGAGAATTGGCTTCTTCGCCGTTGTTGCAGAAGAGGCAGATTGTGCAGCGTGATGAGAAGACGTGGGTTTTGGATGGTATGTTACCGATCGATCAATTTAAAGAGCTTTTTGGCATTGAGGCATTGCCTCGTGAAGAGAGGGAAATTTATCGCACGTTGGGAGGTTTTTGTCTTTTTCAGTTGGGTAGTATTCCGCGTATTGGGCAGGGATTTTCTTGGAACGGGTTGGATTTCAAAATTTTGACGATGGAAGGGCGGCGCATTGACAAGATCCTTGTCAAGCATCGATAAGGTGTATATGAGTAAAAAAAGAAAATGATAATTTCATCCAAATGTTGCGTTTTGTTATAAGAGACTGTCCTGGAATTCGTGGATGGCTATCTTACGTCCATGAATTCAAGGACAGTCTCTAAAGCTTGTTTGGAGAGAGACATGGCTATTCCCGAAGCATCCGATCTATTTTGGAGCACTGCACACTGGCAGCACCCGTTGCAGTGTGAAAAGGAGCCGGAAAAGCATTCCCTATCGCTCAAAACCAAAGACATTGCCATCACTATCTTATTGGGCATTTTGACCGCCGGTGTCGGTGGCGTTGTCTATTTTTTCTGGGCTGCTGCAGAGAGAAAAGTCAAACACATCAAAAAAGAACATGGAATCGCACAAAGAACAGAACAGGTTGCTCAACAACAGATACCCCAGCCTGTGGAGACTCTCCCTCCTCCTCCAATTACAGAAAATAAGGAAGAGCCCCCTTCTTTTTTTCCCATATACCCTTTTACATCTAAAGAAGATTGGTTAAAAAGGCCTTTGGATGCCTCTTCTCGCACGTATGTGATTGACGATTGGGAAAAACCGGGCATCTATGTATTGGGATATTCCCTCACCTCTCCTCGTCAAGAAGATTCCGAAGAGCTTACTCGAGAACGCCTCTCACCGCATGGATGGGATGAAAACTATTGCTCCCTTTCTTTATCAGACACCTCTGGTTATTTCACCCCTAGGCAAGAGACTCTCTCCACTCACGCAGAGGTCTACCAAGCTTTTACTACTCTTTTACTCATGATCGACGTACATATGAAGGAAGAAAACATAGAAAAACGCAAGAACATCGTAATCAATATTCTTACTAATAAAACTTTCGATTTCCAAAACGATTTCCCCTTTCAAAAAACATCCGAATACAAAGACAGGGACAAATTTTACGAGTATACTCGTGATCAATTATTAAAAATTTTTCGCAAAGAAAAAGACCCCAACACGCAAATTCTAACTATTCACCGAAAATATGATCCATTGCATCAACAATCCTCTTTCAAGATTCCCCTAAACGATCTCAATGAAATCGCACTGAAAATAACTTTGCACGAAAAATTTTATTCCGGAATGTGCAACGATCCTTCTGCTTGGAGACAAGTTCTTCTTGGAACGGGAGATCAGGTATTGATTCATGGGTTGTTTTCCTCGACAGAACACAGTATTTTTGCTGGCATGGTCTTTGAAAAAAACGAAGAGGGAAAGTGGACATTGAAGGGAGAAAACCGTCTCGGCATTGCCTTGATGGAATTGCGAGAAACATTGCGCATGGAGGGGGGTTATACCAAAAGGGATAAATAAGAACCTGTCTTCATACTTGAAATGAACTAAATGTGTAAATTGATCTTCATCTTTTTTTTCGATCTTGGAAGCTCACAAGAGCTTGCTGTGATCTCCAAAATAGATTTCACAAAAAAATCTTGAATCCAATTTACACATTTATTTATCCCTTTTGGTATTAGTTAGGGAGAGGGATGCGCTCTCCCCTTAACGAAGGATTTTTGCTTTTAGGTGGTCGCCTATGCGGATGGCGTTGGCGATGATGGTTAGGCCTGGGTTGACGGAGGAGCTTGAGGGGAAGAAGCTTCCGTCGACGACGTAGAGGTTATCGAGTTCGTGGGCTTTGCAGTGGATATCGACAACGGATTGGTTGGGGTTTTTCCCAAAGCGGCAGGTACCGACTTGGTGAGCGTCACCTGCTAGGGGGTTATTTTTTGCAAGGTAGACGGCACTTGGGATGATATGGATATCGCATCCGATATGACGAAGGATTTCTTTGAGTTGTTCGAGGAGTTGGTGGTGGGCCTCTTCATTAGTGGGTGTATAGTGAAGACGTATATTTCCCTCTGAGGTTAGCGTCACGCGATTTTCAGGGTTGGGAAGGTCTTCTGTAGTGATCCACCATCCGATCGAGTGATCGGCCATGTATTCGAGGGCGAGGCCTGGTGTGAGCATCGGTGCGTCGCCTTCGAGCATTTCTTTTTTCACTTTTCCGAGGAGTTGGATATGTCCTAGAGGGTGTTTCCATTTTGGCGAGCCGAAGTAGAAATCATTAATTCCGATCGTTTTTTGGAATTTTGTTGGGTTGAATTGTTTGGAGATGGCGACGATAGCCGTATTGTTATGGCACATGTAGTGGCGTCCCACCATACCCGAGCCATTAGCCAATCCATCGGGGTGTTGATCGCTCGCCGAGCGGAGAAGAAGGGCAGCGCTATTGATGGCTCCGCAAGAGACGATAAAAAGATCGGCACGGAGGGTGCGTCTCTCGCCTCGGTGTTCCACCTCAACTTCGGTCACTTGGTGGCCATTTTTTTCAGTATTGAGACGGATGGCTTTTGTTTCGGTCAAGATGTGGACATTAGGATGGGTAAGAGCCGGGTTCACACAGGTGGTATGTGCATCAGCTTTTGCATTGACGAGACATGGGAAACCATCGCACGTATCGCAACGGATGCATTCGCTTTTTTCTCGATGTTGTTCATTGAGGCGGATTCCCTCGGGAAGAGGGAAAGGGTGTAGCCCCATTTCTTTGAGTTGATCGAAGATTTCCTGCATCCTTTCCTCTTGTCGCACCGGGGGGCAGGGATAAGGTTCCGACTCGGGAGGTTCTGTGGGATCGACTCCTCGTTCTCCATGGACACTGTAGAGTTTCTCTGCGCGGAGGTAGTAGGGTTGCATATCTCTGTATTCGAGAGGCCAGGCGGGTGACGTACCCCCTTGGTGTTGGATCTCTTCGAAGTCGCGTTCGCGTAGGCGCAGAAGGGCTGCTCCGTAGAATTTGGTATTCCCTCCAACATAATAATGGGTACCTGGTCGAAATGGTTTCCCGTCTTTATCTTCCCACATCTCTGTTGTTGTATAGCGATTATCGATAAAGACCGATTTTGGATCCCAATTCTCTTTTTCGCGCGGAAGGTAGGGGCCCCTTTCGATCAATAGAATTTTTTTTGCCTGTGGAAGCCAGTTCATGACAAAGCGTTCCCCCACCTGCACCTGAACCGATAATGATTACATCGTAATGTTCTACGGTCATAGTAGACACCTCCAAAAATGCCACCGTATGCATTTTTGGAAAAAAAGTCTACCCCTTTCTCTTCGAAGGGGGATCCTAGAAGGATAAAACTATCAAGAAGTCGTGCTAAAATCGACGTACTTCCACTGATCATTGGCAAAGGGGAATTTCTTGCGCATGAACAAGTAAGCGATGCGTCCCCGCCTATTCCATGCTTCGAGAAAACCGTCAAGAGGGTAGGTAACGAGGGTCTCGTCATCCGTGGGATAAGCGGGGTCCATCACGTAGACCTCTTGCGTTTCCGCGTTATAGCCACGAACGACCATTAAGTGGCCCGACTTATAGGGAAATGGCGCTCCTGGAAGAGGACCTCGCACACTGACTACGACAGGAGTGCGCGCATAAAGAGCTTGCATAATTGGATCGAAAGAGTCGAGTCGAGCGACATAGACCTCCCAGCGGTGACCTAGGTAGCGCCACGCTTCTGCGACATTGAAGACCCAATTTCCGTAGATATCGAATTCTTGATCACGAACGCCTTCGGCAAAAGCGATAGGGTCGATAGGAGATTTTTTGAGTAAGAAGCGGACAACGGCAGCTGTTGATGAAGGAGAGCAAAGGTCGAGGTGGCGTGGGTGATCGAGAGCGACTTGAGAGAGACCTGAAATATCGAGACAGACGGAGCGGTAGGTTTGGAGCTCTGGAGAAGGAAGTTGTTGAGTGCAATCACTGGTATTTGCATGGAGGGCGTAGAAGCGAAAGAGGTCGGCTCCGGCAACAGGTTCGACACGAAGGCGAAAGCCTGTCGCTTTTTTTCCATCGAATACTTCTGCTGTGTCTTGGTAGACGTGAACGGGGAAATCTTGTGGGAAATGGTCAAAAGTCGTCTTTTTTTCGTTACCCCATTGTGCGTAGGGCATCCATGGGGTCCATTCTCCGTCGATATGCAGGCTCAAGGAAATGAGGTAATCGCCTTGTTCGGGGTATTTTGCATTCCAAGAGACGATCATTTCGTTAAAAGGATCGCAAGATATCTTTTCCCATTCGACTTGTCCGCTCTCCTTTGTGATTGGGGAGGGGTAGTAATGGAAAACCTCTGCAGAAAGGGTTGTCAGGGCAAAAAAAGTAACGAAAAAAAACATCTTATTCATGAGAAACCTCGACATAAAGAATCAAAAAATTCTATACTTATTGTATATTTTTGTCAAAAATCGCATGGAGTAGATGATGACTTATCTCGACCCCTCCAAAGGAAAGTACATTCAGTGGAGCCAAGACCAAGGTTTTACACAGGTACACAAAAAACCTAAAATTTCGTCTGAGGAATTAAAAACTGCAGATACAGAAACGAAAACCGCATTTTTGATGAAAAAAATCAAAGAAAGCTCTCTTTCTCCGGAAGAAAAGCAAACACTTAGTTCCCATCTCTGCAACAATGTACACAAAAAATGGGGTGTGAGGGTTGCGTTATGGATTCATCAGCACATTTCTTCCAGATTCTTTAAAAACACATCAGCAAAGATCGAGCAGATTAACACATTTTCTAAGGAAATATTGGCAGCACCATCCCCTTCTTCTCCTCAGCAGCTGCCACCCCAAAACCCACCTACTTCGCCAACGCCTCCAACGCATCCTATACCCCCTCTTCCCCCACCACCTCCTCCTCCCCCCTCAAAAAAAGAGCGCATCCCCAAGGAGCACAAGATCGAGTCCCCTCCTTCTTATAAAGGGAACCCTACCATTGCCGATTTAGAGCAAGATTATCCCTATTGGTTTATGAAAGAGGTGCATGCAGCTGTAACGGATGAAATATTTCAAGCAGCCGAGAAAGAAAAGGTTCAACCAAATCTTTTGTCATTAAAAGAAAATTTTGAAAACCACAACAAGGCTTTTCTTTCCCTCATCATGCGTCTTCCTGACCTTGATAATACCACAAAAAAGAATGAAACTAAAAATCGCTACCCCGGAAGTGACAATCTATTTCCTACAAAAGAGACCCGAGTCAACAAAGCCCCTAATCCAGGCGAGACACACGAAATTCCTCCATTAAAGGCAAATGAAAACCCTTTTTATATCAATGCGAACCATGTTCAAGATCACAATCTGATTCTTGCTGGTGCTCCACCTCAAGAACATTTAGAGGATCACTTACACGTTCTTTTCCACAAAGCGACGCCTAGCGATCCCCAATCTTTAGTTGGCTTGGTGCCCGAGTCGATTCTTACTTCTCTTCAGAAGGATCCAGAGGGAAATATCCCTTTCATTCACAATTACATGGTGACAAAAACAAGAGAAAAGGGGAGCGCAAAATCCGAATTTTATGACGACTACAAGGGAGCGTATTACTCTGTTGCTCCCCTCTATTGCACTTTTATAAAGAGAGATGGAACAGAAGAAGTAGAAGAAAAATTAATAGATGTAAAAACATTTTGGAAACACTCAGAAAACGAACCCTCTTATTTAGGTGCTTATCTTCTCCTCGAATTAAAAAATACGAAGGAGAATAAAACGGTTTATGTTTTACAACACCATTTCTTTGCCTGGCCCGATTTTGGCATTCCCGATGCAGCAGGTTCTTATTTATTTGGCGATTTGTTGTTGGATAGTTTTCATGCCGAAAAGGAAGGGGTTACTTCCTATATTCATTGCAGTGCAGGAGTGGGTCGATCGGGGACCTTTGCAACGGTTGAATGGTTGATGCTTGGCATTTATCGATCACTGCTTGCAGATCCTGATCGGGATGATATTGAGGTTGATATCGCAAAAGCGGTAGATACGATACGGGAAAGCCGTAGAGGAGCGGTCCAATCTACGGAGCAATTTCTCTACATTGAAGTTGCGGTGGGGATGATGATTCCGATTTTACGCAAGTTGACAGAAAAAGCGAAAGCGCGGGGTGAAGACAAACCTTCAGCTGCCGACATTGCTGAAGCCAAGGAGCAGCTGAAGAAGCAGATGGCTCCCTATTTCGTTTAGAGGATTTTGTTAAGAATATTTTTTAATACAGTAGCAGCACAGGCGAGATCTTTGTTCCTACAAAGCTTGTGTTATTTGTTGTTTTTAATCTCCATTTGTGTTAAAATTATTTTTAAACTAGGTGTGAATATGGAAATTGCTCCAAGACAGTTGATTTACAATGCCCAGCAGGCTAATACGCTCTCAGAAGCTGTTAAAGAAGCGCGGAAGCAGTTTGATATAAGATCCAATATATATAATTTTCTTGATAGTGGTTGCACGTATTGGAGTTTACCAGTGCATACGGTCGTCTCAGGAAGCTTCGGCGAGACTACTCAAAATATAGAGGACGCCAAAAACGATTGTGATCGACATGTGATTCGGTTATTTATTGAAAATTTTCCTAACACAAAAAAGAAGACCGCCATTGAGAACTATTTAATAAATAAATTTACCTTAAAAACTGTTGATGACACAACCTCATATAAATACAATAAGTTATCGCAATTTCTGACTAAGTTACAAAATAACCAATTCCTTTCTGAAGACGCAAAGCAAGCAAAAAAAACGGCAAAAATTGAGCAAGAGAAGAAAACGAAGAAGCAACAACGAATAGACGAGATTAAAGCCTCTTTGAAACAAGCAGAGAAGTCTTTAGAAGTCGATCCTCAGTTGCAGAGTTGGGTGAATCATTTAAAGAATAAATCACTTTCTCCAACAGGCAAAAAAAAATGTGCTCCACTTCTTTCTATTCTGGAAGGTGTGATCAATGGAGCCATCTATTCTCCAGAAGAGTTAGCAAACCTCGACGGATTGCTTAATTACATTCCTGACAACTTATTAAATTGGAAAAAGGTGGCAGATGTTGCTGATAAACAAGTTACAAAAAATCAAGACCATCGACAACTGCAACAGAATTTTCAAACGCTGCAACAAGAACTAGAAAAATTGGATCCTTCGAAAGCTCCAAAGAAACTGGATGAACCGGTAAACCCCTCTATTGGAGAATGTCCTAACAATCCTGATTCCAAAAAACCTCAAGATTCTGGTCGTTAGACTCCTCTCAATAAACCTCCTGGCAACACGCCTCAATACCCAAATGTTCCACCTCCTAACGAACCTCCTGGCAACACGCCTCAAAACCCAAATGTTCCACCTCCTAACGAACCTCCTGGCAACACGCCTCAAAACCCAAATGTTCCACCTCCTAACGAACCTCCTGGCAATCCGCCTCAAAATCCTAATTTTCCTTCGAGGCCGATTCCTAGTACGCCGCCTCCATCTCCTGCTGATCCGGAGCAGGAGCCTGTTGATCCTAGTAGAGAACCCTAATCTTTATTGGATCGGGTGAAGCGGACAGGAAGAAGCATCTTAGATCGCATTGCATCGATTTGGATACGCATCTTGCGATTTTTTGGCATTCGTTCGTAATCATCTTATAGAAATTCAACCGCTCGACCGAAGGGAGAGGCTTATCGCGCGAACGGCACGTTCGTGCGAGTGCATTCTTTTGAGAAAGCGGTAGCTTTCTCAAAAAAAGCAAATAAACCGTAGTGAAGCAAGCGTCGCAAGCGAGCGACAAATGTGAAGGCCGCGGAGCGGCCGCAGGGGTTTGGGGAGCCATGCTCCCCAGCGGGGTTTGGGGCAGAGCCCCAAAAAAAACAAGACAATTTTTTAAGTCCATGACATTTGGGTATACCCTTTATCAGCGGGGTTTCGAGGAGGAGACGGCCCAGTTGATGAGGGAGGGGGACATCTGGGGCGAGGGAGGGGGCGAATTTTTGTTGGAGGAGGGTTTCGAATTCTTTTTTATTTTCTCTTTGTTTTGTTTTTTGCATTTGTTTATGGATTTGGGAGCGTTCGTTGAGGAGATCTTGGACGATAGTTTCGTTTTGGAATAGGACGAGGAGGGTATATTTTGGGGCGAGGTAGACGCTGATGGGGCGAGGATTTTTTTGGTGGACGGTGATGTGATCGAGCAAGGGTGGGTAGGGGTTATTGGGATTTTGAGAGCCGAGGAGCATGAGGTGGTAGGCGTCGTGGGTATGAGGGTTAGGGAAGGATAGTTGATTGAGGGAGCGTTTAGTTTGTGCGGGTTTTTGTGGGTTGTGGAGGGTATTAACGATATGTTGGGCGATGGATTGTTCTAGGTCGGGAACGATTTTTTTAGTTTCTTGAAAGAAGGGGGTATTAGCGTAGAAGGTATGGAGGAGTTTTGTGAGGAGGGAGAGGCGTTGTTGCCATTCGGCATCGTTAGGAGAGTGGGTTGGTTCTTTAAAGAAGGCTAGGTCGAGGAAGGAGCAGAGATTTTGTTGTTGTTCGTGTTCTTCGATTTCGTCGAGTTGGATATTGTGGGCGATGGGATTTAAAGAGGGTGGGGTTATTTCTGTAGTTTTGTGGTGTTTTGCGTACATTTTGTGTTGAAGGGCGTTGAAGACGGGGAAGGCATGTTCTTGATTTTGTGAGAGGGTGAAGCGGAGGGTTTGATTTTGGAAAAAATTTTCGTACCGTGCGTAGGAAAGGGCTGAGAGAACGAGGATGAAGGCGATGACGGTGGGGAGGAGTTTCATGATATTTCGATGGGTTTTGTGAGGTTATATTTGGGGAATTGTTCTTTTTGGGTGATGGGGTAAGCGAAGAGTTTTTTTTGATCATTGCGGGTGATTTCGATAGCAAGGATAGCTGGGAGATATTTTGTGTCTTTTGGCCAATGGGAGTGCCAGGTATCGGGAGAAAGCTCTGTAGAGGAGGAGATGGGAAGATTTTCTTTTGGGGGGATGTAGAAGAAGAAGGAGAGGTATTGGACATTAGGAGCGAGGATTTCCTGATGGGCGTAGGAGGGATCTTCGACATATTCTTTTGGGTAGGGCCATGTGATAAGGGAAAGGTTTCCTTTTTCGTCGAGGATGAGGCGGCTTATGGCGATGTGATTGATTTCTGCATATGCGGATCCGTCAGTATAGTGTGAGAAGACGAGGGAGGGGCCTTTTGCAAGGGGTGGGATGGAGAGGTTTTCTGTAGCGAAGATGGGGGGATACTGGGGTAGAGGGGCGGTAGGAATTTGGTAAAACAGATCTTCGAGGCGGTGTTGTAGGAAGAGGTCGGTGGTGATTTCTTCTTCGAGTTGTTTTTGTTTACTGTGGAGGTATTCGATACTGTGGTAGGTGCCGAGGAGGGCCATGAGGACGATGGAGGCGAGGGCGAAGGATATGAGGGTTTCGAGGAGGGTGATGGGGCGTTTTTTATGCATGGGGGGCCCCTTCGGCTTCGAGGAAGAGTTGCATGGTGCGGGTTTGTTGTTTCCCTTTGGATGCAGATATTGGCGTGAATATAAGGGAGAGGTTGACGAGGTAGTAGTGGTCATGTTCCTGGTTGGTTTCTTTATTAAGGTTACATTTCCCTTCGAAGTGGATGGTATAGGGAATATCGAATTCCACGGTGAAGGGGCGGTTGAAGTCGGCATCAGAAAAGGGAATATCGAGGGGGTGTTGTTGTTGATCGGTTAAGTGGGCGAAGGGGATATTGTGTTTGTAAACCTGCTGTACAACGTAGGCGCAGGTCAATTGGGCGATGTGATCGAAGCGAAGGTCTTGCAGGTATTCTCGATCGGCGCGGTAGATACGGACGTGGGAGGAGAGGATGGGAACGATGCAGATGGTAAAGAGGAGGATAGAGATCATCACTTCGAGGAGTTGGAAGGGGCGGCGGTAGCGGATCATGTTGTCACCTCGTTGAGAATCCATGTTGGGTAGAGGCGGTGGGAGAGGTTTTCTTTGGATTCTGGTGGCAGTGTAGTTATTGGAAAAATTGGTGATGGGTAGGTTTTGAGGACGATTTTGTAGAGGCAATCTTCCTCTTTTGCGTGGTTTTTTGGGCTAAAAGCGAAGGTTCCTGACATACGGAAAGCGCCATCGTAGCGGTTGAATTTGATGGTCCAGGTTTCATCTGGAGAGAGATTTTTACCGTTATGGAAAATGGTTCGGATGGTTTTGAGAGGGATTTTTTTATGTACGAATTTCTCATAAAATGCTTTTGGACATGCGACTTCGGGTTGGCAGTGGATGGTGATGGTATTATTTTCGTGGGAGAAGATCACTTGGACATGTCCTTTTTGTCCTAATGCCATATTTTGTGCTGTATTGAGGAGGGAAGCTACGCGGCGGACATCGCTCGTGTAGCGTCCCTGTTGGATCCAGCGATAGGTTTGGACACTCACTACGGTGGCGAAGGAGAAGAGGAGGGTGATGGCGATGAGCACTTCGAGGAGGGTAAGCATCCTTTTTTTTTGTTGCATGGAGATGCCTTTTATCAGTGTTGTTTCCGATCATGTTCTTCAAGGTTTGAAGAAGCGACGATGATATTGTATTGTTCATCTCGGGTCACATCGAAGCGTCGTCCCCATCCGTCGTAGATCAACGCTTTTTGATCGTGGACGAGAGGAGAATTTTTGATGACTTGTTCCCAATCGCTGACGGTGAAGTCGGGATGTTCTGCATCGTAAAGGGAGAGGATGGTTTCGAGTTTTTCTTTTGCGGCTTTTGTTTTAAAGGCTTTCCCCTCTTCGAGGCTTCCTCGATAGTTATAAGCGATGACACCTGTGATCATCGCGATGAGGAACATGACGATCATCATTTCGATGAGAGTGATGTATTGTTTTCTTTTTTTTGTCATGAGATGACTCCTTTGTCTACGGTTTATCGCTTGTTTCTTGAGGGAACAGTCCCCCAATCCCCCTTCTTGCGGGGTCTTTGGCCCCAGGCTCTCATATGTGTCGCTAGCATTTACAAACCAAACGATCCCACATCGGTAAGAGGGAGGAGGATGGCAATGAGGACAGCACCGATTAGAAGGCCCATGATGAGGAGGATAATGGGTTGGATAAGAGCCATACATTGTTCAATACTTTTTTCCAATTCTTCTTCGTACATATCTGCAATTTTATGGAAAACGTGGGTAGTATTTCCCGATTCTTCTCCGACGGCGACCATTCGTGAGACAAGAGGAGGGATATAGGATGAGCGGTTGAGTTCTTGACTGAGTCGTTTTCCGTTGATGATTTGTTGTTCTGCGCGGAGAAGGTCTTCTTCGATGGGGGCATTTTGCGTCACATCGCGAGCGATACGTAGGGAGTCGATGAGGGGAAGGCCGCCTTGTTGTAGAGTTGCCATGGTACGGGTGAAGCGAGTGATAGCGCTTTGAACGACGAGGTGACGGATGATGGGGATTTTTAGTGAGGTACGTTGGATCCAGAGGCGTCCTTTGTGGGAGCGCAATTTACGAACAAGGAAAACAATGGTGATGGCGATGGTGGGAAGGGCGATAACTCCGTAGGAACGGAATCCATGGCTGAGAGCGAGGATCCATTTTGTCATTCCGCTGACGGCGCGGTCGGCAAAGATTCCTTCGATCGATGGGACGACGAAGCCTAGAAGGAGGAAGATGACGAGGAGGGCGAAGGATGCGAGGATAGCGGGATAGATGAGTGCGTTACCGATTTGTTTATTGAGTTTCCGTTGTTTTGCTAGGAGGGTGGCGATTTTTTCTAGACTTTTTCCCAGGGTGCCAACGGCTTCTCCTGAGGCAACGAGGGAGCAATAAAGGTTATCGAAGGTATTAGGAAAGTTTTTCATCGCTTGGGAGAGGGAGGCACCTGATTGGATTTGTTCTGTTAAGCTAACGAGAACGCGGTGGTAGGGTTCTCTGCGGGATTGTTCTTCGATGGCGACGAGGCATTCATAGAGGGGGACACCCGCATCGAGAAGTTGAGCGAGTTGGACGGTGAAGGCGATTCGATTTTGTCCTTTGAGGTTTTGTTTTGAAGAATTTTTCATCTTTGATGTGATGAACGTCACCATTAATCCTTGGCTTCGCAGTTGTTGTTTGGCGAAGGTTTCGGAGATGGCTTCGACGATACCGGAGAGTTTATTTCCCTTTTTATCGAGGGCGCGGTAGGCAAAGAGGGGCATTATTCCACCTCCTCAAGACCTCGCGAGACGCGAAGGATTTCTGCAAGTGTTGTGATCCCCTCTTGGACTAGGTGAACACCGTGGGAGAAGAGGGAGAGCATCCCTTGGGAGAGGGCGATACGGCGGAGTTCGATTGCATCGGGGCTTTGAACGATTTGTCTTTTTATTGCGTTATCGATGGTGAGGAGTTCGTAGAGAGCGTGTCTCCCTTTATAGCCACATCCGTAGCATGATGAACACCCTTTTCCTCGGCAGAGGTAGGGTTGTGAGATGCCGAGGCTAGTCAATTCTTCTGTTGAGGGGGTATAGCTCTCTTTGCAATCGGGACAGATTTTGCGTACGAGGCGTTGGGCAAGAACACCTATGAGGGAGGACGAGAGGAGGTAGGGTTCGATATCCATATCGACAAGGCGTGTGATAGCTGAAGGGGCATCATTGGTATGGAGTGTAGAGAGGACGAGGTGTCCTGTCAAGGAGGCTTGGATAGCGATTTCGGCGGTCTCTTGGTCGCGTATTTCCCCTAGCATCACCACATCGGGATCTTGGCGGAGGATATGGCGGAGGCCGCGGGCGAAGGTGAGGTCGATTTGTGGTTTCACGCCAATTTGGGCGATCCCCTTCAGGTTGTATTCGACGGGATCTTCGACGGTCATGATATTCACTTCGTCGCTATTAAGGCTGTGTAATGCGCTATAGAGGGTTGTGGTTTTACCGCTTCCTGTTGGTCCTGTGACGAGGACAATGCCTTCGGGGAGGTGGATCATTTTTTCGAAGGAAGTGAGGAGATCTTTTGGCATACCGATCCGATCCATACCTAGGAGAATATTCCCTTTATCGAGGATACGCATAACGATCCGTTCTCCTCCTGTTACGGGGACGGTACTGACGCGGAAGTCGATTTCTCTCTGGCCCAGTTTCAATTTGATTCTTCCGTCTTGAGGGAGGCGATGTTCGGCGATATCGAGTTTTGCCATTACTTTGATTCGGGTGATGAGGGAGGATTGGTATTCGTGAGCGGGTGAGTGGCGATTTTGGAGAACGCCATCGATGCGGTAGCGGACGCGCATTCCCGAATCGTTCGGTTCGAAGTGGACATCGGAAGCGCCTTGTTGGATCGCTTCGGTAAGGATGAGGTTGAGGAGTTTGACAACGGGGGCCTGTCCCATGGAGTCATCGAGTAGGTCGTAGACTTCGACATCGTCGTCATCTTTTTTTGTTTTCGTTTCCTCTTTTAAGTCGGCGATCATTTGGGATGCGGCCCCATCTTTTTTATTGTAACACTCGTGGATGAGTGTAAGGATTTCGCTACGTGGGGAGTAGACGGCTTCAATGGTTTCGTTAAGGAGGAATGAGAGCTCTTCTATGGGGGAGAGGTTGAGGGGGTCGGCTGTTGCCACGAGAAGGGTAGCGGCTTTTTTCTTTAGGGGAACGATTTCGTATTTTTTTGCAAAAGAGTAGGGGATCTTTTGTATCCATTCGGTTTCGATATCGTTGAGTGATAGGGTTTGGAAAACAGTCATCCCGAATTGTTTTGCGAGGGCGAGGTGGTTGTTATCTTCCACGCTCGTTTTGCTATTGATGAAACCATTGTGTCGATTATCTTCCGTCATATTCTCCCTCAGGAACGTAGTAGAGATCGCATCCTCTACCGAAGAGAGCGGTTAGAGTATGTTCGAAGAGTTGTTCTTTTTCGGCTTTTCTTGCTTCATTGAGGGTTGCTAAGAAGGAAGGGATATCGCCTGGGCGGCGGCAGAGTTGTTCGGTACGGAGGCGGCGGAAATCATCGGTTGGGTCGTTGATGATTTTGGGGGTGATGAAGAGAAACATTTCTGTGCTTTCATCTTCGTTTGAGGAGATTCCGAAGAGTTTACCGATACCTGGGAGTTCACCGAGGAAAGGGATCATTTCTTTATTATCGTCCGATTTTTTTCTTCTTAATCCTCCGATGATAACGGTTTGTCCATCGGGGATACTGACATAGTTGGTGACATGGCGGCGGGTGACATCGGGGCGTTCGGGGTTAGATCCTCGTTGGATGGTATCGAAGGTGATATCGGTTTCGAGGGTGACGTAGCTCTCTTTATCGTCATTGTCTTCTGCGAGATGGATGGTTGGAGTAATGACGATAGTGATACCGTATTGAGCCCTTGTGAAGGCATCTTTTAGGGTGACACCTCTTGCAGTTTCCACTTCAAAGATTCCTGTATTGATGGAGATTTCGTCTTCGATAGCGATGGTAGCGGGTGTGTTATTGATCGCAACGACAGAAGGGGCGGCATTGATAGAGATATCGTCTTGAGCCAAGAGGAATTTGTAGGAGAGGTCGAAGGCGGGGATACCGCAGGCATCTTTCATACGGCTGATGAAGTATTGGAAGACCCCTTTATTTAAAAAATCTTTTTTCGTATCGTTCCATCGGGCGCCTTGCCGATGATCGTTGGAGGCGGCATCGCCGATACGGAGGAGGTTCATGCCGAAATCGTTTCGATTTCGGATTTTCTTTTCGAAGAGGAGGGTTTCGATTTGCACCATTTTTTTGGGGACATCGAGTTTTGCGATGAGTTCTTTGAGTTGAGGAAGGAGGTCGGCTTCGACGACCATGATGATCGAGCTTGTTTTTAGGTCGATGATGAAGTTATTTCTATCTTTATTAGGGTCTTCGAGTTTTTGTGGTTTTCCAGGTTCTATGGGAGCGGGATTTACGATATCGCTTCCTGACTGGTAGAAGCTTTCTGCATAGAGTTGTTGTGGGAGGAGTTCTCGTGGATCGGGAGGGGGGATATTCAGATTGGTTTGGTTGATCATCGATTCGGGTTCGATTCCTTCTACGTTTGGGAAGCCGGATGTTTTCATAAGGCAGTAGACTTTACCCAATACATCGGCAAGCATTTCCGGATCGGAGTGACGGACTTGGTAGCGGTAGAGGGTTTTTTCTCTTCCTCCGGAGAGATTTTTTTCCACGTTGCGGATCATTTCTTCTGCTTGTTTTACCTCGTCTGTTGAACCTGATAGGAAGAGCGCTTGGTGGAGGTGGTCGATTTGGATGACTTGAAGAGTTTGGCTTTCTATGGAGGATGACATTCTTTCATTGTCAGGGGGGTAATCGCGATCGAGGAGGTCTTGGTTATTGGAAAGAGCGTATTCGTTTCCTTGTCCGAAGGTGGCTTGGAGAATTTTGATCATCTCTTCTGCGGGCACTCTTCGTAGAAGGACGACCTTATATTCTCTTTCTCCTTTATGGCTTTCGACAAACGCGTAGAGTTGAAGGAGGTCGAGGATATCTGATGTGGTACCGATGAGGAGGACTTCTCTTCCTAGAGAGAAAAGCGCCATGGTTTTTTTATTGATGAATTTTTTTAAAAAATCGTGTGCATGACGGTAATCGGTTGTGGGGGGTGAGAGGAGGAAGGCGACACGCGCTTCGGGAGGAAAAGAGGTGAGTTCTTTTTTATCGCTTGTGATGTATCGGATACCTCCTGGATTTTCTTGGAGGAGATACACTTCTTTGAGGTAGGGGTTGTGTTGACGGATGCCAACTCCATTTTGGTTGAGGATGATTTCGAGCATTTCGTTCCAGGAGTTTTTAGGCACGGGAATTTGGGAGTCGATACTCACTTTGATGGCACCGACTTCAAGGGGGATTAGGTACACGCAATCGGTAGAGCCGTAGTCCATGATGAGTTGTTCGAGGGTTGTTTCGGGTTGATGCCAAAGGCCGTAGCCATTTTTTCCTTCTTCGATTGCTTTTTGTCGCCACGTCTCTTGGATTTGTTGGAGACGTTGTTGTGTTTTTTGGATTTGGTCGATGAGTGCGATGTATTCACACTCTTGAGCTTGATTTTGGTAGAGTTGTTGTGCTTGGGCATAGAGAGCGCGTAGGATGGTATGGAGTTCATGGGTATTTTTGTTGACTTCGATCAGTTGTTGTTCTGTTTCTGCTGAAAGGTCACTTCTCCCATGGGTTAGGCTTGCTTTTTTCTCAGCAATCGTGAGAGCTGGGAGCAAAAACGGGGTGATAAGCAGGATCAAAAAGAAAATGGGTTTGACAGTTTGTTTCATCGCGTCTCCTTTATCTCTTGCAGTGCGATCGCCTCTTCCTCGTCATCGTCGTCATCATCATCTTCGTCGTCATCGGCAGCGGCGAAGATATGGTGTTCTTTTGTACCTTCTTTATAGAGAGAGGGACTGGATCCTTGTTGGAGGAGGAGTTCGAGAGTATGGGATTCGGTTCTCGTCCGGTTATAGAGGGTAGCGAGAAGAATTTGGTGATCTCCCTGTTTTGTGATGCCTTCCAAGATAAAGAGGGGGCCTGAGAGTTTCCGTTGGACATAGGCATCGATTTCTTCGATCGTATCGAGTTTTTTCCATCCCGATTCTGTGAGGAGTAGCCAATCTTGTGGGGAGAGTACGGCCCGTTCGTTGCGGAGATTAAAGACGAATTCCGACCGTGTCTTGGCTCCGATGTATTTGAAATCATTCTGCAAATGTTGAAATACCCATGGTTCTGTTGATTTAATGAGGTTAAGGAGGACGCGCCCTTTTCCTTCGATATCCCACAGTTCGAACGTCATCAATCTCTCGTCGATTTTTTTTACAACGAGCAGGGGTTTTCCCAGAGAATCGGAACCGGGTTGCGCAGGGATCCAGCGTTCATTTTCCCAGATGAAGGTATCGCCAATGGTGGCAAAAATGGCATAGGCATCCTCCTTTTCACCGAATTCGATTCTTTCTCGTCCTAGGGTATAGCTATACTCTTCTCCACCATGATTTTCAAGGAAGCGGTCAGCACCGAACCATCGGGCGCGCTGACGGACGAGGAGAGAGCCATCGACCCTCCATTTGCCGAGTTCCCATGCGGTTTTTCCTGGTTGACGAACGAATTCTCGTTCTGTGACGGTGAATTGGGTAAATGGGATGGGGTGGTGGATGATCTCCCCTTTTTCGTTATGCATGGAGACATTCACGGTTGCTTGATGGTCTTGGGGTTGGATCGTAAGCCAGAGGGATGTTTCCTGTTGGTTTGGGGATGGGGTATAACGAGGGGGGGTGATATTTTTATCGTATTGGAGGTAGAAAGGTTGGTTTGGGGTGACGGAAAAAATTTGGGGGGAGCCGGCAAGGGAGATATGGAGAAGGGTATGGTGACCGGCAGCGTCGGGGCGTCCATTTTTTCCGAAATAGGAGATGGACTGCCGTAGATCGGGAAGTTGGAGGGTTGGTGTTGAGTAAGCGAGGGAGAGTGTGGGGACACGGATGGCTTCGTATTCGCTATTGGGGCGAGCAAATGCATTTTTAGGAGCAGAATAGATTTTTTCTGGAACAGCAGGATTGATGGGAGTCGATGTGGATGAAGAGAAGAGATAGAGAGCGGATGCGGAGAGGAAAAATAGAGACGTACCACCTAAGGCTAGATTGACCCAAAGGAGGTTTTGGCGTTGCATAACAAACTCCCTAATTAGAAACCGAACGAATTGTATTACAAATATTCAAAAAAAACAAATCTTTTTACTCCGAATGAAAAAAAATATTGACCCGTTTACCTCTCCTGTGATAACCCTAAGAAAAACCTTAGATAATAGAGGATAGGCATGGATCCAGAACACCGTCCAGAAGGCTCTGAAGAAGAAAAAAGAAAATTTGTAGAAAAGTTCGAACGGTATGCTACGACTAACAAAGAGGACATGGTTAGCTATGTCGTATTGATTATTGGGATTGTTTTTCTCTTTTTTTGGGGATGGTTAGGAGGCATACTGATTGGGATTGTCTTTGGTGTTTATTTTGCGCGGGAGATTATCGATTTTTTCAAAGGGATTCATGGATTCATCGAGAAAGAAGGGATTGTTCGCTCCCTCATATTGCTTGCTACAGCCGTTGCTTTTTTTATACTCAACCCTGCTTTTTTTATTGCAGCAGCCGTTGGTGTAGGAATTAAAGAGATCCTTTTGAGTTTCAAGAAGAAATAACCGTTTTTCTAGAAAAATTCTACACTAGTTCATCACTTTGTCGTGATTTTGTGTCAGTTACACTTGCAGTAATTCCTTTCTATCTCCAATATATTGCC
>CALOCV010000033.1:0-8563 GCA_942491955.1 Parachlamydiales bacterium
GGCGCGAGAGACGCAGTGGAAAGACCAAAAGATTATCTTCCTTTCTCCGCGTTTTCGCGTTAATTTTTCAAATAGCTACTAAGGGTCCAGAAATATAGGTATTATTTGCGATGAGGATGGACGGTTTGTTTGATGTATTTTCCGTTTTTTTCAATGGTCATTTTTAAATCATAATCGGTTTGAAGGTGGAGCCAGAATTCGGGTGTGGTGCCAAAAAAAAGGCTTAAACGGAGGGCTGTATCGGCTGTTATGGAGCGTTGTTCATTGATGATGGTCGTAATGCGATTGACAGGTACGGCAATTTCTTTTGCAAAGGCATTTGCTGATAGTTCCAATTCTTCGAGTTCTTCCCTTAATATTTCACCCGGATGGATGGGGCGCATTTTTTTTTTCATATATTTCTCCTAAGCATGCATTTTTTAATGATAATCAATGATTTCGACTTGATGCGGTTCTCCCTTCATCCAGGTGAAACAGATGCGCCATTGTTGATTGATTCGAATGCTATATTGTCCTTTTCTTTTTCCTTTTAAGGCTTCAAATCGGTTGCTTGGCAGACAGCGCAAATCTTCTAACTGTGTTGCCATATCTAAAATATGCAATCGTTTTTCCGCTTGTTTTCTAAATTGGATCCATTTTTTTACAGCATTCCCTTCATACAAGGATTGCGTATCTCTGTCTTTAAAGGATCTGATCATAATACGATTATATTAAATTTTACGTGTTACGTCAAGAGTAATAATAAATCCTTAATCATTCTCATCATGAGCAATTTGAAAAAAACCCCCATTGGACGTTGTCCAATGGGGGAGAGTTGTTGATCTCGATGTTTAGTATCCAAGAGAGTTAGGTTCGGAATCGGATTTGGAATCCTCCACGAGGACCGTAGTAGTAACCGCGATTATAATTGTCTTGATAGTAGGGGTAAGAATCGTAGTAGCGATAATCGCGATAATCGCGGTAGTAGCCATCGTAGTATCTTGGATAGTAGTGATTTTTATAGTATCGGTAGGGTCGATAATAGCGAGGGCGTCGGTTGTCGGAGTAGTAGGGTCTATAGGGGTAGCTGATGTATTGCTCGCTCGTATTATATTGATACTGAGAAGCTTCAGCACCCACAAACGGAGTAATGGCAATGGCTAAAGTAAAGGCACCTGTTAAAAAAATAGCCTTAATATAACCATACATATCCGCCTCCTTGGCTAAAAAAGAGGAGAATCTTTACTTCTCCTATAGTTTTTATTATATATAATTTTCAGAGAAGAGTCGATCCAATAATCAAGTTTTAAGCTATTGATAATCAATGGATTCTACAGAAGAACACAGACAGCAGAAGAAAGAGGCTTTAGAAAGGACTTCGGTCTTAGCTAATGAAAGAACGTATGCGGCTTGGGTGCGTACGGGATTAACAGCTTTTGCAACTTCAATAGGATTTGTCGGCTTGCTTAGTGGCGTATTGGACCCATTTACCTTGCGTTCCGTAGCGCTCATTCTTGGTCTGAGCAGTGCCACGTTTTTCTTAATTGCCGGATGGCGTTACCATCACGTGGGATCGAGAATGGTGACGATCAAGACATTTGGAACGCCTATTTGGCTTCTTGTGGGCTTAAGTTTGATTCTCGTGGTCGCTACGATCTTCGTTCTTTTTGATGTATGGATTACCGCGCCTCACGTCACTCTAGGAGAGTCGAAATGAAGCGTTCGGCATCAAAGGGTTCAAAATCATCTACCCCTTCACCAATACCAATGAATTTGACAGGTATACCGAGTTCTCGTTCAATTTGGATGACAATGCCGCCTTTAGCCGTGCCGTCGAGTTTGGTGAGGATGAGGCCTGTAATGGGGGTGTATTTGTGGAAAATTTTTGCTTGATCGATAGCATTTTGTCCGGTAGTGGCATCGAGGACAAGGAGGGTTTCGTGTGGGGCTGAAGGGGTCGTTTTTTGGCAGGCACGTCGAATTTTCTCGAGTTCTTGCATGAGATGGGTTTTGGTATGGAGTCGTCCCGCGGTATCGAGGATAACGGTTTGATACTCGCGGCTGAGGGCTGCTTGTAGGGTGTCATAGGCGACAGCCGCGGGGTCTCCCTTTGGTAATCCTTTGATCACATCGATATCCAGTCTTTCTCCCCACTGTTCGAGTTGGTCGATAGCTGCAGCGCGGAAGGTGTCGGTGGCGCCAAGTAAAACGCGTTCTCCTTGGTTTTTAAAGAGATGAGCAATTTTAGCTGTGGAAGTTGTTTTTCCATTTCCATTGACGCCGACGATCATCACGACGAAAGGAGACGTATCGGGACGATTGAGAGAGAACGAGGAAGAGGGATTGATTTGGCGGAGAAGTTGTTGTTTGACAGAGGCTATGCATTCGTCGCCAGAGAGGTGGGGATTTTTTTGAAGGAGTTGACGGACATGTTCGGTCAATTCAAGAGCGGTTTTAACTCCGAGATCTGATTCGTAGAAGAGTTGTTCCAGTTCTTCAAGTTTTTCTTCATCAATTTTACCTTGAAAGAGTTGGCGCAACTTATTGCCAAGGAGCGACCCACTTTTTTTAAGAATGGATGTGACTTTTTGGTAGCTGGAACGAAGAAATTGAAAAACCATGAGATGCCGACTTGCTAGTAAAGGAAAATTATTCCATAAAAAGGAAAAAAACCAAAGGATTCCGGGGCTTTTATGCATCTCCACGAATATCAAATCAAAAAACTGCTCTTGGATGAATCGGTTCCGGTACCATCTTTTCTTTTAGCAACCTCGATGGATGAAGTTTGGGAGTGGGTGGAGAAGAAGGGGTGGTCAGAGGGGGTTGTAAAGGCGCAAATTCATGCGGGGGGACGTGGAAAAGCAGGGGGGGGGGGGGGGGGTGCGCTTAGCAAAGAGCAAGGAGGAGATCGTTGCTTTTTCGGAACAAATTTTAGGAAAAAAACTCGTGACTCCACAAACAGGAGTGGAAGGAATGGTGGTAGAGAAGCTTATTCTTTCCGAACCGGTGCAGATTGCGCAAGAGTTCTATGTAGGTATCGTGCTGGATCGAGAGCGTGGACAGGCGGTTCTTATCGTGACAGCAGAAGGAGGTGTGGATATCGAAGAGGTGGCAGCGAAGAGGCCTGACCAGATTCTTTCGATTCGGATTCCCTTTTCAGGGACTTTGCGCAATTATCACCATTTGCAGATTGCAAAATGGCTTGGTTGGAAAGACGGTGTTACCAAGCAGGGGAAAGAGATCCTTGAAAAATGTATAGCGCTCTTTTGGTCAAAAGATCTCACTCTTTTAGAAATCAACCCGTTAGTCCTTGATCAACAGGGGACCTTTTCGATCGTAGATGCAAAGGGATCTGTTGATGATAATGCTCTTTTTCGGCATTCCAACCTGGCGGCTTTGGAGGATTTATCGATGCTTTCTCGGGAAGAAAAAGAGGCGCGAGCACACGATTTATCGTATATTGGGATGGATGGAGATATTGGTTGTCTTGTTAATGGTGCAGGTCTTGCTATGGCGACGATGGATATCATCGATTATTATGGGGGAAGGCCTGCAAACTTTCTCGATGTTGGAGGAGGAGCTTCGCAAGAGAAAGTGTCAGAGGGGTTTCGGATTTTACTTTCTGACCGGAGGTTAAAAGCAATTTTTGTGAATATCTTTGGTGGTATCTTAAATTGCGTGACTTTGGCTGCGGGGATTCTCACTGCTGTGGCCGATCGAGCTCTTTCGGTCCCTTTGGTAGTGCGGATGGAGGGGACGAATGTGGAAGAAGGGAAGAAAATTTTAGCCGATTCAGGGCTTCCGATTATTACTGTGGATCATCTCGACGAAGCGGCAGAGAAAGTGGTCCAATGGGCTAGGGAGGGGTGATGGGAATTTGGGTCGATCGCGATACGCGTCTAATCACGCAAGGCATTACGGGAAAAGCGGGACATTTCCATACGAAAGCGTGTCTCGACTATGGCACGCAAGTTGTTGGAGGGGTGACGCCGGGGAAAGGGGGAGAGACGGTTGAGGGGGTTCCTGTGTTTGATTCGGTAAAAGAGGCGAAAGAGGTGACGGACTGCAATGCGTCCATGATTTTTGTGCCGGCGCCTTTTGCAGCGGATGCCATTTTAGAGGCGGTGGATGCTGGGATTGAGATGATTGTATGCATTACCGAAGGGATCCCTTTGCACGATATGCTGGAGGTGAAAGAAGAGTTAGGGAAAGCCCAAAAAAGTCGTTTGATTGGGCCCAATTGTCCTGGAATCATTACACCCGAAGCGTGTAAAATTGGGATCATGCCGGGTTACATCCATAAGAAAGGGGGAGTGGGCATTGTTTCGCGATCGGGGACATTGACGTACGAGGCCGTTTGGCAGGTAACACAACAAGGTTTAGGACAATCGTCATGTGTCGGTATTGGAGGAGATCCTCTTATAGGGACTTCGTTCGTCGATGTATTGCGTGCATTTGAAGAAGATCCGCAGACAGAAGTGGTTTTATTGATTGGTGAGATCGGTGGTCGAGCTGAGGAAGAGGCGGCCGATTGGATCCGTTCATTTGGAAAAAAACCGGTTGCTGCTTTTATTGCCGGAGCAACGGCTCCTCCGGGGAAGCGGATGGGGCATGCCGGAGCGATTATTTCTTCTGGGGAGGGGGGAGCGAAAGAAAAAATGGACATTCTTCATAAAGCAGGAGCGGCGATCATCCCGTCTCCGGCGGAGATGGGGAAAACAATAAAGAATTTATACCAATGATTGAGATACCGGGAAGAATTCCCATTCGCATCCATCCGATTTTTTGGGTTTTGATATTGGGAATTGGCTTTATCAGCAGTTTTAGCCTTATCGGAACCGTACTTTGGGCGATTGTCATTTTAGTATCGCTTTTAGTGCATGAATTTGGTCACGCTTTAACAGCGCGGGCATTTGGGCAAGAGGCGAGGATCAGCCTTGTTGCTTTTGGTGGCGTGACGGAACGGCAAGGACCTCCAACGAAGTTATGGCAAGATTTTCTAATTGTTTTGGATGGACCATTAGCGGGATTATCTCTTTTTTTTATAGCGTATCTCATTCAACAGCAAATTCCTGAGAAGACTTCGGGCATTCCGATTGTGATGCTTTGGATGTTTCTCTATGTGAATCTCTTTTGGACGGTGCTGAATCTATTGCCGGTACAGCCTCTTGATGGAGGGCATCTTTTGCGGATTCTTTTTGAAGGGGTCTTTGGATTCCGGGGTATCCGTTATGCTCTTTTGGTGAGTACGATCATCGCAACGGTGGCCTGTTTTTTCTTCTTTTCCATCCGTTTTGTGTTTGCAGGAGTGATTTTTTTGTTGCTGGGTGTGGAAAATTTTCGTGCTTGGAGAAGTGTTCAAACGATGACTGAAGAAGATTACCATCATCCGTTGGGGGCTGATCTAGAAAGGGCGGGAGAGAGTTTACAAGGGGGGAATGTGCAGGAGGCGGAGGTTCTTTTCCGCAAAGTGTACGAAGGATCGAATGGGGGAGTGGTACATGCTGAGGCGGCAAAAGGGTTAGCTTTGGTTTTAGCGCATCAAGGGAAGGTGGAAGAACCCTACCATTTATTGATTACGTGCAAGAAGCAGCTGGATGGAGAATCATTGATTTTGATGCATTCGTTGGCCTATCGGATGCGGGATTGGGCTTTAGTGAAAGAGATCGGGAAAAAAGCTTATCAGGTTAAGCCGAGTGGCGAGACAGCGGTAGCCAATGCTTTGGCTTCAGCACACTATCGCGACGCTTCAGCGGCGATAGGATGGCTACAATGTGCGATCAACGAGGGGGTAGAGAACATGGCGACGCTGCTTTCTAGCGAGGCGTTCGATCCCATTCGGGAATCGAAGGTTTTTCAAACCTTTGTCTTAAAAACCACGACTTCTTAGAACCTGTTCAAAATCTTTCTAATCCTGTATAAACAATTATTTTCCAAGATACCAGTTTACATATGGTCATCCTTGCTTTTGTCGTTTTATTCGTGAAACGGTTTTGAGCGAATTGTTAGATAAAATAAACTACCACAGAGCCCACAGAGAACACAGAGGGAGGACATATAAATTGTTTAGTGCATCCAGAAATGTCTGAAGAAGTTGTAGAGGATCAGGTAATTACAGAAATTAAATCTGTGAATGGAATAGCTCCAATACACGAAGCACAACGACTATCTTATTTAAAAGCTCTATGGAACTTGCGCCCGAGGATTGCTTATCAATTTTTTTAATGTGAAACGATTGGTAGAAGGCATTCGTCGAATGAAAATATAACTCCTCTTCTCTGTGCTCTCTGTGGGCTCTGTGGTAGTTTTTATTGCTGAGATATGTCAAGTATGAAGACAGGTTCTAAAAGATTTTGAACAGGTTCTTAGAACGGGAAGACAGGTTCTGATAAGTGGTATTATTTCTTTCCATCGGTACTAGATACGATGGCTTCGACGAACCAGCCAACGATGACCAGAGAGGCGGTAGTAAGAGCTGCTGTCAAGAAAGCAGCAAAGAGGCTGAAGGCCACCTCGTGGGAATAATAGATATAGACCACGGCGCTAATAATTAGCATGGCAAGGGTGAGCACCCACACAGTAGTTCGGTACCAAGGAATGGACATCCCTCTAAAAAAGCACATTTTTCTTAAAATAACAAGAATAATGCACTTAACACTTGCTTCTAGAAAAAAAATCGGGTATTCATAAAAAGAAATGATCGAAGGAGATGATTTATGCATGCTGTTGCTAAAGCGTATCGTCCCATTGCGGCTTTGGGAAACTTTTTTCAACCCTTTCTTCTCGTCCTCATCCGGATCTATTGGGGCTGGATGTTTTTTCAAGCAGGGCTTGGTAAGTTGCAAAATATTGATCAAACGGCCGAATTTTTTGAGAGCATTGATCTTTTTTGGCCCGTTTTTAATGCCTATTTCGTGGGATGTGTTGAGTTGATTGGAGGAATTTTCCTCTTTTTTGGATTCATTTCCCGGCTTACGGGTCTTATTTTACTGATCGATATGATTGTTGCGTATGCCGTTGCCCATACAGAAGCTTTCGATCAATTCTTTACCGATCCTTCGGTTTTTGTCTCTCAAGAGCCTTTTAATTACTTGCTCACAGCGGCTATTGTTTTTTGTTTTGGTCCTGGCGTGATATCCATTGATTGGATAGGAAAGAAAGTATTTAGAGGCGAGAAGGCTTATTATGGATGTCACCTTCTTCTTGGCAAAAGTTTTTGGCCTTTATTTGGTGATCGTCCCATTGGGGTTTTTGCTGACATTGCAGAAAATCGAAGAAGTCGCTGATGGGTTTTTTAGCAACCGCCCCCTATTCATTCTATCGGGATTCAATGCGTTGATTTTAGGGCTTCTTGTTGTTGTGGGACACAATGTCTGGGGAAGCGAGCTGGGTGGTTTTGATTACCCTTCTGGGATGGCTGGATGCTAATCCAGGGAGTTTTTTGCGCATTTTTTTCACCGATTGGGTCATCGATTGGGGAAAAAAATCGATGCAAAACGGTATCCATCGAGCCTTGATGGTCCTCTTCCTTCTTATTGGGATATTCCTCATCTACGAAGGATTTTGGCGGTTTTAGGACCTGTCTTCACACTTCAAATGGCTGTACCCAAACAACTTCCAAGAATTGGTTTTTTTTGTGGTAATAATAAGAAATATACAACACGCTCCTATCCAAGATAGGGGTAATATCGTGACAAACTATATCAAGGTAGAGAACCCTAACAATCATGTCGTATGGGAAAAAAATCTGACTCGTGATGAAGCACAAAACGTAAGGGCATATTGTGAAGGTCGGGATTATATTCAGCTTTATTTAGCAACTCTATATCCCGTTCGTACGGGTAATTTAAAAAACTTTTCCGAAGACTTTTTCTTGCCGACTGTGATCAATCACGCAAGAAAAGTCCAAGACACAGTTGATAAAATTTTCGCCATTCTAGGAGCTCTTATTTTAGAACCTGTCTTCATACTTGAAATGAGCTAAATTCGGATTCTTTTCCTCCAGGAGACGATAAAAATGTGCGGGTAATATTTTTTAATATGACCCGCACATTTTTATCGTCTCCTGGAGAGAAAATAATTTCGAATTTAGCCATTTGAAGTGTGAAGACAGGTTCTTAGATGTCATGACTTTTCCTGCCCGTCTTGTGACGTGTGTCGAGAATCATTTACCACAATGCAAAAGAAGAAAGAGCAAGCTTTGCTTACGTATCTCAAACAGCAAAAGGTCGATCAAAAACTGATCGACACTCCTTATGTAAAGATACATATTGATTGGGAAACAGAAGCTAAGCATAGTTACGTAGGATATAGGCTGCCTTCAGGGCAGTTAATTAGACGATTTTTTAAATGTGATAATTCCGAAGAAACTTCTGTTTGTTTTATTGAAATGCCAGCTTATCCATTTTTAACAAGAACAAAAACCACGGCAGGCAGCTTTTAGTCAGTAACCGATCACGCCTTTTTATGGAACCGAGGAAAAAAAAAATCCCATCTCGGAAAGGATGGGATTTTATGCTTTGTATACGACTCGATAAATGGGCGTGATGGTTACAAGAAGCAATACGTAACTGAACGGGGCGGC
>CALOCV010000034.1:0-39567 GCA_942491955.1 Parachlamydiales bacterium
GTGTCGCGTAGGCATCTGCGACTGCCATGGGCGACGCATCCAATACGATGCGTTCTTCTAGTGGCTGAAACGAAGATTTCATGCCAACTCCCAAGTTGTGCGCCATTGCAAAAAAAGGCACCCACCCTTGTGTTACGCGTGTAGGAGACTAGATAGAAGATTGGAATTGCTTTTTTGTACCGACCGACACGCTACACTTCTCTTTTTTTAACGAGAAAATGGACGCATTCTTCGCATTAAAGTTCAAAAAATACGTTACGTGCCCACTCCACCTACTTTCATTATACAATAATCATATTTAAATTTAAAATAATTAGTTGCATTCTAAGAATGTAAATTTCGCGGTTTTTCAGCCGAAAAACCGAAATATTCTTTTGCTTTTTCCAAGTCAACACGAATCTGTTGTTGCAGCTGAATATTGGAGGAAAATGATTTCTCTGAACGGAGAAAGCGGTGAAAAATGACCTCAATATTTCCTTGTTGAGAAGGAAAAGAGGGAAGGAGGAGATGGGATTCCAATTGAGCAGAACGTTGATGATGAAGGGTTGGGGCGAAGCCGAGATTGGAAACAGCGGGTATTTTGTGACCGTCGATGACAACGGTTGCGGTATAGACCCCAAAAGGGGGCAGAACGAGTCCGCTAACGGAGAGATTTAATGTAGGGACGCCAATTCTTCTCCCTTTGCCGGCTCCTTTAATAACAGGTGCATAGATGGAATAATCTCTTCCTAAGTGAGAGGAAATTTTCTCCCATTGGCCCTGTTGGATGGCAGTCCGGATCGCTGAGCTTGAGATTTCTTCTTCGTTAGGAGAGTATTTTTCGAGATATTCGACAGAAAAATGGTGTTTTTGCCCAATTTCTCTAATTTTTTGAGGTGTGCCTTCCCGGTTTTTTCCCATGTACTGATCGTAGCCGAGAACAAGATGAGTAAAAGGGGTGGAAGAATGGATTTTATGGAGGAATTGTTCTGCGGATAAGTTTGCGATTTCATGGGTAAAGGGCGTTGTTTGGACGAAATCGGCACCGGCATTTTTTAGCAGAAGGATTTTATGATCTGGGGTGCAGATATTAGGTATAGGGGTATTTGGTTGTAAAATCGATTGAGGGTGGTTCGAAAAAGCGAGAACTCCTACTTGACCGTTGCTGATGTAGGCGCGTTGGCGAATTTTTTTTAGAAGAAATTGATGTCCGCGGTGGACTCCATCGAATTTTCCTATAGTAAAAATCATTTTCATCATCGAGTCAATATTTTAACAAAGTAAAAGAAAAAAGAGTTGACCTTTTCCAGTAACCGCTTACGCCCCCTTATGTAGTAGACGTGCATCGACAAAAGAATGGATCTGCTTGGTAGAATCCCAAAGCCACTCTCCAGGAAGCGCATCCTCTAGAGAAAAACTGCCCGAGACGGTTCTTTCAAGAGAAGAAAGATGGGCACCACAACCGAGAAAAGCGCCCATATCGGCTGCGAGAGTGCGGACATAGGTTCCCTTGCTGCATCGGACGTGGAATTGAAGATAAGGATAGGAATAATTAAGCAATGTGGTACTTACATGGATGGTTTGAGGAGCACGCTCAATCGTTTTGCCTTTTCGAGCCAATTCATAAAGCTTTTTCCCTCCTACCTTTTTTGCAGAAAACATAGGAGGAATTTGTGAGAGTTCTCCTTGAAATTGATTGATGGCGATCTCCACTTCGTTAAAAGAGGGGCACATCGATGAGGTAGCGACCACTTGCCCGTCGCAATCGAGCGTATCCGTTTGCAACCCAAGATGCGCTGTAGCAACGTACTCTTTTTCTTGATGCATGAATGTATCAGAAAGTTTTGTAAATTTCTTTCCCACTAACAGGATAATCAATCCCGTTGCAAAAGGATCCAGTGTCCCTGCATGACCTACCTTTTTCACTCCCAGTTTTTTTCGCGTCGCATGAACGAGGCTGAAGGAAGTTTTTTTTCTAGGCTTGTTGACAAGAAGTATCCCTTCGGTCATTCCGATTTCTCTTGAGAACGCAATTGTTGCTCGTTATCAATCTCTTCTAACAGAGTTTCCACACGCATGTGACGTTCAACCCCTTCATCCAAGAGAAAACGGAGTTCAGGAAAGTAACGAATGACAATTTGTTTGGAAGATTGGCAACCAATATAGCCCGCTGCAGATTGGAGAGCCGTTTCTGTTTCTTTTTTCTCTTTTTCACCCCCTATGACGCTGAAGTAAACTTTTGCATAGTGGAGATCCTTGGTGATTTCTACACGAGTGATCGTTATCAGTGGATGGACACGAGGATCATGTACTTCTTTTTTTATGACATCAGAGATGACTTCACGTAATAGAGAATTGAGGCGATCGGTTCTTTTTTTTGCCATTTCTATAGTTCTTGTTCAATGTAGGTGATTTCATAAGATTCAATGATATCTCCTTCTCGGATATCATTGGTTCCTTCAAGAACGATTCCACATTCCACTCCTTTTTGCACTTCACGCACATCTTCTTTGACGCGGCGCAGAGAGAGAATCGAGCCTTTCCAAATGATATCTTCGCCTCGTTTGATGCGTACCTTATGGTTGCGGTGAATGCTTCCTTCAGAAACAAAACAGCCGGCAATAACTCCGTGTTGAGAAGATCGGAATACGGCTCGGACATCTGCTTTTCCTCTTTCTTCTTCTTGGGCGATTTTGTCGAGAAGATTGGTCATTATCTCTTTGATGTCATCTACAGCATGATAGATGATGTCATGGGAGCGGACTTGAACACCCATCTCTTTAATCAATTGTTCTGCATGGCGTTCGACTTGGACGTGGAAAGCAAGAATCAATGCTTTTGAAGCCGCTGCGAGTTGAATATCGGCCTCTGTTACATCACCAACGCCTGAGAAGATGATCTGTACTTCGATTTTATCGGATTCAATTTTTTGCAGTGCATTGGATAACGCTTCGAGAGAACCTTGAACATCTGCTCGAAGGACGATACAAAGTACTTTTTTTACAGAATCGGCTTTTTCTTGGAACAAACTCTCTAAGGAGAGAGAACGTTTTTGCAGAAGCGTTTTTTCTCGATGGTCTTCAAGGCGAAGATGGGCAATATTGCGAGCCTCTTTTTCATTGGATACAACAATAAATTCTTGACCTGCTTCAGGAAGGCCGGAAAGACCAGAGACTTCTACAGGGGTAGACGGACCCGCCTCTTTGAGTTCATTGCCGAATTCATCTCGCATGGTTTTGATTCGAGCCCATCGGATGTCAAAAACTAAAGGATCTCCAATTCGGAGCGTTCCATTTTGTACGAGCAGAGTGGAAGAAGAACCCAACCCCTTTTGCATTTTTGATTCCAAGACAGTTCCTCTTGCTCGAGCGTGAGGATTTGCTTTAAGTTCTAACACTTCAGCTTGTAGAGCGAGCATTTCAAGGAGTTCTTTAATGCCTTCTCCTGTAACGGCGGAACAGTTCACGGTGATGGTTTGACCACCCCAAGCTTCTGGAAGGAGATTATTCTCGGAGAGTTGGCGATAGACGTTATCTACATCAAAACTCGGTTTGTCGCATTTGTTAATGGCTACAACAATGGTGACACCGGCTGCTTTAGCGTGTTGGATGGCTTCGAGGGTTTGTTGCCGAATCCCTTCGTCTCCAGCAACGACAAGAACGACGATGTCGGTGACAGTGGCCCCTCTTGCACGCATTGCTGAGAAGGCTTCGTGACCCGGAGTATCGAGGATAGCGATATTACCTATAGCGGTTTTACAAAGAAAAGCTCCAATGTGTTGGGTGATAGCTCCTGCTTCACCGGCAACGATGTTTGTTGATCGGATGCGATCGATTAAGCTTGTTTTTCCATGATCTACATGTCCCATAAAAGCGACAACAGGAGCACGGAAAGTCAGTTCGTCCGGAGTGGTATCGGTGATTTCTTGGGCAATGGTTTTATTAGTAATGCGGATTCTTTCTTCTTCGGATGTGTCAATGGTTAAAGAGCATCCGAATTCTTCTCCTAATAATTGAATGGTCGTCTCATCATCAAGAACATCATTTAATGTAATCACAATACCTTGTTGAAAGAGTTTTGTGATGAGTTCTGAAGCTTTTAGTTTCATTTGTGCAGCGAGATCGCGGATGGTAATGGGAGTACGGATGGTAAGTGAAGTGGGACGAATGATCTCTTCGGAAGACGAGAACATTTTATCCGATTTGGGCCGTTTCTTTCTCCATTTAGAACTTTCTTCGTCGCTTCGAAGGCCCATACGATCACGCGCATCGAAACGCCCAGGACCCCCTTGTCGTTTTGTCGGTTTCAAATCTTGAAATTCTTTAAAATGGGCTGGTTTTTGCTTTTTAGAAGGAGTCTCAGTTTTTTCTGTTTTTGATTTCTCTTCTCCCTGTTTTTTTTGGGGGGGCGTTTTTGCCGAAGGAGGTGTCTCTTTCTTTTGAGGCCGAGGTGGAGGAAGCAAATCTTTGATATGGCGTCCTGTTGGGCCTAGTCTTTCAGCAGAAGGGGAGATTGTGGGGATTTTTTCACGTTGAGGTTTCTTTTCAGCAGGGGATTCTTCAATAGGTGTTGGTGTTTCAGCCTCTTCTTGTTCCTGCTGTTCACTAGGTTGTTCACCCTCTTTTTCGGCAAAGACGGAACGAGAGCGAGCGCGTGCCTTTGGACGGAGTTCTTCTTCAGGAGGAATTTCCGATACAGTCTCCTTTGGAGGTGTAGGAACGGCTTCTGGGAGAGGTTTTTGGTCCGGAGCAGGTTTTCTATGAACTCCGGGAAGAGGTTTTTGTTCCTTTTCTTCCTTCTCCTCTTTAGCTGTTGGCTTCTTCTTGGGAGCTTTCTCTTTCATGCCCCCCAGCTTCGCTGCTTTGGCCAGTTGGTCTTTCTTGATTTGAATCTTTAGATTTTTTGCCAACTTTTACCTCTTTTTTTCGAATTTGTTCCAGGATATAGTCTGCCATTTCAAGGCTAATATTTGTTTTTTCTGCGAGGACTTCTGTTGTCGCTTGTAGAAGGGAACGGGTAGTCGTGAATCCTTCATCATATAAGTGTTTGAAAACTAGATCCTGAACTCCAATGATTCCCTCGAGTTCTTGGTCGAGGATGGGATCACCGGAGAGGGCGAGTTCTGTGCGCTGTATTGCGCGAGCCATATTGTACTCGGTCATTCTTTGAACGTCGATTTCATAGCCAATAAGTCTACCATTCAACCGGGCATTCATTCCACGGCGTCCAATAACTGCCGCGTAATCTTCATCGTCAATAACAATGGCGATGACTTTTTCATCTTCATTGACATTGATTTTGCGGATTTCAATCGGTGCTAGAGCATTTTGAAGGAGTTGTACGGGATCGTCAGAAAAAGGAATAATATCAATTTTTTCATTATGGACCTCTCTGACAACGTTTTTTACCCGATTCCCCCGAACACCAACACAGGCTCCTACCGGATCGACTTTGGGATCGGTCGATCGCACAGTCAGCTTTGTGCGATACCCCCCCTCACGGACAATACGGTCGACGACGATGGTTCCATCATGGAGTTCGGGTACTTCTTGGATGAAGAGCTGCAGGACAAATTCAGGAGCACTTCGAGAGAGAATGACTTCAGCACCCCCGCTTTCTGTATCTTGTACAGTGAGCAAATAGCAAAGGACGCGATCACCAATTTGATATTTTTCTGTCTTTGGATATTCTTTCATCGGCATGATGGCTTCGACTTTTCCTAGGTCGATAACTAAATTACTGCCCCGGAAAAAACGCTTAACGATTCCTGTGATCAATTCACCGATCCGATGCCGGAATTCTTCATAGATCACATCTTTTTCTGCTGTTCGGAGTTTCTGTGTGATGATTTGCCGGGCTTTTTGTGCGGCAATGCGTCCAAAATCACGTGGTGTAACAATGACATCAATGTATTGTCCGACAGAACATTCGGGATCGAGTTCGAGGGCTTCTGTTAGAGAAATTTCTCGGTTGGGTTCCACAACTTTTTCAACGATTTGTTTTTCTGAAAGAACATCAATAACAGCCGTTTTTGGATGGATTTTTACGATGACGTTGGTCGCTCCCTGAACGCTTTTCTGGGCTGCCGACTGAAGAGCTTCCTCGATCGCTTGGAGAACAATTTCTCGTTGGATCCCTTTCTCTTTTTCTAAATAGTCAAAAATGGCGATGAGATCTTTATTCATAGACTCCTTGAGAGGTTAAACACAATAAGGCTCTTATAATATGTGGATAAGAGCCTCTTCATGGTATCGCTTATGATTCGACGTTGCTCTTTTCTTCTGCATTTTCATCTTCGCTTGAAGCATCATCTTCATGGTTTTCTTTCTCTTCTTCCGAACTTTCTTCTTCATCCGTGTGGGTAACGATGATGTCATCATGACTATACTGATTCTGTTCGATGAGGTATTCCTTTACAGAAAGGGAGATTTTTTTGTGTTCCGAATCGACTTTGATCACTTTAGCGGAAACTTCATCACCTTTTTGGATGATATCTTCTACTTTCCCAAACGGTTTATCGGATAGCTCTGTCACATGGATTAAGCCCTCTAGGCCGTTATCAAGTTCGACAAAAGCACCAAAAGCGGTAATTTTAGCGACTTTTCCTTTGACAAGGGTTCCAATGGGCATTGTTTTTTCGATACTTTCCCAAGGGTTGGTATCGAGCTGTTTGATACCTAGAGTAATTTTCTTACTCTCTTTATCAACAGAGAGGATAATGGCATCGATCGAATCGCCTTTTTGGAGAAGTTCTGACGGATGGGAAACTTTTTTAATCCAACTTAAATCAGAAATATGGATCAATCCTTCAACACCTGGCTCGAGTTCGACAAAAGCGCCGTAATTGGTAAGGCTGCGAACTTCTGCTTTAACGGTATGGCTAATCGGATATTTTTTCTCGACATCATCCCAAGGATTGTGCTCTGTTTGCTTGATACCGAGAGAAATTTTCCCTTCATCTTTTTGGATAGAAAGGACGATTGCTTCAACTTCATCGCCTTTTTTCACAATTTCCGTTGGATCTGTCACATTTTTCACCCAGGACATTTCTGAAACGTGGATTAGGCCTTCGATACCCGGTTCGAGTTCGATGAAAGCTCCATAGGGGAGTAGGTTGACAATTTTTCCTTTTACGCGAGATCCTGGTGGATATTTTCGCTCGATTTCATCCCAAGGATTGGCTGTTTTTTGTTTGAGTCCAAGAGCAATACGACCTTTATCCTTGTCGATATTGAGAATCATTACTTCGAGTTTGTCATTGAGTTGAACCATCTCGGAAGGATGGCGGATTCTTTTCCAAGTCATATCTGTGATATGGAGAAGGCCATCGATTCCATCGAGATCTAAGAAGACGCCAAAGTCGGTAATGTTTTTTACGATACCTTCACGGACATCGCCGATCTCGAGGTTTTCAAGAACTTCAGCTTTTTTGGAGATTCTTTCGGCTTCGAGGAGTTCTCGACGAGAAACAACGACGTTTTTTCGATCAATATTGATTTTAAGAATTTTGAATTCGTATGTACGGCCAAGGTATTCGTCGAGGTTTTTGATTCGTTTGTTATCAATTTGTGAACCGGGAAGGAATGCCTCCATGCCAATATCAACAATAAGGCCACCTTTGACTTTGCGGATCACTTTTCCTTTAACGATCGATCCCTCTTCGCAATGTTCAACGATGAATTCCCACTGGCGAAGGCGTTCGGCCTTTTCCCTTGATAGAACAATTTGTCCCTGATCATCTTCGGCAGCATCTAGGAAGACTTCAATATCGCTGTCTAGGGTGAGTTGTGATGGATCAGAAAATTCGGAGAGAGGCACGATTCCCTCGGACTTGAGTCCGACGTCAACAACGACATGGTCTTTTTGAATTTCGACGATGCGGCCCTCTAGAATCATTCCTGGCTTAAGAGCCGACTCTTCTTTGTCGGATGACTCTTTGCCCTCAAGGAGATTTTTAAAGGTTTCTGCATCTTCTTCTCGGAAGTCGACATCGTCAAGAATGTTTTTTTCTTCCCAGGTGTGTTGGGGGTTTTTAGCCATTGAATCGGTTCTCCATAAATTTCTACGAAAGGGTATAGCGTATCACAACAAGAGAGAAAAAAGCAATTATTTTGTAGCCACTTATGCGCCTTAATGAAGTGGATTTTTCCGATCAAAAGATGGAGCATTCCTCGTGTTTTTTAGCCTTTAGTTTTTTGCAAGATTATGTTATAATATTTTGTTGTCTCATACCAATTCTTGAAGTTGTTTGGGTGCTAGATGAGGAAAAACTATGGAACAGATCCGTCAGACGAATATACAGAGTTATCTTAGCGATTTACAACAAGAGAGAAGACCATCGCATAAGCGCCTTGTTTTAAAATCTACATCGGCCGGGACAGTGGTCGAGTATCGCCATGTCAATTGGATCGAGAGAATTTTTGCGAGGATGGGATTTGGCAAGGCAAATTTTTCCCGCGTCGTCTCTTTCATCAAGGCAAATCAATGGTCTTATTGGAATGAAACCGATGGATTAAAAAATCGCTTCCAAAGAGAGATTGATGCGTATATTCGCAAACAATTTTTCTTTCGCAAACGACTACAGAAAGAGATGTTCCTTTCTCCTCCCCCCATTAATAAGCGGCCATCTAGTGATTCACTTCCTCAACGACCTATTCCTCAACGACCTAAAAGGAAAGAAATCGATACGAAGGATATTCAAGGTAGTGAACCGCAGAAAGGGACCCATCAATACCAGCTTCATCAAATCATTCAGTCATTTTCAATGGATTCGTCACTTTTTGAGGAATCTCCTTCAAATCGACAAAATCAACAGAAAATCGGAAAAATTTTACAAGAATATGTATTGCCCATTTATAAAACGCCCATGCCGCGAATAGCTTCATATAGGGGGGAAGGGGCCGTAAGGCACATTCTTAGAAAAACGTCTCTTGGGAATTATCAAGCAACCGCGCTAGAAGTCAAAGACGAAAAAATTCCTGCTCGCAGTACCCATGGAACGATGCATGCAGCCCGAGTTACTTTATGGACGCAAGTGTTGATTCATGCAAATAACAAGCTAAAAAATCCAATCCAGAAAGATGCGTATAACCCGATTTTTCTTGCTACGGCGGGTGGTATGCACGATGCTGCACGCGAAGATGAGGGGGTTGATTATTGGGATTCCGAAAGTGCGGATTTGCTAACAACTCTTTTAACTAAGGCAAAAATCGATTCAAATACAATCCCCATCTATGATCAAACAATTCGAGAAAAAGATCCCGTAGAGAGGAAATTTACTACTATCCCACAACAACTCGTGCACGACGCCGATTGTCTTGAAATTATACGTTGTTACGGAAGAGGCGCGTTTAGGCAAAGCGAATTATGCCTTTTTGCTCATAAAGACAATGACCCACACCTCTTTAATGCATTTATCGATGAAGTGGCTACTTTTATTGAAAGAACGGATTCAGAACAAGTTCGCAACGATTTTGAGCATGGTAGTGCCGATTTTTATGGGGATCTCATTCGAATGCTCTTTCAGTGGCATGCAAAAACAAACGAGTTCCCCCTGATCACTTCATGGATCCGAGAGGAGATGGAAGAAGTTCTTAATACCAAACGAAATAAATAAACACACAAATTGGATTCAAGGTTGTTTCTGATAAATGGTATTAGACACACCCTAGAATCCCTCTCCTTTTTCTTTATTTTGGCCAGTGTTGTTGGTCGGGAAGTAGCTCTTCATAGAGGGCTTTGCCGCTAAAATGGAGCAAACTTTCTAATTCTTGATTTTTCTGGGAAAGCGAAGAGGTTCCCTCCTTTTCAACAAAATAAGGGGTACCCCATTCGACAATAATGTGAGAAAATGGCTTAGGAATGATCATTTTATCCCATGTGTTTAGTTGCCAAAATCGCGAAGCGGCCCACGAAAAAGGGATTACATAACTTCCTGTGGCTTTCGCAGCAAGTGTCGCTCCCGGTTTTACCTGGTAGCGAGGTCCGCGAGGTCCATCAGGGTGATTAAAATGACTCTGCGCTCTTTTTCGAGTTTTTTTACCATCTCTTTTAAAGCAATATGACGGGCATTATGGGGAACCGCGATCACTTCTGCTGAAGAATAGCTTTTTGCAAGCGAGGCCAAGAGTTGTCCGTCGCGGCTATGGCTAATGAATGCCGAGTAGGGAAAAGAGGAGGCAAAACGAGAGAGGAAATAGGGCATGAAAAGGAGTCGGTTATGCCAACACATCAAAATACAACGTTCCTGCGCAGCAAATTGGCGGAAACGATTAAGCCCTCGTATTTCGATCCGGCACGTCCTTCCCAAAAGAGCCAATAAAGGTTTTAATAAAAATGGTAGTAGAGAAGCACGGTTCATAGGATAGCTTGAATCGCCTTAACGGCTTCGGTTCCCGTATCTTTTTCCACCAGAAGTTCTTGTAGTTGTTTGCACTCGTGACGACACACCTCACGATCGAATGCTTCCATGGTGGAGAAAATTTGTTCAGCAGAGCAGCCCCCGGCAATCAATTCTGGAAAAGCCTCTTTTTGTAGTAAAATATTTACGAGGGAGTAATGGGGGAGATTGACGCGTAAAAGGTATTGGGCAACCCAACGGTTAAGGCGTGTTAGGGCATAGATCACAATAGAGGGTGTTCCCTGAAGTGCTAATTCCAGATTGACCGTACCCGACTTCGCTATAGCGAGCTCGCTCTCTTTCATCATTTCATAGCGATAGGCATGGGGAATAAAGAAAGGCGGTTGCTTTTTAGCAAGAGGGGAATCGGCATATATTTTTTGCAAAAGAGGGATCAAAGAGGTGTCTGCACAGGAAACAAGATGGAGATGGTGTTCTTTAGAGCGACTTACCGCATCCAACATCGGTGGAAAATTGCGTTCAATTTCTCCTTGGCGACTACCAGGGAAAAGAGAGCGGATTCTTGCATCGTTCGGGATGTGGTGCTTTTGTTTCCACATCGCATCGTCGATGTGCACGCGTATTTTTGTTAGGAGAGGATTGCCAACATAGACACAAGGAAGAGAGGTTTTGGCGAACAGATCGACTTCAAAGGGGAAAATGGAGAGTAACAGGTCCAAATCCCGTTCCATCCGGATCATTCTTTTTTTTCCCCAAGCCCATACTTTTGGGCAGATGTATTGAACAATCTTTCCTTGGTAACCCCTTTTTTTAAGAGCCTTGGCTAGGGCAAGGTTAAACATAGGGTAATCAACCAGTAGGAGGAGCGTTGGACGGGATTCAAGAATGTGGTGAAGAATTTTGCGCAAGTCCCACCAAATTTTTGGAAAACGCCCTATCACATCAGAAGCTCCCATCACCTGGAAAGAAGAGAAGGGGAGGAAAGGGATCATTCCCTCTTTTTCAAGAGCAGGCCCTCCAATTCCTTCAAAAAAAGCATGGGGGTAATTTTTTTTTAATGCGTGGAGCACAGAAGAGGCCTGTTCATCTCCACTTTTCTCGCCAGCAACAATAAAACAATGATCCATCATACTCTCTCATGATGAGGAAGATTTTTTTTTCTAAGAAAAATGAGATTGCGTGCGTAGGGAATCAAGCCAAGAGCCGGGCCAATGAATTGGACGATATCTCCAATTTTTGCAAAATAGAGCGCAGTGGTCATTCCACCAATAAGGCTATACCACCAAAAAAAAGGAGTCACATGGCTCGCTTGTTTTTTTTCTGCATGCCACCATTGGATCCAAAAACGGCTCGAAAAAATGGCATATCCAATAAAGCCGGTGCAATCCCAAACCAAGGAAGACTCTTTCACTTCTTCTTGCCAAGGCGTTTTAGGAATGCGAAACCACTCCCAATGGATTCCATCAAAAAATTTTTGCACAACGATATAGGTGCTGATACTTGTTATGATGGCTCCAGCAAAAAAGAGAGGTAAAATTTTGGTTGAAGCCCGTTGTTCTACGGGTCGATTCAGATTGAGATTTCTCCAAGAAATCACCCCATTCACTGCTTGAAAAAAAACAATGGGGAGTTGTCCTTGGATCATGGCATGGATAAGCAGAGAGATATTTCCTGTTAGAGAAAGTTTCCAAAATGTAGGAGAGACGACACTCCGCTTTTTCCATTCACTCTCCATCCATTGGAAAAGAAAACGCCCTGCAAAAAGAAATGAAGCTAGAAATCCGAATGGATAGAGCATTTCGCGGAGTTCATGCATCGCTCGATTTCTCCTGTCGAATGCGGTAGCGGAGACGACGTTTGCGCATCCAATAGACGGCGAATAGGTCAAAGATCGTGTTAAAGGATCGATTGAAGAAATGGTACTTGCTTGTTCCTGCTAATCGTGGGCGGTGATCGACCCAGATTTCTTTGACACGAAACCCCTCATTTACCAAAAGAGCGGGCAAGAAGCGGTGCATTCCATTGTATAGATAAATTTTCTTAATCGCCTCAGAGCGAGAAATTTTTAGAGAACACCCCGTGTCATGAATTCCATCACGACACACTCTCTTCCGCACACCATTCGCTATTTTGGAGAGAATACGTTTCACTAACGTATCCTTTCGTTTCCTTCGGCGGCCACAAATCATATCCACCTCTCCCATTTGCTCTAATAAGAGAGGAATATCATGAGGGTTGTTTTGTCCGTCACCGTCCAAAGTGATAATAAACGTCCCTTTCGCCAGGCGGAATCCCGCATCAAAAGCACTAGATTGCCCATAATTTGCTTCAAAATGAACAGGTCGGAGAAAAAGTTTTTCTTTTGTCAATTCGTTAAGTATTTCCTCGGTATCATCGGTGGAACCGTCATTGATAGCAAGCAATTCCCAAGGTGCTCCGAGCTTTTTCATTACCTCTTCTACCTCGTCAATGAGAGGTTGGAGATGGGGTGCCTCGTTAAAAAACGGAATGACAACAGAGTAGTGGATGGGATAATCGGTCTTCATGGTTGAGCTGGAAAACGCCTCCTTCTTGGACGTCTCTTCCGACCATGGGAATGGGTATGAGACGAGTGGAGGTTGTGGTGGTGTCCAGCCTCTTGGTAGAGTTTTTTCCACGATTGATAAAGATCAACCAGTTGTTCATTCACAATAGCGCGGAGCTTAAGAAACTCTAAAGCGAGGCCTAGCTCACGTGCACGGAGTATTTTCTGTCGTGGATGGCGCTTTCCTGAGAGAGGAGTTAACCGGAATTGCATGGTCAAAATATAGTGAACAAGAGAGCTGAGACGTCGAGGAAATCGGGAAAAAGGGAGTTTGGTCGCTTTGTCAACCACTTCATTAGCTAGAGTCATCACCTGTCCCATGGTAGGTGGTTGGCCGTTTTCATTCATGCATTGCTGTACTTCTCGTTCTAATAGAGGGAATACTAGGCAGGAAAAAAGGGTAGCTCTGTCAAGAAAACATTGTTTCTTATGTTGAATCAAACGGTCGGCACCTTTCAAAAGACGAAAGACCCGTTTCCCTTCGGGAAATTCGAGTAATTCTTCGAGAGCTGGCAAAAGAACGGTGAGAAAGCCATTATTCCAAAGTAGCTCGTAGAATTTTTCCGAAGCACCCGATTCCAGCATACGAAGAAGTTCTTCAAGGATACGTGCAGGGGCACTTTTGGTAATCTCTTGGCGGCAGGCGATCAAGGCGTTTTGCGACTCTTGATCGATGGAAAATTCTAGGCGAGCCTGGAATTTTAAAAGACGGATCATACGAACCGGGTCTTGTTTAAAGCGCCGGTCAGGATCACCGATTGTGCGGAGAATTTTCTCTTCAATATCTTTTACCCCACCTACGTAATCGATCACTTCGCGTACAGTAGGATCATAAAAAAGGCCATTGATTGTAAAATCTCTCCGGAGGACATCTTCTTCTGCAGATCCCCAGACGTTATCGCTTAAAATTAATTCTCCATCCAAGGGATCCCCGGAACGGAAAGTAGAGACTTCGTAAATTTTTTTTCCAAAGCGAATATGGGCGAGTCGGAAACGTCGTCCTATCAAGAGACATTGACGTCGGAAAAGCGTCTTGATTTCGTCGGGCTTTGCTGATGTAGAAATATCAAAATCTTTCGGTTTTTTTTGAAGGAGAAGATCACGCACACCACCCCCAACCAGATAAGCCGCATGTCCTGCTTCGCGAAGGCGGTGAATGACTTGTAAAGCCTCGGGATCGATCAAATGGTTGTCAATCGCGTGGTCTTGAGCTTCATAGATAGAAGGTTGCACAAAGAGTATCGTAGTGTTCTAAAAATACATAGTATAGTGGTGGTATCGAGAAATTGTCAATGGAGATCGCGATCTATCGGAAACCCAGAAATTGAAGAGAGTAGGAGATGTTGAAACATACATAGCCGGAAAAAAATTTAAAAGTTCGTCAAAAGCACTCTGCGGATAGGTTCTTGTTTCCATTGGTATATACCGATCGCGAGTCAAAATTTTGATTTTCACTTTTAGGCCAATCGTTGAAGAGTCGAGTAAGGGGTAAATTTATACCAATTCCGGTAAGAAAATGCATAAAGTGGATTCAGGATTTTTTTGCGAAATTTGTTTTGGAGATCGCAGCAAACTCTTGTGAGTTTGCAAGATAGAAAAACAGATTGCGCAAAGAAAGATGAAGATCAATTTGTGCACTTTCTTACCGGAATTGGTATTAGACCGATTCAGGCCTCTTTTGTAAACATGTAATGATTCATTTGTGAGTGGAATGGGAAATGTAAAGAACCTCAACGATGAAACGATAGGAACGATAAAAAAGAAAAGGAGCTCCCTCACTCGGATTGATACCCAAACAACTTCACCAAAAAAGAATATATCGAGTAAAAGGACGACATGCCCTTCCCTTGCCTAGTCATCAACGTCGGCTCCTCTAGCATCAAATTTGCTTTTTTTGTAGAAAAGCAGGTTCCGTCTTTGGTTGTGCAGGGGAGTGTGGAACGCATCGGTTTCCCAAAAACGGTGTTTTCGGCTTTTTCTCCGAATGGTGATCTTCGTGTTACAGAGATCCTGTCAACAAGAACGCATGAAGAAGCTCTCTTTTTCCTTTTCGATTGGCTAGAAAAGGAGGGGACTTTTCCCTCCATCAACACCATCGCTCATCGTATTGTGCAAGGAGGACCACACTATTGTGCTCCTACCCCTTTAACCAGTGGTGTGATGCAAGCTCTAGAAGCGTTTGCTCCTTATGATCCCGAACACCTTCCCCAACAGATTAAAATCATTCACGTGTGTCAAAAACGGTATCCTCAACATTTACAAATCGCTTGTTTTGACACCTATTTCCATCGTCACCTCCCTCCTGTTGCCAAGCGTCTTCCGATCCCTAGGCATTATCACGATAAAGGAGTTGTGCGATATGGATTTCATGGAATCTCGTATGAATGGATTCTTCATACGTTGCAACACGATCATCCCAAAGAAGCAATAGAAAAAATCATCATCGCTCATCTTGGGAATGGAGCCAGTATGGCTGCCGTCTACGAAGGAAAAGGTATCGATACTACGATGGGGTTTAGTCCAACAGGAGGGCTTGTCATGAGTTCGCGGACAGGTGATCTCGATCCTGGCGTTCTTCTCTATGCACAAGAACAAGGAGAAGATCTTCGAACCTTTGTCAATGAGAAAAGTGGGTTGTTGGGTGTATCGGGCATCACTTCAGATATGAAAGATCTTTTGGCCAAAGAGGAAGAATCGTTGGCGGCCAAAGAGGCCATTGATCTATTTTGCTACCAAGCAAAAAAACATTTTGGTGCTCTCTATGCAGTCCTTGGAGGTGTGGATACGTTGGTATTTACAGGAGGAATTGGGGAGCACTCTTCTGAAATAAGAGAACGCATTTGCCATGACCTTGCCTTTTGTGGTATTGCCATTGACAAAGCGAAAAATCAAGAACAGGCGGCAATCATTTCCACTGCAAACAGTGACGTCAAGGTGCGGATCATCCAGGCCAATGAAGAGGCAATGATGGCATTACATGTTTATCTATTAAGGAATTGAGTATGGTTAATACATTAAAGAAAGTTGAGGGGAGTCTCTCTCTTGATGATATTCACGCGCATTGGTTAGCATCCAACTATCTTGGGGTAGCCCAACTCTATCTACAACAAAATGCTCTTCTTGAACGCCCCCTCACTCAAGAAGATATCAAACCGCGTCTCTTAGGACATTGGGGAACCGTGCCGGGAATCAATCTCGTCTATACGCATTTAAGTCGGCTCATTTGTGAGACAGATGCCAATGTTCTTCTAATAACAGGACCTGGGCATGGTGCTCCCGGTATTTTAGCCAATCTTTTTCTCGAAGGAACCCTCTCTGAGTACGATGCCGATGTTCCTATGAATAAGATGGGAATTGAGCATCTCGTTCGCGAATTTTCTTGGCCCTATGGACATCCAAGCCATCTCGTTCCCCAGACACCAGGACAGATTCAAGAGGGGGAGAGCTTGGGTATTCGCTCTCTCACGCCTTTGGAGCTGCTTTCGACAATCCCGACCTTCTCGTCGTTGCTTTGGTTGGCGATGGAGAAGCCGAGACAGGACCCATTGCTACCGCATGGCACTCGACCAAATTTCTCAATCCCGCCACATCAGGTGCTGTATTGCCCATCCTCGATGTGAATGGATACAAACTCTCAGGGCCTACTATCTTTGCTCGGATGAGCGATGAAGAGTTAACGCATCTTTTTCAAGGATATGGGTATGAAACCCTTTTTGTGAAAGGAGACGATCCATTGACGGTTCACGGAGAGATATGGAAGACCCTTGATAACGCCTACCAAAAAATCCAAACCATCCAAAGCGAAGCACGAAAAGGCATCATTCCCGAACGGCCACGATGGCCGATGATTATCCTGCAAACCCCGAAGGGATGGACCTGTCCCAAAGCCATCGATGGAAAGCCCATCGAGAATACCTTCCATTCTCATCAGATTCCTGTTCCCGATCCCAAGACAAATCCCGAACATTGTAAGATTTTAGAGAAATGGATGCGTAGCTATGAACCGGAGAAATTATTTACCTCAGAAGGAATTCCAAGAGATCAGGTAGTGAAGGTGTGTCCAAAAGGGGACAAAAGAATGGGAAAAAATCCCCATTCCAATGGAGGGCAACTTCTCAAGGCTTTGCAAATTCCCGACTTCACTTCTTATGCGATCGATGTGGAAAAACCAGGTACAAAACACGCCCGTGGAACGGAATATCTTGCTCGCTTTTTGCGTGATATTTTTGAACAAAATAAAGAGGAGAAGAATTTTCGTTTTTTCTGTCCCGATGAAACAACATCGAACCGCATGAGTCCCATTTTTGAGGCGACGCAAAGAGCTTGGATATGGCCCAAGAGAGAGACGGATGAGTTCCTTTCCAAAGAGGGACGTGTGATGGAGATCTTGAGCGAACACACTTGTGAAGGATGGTTAGAAGGGTATTTACTGACGGGACGGCACGGTGTTTTTGCTTGTTATGAAGCCTTTATTCCCATTGTCGATTCGATGGTGAACCAGTATGCAAAATGGTTAAAAGTTTCTAAGGAGACCTCTTGGAGAAAGCCGTTGGCCTCACTGAATTATCTTTTAACATCCCATGTCTGGCGACAAGATCATAATGGTTACACCCACCAAGTTCCGAGTTTTATCAATAATATCGTGAACAAAAAAGCCTCCGTTGCTCGCGTCTACCTTCCTCCTGACGGAAATTGTCTCTTGTCCGTTATGAACCATTGCCTCCATAGTCGCAATTATGTCAATCTTGTTGTCGCCTCTAAGCAGGAAATTCCTCAATGGCTTTCGATGAATGAAGCGAAGGAGCATTGTGCTCAAGGAGCTTCCATTTGGAAATTTGCAAGCAACGATCAGGGAAATCCCGATGTTGTCCTCACAGCAGCAGGGGATGTTCCCACAACAGAGGTATTAGCAGCAGCGCAGTTTTTGCGGCACAACTTGCCTGAATTACGCGTTCGCGTGGTGAATGTTGTCGACTTATTGACGATGATGTCGCACCGAGATCACCCTCACGGTTTTGATGACGAGACATTTCAAAGTATTTTTACCAATGATGTGCCTGTGATTTTTGCCTTCCACGGGTATCCTCGACTCATTCACGAACTCTGTTACCATCGACCCAATCCCTCCCGGTTCCACGTTCATGGATACATTGAGGAGGGAAGAACGACAACACCATTCGATATGCTCGTACTCAATAAAATGAGCCGTTACGATCTTGTTATAGCTGCTTTAAATCGGGTCAATCGACTCCGTTCTAAAGCCGATGGTGTGATTGAGATGTGTTGTGAAAAACTGCGTGAGCACGAGACCTACATCCGCCAGCACGATGATGACATGCCCGAAATCAAAAATTGGGTTTGGTCCTAGTACATTGTCAAATATAAATTGTCATTAATTTAATTATACGCATACTATTGCTTAAAAAACACTTTAAGAGGATGTATGAGAGACGTAAAGTACAGAGTAAAGTTAACGCCTGATGGGTAGTGCAAGATTGTTTCTGTAAATTGGATCAGAGGGCGATCTCAAAGATTGCTTGAAAAATAAAGGTCCATGGCCAAAACTCTTTTTGAACAAAAAAAAGGAGAATACCATGAACCAAGGTGATGATACCCTATTGATGGAAATTGTGGGCTGGAAATATCCTCTTCACAGGTATCGGCTCTTACCAAAGAACTCGATGAAGAATTTGAAGCTTTTCCTGACTCCCCTGACTAGTGGGACAAAACAACGAATGTAAATTTTTGGAGATAAGATTTGGAGACAATAAAATTGACATTGTAGTATTTCTTAAAAAAACAAGGATATGAAGGATCGCAAGCGGCAAGATATGCAAGATAGATCAACCACTTTACCAAGAACTCATTGAACTGAAATGTTGTGAATCGTTGCGTGGTGAGCATCAAGCCCAACTTATTAACTACTTGAAAGTATCAAATATTTTAGTAGGCTTGTTAATTAACTTCCGAAAGAGAAGGTTAGAATACAAAAAAGTTCATCATCCTGATCATCATGCCGCCTGCGATCCTGCTCATCTTGTTTCTCTTTATACGCAACAGTGATAATCAATTAGAACATTAATTTGAGAAGTTTTTCTCTGTATTTTGGATCAGTTGCTGCGTAACTGTCAAATAAACCCATACGATCCACTGCGGAGGGAATGAAAGAGGTGATACCGCCGCGAAAACATAGAAAAGTAAAAAGAAATTATGATAGCCATCTTTATCGATTGCGTCATCTTGTTGAGAACGCATTCCTTCATCTCAAGCGATGGAGAGGGATAGCAACGAGATATGCCAAAAACACAGCATCTTTCCTGGCTGCTGTGCATATCAGGTGCCTTGTGCTTTGGGCTAAAATCTTATGACGACACTATTTAGAAATGAGTCCAATTAATTTCTTTTAAAGTTTAATCGGGAAAGGGCGGGCAGAGGCACGGGCACGGGCACGGGATTGCAGTTTCGAAAGAAGTCTATTATTCAAGTTGGATGAAGAGCATTGCTGCCGTCATCAGCGCTGTTGTGGATGTCGGAGCATCATCCGTTAGAAAAGGAGCTATAACAGTAAGACCGCGCAAAGTGATTTCGCTACCTGCTGTAAGATCGGCAATGGCCATACCGATGAGAGTTTTGTTTGGGCTGCTTCCCGTACCATAAGCGGTATCGGGAACGAGGACACCGTCCTCGAAAAGAGCGGCAGATCCCTCTCCATCAACGGCTACACGATAAAAAATCAGATATCTCCCTGTTGTGGGGATAATAGCACCACCACTAGCAGAAAGAGTAAATCCCCCTGATTGAAGAGGGTTGATTTGATTAAAAATGATGATACCTGACGGAGGGACAAATTGCTCAGCATTATTGAAATAAAACGCATAGTCCAAAACAGAACCCGCAGGGCCTGTATCCCCTGTCGGGCCGGTCGGTCCCGTTGGTCCCGTATCTCCTGTCGGTCCCGTTGGACCGATAGCTCCCGAAGCTCCAGAGGATCCTGCTGGACCAGAGGGTCCTGTAGGGCCAAATCGAGGTCGATTGCAACCACCACAAGAGGCGATAACAGAAGAGAGATCGCTTACAGCCGAATAGAGACAGGGTTGAAAAAAAAGAACGAGAGAAACAACAGTAGTACTCATTCTAAAATTAAAGTTCATTGTTTACTCTCCCATCTCTTTGAACAAAGCTTGTGTTTTACTCTCTTTGCATTACCCGTCGTCGCGGCTAAAAACGATCGTATTATCTGTACCATCTCTTTGTATCCAAACAGCAAGGGCTATGCCTGTCGGACTCAATACAAACGAGGGTTGACTATTGTCAAGACCAAGAGAAATCTCTTGAGCAGGGAGCTGCCAACCCGATGCATCGAGATAGCGAGCTGCCAGGACGACATCACCAAGGGCGCTAGACCAAACAGCCCATCCATCACCCGCAGTATCCAAGGCAAGTTGTGCGGAATGATTAGCTTCGTCGACGGACAGAGTGGTTATAGGTAAATCCCAAGTATTCCCTCCACTTGAAAACGAAACGCTTTCGATAGAACCCAATGCACTATTTTCCCAAATCGCCACACCGTTATTGGTACTCGAAACCGCCACTCGTGGATGAATGGATTGCGTCGTTGTCGAAAGTTGTGTGGGTGGGCTCCATGCCATTCCTGCTGGGCGATAAGAGCCATAGATATTGTGAAAAGGATCGGTCCATGTGATCAGAGAGAAACCTAATATCGATTGAACAATGGATATTTCTCTGCTTGAGGGATGTGTACCAACAAGCTCTGGCGTTGTCCAGCCACCACCTGTATTTTCCGACCACAAGAGTTCATTTGAGACTTGATCATTCCAGGAGACAATAAAAGAGTTGATTCCATTGGAAGCAATCGCAGAAAACAATGGAGATTCTCCAGGAGAAGAAACGGCTTCTAAAACACCTGTTCCAAGGCCGAGGTCAACCGAAATAGCTTGGATGGTATCGCTCTCTCGATCAGTCCAGATCATATAACCCGTTCCATCAGCTAATAAATTGAGGGCGGCAGTGGCAGATTGGGGACTTTCGAAAGGTAGAATAGCGGGCAGGCTCCAATTTAAAAGGTCATCGAGAATGGAGTAGAAAATTTCTGAGGTGTCTTCTTCAGAAGTACTCTCCCATAAAACAAGAGCACTCCCTAAGCTATTAATTCCCAATGAAATATTTCTGATCATGGTCCCCCCGGCAACAACATTACCTGGAACCGTCCATGTGATCCCGTTATAAAAGGAATAGCGGAGATTTTGATCGGTATAGGATCCTTCTACCCACACGGCAACTGCCGTTCCTGTTGCATTAATAGCTACCTTCGGACTGTAAATATAGTTCTCGGTCGTCTCGATCACAACAGGTGCCGACCAAGCAGAGAGATGAACGGAAGGAAGTAAAGAGAAGAGAAAAAAGAAAAATAATTTTTTAACCATTTGTATACTGTCCTTAACCATTATAATTCGCTTCCCAGCAACAGACCGAACGAATCGGAATGATTTCGTTTCGATAGACTGGAGGTAGGATGCACGGTGTACAACAGGGGCTCAAACAACCTCTCTCGTCAAACACCCAATTGAGAGAGATGCCAAGAGAGAAACGCCCATGGAAAATGGGATCATAACTCGCTTGTGCATCAATGCGCGTTCCTTCACAAAATGTGATAAACCATTGTCCAAGCACTCCCCATTTCCCACTCTCAAACCGTTGGCTAAAGAGGCCGTAGCCTCCGACAAAAAATTGGGTCCTTAGCCCTTTAAAGCAGAGCTCAGAGGAAGAGAGGCGGCAATCCACCATGGAATAGGGGATGTCGATTCGAGAAAAGGAGATTTCGGCCCCCGTATCATACAGAAACAAGCATTCATCATAGGCACGACCACTTGAAGGTGCGAAAGATCCATTGAGATGGATGCCAAAGAGGCAGGTTTGCCACTGGGCCGATAGGACGAATTGGCTAAAAGTATGGTGATGACGATGGAGAAAATCGATGGAGGCTGCGGCAAGGAAAAAAGAGGAAGCAGACTTCTGCATCCCAAAAGTGAGGCCACCTGCATAATCACGACAATGAAAACGATGGATACGGGCGTCAGCCCATCCCGCCCAACATTCTGATTGGGGAGCAAAGTGATAGAGATGGAGTGTTGTATACCCATTTCTGTACCCAATGCCGTTTCCCACTCTTTCAGAAAACCCAACACTCCAACAAGAAGGAGTATCCATTCCATTTAGGGGATGAAAACAACATCCTACAGACAAAAAACAAACGAGTAAAAAGCAGCGCAAACCAATCCTAATTATTCAATTTGTAAAAAAAGTAGTGATGCAGTCAACAACGTGACTGAGGATGGAGGGGAATTATCCGTATCAAAACTTCCTGCAGCACGAACGCTGCGCAAAGTAATTTCCTCTCCTGCTGTAAGGTCCGCAATGGCCATACCAACAAGGGGATTCGTGGAGCTACTCCCTCCTCCATAAGCCGTATCGGGGATCAAAACACCATCTGCGTAAAGAGCAGCAGCAGAATCTCCTCCATCAATCGCTACGCGATAGAAAATGATATATCTTCCTGTTTCGGGTATGACGGCACCTCCACCACCAGAAAGGGTGTATCCTCCCGACTGAAGAGTACTGACTTGATTAAAAAGGACGGTATCACCGGGGTCAATGGTTGTCTGTTCCTCATCATTCAAATAAATAGCATAGCCTTGAACGAAACCTGAGGGACCTGTATCCCCTGTAGCACCCGTAGGTCCCGTAGGACCTGTAGGTCCCGTGGGCCCTGTTGGACCGGTAGAGCCCGCAGGCCCTGTAGGCCCTGTAGGTCCCGTAGGCCCCGTGGGGCCTTGCTCAGGGCGTTTACAATCATCGCAAGAAGCAATAAGAGAGGTGACAAGGGCGGAGACATCGGGCAAAGCGGAATGGAGACAAGGTTGGATGAGAAGAAAGAGGGAAGCCACAATAAGGGAGAGAGATTTTTGTTGTAACATAAACACTCACACACGTGGATAAAGGCGATTTGCCTACTTTGATATAACTACATATCATGTTGACCACTTAATGACAACCCCATTTATCCAGCCAAACGGTGGGTGATTTTTCCATAGGCGTGATGGATACCGCGATCTTTGTTAAGGATTTTTTTTTCTATGGTTTGCACGCTTGTCATCACAGTCGAATGATCTCGGGAAAAAATTTCACCGATTTTCATGTAGGGGAGACTGAGATGAGAGCGACACAGATGCATGGCGAGTTGTCTTGGAAGAACACACTCCTTCGTCTGAGCTTTTCCCAAGACGTCGTCATAACGAATTCCAAAATATTCCGACACAGAACGAATGATTTGTTCTGGTGTCAGCGCTTTTTTTTGCTCCTCTTCAATTAGATCGGAAAGAAGTTTTTTCACATCTTGTTGAAGAAGGGCTTGTGGAGAAGGAAGCTGCCGTTGTTTCGTTCGAAGAAAAAGGGCTTCTACTGCATGGATCAACCTTTTTGGGCTGCTTGGAAAAAGGTCGATGAGGAGGTCGATGAGGCGGGATGGAAGAGAAAATTCGAATACCTTCAGTTTTGCTTTTACAAGCATGGTTCTCTCTTTTTTGTCTGGCAGGGGAAGAGCCAAAACCATTCCCCAGGCAAAACGACTAATCAGACGAGGTTCAATTTTTTCGAGTTCTTGAGGTGCGCAATGAGCACTAAGAACGATTTGTTTCCCATTGAGATGGAGAGTGTTGAATGTATGGAATAACTCTTCTTGTGTACTTCCTTTTCGAGAGAAAAGATCGATGTCATCAATCAAGAGAATATCCACATTGCGATAAGCTTGACGAAATTGGCTCATTTCACCTGCACGAATTGCAGCCACAACGTGATCAATAAACATCTCTGCTTGTATATAGAGGGGTTTTAAACCCGCTATTTCTGCTGCATGTGCGATGGCGGTAAGGAGATGGGTTTTTCCACATCCTTTTTTTCCGTAGAGATATAGGGGATTATAATAGCCAAAGCATGTCTGGTTGGGACGGTATTCCTCTGTTTCAGCAACATAGCCAATCATCTCATCAATGATTTTGCAAGGAACTTCAAGAGCTGGAAAAACGTGAAAATTTTCTCTCGTTAAAAGAGGATCGAGATCTTCAAAGGTAAGAGAAAAAGAGGGGAGATCTGGCGCTGGCGAAGAGACATTTTCCTTTTTGCGGGGAATTTTCTTTTTTTTTTCAATCGATCCCGTTGTCGTTAGCTGAATCCGCAGCTTTTTATGTCCCCATTTTTGGAGATGTTGTATAAGAGGTGCGCGTGCGTGTTCTTCAAACCAAAGTTTGTGAAAAGGGTCTGCTACGGATAGTTGCAGAGTTGTTTTTGCAAAGCGAATGACCTCGATCGAACGAAGCCATTTGTCAACCGTTGGTTTGCCGATCCGTTTCTCTTGTTCGTCGAGAAATTCGTCCCACCATTCCATGTAATTGGTTACCTATTTTTCGAAGGCCCTTTGAGAATTTCAGGAGCTTGCATTTTTTGTTGCAATCGCCTTTTTGTCCACCATTGCTGGAGCATACCTAGAAGAGTACTTGAGAGGAAATAGATGATCAATCCAGATGGCATATTGTAGAAAATAAATGTGAACAAGACGGCAGTAAAGGTTCCCATCGCTTGTTGCTGCCTCTGCTGATCGGTGAGTTGTGTTGGATCTTTTGGAAGAGCAGAGAAAAGCTTCGATTGGACGAAGAAGGTCAAACCCAAGAGAAAAGGGAGGAGATGGAACTCGGTTCCAAAGAAAGGAATCCAGGTATCCCAACGAAATAAGACATCAGGAGCGGCAAGGTTATTAATCCACCCAGGGATAAAGCTAGCACCACGGAGGGCAAAACTCGATTTGAGAAGATCAAACATCCCGATGAGGAAGGGCATTTGAATCAAAAGAGGGAAACAACCCGACAAAGGATTCACACCCGCTTCGCGATACAGTGCCATGGTTTCTAATTGCCTTTTTTGGGATCGCTTTTCAGTTTTGCCTGTAGGGCTTGAACCTTCGGAGCTATCATTTGCATTTTCATCATCGACTTGGCAGACCATGCGTTAAGGGGATAAAGCATGACACGCAAAGCGATGGTGAGGAGGATAATGGAAAAAGCCCAAGATCCCGTCCATTGGTGGAAGAGATTCATCAAAAGGAAGAGAAATTTTGCAAAAGGCTGGGAAATGAAGGCAAACCATCCGTGAAATGTTTGGGAAGCGATATAATCAGGGGTGTATCCCGTTTCTGGATTTGCAAACGTCTGATCCACTTGATTCAAGATGCGAGAATCGTAAGGACCAGCAAAGAAGCGGAACGACATTTCGCCCCCTTTCTCTTGCAAGGGAAGATAGGTCATGTATCCGGGTAACTTTTCAGGAGAAAAACGGTTGCCATCATCAATTTCGATGAGACGAGAAGGGACCACTTCTCCCGGAACTTTCGATACACGCAATCCCGGATCCATAGCGGTAAGAGGATCCATGATGATCCCAAAAAAACCGTTTCCATTGCTGATCCAGTTGGGGTAAATAGAAGAAATCGTCGTTGCTTCTTTTGGAGGATCCATTTTAATAACGTCCGCCTTTTTCTGTCGCGTGACCCGGTATTTGATCGAAGGAGCAGGAGCATTGGAAATGATTTCGACTTCAGGAACTCCTGAGGTAAGCCAGAGACCCCGCGCATTACCCTCGATGGCAATGTGGAGATCAAAGCAATAGGGAGCTTGTATCGATGGATCGGGGAGGGTATAGGTCTTTGTCACTTTGCGGTAAGGAAGCGAGGCTTGAAAAACGATTTTTTGAGAAGAAAATTCTTTCACTTCATAAATCGTTTGTGCCACTTCCGGATAGGGAGAGATCACATTCGATGCATAGTATTCGGGACCTACATGATAGGAACGGCGAGGTTTTTCAGCGATGAGATCACGGCGAAGAAGGGGATAGTATCCACCAAAAGCTCCCTCTTCGTAAAAAGTCGCTTTTCCATTTTTCCCCACTTGGTAGTATCCATAAAGAGGGAAGTGTGCATTGACAGGATGATTGTCGAGAATATCCCGATCGTATTGGATTGGTTTGACAACACTGATCGAGTTGCTTTCAGACCGGAAAGGGAGATTGATTTCAGCAACGGATCCTCCAAAATTGGAAAAATCCAGCTGGAGCGTTTCATTTTCTAGGACAAACAGCTTCTCTTGGCCCGTTGCACCGGAAGGAGGTATCTCTTCTTGTAGAGAATGGGCAAGAAAAGGAAGAAAAGAGGGCCAAGATTGCCACTCTTCGATGGTATTCCATTCATTGTTATAGAGACCGACTGGGCGATAACCTTCACCAGTTTTTAAAAGAGCGATACCGTACAAAGGTTGCGGGAGGGATGTATACCTCTGCTCTTCTTGGGGAAGTTCCTGAGATAGTGTATTGATTTCTTGTGACAAAAGAGAAAAATTACCATCGGTATACGTTCCGTAGAAGATGCGTGGCGGGGTGAGTGGGTCATCAAAAAATTCAACGAGTTGAATATCAAATGTTCCTATAGGGGGGAGTGCAACCGTTGGCATTTTTTCTGTTGTATTGGAGCGATAGAGGACCAGAGGGACGCTATCCAGCTCTTCTAAAGCGAGTGGGGTGCTGTTAGCATAGGTTGTTTCTGGGAGAACCTGCTTCCATGGAAACGTAAGGTAATAGGTTCCATTCTGGATGGCGTGGGCGATGGTCGCCTTGTCGCTAGCTTCTGAAGAAAGAGAAATAATAGGAAGAGAAGTAGCTGAAGCGGTTTTTTCCTCGATTTCTTCTTGAAGCGTCGCAATGCGTTGATGGATCCATTCATTTCTTTCTTGTCTCCATTCGAGCATCTCTTTGCTGCGCTGAGAATGGAAAAAAAAATTAACTCCAAAGAGAATAACGAGAAGACCAATAAGTCCAAAAATAGTTCTTTTTTCCATACGTAAAAATATCCTAAAAAATGAGATTGAGATGTCCTGAACCGGCGTGATCGATCGCTTTTTGTGGGTTTTCCCAGGCAAGGGAGGGTAAGCTTAAAATGGATAAAGCACAACGGGTAATCAGTACGAGATCCAACGACAACGCATGGATCGTTTTGGTTAAATGGAGGACCAAATAGTAAATCGATTTCGCAGTCAGTTCCCCTGCCGCTGTAACAAGTGCAAAGGGAAAAAGAAGGGTTTCAAAAACAGAAGAACACCGCCTGATGTGGTCCTTTAATACTTTAGAGTGTAGAGGAGAGAGATTGACGCCTTGAGGATCTTTTGGATCGATCAATTCCATTCTCCGTAAAATCCGCTCTCCCCAGATCGGTTTGCACCAAAGAGCAGGAGTAACAAGAAAAAGAGCAGCAACGACCCAACCGACCTTTTTGATGCCGCTGAGTACAGTGCACCCAATCATCGCACCATTGACACATTGTCGGTTGATCATTCGTAGGGTCAGCTCTCCACACGAAAAAAACGAAGTGACCGGCAATAAAAGAGTTAAAGCGCGTTGTGTTCGCAATAAGCGTTTATCTCCACTTTTTTTTCCATGATGGTGCACCTTTTCTAGGTAGAGGAGGTGCGTGCTGAGAAGCTGTGGTTGGTAAACGTCAAGAAAAAGTTTTCCTTGAAAAATCGTTGTCATAAAATCACTCACGTGCAAATAGGGTAACTAGAAATGCTTTTTTTGAAAAGAGAGGAGAATAAATTTTATATCAAACGCGATGATCCAATAAGGGTTGTACCTTTGGCACAAATATACCCAAACAACTTCGAATTGGTCTGGGTTTTCTTGACGTCCTTTTGATAAACACATAAATCCAATCCTTGAAGTTGTTTGGGTATCATCATTTTGTTTGACTTTTTTTTTCATTCCTCTGCAAAATCCTGTTCGGAAAGTATGTCTATGTTATTGCACGATTTAATTCGTCTTATCGAAACTCCTTTTTCCCCTAGCCATGATCGCGTCATCCGTTCATTTCAGGTCGATAGCCGTCAAATTTCTTCCGGAGATATTTTCTTCGCTCTTCCCGGAGAACGAACCGATGGACACCATTTTTTGCACAAAGTCGCAGATCAAGGGGCTATCGGAGCCGTTGTTCGAGCCGACTTTTTACAAAAACAATCGGTAGCATTCCCTTCAATGGACCTCATTCCTGTCGATGACGTGCTCGATAGTATGCAAAAAATAGCTCAACAGCTTTTTTTTCAATCCCGCATCCCAACCATTGGGATTACCGGATCCGTCGGAAAAACCACGACAAAATGTTTTCTCCATACCCTTCTCGAAAGAAAGTATCGCGTTACCGTTTCACCAAAAAATTATAACTCTCAGATAGGAATTCCTTTGACGATTCTCAATCACATTCGCGGTGATGAGGATTGGTTGATTTTGGAATTGGCAATGACACACAAAGGGAATATTGCACAGCTAACGACCATCGCCCCTCCCGATATCGCACTATTAATCAGCGTAGAACTCGTTCATGCTTGTAATTTTTCAGGTAAAAGAGAGATTGCTTTAGCTAAAGGAGAGATTTTCTCTCAGCCCCAAACAAGAAAGGGGATTGTCGCTCAGGGAATTCCTTATGAGAAAAAAATTATTCAAATGGGCAGAAGTCAGAAAAAAACATTTGGAACTTCTTGCTCTGCTGACGTCTCTTTTTTTTGCGATGCAAAGGGCATTCATATTCAAGAAGGAAAAGAACATGTGACCCTGCACCATTTTCCTTTCCGCGCACCTCACCTTCTCCATAATTTTGTTGCAGCAGCCCTTGTCGCTCGCGAAGTAGGATTGTCCTGGAACGAAATTCAAGAGAGAATTCCTTCTCTTTATCTTCCGGAAAAACGGTTTGCTTGGATCGAGAAGGGGGGCGTCCTTTTTTTAAACGATGCCTATAATGCATGTGAGGTCTCCATGAAAGCAGCTCTAGAAGAAGTGGGGAGTCGGGAAACAGAGGGCAAAAAAATTGCTGTGATCGGTTCAATGATGGAACTAGGAGCCTTTTCCGAAGAGTGCCACCGCCGTGTAGGGGAACATGCATTAGAACATGTTGACAGAATCTTGTGTTATGGGGAAGAATGTAGGCCCATTTACCACCTTTGGCAAGAAAAACAACGATCTGTTGATCTCTTTTTGCATAAAAAAGATTTATTACAAACCCTTCATAATGAGGTGCGTCAAGGCGATCTCGTTCTTTTAAAGGGATCTTCTTCCAAAGCCCTTTGGGAGGTAGTCGATGCATGGAACAACGGATCTATAACTGAGTAGAAACGACTTTGATTTTTTTCTTTATACATTTATGTAAAATTTTTTTTTCACTGCGGATCCCAACAGCATTTACCTACGTTTCAACGCGAATGCTGCTAGCAGCAGCAACATCTCTTCTCCTTTCCGTTTTTTTAGGTCCTTGGTTCATTCAGAAACTCACACAATGGAAAATTGGCGATATCATTCGGAAAGAAGAAGCTCCTCTTTTAGGACAGCTGCACGCAAAAAAGGAAAATACACCGACAATGGGGGGGATGTTGATCCTTTTTTCCATGCTTATCTCACTACTGTTGTGGATGGATTTGCGCAACGTTTTTACCTTGTTGCTCTTCGTCACAACACTGTTTTTGGGAGGTGTGGGGTTCTACGATGATTGGGCAAAAATTCGATGGAAAAACGGAAAAGGGATTTCAGCAAAGACAAAATTCTGTTTACAAAGTTTTTTAGCCCTTTTTATTGCCCTATACATGCTGTATCCTCCCGTTTCTGAAGCCATTCATATAGGGAAGTGGTGGGCACCACCCCAAGTGAAAGAAATGGTCTCTCTTGAGATTAAGAAAGAAGGGGGCAAAATCGAAACCCTCTCTCTTCAAGAATACGCTTCACGTGTGTACATTCCGTTTTTTAAAGGACCCGTTTGGATTGCTTCAGGCTTCGGATTGCTTCTGCTCGCTCTTTTTTTTGTGATTGTCATTAATGGCTCTTCCAATGGAGTGAATCTATCCGATGGATTGGACGGATTAGCTGCAGGATTGCTTATCATCGTTGCAGGGACTTTTGCCCTCTTTGCCTTTCTTTCCAATCATGTCGTGATCGCGCGATACCTTCATATTCTCTATATCGAAGGGAGCGGAGAAATCGCTGTCTATCTCCTTGCTTTTGTCGGTGCCTCCCTCGGATTTCTATGGTATAACGGCTACCCCGCCGAGATCTTTATGGGAGACACAGGCTCTCTTCCATTAGGAGGCATCCTCGGCGTTGCGGCGATTTTATTGCGCAGAGAGTTTCTTCTCGCTCTTGTCGGAGGAATTTTTGTTGCTGAAGCCCTCTCTGTAATCCTCCAAGTAATCAGTTGGCGCTACCGGAAAAAAAGGATATTCCTCTGCGCACCTCTCCACCACCATTTTGAATATCGAGGATGGCATGAGATGAAAGTCGTTCTTCGATTCTGGATTATCGGTGTTTTACTTGCTATCATCGGGTTAGTCTCCTTAAAATTTCAATGATCAAAAACGTGGAAAATAGACAAAAAATCTTAGTATTGGGCTACGGCGTTTCTGGTCGTTCCATGACACGCTTTTTCCAGAAAAATCAGGCCGCTGTCACCGTTGTCGACCGCTGTATTCCAACAGAACAAGAAGAAAATGTTACCTATCTTATCGAGGACCAACCCATCGATATAACGCACTACTCCCTCTTTGTTCCCTCTCCTGGAATTCCACGAACCCACCCCCTTTATTTGCAAGCGCGCAAAAAAAACGTACCCATTGCTGGAGAAATCGAAATTGCTTGCAGACAACGCATCCATCAAAAAAAAATTGCCATCACAGGAACCAACGGAAAAACGACTGTAACACTACTCATCACACACATGTTGAATAGGTCAGGGGTTCTGGCTCAAAGTACGGGAAATGTGGGTCTGCCCTTGATCGATAGCGATGAAGAAGGAGTGCTAGTGACAGAATTGAGCTCTTTTCAGCTGGAAACGGTATCGACAAAAGGATTTCATCACGGCGCCTTGCTGAATATCTCCCCCGATCATCTCGATCGATATGCCGATTTCAAAGAATATGCTAAAACAAAAATTTCTCTCTTTTCGCTGATTGATGAAGGCGGAACAGCTCTTTTGCCCGCTCACGGAAAAAACATCTGGAAAACTTGGTTACCAAAAAGAAAGTACGCTACTTTTGGCAAAAATCAAAAAAATACCTTTTCTACAGATGGATGTTTTTTGTATGAATATGGAGAGAAAAGAGAGGCTTTGCCCAAGGTGCTTCAGGGAAAATATTCTTACCATACCGAAAACTTTCTTGCCGCCTACGGAATGTGTCGCGCTTTTGCTGTTTCTCCAAAAGAAATCATTGCAAGCTATGCGACATTTACTCATCCTCGTCACCGGATGGAATATGTAGGAGAGATGAATGGAGTGACGTTTTTTAACGATAGCAAAGGAACCAATGAAGATGCGGTCGTTAAAGCGGTAGAACTATTGGAGAAAAATATTATCCTTCTTGTCGGCGGACAAGAGAAAGGGGGAGACTATGCCTCCTGGAAAAACGCATTCCAAAAAAGAGTGAAACAACTCATTTGTTTCGGCGATGCAGGACCACGGATCGCCCATCTTTTTGAAGATGAAATCTCTGTCCATCCGAAAAAAACGCTTGCAGAAGCCATTGAATGTGCATTTTCTCTTGCAAAAGAGGGGGATTTTGTGATACTGTCACCAGGGTGTTCAAGCTATGATCAGTTCAATAACTACATCGAACGTGGAAACCAGTTTACCCAGATCGTTCGCGAGCGAATCTATCAAAGGGATGGGGATGAGTCGTAAAGACGCGATCGTCATGGCAATTTTGCTAAATATGGGGCTTCTTGCTCTTCTCTTTGCTACAGCCGTTGTACGCGAAGAGAAAAGCGCAGTCGCATCCATCATAACCCCCCCCCTATCCATCTCTTCCCCCACTAAAGAAACGCCTTCTCCACAACCTCTCGTCTTCTCACCACCACCCACTCCAATAACAACCTCACAAAAAGAACCTCTCGCATCAACAAAACCAACAGTAAACTCCATTGCGTCACCCCCCCCCATAGAGAAAAAAGAAATAATAGCCGCAACCTCCTCCGTTGCACCTGTTAATCAACAACGCATCATTGAAGTTGTCGTAAAAGAAGGCGATGCCTTAGAAAAAATCGCTCGAGCACACAAAACAACCGTCGCAGCAATCAAAGAGGCAAGTCAACTCACTAACGAGAAAATTCGCGTAGGACAAAAACTCCAAGTGCCTGTACAAGGAAAAGCTATAGCTACTACAGAAAAACAAGAAGTTGCTAAAACGGCAGAAGGAGAGTACTACACAGTGGAAAGTGGAGATAATCCATGGACCATCGCGAAAAAATGCCACGTTCGTTATAGCGATATCGTCGCTCTTAACCACCTTAATGAAGAAAAAGCAAGGAACCTTCAAGCCGGTGACCGCGTCCGTATCCGATAACTTCTCAATCTCTTCCCGAAAAATTAGGGAAACAGAAGCCACCCGTTCTTTCTATTCATTTCTTCTTCTTATCGCCGCCAGCACGGTTTACGTCCTAGGCCTTGTAATGATCTACGGCGCCACCTCTGCGGAAATGCTCGACCGCGACCTCGCACGCGGCATAGCCCAATCCCTTTTGCGGCAATTGTTCTATACCTCAATCGGAATTCTTCTCGCCTTTGGTAGCTATACCCTAGGAGTCGAGAGATTCATACAAAAAAGCCCCACCCTTTTTTGGGTCGGTACTCTCTTTCTACTTCTCGTCTTCGTCCCAGGAATAGGAAAAACTGTCAACGGCTCCCACCGATGGATTCACCTGGGGAGCATCTCTTTTCAACCCTCCGAATTCATGAAACTCATCACGCCTCTCTATTTCATCCATGCCATTCTTCCCCTACAAAAGGAAGGATTTCCTTTCAAAAAACTCTGCCAACAAGGATGGCCCTTCCTCATCCCCCTCGCTCTTGTTTTCATTGAACCCAATCACGGTACCGCTGCAGTAATGGGCTTTCTCTTACTTCTCCTGTGCTGGCTAATGGGACTCCCCGCTAAATATTGGGCCCTACCCCTTTGCTGCGCTCTTTTTGCCGGTGGTCTTGTCGCCTCCCAACACTCCTATGTGAAGGGGAGAATCAACGTCTTTCTCCACCCCGAAAAAGATTTGCTAGGGAAAGGCCATCAACCCTACCAAGCCAAAATCGCCGCAGGATCCGGAAGAATATGGGGAAAAGGTCCAGGAAATAGCTGGCAAAAACTCAGCTTCTTGCCCGAAGCACAAAACGACTACATCGCCGCTATCTACGCAGAAGAATATGGCTTTATCGGAATCGCCGGACTCCTCCTCCTCTATGGCCTTCTTGTGCTCTCCGCCTATGCACTGACTCTATCAACAACCAATAAAGAAACTTTTTATTTCTCCGCTATCGTGACTTCTCTACTCGCTCTCCACGTCTTTCTCAACCTAGGCGTTGTCTCCGGCCTACTCCCCAGTACAGGACTGAACCTCCCCCTCTTCAGCCAAGGAGGCTCTTCCCTAATGACAAACCTAATAGCCCTCGGCTTGCTGTGCCACGACCAATAATCATTGCGTAGGATTGCCCAAAAGCTGCCGCTTTTGGGCAATCCTACTGTAAGTTTTTTTTTCTTTTTTTGGGGGAACCAGTTCCCCCAAACCCCCTACGGCCGCTAGCGCGCCCTTTTCTTTTACTTACAAAGTCTTTATTTGTTTCTATTGGTATGAGAATCGATATAATGATCGATTTTTGCTTTTAATTCTGGGTTGCATTTAGAGAGTAACTTGCCATTCTGCAAACATTCTACGACATATTTAAAGGTTTTTTCAGCGTGTTCCTGGAAAAACCAATCTACCCCTTCAGTCAATACCCAATCGATCTCATCTCGATCCTTAGATGTGCGAATAAGGTCGTTAAGAGAACGTAACTGTTGGGATACATATTCCTCATGGAGTGTCCATTCCGATGGTGAAGGTTGAGACTGCAACCACTTTATTGGAGAAATTTTTTCAGGCAACCCGTTCTTTCCCTCAGTATACACCTCCATAAGTATTCGAAACATTTCTTTACAAGATTCTTTAGAGGATTGTGTTTTAGAGTTCATAAGATTCTTTAAAACTGCGGATGCTAGATTTTGTCTCAGCATCTTCAAACGGGATAAGTGACTTTTATTGTTGGTAAACAGATCGATGCATCGTTTCAAGATCTCTGGGTCTTTAGAATCAATAACAAGTAGAAAGAAAGAAGAGAACGGGTTACTTTTTCCCATAAAGAGATGATAAGCCTCTCCTGTAATCTCCACCTGTCGTTCTAAAATAGCTAGAATCATTTTTTTGAACGATTCTTTTTTCTCCTTAGTTTTTGCGGAAATAAGATGGTGGAGCGCCGTCGTAATGAGATGCTCTCTCAGATCGTTTTTTGTTGGGCAACACGGCTTTTTTCTCTCTCTCTTCAAAAAAGAATAGGAGTTATTTTTGAGATCAAACCGCTGTTTCACTAATCTTTTGTTCACGTCAGCGCCAGCATCCAGAAGAGTAAAAAACATCTCTTCATCTCCTTGTTCCAATGCTCTTAAAAGAGCAGGGGAGGAAAGATCTACGTTTAGGTAGTCAACCGGTCCTTCGAGATAATTGGTGATCGTCTTATAACTATGACCTATAGGAATAACCTGATTCACGTCAACGCCGTTTTCTACAAGATAATGCAAGACTTTGTGTCGCCGATGTTCGATAACTTTTAGCAAGACGGAACTTTTCTTAGAGTCTACTAATGCACATTCTAGATTGGGGTTATGAATAGAACTTGTATATGTGGCATGTATATCTAGGCCATTCTTAAAAAACTGGATTAACTCTTCATCTGTTGCGTCTGGGTTAACGATTCTTGTAAAAAATTCTTTTTTTTGTAAAAATTTCCACGCTAATCGATCTCCGACGATTTGCCGAAACGCTTTTTTAGAGGGACAATCTCCTGAAACGATATTTTTACTCTTGAGATAGTTCCATAAATTTTCACGGGAAACTTGTTTTTTATAGCCAAAAAGATGACGGAAAAGACGTCCAATAAGTGAGATGTTGTCAAAGCAGAGTTGTTTTGTTTTTCCATCAAAGTAAAAGTACGTTTTTCCTAAAAATGTCCCAGCTTTTCTTCTCTTACCAGACGTCTTCATCTCGTATGAAATGTCGTTCCAAGCGTGGAAGTCAATCTGTTGGATATCACCTATTTTCTTCATTTTCCCCTCCATATGAAAAAAGAAGTTTAATTTTTTTTTTATTAAAATGCAATTTTTTTCTACTTATAAATTTTTTCAAAATCTTTTCTGCGTTCTAGAGCTCTTGCGTAAAAAATCTTTTTTTTGAATAATGGAGCTCATGTCTATATTTAGAAAAAGTCAATATACACTCACTCTAGCTGTTGTTTTAGGAATCCTCACCGGATGGCTCGGATTTTTTTGGTTAGATCAACTCGCTGCCTTTGTCGGCGAAGTCTTTATCAATTTTTTAAAACTCATCAGCCTTCCACTCATTTTCTTCTCGATTGTTTCAACAACAGCCGGCATGGAAAATGTCCAAGAAATCCAACGCCTTGGAAAAAAAGTAGCAAAATACACCCTTCTTACGACCATCATCGCCGCCTTTCTTGCATTAAGCCTCTACCTCCTTATCGATCCCGTACGAACCGATCTTGCTGATGGGATTGTCGATTCTTCGTTACCCCAGGGAACCTATATTGACTACTTTAAACAAATCATTCCCGCTAATGCCTTCCATCCCTTTATCGAAAATAATGTGATGGGAGTCCTGTTTCTGGCTCTTTTGTTGAGCATTGCCATGATCTCCCTGCCTCCTGAAAAAAAAAGTCCTCTACAAGCTTTTTTCCAAAGTTTTTATTCGGTCATCATGGTGATTACAAAAGGGATCATCGTTGTGATGCCAATTGGCATCTGGGCATTCATCGCCCTTTTTGTCAAAGATTTGCAACATGGTTTGGAAATCAAAAGCTTAGCCCTCTATCTGACTTGCATCCTTTCGGCTAACCTCATTCAGGCGCTTGTCATCCTTCCTCTTTTCCTAAAAGCAAAGGGCATTTCTCCCTTAAAGACCATGAAAGCGATGTTTCCCGCTCTTTCTGTTGCTTTCTTTACCAAGTCGTCGAGCGGTGCCCTCCCCATGGCCATGAAATGCGCTGAAGAGAATGCCAAAATCTCCCCAAAAGTTGCCCGGTTCTCCTTCCCTCTCTGCACAACGATCAACATGAACGGATGCGCCGCTTTTATTCTCACGACCGTCCTCTTCGTCAGCATGAGCAACGGAGTCCAATACTCTCTTCCTGAAATGGTCCTATGGGTTTTCGTTTCGACATTAGCCGCCATCGGCAACGCAGGCGTTCCCATGGGATGCTATTTCCTCTCCGGTGCCCTACTCGCCTCCATGAATGTTCCCCTCAACATCCTCGGTGTCATCTTACCCTTCTATGCTCTCATCGATATGCTCGAAAGCGCGATCAACGTTTGGTCCGACTCCTGCGTCGCCGCTATGGTCGACAAAGAAGTAGGCCAAGAAGAGGCTCTACTTGCCGAAGAAGTTGCCATCGACTGAGTTTTTTTTTTGGGGAACTAGTTCCCAAAAATTCCCTACGGCCGCTTCGTGGCCTTCAAGTCCTCAGAACCTGTTTAAAATCTTTTTAAAAGAAGAACTACAAATGCTAAGACTACCATAGTTAAGCTAGTATTTAGCTTTCTTTCACAGTTTTTCCATAATCTTCTACACTTTTCAAGCCAGCTAAAAGAACGTTCCACAACCCATCTTTTGGGAATCACTTTAAAAGTATGCAATTCATTTCTCTTGGCTATTTCTACTGGACAACCCAATATCTCTTGAATACCATCTGAAAATGGTTCTCCAGAGTATCCTCCATCAGCTAAAACGTTTTTTACTTCAGATAAAAAACTCTTCTTCAATGAACATGCTTCTAGCGCTCCTTTCCTATCTGTAATATTTGCTGTAGTTATATGAATTGCATGAGGTAATCCTTGGGTGTCTACAGCGATGTGTCGTTTTATCCCTGAAATTTTTTTTCCTGCATCATACCCTTTACTCTCAGCTGTATCGGTATTTTTAACGCTTTGCGCATCAATTATTATAAAACTGGTTTTCTCTTTCCGACCATTGTTTTGTCGGACCTCTCCAACCATTCTCAGCAATAAAAACTACCACAGAGCCCACAGAGAGCACAGAGAGAGGGTTATATTTTCATTCGACGAATGCCTTCTACCAATCGTTTCACATTAAAATTGATCAGCAATCCTCGAGCACAAGTTCCATAGAGCTTTAAATAAGATAGTCGTTGTGCTTCGTGTATTAGAGCTATTCCATTCACAGATTTAATTTCTATAATTACCTGATCCTCTACAACTTCTTCAGACATGTCTGGATGCACTAAACAATCTATATGTCCTCCCTCTGTGTTCTCTGTGGGCTCTGTGGTAGTTTATTTTCTAAAAACTCGTTCAAAACTGTTTTACGAATAAAACGACAAAAGCAAGGATGACCATATGTAAACTGGTTTTTCAAACATATGAAATGCCACAAATTACATCATATAAGTCGACCGCTCTAGGACGTGTTTTTTTTCTTGCAGATTCCAGAAGAGGTTTAATTTTGTTAAACTGTTCACGATCCATATCGCTGGGATAGCAATGGGGCATAAAATACCTACAATTGTCTTGGAAAATAATTGTTTATACAGGATTAGAAAGATTTTAAACAGGTTCTCAGAAACCTGTCTTCACTTTCAAAAAAAAGCCAATATGATACTATCGGAATAAACGTCAGGCCATATCAGCATGTTCAGATCGCAAAGCATTCATCCTGTTGGGTATAACTTTTTCTCCTGTGATACAGATGCTGTCATTAATAAGCTTGGAAAAAAGAGGCTCCTTCAGATTCTCTTTAATATGTTTTTGATTCGCCATTTTGAGATGCGTGGAGAAGCCGCCTACCAACAGGGAAAAGTAGGGGGGTTTTACCACTCCTACATGGGACAGGAGGCGATACAAACGGCTGCTGTTGAGGCGATAGGGATAGATAACTGGTGGATGACGACCTATCGGTGCCACGCCCTTGCTCTTCTACTTGGCGCTACACCCAATGAATTGATGGCCGAACTCTATGGTAAAGTGACGGGGAATGCGAAGGGAAGAGGGGGCTCGATGCATTTTTTTACCGAAAGACTGCTTGGGGGACTTGCCATTGTCGGTGGACATGTCCCCCTTGCTGTTGGTGCCGCTTTTTCTCTCAAATATCAGGGTATCAAGGATAAAATGGCTGCATGCTTCTTGGGCGATGGGGCTGTTCCGCAGGGTGCTGTTCATGAAGCAATGAATCTTGCCTCTCTTTGGAGTTTGCCCATCCTTTTCGTGATCGAGAACAACCAATGGGGAATGGGAACCCATTTCCAACGGGCGAATTGCGTCGATCGCCTTGCCGAAGAGATCGCTCCTAGCTATCGCATGGCGTCCTATACATTCAATGGAATGGATTTTTTGACGTGCTATGAGGGGTTTTCTCAAGTTCGGAAAGAAATCCTTGAAAAAGAGCGCCCCATCATTGTCGAAGCGGTGACAGAAAGATTTCGAGGACATTCCATCTCAGATCCGGCTTTTTACCGCTCAAAAAGAGGCATTAAAGAAATGCATGGAAGAAGATCCTATTCTTCGGTTGCAAGGCGTGCTATTGGAAAAGCAAATCGTTACTGAAACTGAGGTGGAAGAGATGGAAAAAGAGGCGAAAACAACCGTTTTAGAGGCGATGAAATTTGCTGAAGAGAGCCCTTGGCCCGATCTGATTTCGTTGGAAGAAGATGTTTACCATCCTTAAGGAGTCCATGTGACAGAAGAGAAGCAAACCGTAGAGATTCGAGAGGCGATACGACAAGCGATCGATGAAGAAATGGAACGAGATCCTTGCGTTTTTGTCCTTGGTGAAGAAGTAGCCGAATACAACGGGGCCTATAAGGTGACAAAAGGGCTTCTGGACAAATGGGGCCCTAAACGCATCATCGATACGCCTATATCAGAGAATGGCTTTGCAGGGCTGGGTATTGGAGCCGCTATGACGGGATTGCGTCCCATTGTCGAGTTCATGAGCTTTAATTTCTCTTTCGTCGCTGCCGATCAAATCATCTCCAATGCAGCAAAGCTCTACTACATGTCAGGCGGACGTTTTTCTGTGCCTATTGTCTTCCGTGGTCCTAACGGTGCAGCAGCTCAGGTGTCGAGCCAACACTCCCACTGCGTCGAATCGATCTATGGGAACCTGCCGGGATTGAAAATCGTTACACCAAGTAACGCTTACGATGCCAAAGGTCTTCTAAAAACGGCGATTCGTGACAATAATCCGGTCCTTTTCTTGGAATCGGAGCTCATCTATGGACAGAAAATGGAGATTCCAACCAATGAATATCTCGTTCCGTTTGGAAAAGCCCGGATCGTCCAAGAGGGGAAAAACCTCACCATGGTGACCCATGGGCAGATGGTCTCTGTTTGCGAAAAAGTAGCCAAAAGTTTGGCAAAAGAAGGGCTTTCTATTGAGCTCATCGATCTTCGAT
>CALOCV010000035.1:0-3721 GCA_942491955.1 Parachlamydiales bacterium
TAAAAAAACTACAAGAGTACGCCAAAACGCTCCGTGTTAAGTTAACCCCTTACATACTGGCTTATACAACATGATTACTGCTGACATTGAAAAATCCTTTAAAACACGGCTTCGTAATGCTGCGAAGGAACTGAATCGCCGTCCCGACGATTTGTGGCAATCTTTGGTTCTTGAGCGGTTCCTTGTTCGGCTTGCCAGGTCTCGGCATCGTGATCGTTTTGTGCTTAAAGGCGGCGTGCTTTTAGCTAATTATCTCTACCTCGGGCGTGAAACAAAAGATCTCGATTTTCTTGCTCTCAACTTCAGCAACCATGCCGAGTCTATAAAATTTGCTTTTACAGAGATTGCAGCGCTTGATATGGACGATGGGTTTTCATTTCAAGAAGTGGAAGCGAGGGTATTAGAACACCCGCATATGGCTTATGTTGGGATAAAAGCGGCCATGATGGCTTATTACGGACGAACGCGATTTCGAGTAGCGATTGATGTTGGTTTTGGGGATATTGTTGAGCCTAAAGTCAAACAGATTGATTTGATAAGCTATTCAAAAGGAGCCTTATTCGAAGAACATGTGTCGCTACTTTGCTATCCTCAAGAGTTCATTTTTTCTGAAAAACTGGAAACGGTTGTCTATCGAGCGGGCGATAATAGTCGTATGAAGGACTTTCACGACCTCTACAGTATGATTCATGCCAGTAAATTGCTTCCCCTGCAGTCGATGAAAAGTGTCATAACAACGGTCTTTAACCGCCGAGGAACCCCGTTTGTTTGCCCCATCATTTTTGAAGACAGTCAGCTCAATACGCTCCAAGGGATGTGGAACCGTTATCTTCAAGGAATACAAAGGGAGGATCGTGAGCACTTGCCACGCGAAATAAGACAGCTATTAGGTGTGCTCAATGCCTGGCTTGCGCAAGTCGTATAATACCAATTCCGGTAAGAAAATGCATAAAGTGGATTCAGGATTTTTTTGCGAAATTTGTTTTGGAGATCGCAGCAAACTCTTGTGAGTTTGCAAGATAGAAAAACAGATTGCGCAAAGAAAGATGAAGATCAATTTGTGCACTTTCTTACCGGAATTGGTATAAGATAATGGAGAATAGCCTTCCCTCGCAGCCGACTGTTCTCGTGACGCGGAGCGGATTCAATCCAAATCTTCTCTACTATTGGTTCAATAGATCATTGACCTAATCAATCCTTTGCAGTATTTCTTGGTTATTATGAGGCTTTTGCAAAATTCCCGTCGATCGCTTTTGAGCGCTTCCGCCAATCTTGGACATTTAACATAAATCCCCTACTCTTAGGAGTATGTGGATTTACATCAAATGTCCAATCTCGACAAAATCGCTCGAAAATCGATCCGACGGATAGTTTTGCAAAAGCCTCATTGTAAAAGGAATTTTTCTAAAGGGGATGACACTGCCCATCATTCTCGCCTATACCTGGCCCATGGCATGGGTGCCCTATTTACCTTATGTGTTTCAGTATGGTTTTTTCAAAAACGTTTGGAATAGGAAAATTTTTTTCGATAGCAAGTTTGTTATGGCTTTGTCATAGCTGTGTTGTCGGACCCAACTATCGCGCGCCCAAGTTGATGGTCGACCCCGATTGGAACACAGCTTCCTGCGACAGTGCAGTCGAACAAACTGAAGAGCCTCTTATCGATTGGTGGAGGGGATTTAATGATCCGATTCTCCAGCAACTCGTAGAACAAGCGGCCCAATGCAATCACGATCTAACAGCAGCCGAATGGCGGATTGTCTCATCTCGTGCAGCAAGACGAGCGATTGCCGCAGCATACTTTCCACAGATCTCTGGCGATATCAATGCGTCACGTTCCGCCTTTAGCAAAAATGGACCCATTGCCGAGTTCCAACCGACAATCAATCCTTCTGCTGCATCTCCTATAATACAGCGCCCCCTATTCCAAAATCTATTCAATATCAACTTCGATGCCTCATGGGAACTTGACTTGTTTGGAAATATTTATAGAAATGTCGAAGCAGCCGAAGCCAAAGTACGCAGTACCATGGAATCGCGCAACGATGTCATGCTGACTCTTTTGGCAGAAGTAGCACGAACGTATGGGGAGTTGCGCGGAACACAAAAACAACTCGAACTGCAAAGGGAAGATGTCGTTTTGACGGAACAACTGCAACGGTTGCGTAAAGAACGTTTTCAACAAGGATTGGATACGGGAATCGATTTTGAAATGATCGAAGCCAATCTTGCAACCGCGCAATCACGTATTCCCGAACTCGAAGCACAAGTGGAAATAGCGATCTATACGTTGTCTGTTTTAGTAGGAGAGCCTCCGGAGGCGTTAAAAGCCCTGTTAGATTCTATCTACGCCTTACCATCAATACCCCGAGAAATCGTTATTGGCCTACGCTCAGACTTATTACGGCGACGTCCCGACGTCCGGAAAGCGGAAGAAGATCTTCACTTTGCTACAGCAGAAATCGGTATCGCTATCTCCAATTTTTTCCCTTCATTCGGTCTTTTCGGTTTTTTTGGTTTGCAGTCGCTCATGATGTCCAACCTATTCGAGTGGCAAAGTAACACATGGTCCTACGGAGGCGATCTTCTGTTTCCCGTTTTTCAAGGGGGGCAATTGAGCGCCAACCTCCGTATGAAAAAAGCCGACGCCCAGGTCGCTTTTCAAAACTATCAACAAATCGTATTGCGCGCGCTTCAAGATGCAGAAAGCTCTCTTGTCTCTTTCACCAAACAAGGCGAAACCACAGCGGATCTCGAGAAAAAAGTGGCGCGCATCCAAACGTCTCTTGACCTCATCCTACAACAGTGGGAGGGAGGATTGGTCAATGCATTGGAGTCTTTAAATGCAAAAAGAGAGTGGATTCTTAGTGAACAAGAACTGAATCATGCACAAACGGCCCAGTTTGTCGATCTGGTTGCCCTTTACAAAGCCCTTGGAGGTGGTTGGCAGTGGTCTTGTTGTGGGGAGTGTGTTTCAGGATAAACTCTGATTTTCGCTCATTGATGAAGCCTAAGTTCCGAGAAGGAAATGAAGATACGATATTATTTGATTTTGTTCGTTTTATTGACACCCTTGATGGTTCGTGCACAAGGAAAGGAAAATGGAGAAAACGAGCCACTTCCGATCGGAAATTTTTCGATTCCACTTGTGACGCAAGTGGCGCCCTTAGTAAGTTTTGGTCAACTTCTCATTGGCGAGCAGGCATTTCTTCCCCAGGTATCTGGGGGATATGCGCGAAGCGATGATGGTTATGTGAGTATGGTAGCACCAAATGGGATCTACGGGATTCGAGATGATCTTTCTCTTTTTTTTAATGTTCCTTTTAATCCAAGAAGCCGATCAGGTTCATTGGAATCTTCGGGGATTGAGGATATCTTTCTTCAATTGGAATATGGCTATTATAGCAAAAATCGCAAGGATTATACTTTGCAAGGAACGATGGTTGCGAATGTGCAATTTCCCACCGGGTCGAGTTCGAAAAATCCAAGGACGGGCGATGGTTCATTTTCTTATTTTTTAGGTACTACATTTGCTTACATGTCCTACAATTGGTTTGCCTTTGTGTCTCCCGGTGCTAATTTAACGACTTCACGTCATCGCACAAAATTTGGCAATTCGTATCTTTATCAATGCGGTTTTGCTCGCTATATGGAACCGTTGAGTTCGGAGAGGTGGCTTTTCGACTTCATGGTCGAGTTTGATACTTTTCCATGAAAAGAT
>CALOCV010000036.1:0-6219 GCA_942491955.1 Parachlamydiales bacterium
AGTGTTTCGACAATCAACGATCCTCAAACGAGTTTCCCAACGATCAAGCAAGAGGTGACGATGGTGATGGAGGCATTTCTTCCAACGTGTTTGAAAAGGTTTTTGTTGGAGCTAAGCCTTTGCACAGGCTGATCGGACGAAATCTTGGCGGAAGACTTCTAAAACGGCGGTTCGTGAAAGGCGTGATTGGGCGGCGAGCATTGAACTACATGATGGCGACAATGGGAAAAATATGTGGATCATGGTATCAAGAAGGCGTTGGAAAGAGGTGAGCTGGCTGTAGACCTGTTCTGGGCTAGTGAAGCCGCTGATGGGGATGGGAATATCGGTGAAGGGAATGGTATGGTGAAGGGCGACTTTTTCGATTAGAAAAGGGGCAACAACGAAGACGGGGATAGCGTAGAGTATAAGAAAAGAGACATTGAGTGAGAAATCGGGCCAACGATTTTGTTTGTAGGCCATAAAGAAACCAAAAAATTGGCAGATGATAAAGGTCAACAACATGGGAACAATAGACAAAGTAAGAGAATATTTAAAACGGCTCGCCACTTCGGTGATGACTCTCTTGTTGGGATCGTTGCGCAAGGTGCCAAAATCGAGACGGACAACGCGGCTCATATAGGTAAAAAAGCGTGTGGAGAAAAAAAGCGCTTTCCACTTTTCTTTTTCAGAAAGGATAGGTGATAGAGCGCATCGAACCGATGGTACCACGCTTGTAAAGCGGCTAACTTTTCTTCACGCATTGTTGGAGGGTCGCTCTCTTTCCAACGGAGCGTTTCGAGATAGATGTGGTTTTGGGCAATGATTTCGTTCCATTCTCTCTCTTCGGGTGTCAATCCCATGCCGACATATCCTTGTCTTGTTGCTCCACGAATAAAGAAATGCGTAGCCATTTGGCGAACGGGAAGGGGTTGTTTGGAATCCTTGGCGATAGCTAGGAGTTGTGGCATGGTAAAGCGGGCGCGGTCGGAGTTTTAAAGGAGGTGGTCTTCGGCCATATTCTCCAACTCGGCGAGCACTGTTCGAAAAATTCGGACCATTTGCCGATCGGCGCACTCGATACAACCGCCCCCCCTATCTCCTTGCGAAGTACTTGGACCCGTATTGAGCAGCATGGGTAGCGTCAGAGCGCTCGGAATCTTGAAATTGGTCATCAGGATCGTTCGCCGGTATTTGTCGCCACTGGTCGCTGTTTGTTCCCGACTCAGCGAAGGAGTATCTGGGAATGGATGTTGGTTCGCCGGGAGCAAGGTTGATAAGATCAGAAAGTTGACAAAGATGATGAAGAATGGAGAGATGGGCAACCGGATCTGAGGGCAACGAGGAGGTGAGAACTCAAGACGTGGGGATTGCTAAAGGAAAAGATGCACGGGTCAAGTTCTGCAACGTTAAGCACCAAAGATCAGGTCTTACCGGTCGGCAAAGATGAACATTTTTCACCTTATTCTCGAGAGAAGGCAGGCTGGTTATGCCTAAGGGGAAGATATGGGGTTGTTCTTCGTGCATGATAGCATGAAAACGGTTGTTGAGCTGGATTCTCTTTTGTCGGCATCTTAGGTTGAATTCAGGAGAGTGTTGATGATGGCGTCCGCTATATCGTGCCGATGAGCGAAATTGAGGAGCCTTTCTCGGGGAATACTGTGGAATTACCAGGTTATGGGATCTTCGGAGGTGTACAGGGCAATATGACGGGCATCAAATCTTGTCTGTCAATGCTGGCGCTAAAATCAGGTCGATCAACACCGCGCTGAAGAGGCAATCGATCTATGGTTCGGTTATATTTGTTGAATTCGCAATTCGATTTATTAATGAGTTCTTCACGTAGTAAAGGAGAGTAAAACGGAAAGGGGTGCGTTTTCCATCGATCTCTTTGTCCAAAATTCCGTCGCCATCGGTATCAAACCATCCCTCTTCTTGGAGCAAAAATTTGGCTCTTGTTGGATCGAATGGCCAAGGAGAGATTGTGTGATCGTAAGAGGGCGAATTGACGAAGAAGGGGCCTGTTATCTCGACGCCCATTCCATTGAGAAGCTGGTCGACGATCCGTTGACGGTCGATGGCCATGGTAAGTGCTTGGCGCACTTTTTTGCTTTTAAATAGTGACAGTTTTTGGATCCATCCGATGTAGGCGTAGGCACGAAAGAGGTAGTCGAGTCGTTCGATGGCTTGGCCTGCTGCTTCTTGTTTTTTGTATTCGGGAGAGAAGTAGAATTGGTCGTACTCATGAAGGAGTTCGGGGCGGAGGGTATAATAATCGGTATGGCCTGCTTTGAAGGCTTGCCACTCACCATCAAGGCTCTCTTTGAGAAAATTATTTCTCTTCTCGGCAAGGCATGCAAGAGGCTCGAAGAAAGCGTTGTTCCTTCGAAAGTGGATCTCCTTGTTTTGGAGACCGTCAAAAGTCCAAGGGCCGCAGCTGACGATGATTTGGTTGGCCCAATGCCGTTGGAAGTTCTGAGCCCAAACGGAATTGGTGCGATAGGTTGAGGGGGCATCGTCATGGGGAATGATTTTGTTCCATCTGGAAGGTATTGATAGACAAAAGAGGCTAGAGGACGAAGGGCGCCTGTGAATGAAAGAGAGCTATAAGGAGGAGTTGGTTGCATGGAGCCGTCGGTTTGTTCGATCTCTTTTGTTTTCCAACGGACGACAAATGTTGTTGGATCAATGACTTGAAATTTCTCGATTCCCGAGAGATACGTTCGTAATGTAACAGCTTGTCCTTCATATATATAGGGATTCATCACCGCTTCGTAGTAAAACTGGAAATCATATGCTGTGACGGGATGTTTTTCAAAAAACCATGGTGCCAACTCGACCGATGAGGGGAAAAAACTTTGCTTGAGAGGTTCCCAGTAAAGATCATCGCGGAGATGGACCCAATATTCGGGGATCTGTGTCAGAGGATCGCGCCTCTCTTCTAACCGAAGAGCCATGTAAGGAGTAAAGGTCTCATATTTTCCAAACTGTTGTTTGGCAACAGAGACGTTACAAAGAGCATTCCATTCGGCAAAAGTGGACCAGTTCGTAAAAGGATTGAGATTGGACGGTACTCCAAAACTCGCTGTCAATAGTGTTCCATGGGGATAGAACGAAGACCCTAAAATTGAGGGAAGAGTGTTTTCATAAAAGGGATCGGCATGCAGAAGATTGGGATATGCCGCCTCTTCTTTGATGATTGTGGGTTCGGTTTCCCTTAAAGAAACTTGTGTGGGACGGGAGGGTTGGATCTTTGAGGCATCGATGCGGAGGCGAGCCATCTCTTTTTCGATTGTTTTTAAGGAGAGTTGCATCTCTTTCATGTCATCTTCTAGTAAAAGAGAGGACCAATAGAGCATGGCCATAAAGGCGAAGAGGCCAAATGTAAAAAGATAACGCAAAAAAAGAAGAGCCAACGATTCTCGTGCCATGATACCTAAAACAAAACCAATGCCATCCCTTCGTGAAGGGCGATATGGACATGACCCAGCATTTCCATATCGGCTAAACCACGACAGATACTCAACGTTCCGATACACATCATCAAGACGGCAAGAGATAGAGTATGGGATTTTTTTTGTTTATTGAAAAGCTTAGGAGAAAGCAGGGCGATAAGAAGAGCGGGTGTTGTTGCAAGAGTGAATAGAGCGGCGTTCCACCCTCCTATCCATCCGCTTCCTGATAGGGCCGATGTGGTGAAGAGGAAAAAACTCTGTCCACAAGGGAGAAGAATGGTGGTGATTCCTAAAGCAAAGGGAGCGAGGCGGTGTCCTTGTATCAGTAAAGGTGTGACATGGTTTTGCAGGAGGAGAGATCCTTTAGAGAATATGTGGGGAAGAGATCGATTCCCTATGGAGTTCAATCCCCAGCCGATCACAATGGTTCCGAAGAGAATCGAAAACCAAGCGGCTCCATTTTTTGGTAAGAATGTCGCATGGAGTACTTCGCCTAACCAACCACATAGTACTCCAATGCCTGTGAATGCGAAAAAACGACCAAGGAAATATTCGTACCGATGGGGGTGTCGTGCCAATAAAGCAACGAGAGGGCCGCACATCCCAATACAATGGGCATTGGAGAGCAGGTAGTAAGGAATCATCGCAATGAGAAAGGCCATGTTTCTCTACTGTTGTGCTTCCGAATGGATTTGCTGGATTTTTGCCATGTCCATGCCCAAAGACGTCGATCTCCTCAAAAAGGAGATGGCCACGACAAAAATCATGACGACGATATAAAGAACCAATACGCCTTTAGCAAAAGAGGGAGCTTTTGGTAGTGAGTTTTTTTTTGACATAGGATGCCCTTAGAAGGCAATCCTAATGGAAAAGAAAAAAGAACGCAATGGAAGAGATTGCATCATTTCTCGGTGTTCCATCTCGTCTCGTTGACTACTGCTTTCGCTGATGCCAGCCACATTTTTGTTAGATCTTCTCGAACCCCTCCCAACTTCATCAAAGAGGTACTAGCAATGAATAAGCCAATGAGGGGATATCGAATGATACCTGTAACCAAGTTGGTCAACTCTTTCCCTGGAACGAAGGGAACAAAAAAAAGCACGCCTCGAAGGGTCAATGAAAGCACTCCCAGCGGTACACGCACGATTGCAAACAAGAATGCCGCTGAGGTAAAAATGATAACTCCACCAACGATGGCTCCTCCTTTCCCTATTGCTTTTGCAACGCTTCCTGCTTTTTTTAAAATGGAATGTCCCCTTTCCGAAGCTTTTTCTACATTTTTTTGGATGGTCGTTGGGGAAGTTATGGTCATATCGGTTGGGATACTTGAATGTTCTTGGAGAGTCTGACCCAATGGGGTATTTGGAGGAATTCCTGAAGGAGGTATGGCTTCCATAGTCAAATCCTTTTGCATTTATTGGATTTATGATTTTTTTTGTGACAACTTTTGCATTTCCAATTGTATGGAGTTTTTCAGTGCTTGTGGATAAGCAGAAGGATTTTGTTCACAAAAGGAGAGGGCTGTTTTTAAACAATTTAAAGCGTCGTTTTCTTGTCCCAATTTTTGATAGCAGATACTCGATTGGAGGAAAGGATGGATCTCTTCGTATTGGTTTAGAGTTGCCGAAGCGTATGCAGCCAAAGCTTCTGCATACCGCTCCTGTTGTTGTTCTGCCATGCCAAGAGCAAACCAAGGTTCGTATGAGAGAGGTTGGATGAAACAGATATAGAAGAAAATATCGCTTGCATTGGCAAAATGGCCGTTTTTGTATTCATCGGTACCGTAATGGTAGAAGTGATTGATCGTTTTTTCAGATAAGCCGATCAGATCGGCTACCGTGTATTCTTCCTGTTTTTCTGGAGAAGATGCGGGAGGATTTTTGGTTTGTTCGTGGACATATCGCATTTTTTCTCTGCCTGATTGTATCTCCTCTTCCAAATGTTTTTGAAAGATTACAGGTTCCTTTTCGATATTTTTTGCAATGATATCAAGAGCGTGTTGCATCCGTTGAATTTGTTTTTTTCCTGTACAATGATCGAGATATTCCTCTCGTTTTGTCTTCAGGGCGTCATCCTTTTTTCGAAAAGGGTCTTGCGGAGCCTTTCGTTCCTCTTCCATTATTTCTTCAACGAAAGGGGCGACTTTTTCTTCAATCAGGGCGAGCATCGATTCTTCAAAATTCATCATAACCTCTTTTTTGTGGTTCATACGGCAATACCGTTTTTTTGTGCAATAGAACCGAGCATGAGGCAAATAAATTGCAGAAAAGAAAAAAACCGTATATATGATGAACTTTGATGAAAGACCTAGGAAGGCCGTGAAGCGGGCGATAGGGTTTCACGGGAACAGGTTCCCCCAAGAAGGATAGGGATGATGGCTGATCGAATTGACGAATATGCCGAGCTGATTGCAGCGAAGACGCGCCACTATCTCATCACGACGATGGGGCGGACACCGGACGAGGCGAATGACGAAGAGTTTTACCGTGCTCTTTCCTATGCCCTTCGTGAGCAGGTCGTTGTGAACTGGTTAACGACGGTGCGTACGATTGAGAAGCATGATGCACGGATTATTTATTTCTTTTCGCAAGAGTATATGCCCGGGCGCGTCTTCAGCAATAACATTGCGAATATGAAAGAAATGGAGGTTATTCGGGCTGTTTTACAAAAAATGAATCGAAATTATCAACACATCATGACGCGAGAGGCGGAGCCGGGTCTTGGGAATGGAGGTTTGGGGCGGTTGGCTTCGTGTTTTTTTAGATTCTCTTGCTACGCTCCATTA
>CALOCV010000037.1:0-8994 GCA_942491955.1 Parachlamydiales bacterium
ATTTGTTAAAAATAAAAGAAGGTCCACTACTTTTTCTTTTTCAGATGGCATGTCATCGATGCGTTGGAATATCTTCATAGAAACTTTATTGTACCACTGCCAATGGGGATGCATTTTTTCACGATGCAATTGTTCCTGTTTGATCCTCCAAATGCATTCTCCGGATGCTGCGGCAGAAGTTGAGTCATGGACATTCCAGCAAGCACATTCTCGCGATCCACGTTTTCTTTTTCCATCATTTTCGTGATCCATTGATCGTCTCGTTTCCAAGCTTGATACGTCATCGGATACCTCCCAATTTTCTCAGATAGGACTTCGTCCAAAAGAGCAACATCAAAAACGACGATTCTTTTGTATTAGCGATTTTTTATTTTAGACATGCGTAGCGCAAACTGTTCCTGGTCACGCAAAAGATCGTAAATAAAGTCAGCAGTAGTTAAGGACGTCAATCCCCCTTGATCACTGGAATGATCGATTTTTTTCCATAAGTGGCTCACCTCTCGGCAGAGTTGGTGGAACTCCCATGTCGCAGTTTTACCCTCTTTTGTCGGTAGGGAAACGACAAGACCTTTCCATTTCACTGATTGCATCTTTTTTCTTCCATATGCTTCAATCAAAGCATCTAAACTTTCAATGGACTGCACTGTCATAAACAACCTCTTTCAAGATGGGTGAAATATATCACAATGCGCCCTGTTATTGAAGAAAAAACGTAATCGAACCATTATGAAACCGATCGAAACTTCTCAATAAAGATGCAAGCTCAACCTGATGAAGACAGGCCCCCGTTGTACAGGTACGCAAAAAGCGACACCGCTTCGTAAATGTTTCATGATAAGGGCATTGTCCTTGAAAAAAACCATGCTGTTCCCCTTCTGGAGCATATTTTGTGGCAAGAGAGGGACCAAAAAGACTCCACGTAGGTACCTGAGTCGTAGCAGCTAAATGCAGAGGTAGAGAATCCATGGCAATGACGCCTGCGACTTGACCCATCACGTTTTGCAAAATAGGTAATGAAAGTGACTTCAAGATAAAAGAAAAGGAAGCACAATGTCGCATAATCTGTTCGACCACTCCCCTCTCTTGTTCATTTCCCCAGACAAGGCCAACTTTCCAACCATATTTTGTTTGTATTGATTGAAGAAGAGGGATCAATAGCTCTATAGGAAGACTTTTATTTTTCCAATACGATCCGGGACAAACGAGAAGAGTCTCTCGCAAAGGGAAAGGAAACGCAGCAAGCTGATCGCTTAACGCTTTTTTTTCTTGCTCATCAAGAGACAGCAATCGTGCTTTTGTCTGAGGGTTTCGATGATCAGAAAAAAAATGTTGGATTAAAGCCAATCCATCATGACGGATAGCACGACCGGCTGGAGGATCGAATTTCTCTTTTGTTACAAAGAGATTCGGCCATTCGGCAACGGTTTTCCGTCCAAATCCTATTTTCTTGGAACTTCGAGCGAAATAGGTCACTATTCCCGATTTGATATTTCCTTGCAGATCAAAAACTGCGTCATACTCCTTTTCTCGAAGTTCTTTTCGAAATTGCTTCCATTCTTCTCTTGTTTCTTTCGTCCACCATCTCCTTCTCCACCGTTTTGAAGAGAGAGAAATCACTTGTTCAACGACTGGATGTGCTCGAATAAGGGAAGAGAACGGCTTTTCTACAACCCAATCAATATGGATATGCGGATAATACGATTGCAAAAAATCGAGTACCGGAAAAGTGTGGAGAATATCTCCCAAAGATGATGTTTTTACAATGAGGATGCGCATAGAGAAGGAAATAATCGTTGAATAAACTCTACGAAATCATGCGGAAGAGAGGCTTTGATCGCAACCCTTTTTCCCTGCGAAACAAACGAGAGTAAAGAGGCGTGAAGCAATGGATGGGAGGGAACCTCGGCGATGGGTTGACGACGATAATAGTGTCCATCACCAAGAATCGGGTGCCCAAGAAGACGGAGATGAACCCTAATTTGATGGGTTCTTCCCGTTTTCGGTCGACACAAAAAAAGAGAGACCCCCTGACCTCGTTGAAGGCATTGCCAGTTAGTGATGGCTCGCTTTCCTTCACCTTGCTGACTATAAATTTGTGATTGACCCATTCTTTTTTTTTCTAAAGAACAATCGACTACCCCAGAATCGCTTTTTGGAGAGCCAAAGACAACGGCGTAATATTCTTTCATCACCGTACGACTTCGAAATTGGTCGCAAAGATCGATATAAGCACGGTGTGTACGAGCAAAAACAATGGCACCTGATGTGCCTTTATCGAGGCGATGAACGAGATATAGGGAGGGGAAAACGGCAAGGAGTTGCGATAACAAACCACTTTCATCCGATGCAATCCCTACAGGTTTGTTGTAAACAAGAGATTCGTCATCGAGATAGAGAATGCGTTTCTCTGAAAAAACCGTGGATTCTACCTTTTTGTGAGATTGAAACGAAACCCGATCGCCTTTTTTTACTTTCCGCGAAGAGAAACGCTCGACCATCTGATTAACGCGAGCTCTTTGATTTTCGATCTCACGTTTGATCTGCTTCCCAGAAAGAGAGGGAGAAACGTTTTTTTTTAAAAAATTTTGAAGAGAAAGATCGCTTTCTTCGGGAGTGACAATCCATTGTTGCATCATTTTCTCACGCAAACATAGCAAGAAATCGAGAATCGTTTTCGGTAAAGAGACGGATGTCTTCAATCCGATGGCGTAAAAGAGCTATGCGTTCCACTCCCATGCCCCACGCATATCCCGAATAGACTTCAGGATCTATTCCCCCGTTCTTCAAAACCTCGGGATGGATCATCCCCGCTCCTAAAATCTCCAACCATCCAGTCCTTTTACAAAGAGAACACCCTTTTTGGTTGCAATTCATACAAGAGACATCGGCTTCAAGGCTCGGTTCTGTAAAGGGAAAATAACTCGTCCGATAACGAATTTTGACTTCTCTTTGAAACAATTGGCTCAAAAAAAGATCCAAAGTCGATAAGAGGTCGACAAAAGTTACATTGCGATCGATGTAAAAAGGATCGATTTGATGAAAAAAAACGTGAGACCTAGAAGTGATCTCTTCATTGCGATAGACTTTTCCAGGACATACAGCACGGATCGGTGGAGAATATTTTTCCATCATCCTAATTTGTAAATTCGTGGTATGCGTTCTTAAGAGGCGATTGTGCGGAAGATAGAAGGTATCTTGCATATCCCTTGCAGGATGATCGGGAGGGAAATGGAGCGCTTCAAAATTGTAATAATCATTATCGATTTCCGGAGCATACTGTACAGAAAATCCCATCTCGATAAGAATTTCAAGAATTTCATCCATCACCTGAGTGATCAAATGTTTGCCACCAGAAAATGCACGTTTCCCAGGGAGAGTAACATCGACTTTCTCTCTTCCTAAACGTTCTTGCTCTTCAGCCATGAGCAAGCGTTCTTGCTCACCGTCTAATCTCTCTTGGATATGTATTTTAAGGTCGTTGATGAGTTTGCCAACATGGGGCCTCTCTTCAGAAGCGACGTCTCGCAACGATTTCATCAATTCTTGGATCGGCCCTTTCCGACCCAAGAAACGAACGCGCATCTCTTCGACATCTTTTGTCGATGCAACTTGGGAAAAAGCTAGGGAAAATTGCTCTTCAACATGCGCGATGACTTCTTTCATCCGGAAACAAGAGCCTTTTTTGCATAGTTGGCTACATCGTGAAACGCTTCGGGATCTCTCACTGCTAAATCAGCGAGCATCTTCCGATCGATTTCGCAACCACCTTGTTGCAATCCGTAAATCATCTTGCTGTAGGAAATGCCATTAATTTTCGCTGCTGCATTAATCCTCATGATCCATAGGCTGCGAAAATTGCGCTTCTTTTCCTTGCGGTGGCGATAATTATATGCAAGACCGCGCATCACTTCGCCTTTTGTTAGGCGAAGATGGTTTTTCCGATCTCCCCAATAGCCTTTTGCTTTTTTAAGGAGTCGTTTTTTTCTCTTATGAGAAGCAACAGCGTTGGTTACACGTGTCATATCATTCCTCCATGAGGTGGCCACTCCTATAGATACCCTGACGGCAACTGCTAGAGAAACCGTCAGCGAATATGCTAAGCCACTCCCATTAATCGTTTATAAGTTTCTCTATGCGCTTTATCCACAAGCGCTGGTTGACGTAATTGTCTTTTCCGTTTTCCCGTTTTCTTGGTTAGAATATGACGTTTACCAGGTCGGCTTCGTTTGAGCTCACCTGATCCTGTCACGCGAAAGCGGGATGCAACGGCTTTTTTTGTTTTCATCTTGGGCACGATGATTCTCCTTCCTAAAAATGGATGATTATTTCTTTTTTGCCCCAGGAGCAAAAACGGCATGCATAAAGCGCCCCATTCTTTTTGGCTCCGACTCTAATGTTGCGACATCTTCAAGGAATTCTCGCACCTTTTGGAACAAAGTATATCCTTTATCGAGGTAGGCAAGTTCTCGACCACGGAACATACAAGTGAACTTGACTTTACATCCTTTTTCAAGAAATTCATATGCACGACGCAACTTGGTTTCCAAATCATGGGTATCGATATTTGGTCGAAGCTTAATCTCTTTAATCTTGACTTGATGTTGCGCTTTCTTGCTCTCTTTTTCTTTTTTCGCTTGGTCGTAGCGAAATTTTCCATAGTTCATGATTTTACAAACGGGTGGGCGTGCTTGAGGAGAAATTTCGACAAGATCAAGGTTTTGATCTTGTGCCATTTGCATAGCCTCTTGTGTCGATATAATGCCTACCTGTTCACCGGTTTGGCTAATCACTCGAACTTTCGGAACGCGTATACTACGATTGGTTCGCAAGGACTTTTTCTACTCCTCAATTAATACGAGTGATGAAAAATAATGCATCCATTTGACCCACTACTTTTTACCACAGGTATGATTTATTGTAGAGCGGCAACCCGCTCAAAAAATTCTTCCAATGAGAGATGGATTCTCTCTTGAAGAGGGTCTCGCAAAGAAATTCTGCGGCTCTATGCCTCTTTTTTTCCTAATACAGCGATCAAGGGAATTCTTTCTCTTTCTGCATCGCGGACTTTTTCTTTGAGTGGAATATCACGTCGGTCGAATCCGACAGCGAGACCTCGATCTTCCCCTTCCTTTTGCATGCTTTCGATACACTGGGCAGGAATAGGAGAGGCTGTAAGGATTCTTGCTACTTCAGGAGCCATCCAATGAGGCAAAACCCCATGGTTTTGTTCGAGAAGAAGATCAAGGCCTTGTGCTAAAGGTCCCCACAAAGAGGCGTAAATCAACCTAGAGTAGCCTTCTAAAAACGGGTCCATCCACCGGACAAAACCCGCTTCCCTCTCTTGTCCAATGGGATCGACCCAAACGACTTGAAGAAAGGCGCGCACCAAGCGATCTTTTTGAATAAGAACTTGGCTCTCGTAGGGAATTCCCACTTCTTTGAGAAGAGATTCCACTCTTTTTTCACTCCTTGGATCGAGAAAAACTCGAAAAGAAGCTCCAAAAAGGGTAACTTTTTTCCAGAAGAAATGCAAGAAAGAAATCGATTCTCTCTCGAATTCTTTCTGTGCAAAAAAAAGCCCCCATCGATCCCCTCTCAAGGGATTCCATTCCGCCCAACGCGCAAGACGTGATGAAGAAGAAGATGCACCTTTTTGTAACAAAGGGAAAAAAGAACCATTGGGAGTGATAACCCGTTCACATTGTTGATCCCTTCGAAAAGTTTCCCAATGAATATGGAGTCGTTCCATCCAACCGACACCCCGTGGAAGCCAATACCGCTTCCCCTCTTCTTCGAAAAAAGTGCGAGTTGTTCCCCCCAAGCTAGGGCTTGATTTTTTTTGTATTCGGCAAACGCTCGAATAAACCGCTTCAGATCTGCGCGTTCTTGAAAAACAACCCCCTCGATCCGCGTTCCGATGTCGGTTTGTGTCAATAAAAGAAATTTTATGACGCCGATTTCTCCCGTTGTCTGAAGGGAAGAGGGAGGAGATAGATCGGCTCGATCGCCACATTGCACAACAGGAAGAATGGAATTTTTTTGTTCTAAAGCCGCCTCTTTGCGAAAAGGTTGGTGTTGGCTTGTTAGCCACTCAGCAACATTCTCTCGCATCATTTCGCGATATTGTAAGGGGAGGTCTTTTCTTTTCCACTCTGTGATTTTTTGTTCGATAAGAGGGAAATGAATCTCTTCTGAAAGGGGGCTTGTTGTGTGGAAAGTGACAAAAAACCCTGTTGTTGTCGAGCCCATGTCAACAATCAAAGCGTCGTGAAAAAGATCGCAAAGGACAAAAGAGGTAACGGCTGCAACGACAGATCGAACCTCTTTTGGAGGATAGGCATTGAAACCGGATTGGGATGGAACGGTCATGTTGGGATATAGCTGACTCGAACAGCTGACCTCCACGATGTCAACGTGGCGCTCTAACCAACTGAGCTAATACCCCAAATCGAGAGACCATTGTAGGCAGTGATGGAAAAAAAATCAAGGTGGAAGAAGCAAAATGCAACGCCTCCAACGACATAAAGGATTGAATACACTCATTTATTAGGATTGGTATAACAAAAAAATTTACGCAATTCTTCTATATTTTTTTTTGTGATTCCGGAAACGGAGAAAATCTCTTCATCGGTTGCTTTTTGTATATTCTGTACGCTGCCAAAGTGAGTAAGCAATGCCTTCCGTTTTTTGGGTCCGATGGTAGGCACGTGGTCAAGAGCACTTTGTAAAAGGGCCTTCTTACGTCTTGTCTTCTGAAAAGAAATGGCAAAGCGATGCGCCTCATCGCGAATGCGTTGCAAGAGAAATAGCGTCGGGGAAGTCTTCTTGAGAACGATCGATTCCTTCCGATTCGGCAAGAAAATCTGCTCCAAAGAGATTCCCTTATCATGCCGCCCTCCCTCTTTGGCAATGGCAATGAGATCAATCGTGATGATATTCAATGCGTGCAGAACCCGTTCTGCGACACGAAGATGCCCTTTTCCCCCATCGATCACGATCAAATCGGGCAGTGTCTTTTCCTCTTTCCCTCTTTTTAACCGACGCATTAGCACCTCCTCCATCATCCCATAGTCGTCGGATGGATCGCTTGTCTGAATCTTAAACCTCCGATATCTCTTTTTATCGGGAAGTCCTTCGCAAAACGCAACAAGGGCCGAAACCGGTTCCGAGCCTGAAAAATTGGAATTGTCGAAACATTCGATTTTCTCCGGATATTGGATAAGGCAAAATTTTTCTTTCATGTCGAGCAAGGCTTTTTCCCGAAGAACCGTTTCATCACGCTCTTGTTGGAAGATCGACTGAGCATTTTGAACAGCAAGAGCAACCAAAGCCTTTTTGTCCCCTTTTTTTGGTGTCGTAATCCTCATTTTTCTCTCAGCTCGCGCGGAAAGGATCTCCCCCACCTCCTCGCGATCTTCGATGGCAAGGGGAAGCAAAATTTCGTGGGGATAGTCCCACATCTCTTCATATTGTTGCAGAAGAAAGGAGCGTAGGAGTTCCCCATCTTCTTGGTAAACACGGGTCAACGAAAAAGGACGTGCGCCGATGAGTTTTCCACTTCGAAAGAGGAGTTGAGAAAGAACCAGATCCTCCCCTTCTCGGTAGATTCCCCATGCATCGATATCTTCTCCAAGAGGCTTTTCGACATATTGGGTTTCCACCGTTTTTTCAATTTGACGAATGGTTTGCAAAAGAGCGCCAGCCTTTTCAAATTCCAATGCCGCACTCGCTCTCTCCAATTCCTGATAGAGATCCTGAATAATCTCAGTATCCTTCCCTCGAAGAAATGCCACAACGCGTTCCACTTGGTACTGGTATTCCTCCGACGTACATTGTTGGACGCAAGGTGCTATACAGCGCCCCATTTGATGGAGAATACAGGGCCTGGTTCGTTGCGCAAACTCTCGGTCGGAACACTGACGTAAAGGAAATACTTTTTGGATGACATCTAGTGTCGTTCTTGCCCCATGTGCGCTTGTGTACGGGCCGAAGTAGAGACCATCCTTCTTTGGACGCCCTTTGTATCGGACGAGACGGACGGCAGGCCATGCATCTTGCGTCGTTACTTTTAGGGCGACATAGCTCTTATCGTCTTTAAGAAGGGCGTTATAACGAGGTTGGTGTTGTTTGATCAGTGTGTTTTCAACAAGAAGAGCCTCCTTATCGGAACGGACGACAATCGTTTCTATGGTCTCTACTTTGGCCATGAGGAGAGGGATCATCCAACGGCCATCTCCCCCTTCGACAAAATATTGTCGCACGCGTTGTCTTAAATTTTTTGCTTTTCCTATATATAAAAAACTTCCTTTGCTGTCTTTCATGATATAGACACCGGGATCGGTCGGAAATTTTTTTATTTTTTCTCGATCAAATGGCATGTGGTAACTTCTTGACTTTTTCTTTAAAAGAAGAGAGAATGAGCAAATTGTACAATTTTCTTCAAGGAGTTCCATATGAAGACGTTTTTTTTATACTCAACAATCGCTGTTCTATTCATTCTTCCTCTTGCTTTTCTTCATGCTGATGAAGAGATAACACAAAATGAAAGAACCGACGAAGAGACTTCGCTTGCCCAAGTGGAAGCAGTCGAATCTCCTGAAATGCAAATGGGAGAAGATGAAGAGGGCATGATTTACCTCTCCGTCAACTGCGTCGACCCCGAAAAAGAACAGCAATAGGCTCTTAAAAGGGACAGAAAGGACAAAAGGGACCTAAGAAAAAGGACCAAAGAGACATGCCTTTAATGGTTGTCCTTTAGATCGTTTTTCTTAGGTCCCTTTTGTCCTTTCTGTCCCCTAATTGTCCTTTCTGTCCCCTAAATTAGGCAACACAGCCTATTTTTCATCAATTACTTTTTCAAATTCTTTAAGTTCTGGCTTCTTTTGAATCTCTGCCAGATCTTTTTTAGATAAAATCTCTATGTTGTCGTTGTAAGCAGCGATCTGTTTTTGACATTGGGTAAAAGAGCTTGCATATTCCTCGAGTTTTTTAGGG
>CALOCV010000038.1:0-9998 GCA_942491955.1 Parachlamydiales bacterium
ACGTCATACGAACATGATGCCGATGGTAAGAAATAATACCAATGATTTACCCCTAACCTTTAATGACTAAATGAGGTTTTAGACGTGCCACGCGATTTGCAAGACCTGCCTGCTCAACGGTTTGAACCACGGCATCGACATCCTTGTAGGCATCGGGCATCTCTTCGAGGATGGTGCGGGAAGAAGTGGCTAAAACCTGAACGCCTTGCTTTTGCATTGCTGTGATGGGATTTTTTCCCTTCCACATTGCAAGGGATTGATGGCGACTACGGGCACGACCAGCGCCGTGACAGCAGCTGCACCATGTGATGGGATTACCAAGCCCAACGAGAAGGTATGACGCTCTCCCCATATCGCCAGGAACAAGGACAGGTTGTCCTGTGGGTTGAAAGAGAGGAGCCAGTTCGGGATGATTTTTCCCAAAAGCACGCGTAGCACCTTTGCGATGAACACACAATTTTTGCAGTTTTTGGTCGACGGTATACTCTTCTATTTTGGCAATATTGTGACAGACGTCGTAAAGAAGGCAGATATCGCTATGAGGAATATTTAGAACGCCATGAAAAGCCTCCCGAACTCCGTGAAGGATACGTTGTCGATTGTTGAAGGCATAGTTAGCGGCAGCAGCCATTGCATGGAAGTACGTTTGTCCCAGTTCACTACGAAGAGGAGCCGCCATTAACTGTTTATCAGGAAGGTCTTTTGCCAACCCTTCTTTCACAAAGCGGTCCAAGGTATCTTGGCAAATTTGATGGCCGAAACCTCGAGAACCCGAATGGATCAGGATATAGATATGACCCTCTTCGACACCCCATTGTTGGGCTACATCTTGATCGAACAGTTGTTGGATAGCACCAATTTCAACGAAGTGATTACCCGAACCCACGGTACCGAGTTGTTCTTTTCCTCGTTCACGGGCTCGTTTTGAGACTGCATTTAGATCCCCTCCAGGGATACACCCATGACTTTCCGTATGGAGGAGATCTTCAGGTAGTCCATAACCTTGTTCTAGGGACCATTTGGCCCCTTGTTGCACAATTTCCTGATAATCTCTATCCGAAAGAGCTGGCTCTTTTTTGCATATACTGCCGACACCCGATGGGACACTTTCGAAGATTTTTTTCAAAAGAGACTCTTTTGTCGATGCATTAAGGGAAGCGTAGGGAATCGGAATCGTAGCAAGTCGAACGCCACAGTTGATATCGTATCCGACCCCTCCTGGACTGATGACACCCGTTTCAGCATCGGTTGCAGCAACACCACCGATGGGAAATCCATATCCCCAGTGGATATCGGGCATTGCGATACTATAGCCGATGATACCGGGAAGGTGAGCGACATTACGCACCTGTTCTAGGGGACGTTGCATTCCCTCTTCTGCCAAAGTTTTTTCTGCTGCAATCACAAGTCCTGGTACACGCATCTCTCCTGTTTGAGGAAGGACAAACTGGCAAGGTCCGATTTTTTTCCATTCGTTCACAGTGTCTCCAAAAAGTATAGGTTAAGATTGGGGTCAAGATTGGGGTCAGGCCTGACATTCGGACATTTGTTTCAAATGTCCGAATGTCAGGCCTGACCCCAATACTAAGGATTCGCATCATATATCGATAATCATCTCCCACTGATAAAAATGCTTTCTTTTTTCGACCCCCTTCCCTGAATAACTCACCGCTTTAACACCAATACCTTGCTGCTCATCGGCATCGGCAATTTTGGTATTGAGCCAAGCGACAATCTCTTCCTCTTTTTCGATGGAGGGGTCTTTGTCGATATAAGGAAGGAATGAGGGGTCATGAAAGGCAATGGCCACTTGTGCATGAAGGGCTAAGGAGGAGAGATTATCGCCATGGAGAAGAAAAGCACGGTCAGCAGTATGAGGAATCTCTTTGATGGGAGGGAGGATTTTATAGGTCCAAATTTTCTCATATCTGAGATTCCCTTTGCTTTCATAGAGATGGATGTCTTTTGTATAGAAAGGCAACGGCATAAAATGTTTTTTCCATTTTGTCGTATGAAAGGGCTGCCTTGCAAGGGTTACATGGGACAACCACGGACGCCTATCAACTTTTTCCAAAATCTCTTTTTGACAAAACCATTGGGAAAACATTTTTTGCGCTTTAGCGAGTCGTTGTTGTCGATCAAAAAGTTCTGCATGCCAGGCAACAACACGGGGGTGGTTTTTAGGAAGGAAGAGGAGTCGATCAAAAAGCCCACAAAAGCCAACAGAGAAAGGAGGAGGAGGAAAGTCTTGCATAAGGCCATCGACTTCTTCGCATTCGACGTTTCCCAGGAAAGCGAGTGTAATATGGCGCGATGGCTCTTGGATCATCCGGCCTTCGGGCCACATTTCTGGCCAGGGAGCCGCCACTTCAACTCCGAGAAATAAACGTTTCACAAGCAATTCCCTTGAATTGTAGAATTATTTTCCATCTTGTTTACATAAATCACTTATATTGTTTATATTAGTTGTCCAAATTGAACAATAATTAACTAAAAGGAAAGAAAATGAAAAACGCACTTTTCTTAACAGCTATGACTACGATTGCCTCTTTTTTCGGAACGATGCAAGCGTCTGAAAATGCACCCACATGTACTTCTCAACCTGGTATGACCTATGTCAAAATTGGCGGTGGTTTTCCCGAATTGATCAATGGTGGTGTCGGTTATCGCTATTTCTTTACGGAACGGCAAGGAATTGATGCTTCTATTGAAGGCTCGATTCTCCCTACTGTTATCGACAAAAAACCCCATCTTGTTGCCTATACTCTTGGAGCCAACCTGCATTATATTGCTAAGCCCTTTTGTCAAAAAGCTTGGTATGTCGGAATTGGCGGGATGTATCGTTTTGTCAATATTCGCACGCTAGGTGCTCATGGACATTTGGGTGGACCCAATTTCCTCCTCGGCCGAGAATTTCTCCTACGAAATCGCAATAAACTCTTTCTTCAGGCAGAAGCTGGAGCTTTTATTGGCCCCTATAAAGCTCTTCCTCAAGGAAAACTCACCTTAGGATATGGGTTCTAAATGAAATTATAAAACTTTGTCCAGCTTGCTACTTCCTTTGTGTTCCTGTTTCCTTATCCGTAGCAAGCTGGGCTTTTCCTTTTATCCAATCTGCTACTTCCTCTGTTTTGTTGTTTTGTGTTTCCCAAGATTGTAGCAGGTTGGATTTTTTATTGTAACCGCTCGACCGAAAGGAGAGGCTCACAGCACATGCGTGATGTGGGGCTCAACTCGGGTTAAAAATCGATGCTGCCTGGATGGCGTGGGAAAGGGATGACATCGCGGATATTTTCGATCCCGGTAATGAAGCGGATGAGGCGTTCGAATCCGACGCCATATCCTGCGTGGGGAGTCGAGCCAAACTGGCGAAGTTCTAGGTACCACCAATAATCTTGGTAATTGAGGCCCTCTTCTTGGATCCGTTGAGTAAGAAGGTCGTAACGCTCCTCTCTTTGGCTACCGCCGATGATTTCGCCCACTTTAGGAACGAGGGCATCGACAGCGGCAACGGTCTTTCCATCATCGTTCGCGCGCATATAGAATGCCTTGATCTCTTTGGGATAATCTGTCACAAAAAGAGGTTTTTTGAACACATGTTCTGATAGATAGCGTTCGTGTTCGGTTTGTAGATCGACACCCCAATGGATAGGAAAAGTAAAAGATTGTGGAGCTTTTTCTAAAAGGGCGATGGCATCGGTGTAGGAAATACGTTCAAAAGGGGCATTCACGACATGTTCTAGGCGTTGTAGAAGTCCCTTTTCGACCCATTGATCAAAGAAAGCCATATCTTCGCTACATTCTTTTAAGGCCACTTTGACGACATAGCGGAGGTATTCCTCCATGTTATCCATGTTATCGGTTAGGTCGGCAAAAGCCATCTCGGGTTCGATCATCCAAAACTCGGCTAAGTGGCGTGGCGTATTGGAATTTTCTGCGCGAAAGGTTGGACCAAACGTATACACGTCTGAGAGAGCAAGGGCATAAGCTTCTGCTTCTAATTGTCCTGAAACTGTGAGGAAAGCCGATCGTTTAAAAAAATCCTCTTCAAAATCAATACTGCCATCTTCTTTTTTGGGAATCGATGCCAAATTGAGTGTGGTCGTTTGAAACATCGTCCCCGCTCCTTCGCAGTCGGATGCTGTAAGGATAGGAGAATGGAGATAGAAGAATCCCTTTTCCTGAAAAAATCGATGGGTAGCGAAGGCAATAGCGTTGCGCACTCGTGTGACGGCACCGATGGTATTGGTACGAGGGCGCAAATGGGCAATCGAGCGGAGGAATTCAAGGGAATGGCGTTTTTTTTGCAGAGGGTACGTGTCGGAGGGACATGAACCAACAAGAGTTACATGGGAAGCATGAATTTCGTAGGATTGCTCTTTTCCCGGGCTTTTCACCCATTTTCCTACGACAGCAAGAGCAGCGCCTGTAGAGATCGTATCGATGATGCTGTTATAGTCGGGGAGAGCGCCATCGACAACGACTTGGATTCCACTGAATGTCGAGCCGTCGTTGAGATTGATAAAGGAGAAGCTTTTTTGTGAGCGAATGGTGCGTACCCATCCTTTGATGCATATTTCTTCGTTAGGGAGTATTGAAGAGGCCATTTTCTGCAGTTCAACGATTTTCTTTCGAGAGGGCATAGTCATCCTTTCTTTTGTTCTGCGAAAGAACGCAGTAGAGCAATCTCGTCCACCCACTGTCCTGGTCCTCCTGGTGTTTCGAGGTATTTTGGCAACCATTTTGTTCGTGGATCCGTCATTAAAAAGGAAAAGGCTTCGATTCCTATCTCGCCTTTACCGAGATGAGCGTGGCGATCGCGGCGAGATCCCAATGCTTTCATCGAATCATTAAGGTGGAAGGCATAAAGGTGCTCGAGTCCAACGGTTGTGTCAAAATATTTTAACGTTTTATCCCACGCTTTTTTTGTACGGATATCATAGCCTGCGGCAAAGATATGGCATGTATCGATACAGACACCTATGGGGAGATCTTTCTTCGTTTTTTGAATGATATAGGCGAGATCTTCAAAGGTATCTCCGACGGTAGATCCTTGTCCTGCTGTCGTTTCGAGAAGAAGACGCGTGGTTCCTTTTTCCAGTTGTTTTGCAAATCCCAAGAGACTTGCAACAATGGTATCGAGGCATTGTTCTTTACTGCTATCGAGAGCAGCTCCTGGATGGAAATTGAGATAGGTGATACCGAGTTGTTGACACCGATGGATTTCTTCAGAAAAAGCGTGTCGGCTTTTGAGCAGATTCTCTTGTTTTGGGCATCCCAAATTGATCAGGTAGCTGGCATGGCTCATGATCTGTTCTAATCCCGTCTCTTCGAGGGAGACTTCCCACTTTTCGATCGCTTCTTCTGAGAGAGGTTTCCCTTTCCACTGTTTTTGATTAGCGGTAAAGAGTTGGATGGTGGATGCACCAATTTTTTCCCCTTCGCGGAGGGCGTTATAGGCTCCTCCAGCAGCAGAAGTGTGGGCTCCAATGAGGAGTTTTTTTGGAGAACTCACCATACTCGGCGCTTAAGTCGTGTGTGCTAAGAAGTCGCAGATGGTAGCCAGGTTAATTTCAAGAGGCCAAGGCATCTGTTCAGGAAAGGGCAATTCGTTGAACTCCCCTTTGTAGTTTTCTCGATCGAGAGTGAGGTATTCAGGTACATTATGAGCAAGCACATCTAAAGAGTGGTTGATAGAATGCATTTTACGAGATTTTTCTCGCACGGTGATTTTCATACCGAGATTCACGTGGAAAGAGCGGATATCGACTTTTTTTCCATTGACACAGATATGGCCATGAGAGACGAGTTGTTGTGCGGCAAAAATGGTAGCAGCAAAACCTAATCGGTAGACGACAGTATCGAGGCGGCATTCGAGAAATTGAGCAAGTTGTTGGGTGGTATTCCCTTTGGCTTGTTCGGCTTTTTTGAAGTAGTTCACGAGCTGTTTTTCGCGGAGCATCCCGTAGACGGCTTTTAGTTTCTGTTTTTCTTCTAGCTGGAGACCGAAGTCGGATTTTTTCCTTCGTCGAGCTCCGTGAGCTCCTGGAGGATTAGGTTTCCGGGTAAGAGGATTTTTTCTGCGACCAAAAACATTAGCACCAAATCGACGAGCAACGCGATTTTTTTTACCTGTGAAGCGACCCATATGATTCCTTAAATTTTCACGAATAAACGAAAAGGGATTATTTCATATCTTTCGATTATTTTGCAAGAGATCGTGAGAGAATATTTGATAATTATGCATATTACATTTAGGATGAAAGAAGGGGTAACAAATGGTCACCACTCTTCTTTTGATCGGGGACGATTTCCCTACAAGGGAGCACATTGCTGCGCTTTTGCGTCGGGATGGGCACCGCGTTATCGTCACCAATCGGGAGCAGAGTCTCCCCTCTCTTTGTAAAAAAAATGCCATATCTGCAATTGGATATGTCCCTCTTCTCTGGGGAAAAGAAGAGATCGCTGCAATCACTTCTTGGCATGAGCAATTCCCTGACACACCCTTTTATCTTTTTGGGTCTTTTTCTGGTGAAATTCCCTCTTACGTCACCTTGATTGCTCCCCCTTATCGTCTAACGCAGCTCGAGCCGATTTTCCCTTTACAAAAGAAGAAGCGTCATCCCCGTTTTTTTCCCAACAAGAGGGTGGTAGCAAAGAGTGCCTCTTTACAGCAGCTCCTTGTTCTAGCGGAAAAGGTCGCCCCTACCCGTGCGCATGTCTTTTTATCGGGAGAATCCGGTGTTGGGAAGGAAGTATTGGCCCAAGAGATCCATCGTTTATCTCATACGGAATCCCCTTTTATTAAAGTCAATTGCCCTGCGATTCCGGAATCCCTTGCAGAGTCTCTGTTTTTTGGGCACGAGAAAGGAGCCTTTACTGGAGCCTATGAAAGTAAGAAAGGGTATTTTGAGATGGCGGATGAGGGAACTCTTCTTCTCGACGAAATATCGGAGATTCCCCATTCCTTACAAGCCAAGCTTTTGCGTGTTACACAAGATTGTGAACTCACGCGCATTGGGGGAAGCCACCCGATTCAAGTGGATGTCCGGATCATTTCGACATCCAATCGGGATATGAGCGAACTCGTCAATCAGCGCATTTTACGACAAGATCTCTATTACCGTCTGAATGTGATCCCTTTATTCATCCCTCCCCTTCGTCATCGACCCGAAGACATATTACCTCTTGCCGAATATTTTATTGCCCAAATTGCCTGGACCAATGGTTTGTTAGAAAAGGTTCTTTCACAGGCGGCGGAAGAGCGGCTATGTGAGTACGACTGGCCTGGTAATGTGAGAGAACTTGGCCATGTGATAGAGCGAGCGATGATTCTTCATGAAGGAAGCACAATGGAAGCTTCTCATCTCCAATTCCATCCCTTTTCCTTACAACCCACATTCCGCACCTAGGGCGTGTCATCAATTGGATGAATTTGTAGATCGTGGTAGATGATTTGATGATGGATCGTGTGGAAGCATCATTTTTAACTCAACTCTTATACCAATTCCGGTAAGAAAATGCATAAAGTGGATTCAGGATTTTTTTGCGAAATTTGTTTTGGAGATCGCAGCAAACTCTTGTGAGTTTGCAAGATAGAAAAACAGATTGCGCAAAGAAAGATGAAGATCAATTTGTGCACTTTCTTACCGGAATTGGTATTAGAAATGAGTCCAATTAATTTCTTTTAAAGTTTAATCGGGAAAGGGCGGGCAGAGGCACGGGCACAGGCAGAGGCACGGGATTGCAGTTTCGAAAGAAGTCTAATGTATTAGAACCTGTTTACACTCTTTCTGATCCTGTATAAACAATAAGTTCTTGATGGAGACGAGCCGTTTCTTTTAGGAAGAGGAACCGCTTAGCGCTGATTTCTAGGAGACGTTGGTGGATTTCTTGTGGAGATAGGGATGAAGAGAACGATTTAGTTCGTTGCACGTCTCTTTGGAAGAGGCGGGTGAGCACAACAACGAAGATATCGAGGAGGGCAATGTAGGCAGGTTCATTTGCCAACTCATCTTCGAATAGGGCGGAGCGGCCTGTTTGAAGATCGGCATGGGAAAATTTTCCATGAGCGATATTATTTTTGATCACATCCACTTCTTCAAGAATCTGTTCGCAAAGGGATTCGCATTGATGCAGGGAATCTTTCAATGTGTGGAGAAGTTCGGAGATTTCTTTTTTTGTAACAGAGAGTTTTTGAAGAGGAAGTTCGTGATGGAAGAGTTTTTGGATTTTTGGTGTTGGGGAGAAAGAGTTGATGGCTTCTTTTAATGACTGGTTAGGAACTCCTGGAATCCCAAGTCCCCCTTCCGTTGCATTGATCAATGTCAGATCGGGATAGGTTTTGGCAAAATCGGCCAACCACTCCTGTTCGGCGACCCATTTCCAAAGAGTGGTGATGGGTTTTCCTTCGATATCGCTCCGTTCGATCGGGATATCATCGCGATGTATTTTCTTTGTTAGCGATCCATTGACACCGCTTGCGTAGGATACATTGTCGGTAAAGGCGAGGTCGAGGCCAACGAAGAGGATGGGGTTACACCCCATGGACCGGGCAATTTCGGTACAAAAATGGACAATATTATGACCCTCCTCGATGGTCTCTCCCTCGATTCCAAGTTGGGATTCCACCCAAGGAGCAATATCGTATCCCCCGCTTCCTGTTATGTAGAGTCTGGGACCTTTGATCGCTTTGAGAGCTTCGTGAAACATTCGATTGCGGTAAAAAAAGGGAATTTCCTCATGTTGCGTCTCTTGGATACGACGCCTTTGTTCCGCATTCGGATCGATGCCTGCCCCGAAATGAGGGCGGATGTTTTGGGCTAGAAGAGCATTGAGTGAAGAGCCTCCTGCGAATATAAGAGCACGATCGGACAAGGTTTTGAGGAGATGAGCGTTCTTATTAAGAGAAGGGCCCGCTCCGCAGATGATAGCGGGTATCCCTTTTGCCTTTCCGAATAGACCATTACCCAAATACGCTCCCTCTAAAAGGAAGAGATTGGGGTAATAGTTACGGAAAAAGGCGATACCGTAGTGAAGATATTCATCAATCAGAGCATGTTTCAGAGCCATTTCGTACAAAAGGGCGTGTTCTATATCGCTCCGATTTGCGTCTTTCTCTTTTTTATAGATGGGGATTGCTGTGATATGGATCGAGCAATCGACAAAAAACCATGCCATTTTTTCGATGAGTTCGTGGAATCGGTCCCATTGGAGGTAGTGGATTTGCAGTTGTGGGTCTTCTAGTAGAGACGTTGCTTCAGGTAGAGTTAAGAAGGCTTGGAGTATCTCCAATGATTCTTCAATGAATACGAGATGCCGCTCTTTTTTTTCTTTTAGCCACTCTTTGGCAGCTGTATGGATTTCTCCTCCATCGATGCCATAGATAACGAGGACTTCAACCCCTTCTAATGGGAGAGCATCAAACCATTGTTTTGCCGCTTGTTGTTTCCAAGTATGAGGAGCCAAGAAATTCAAGTCGGGTGGATCGAGAAGTTCTAGCCGAACAACGAGTTGTGGATCGGTATGAGATAGGATATCAAGGTTTTTTTCGAGATTTTTTTCCGCTTCCATCTTGCATGTGTCTTTTTTGTTCTTTGAGATCTTTTGTTAACGTTGTTAGATGCGCTATTTCCCGTGCAAGAGCACGAAGTTCTTTGATACCCTCTGTTCTATCTTTTGCAGGGATTGGGAGTTTTTGATCTGATAGAGTAGCAGATAATGTCTCAAGAACCAAGCCGATGGATTTTTCCACTTGATCGACTTTCTTTTCGACTTGATCGACAAGAGGAGAATAGCTCTCCCCTTTTTCTGTTGCTGTTTTATAGACCTCCCCCCCTTTTGTAAAGAACTGGGCAAAAAAAGATTTTTTATTAATAGCAACCTCTTTGATTTTTTCTCCTGTCGAAAGGTATTCGAATGCTTTTCCAATCGGTTCCCCCCCCTTCCACTCGGCTGTAAGGAGGAGATTTCCTTCATCATTCCACTCTTTTTCCTCT
>CALOCV010000039.1:0-11585 GCA_942491955.1 Parachlamydiales bacterium
TCCGTAGTCGGCATCGGCACGGAAATAGTAAAAACAATCCATTGAACGAAGCTTTCCTGAAAGAATGACGATGTCAATATCTTCAAGAAGCAGACGTGAAGAGACGTCTAGCACAACGTCTTCACCATCCAGCTCAACTTCTTTTAATTTCCATTGCAGGGCGTCGCGACGATATCCTACTCCTATATCGACTGTTGTCTGTGGCTCAGCAACAGCAATCGATGTCATTACTAGGCAAGGAAGGATAAAGAACGCTTTTAACATCTTTAACATAGCTCTTTCTCCATGTTGGGTTAGGAGACTACTTTGCAGGTCCTTGAAAAAAAAAACAATCCTTTTTCCAAAAAAATCATCGCCTGACACCGTTATGAACGGATAAATTCAACAAGTTTCACTATCCCAAATTGACGTATACGATTGATTTGCAACCCTTCGATAACCATTTCTTCCATTTTGCATTCCGCTCGTTCTTCGACAAAAATCCTTCCACCTAAACGAATCACCTCCTTCGCCATGATCGCATCAAGAAGAGGAGGAATGGCAATCTCTCCATAAGGAGGATCGATGTATATGAGATCAAACGGTGTTTCCGAAAAATAGGGCAAGGCCTGCAAGGCCTCGCGTTGATAAAGAACCGCCTCTTCAGGAATTTTTATGCCCAACTGCATCAGATTTTTCTTCACACAACGCAAAGCGGCACGATTTCTATCGACAAAGGTGACGCGTTTGGCTCCGCGACTCAACGCCTCTATTCCTACTGTTCCCGATCCAGCAAATAAATCGAGAAAATAGGAGTGGGGAAGTTCATGCTGCCACATCGAAAAAAGAGCCTCCCGAACTCGAGACGTCGTTGGACGAACATCAAGTCCTTGAACGGTAAAGAGCGGACGTCCTCGAAATGTACCACCACAAACGCACGTACGCATAGATATTTCCAAAAATTTGCATTAATAAATGAATAAGTATATTATAAACGCTTTATCTTTTTTCAAGAAGGGTGATTCCAATGGCACTTGTTGCCATGTTCCTTTCGGGGATCTTCGGCGCCATTTCCAATTTCTGCCTCAGAAAAAACATTGAGAAGAAAGGCTCTATTCAAGCTTTTTTCTTCTTACAACTTCTGATTACTGGTGTTGTTCTTTTCTTTTTGTTTCCCGTACGAAGGGGGGTTTATTATGGCCATCCATTGATCTTTGGCATGGCCATTATTGCTGGCCTCATGCTGAAATTCATGAAAACTTCTGTTGGAAAAGCTCTCAGATGCGGCCCTTCCGGCATGAGTTTTGCTATTGTCAATGCTGCCTCTCTCTTTCCCGTTCTTTTTCTTTACCTTGCTTTTTCTCACACCCTTTTCCTCACCTATACGCGTTGGCATCTGATCAGCTCGATTCTGATTGGGATTGGTCTTTTTTGGGCGGGATATGAGCTCTCTTCAAAGAAGTACAATAAAAAAGAATGGATGCGTTGGATCTTTATCGCCTTTCTTTGTCACATTGTTTATCTCCTGATAAAAGAGTGGCGGTGCATTCTTTTTCAAGGAAGTTTTTATAAAGAAACATTTTTTTTCTTTCGCCAAGATCACCTTGATTCTCTATGGTTTGCTCCATGGATTTTTTTCTCCTCTGCCATTTTCCATGGTACTTTCTTCATTCGAACGGAGCGACGTCTCTTTACATCAAGCGAATGGGGATGGGGCATTCTCGGAGGAATCTGGAACGGAATTTGCTCGTTTTTTTTTACTTTGGGTCCCGAGATCCAACAGCCCCATGAAGCCGCTCTTCTCTTCCCGATGTTTGCGATCACTTTGATTTTTGCCTGTAATTTGTGGAGTCAGCACTTATACAAGGAGAAAGTACATTGGTGGGCGAATAGTCTTTGCTTTGTTGGTCTATTCATTGGATCGATTGGTCATACGGCTTTGGAAAAAGAATCGCCCGATACGCTGATTGTGAAAAAGGAGAGGGATTATACAAAAGAAAAGAAAGAGAGCGTCTCATCTTGAGACGTTTTTTCTTGACTGTAGCAGCTCAAAACGTTGGGGATTCCAACGAATCATCCGCTTTTGGTGGGCTCCAACGGAGACTTGTCCCTTTTTCCCCCCTGGGATCTTTCGAATATTTTTTTGTTGGGTAACAATGATTTCTGCTTGTTCTAAAAAACGTGCTTTACTGAAATGGAAGGCTAGTGTCATTGCATCTTCTAGAGTATCTTCGTCGACCTCTTTCCCTTTTTCGCTATGAATGATGACATGGGATCCTGGGTAATCGGAGACATGGATCCACATATCATTGCCACGAGCTAAACGAAACGTCATCTCTTCATTTTTATCACTTCCTTTGCCTACCCAGATTGGAGTTCCATTTTTTGCATAAAAAATTTTATAAGGAAGGGAGATTTTTTCTTTTTCCGGTGCCGAGGGGAGAGTTTTTTTCTCGTAACTCGCCTCTTCCATCAATGCCCGCAGATCCTCTTCTGTCTCGACCTGTTCCGCTCGTTGAATAAAATGGGGTAGTATAGAGGCTTCTTTGTCGAGTTGTTCTCTCAGTGATTGATAGTGAGGCAAACGCCTTTTTGCGCGCTTTGCCACCTTAAATCTCAAGGCAACTTCTTCTTGTGGCGTTTTACTCGGGTCGAGGCTAATTCTTCTCTTAATCCCTGGGTTCCACCAATCGTCGACAACGATCTCTTTCATACCTCGTTGTATCGCTCCCAGAGAAGATCGAAGAAGCTCCCCCTCTTGTTGCAGGGTTTCCCATTGGAGAGCACGCTGATATTCCTCTTCTAACTGGTCTCGTTTTCTTTCATTGCGGCGCCCTTTTCTGCGAAGCCAACGCAAAAAAGAACATCGTCGATCTACAAAACATTCTCCACTGCCGCCGAGAGGCAATTCTTTAGCGCGTCGATTTTGTCGGTCTTCTCCCAAGTGAACTCCTTCTCTTCTCGACCAAAATGTCCTCCCCAAGCCGTTTTTGCGTAGATGGGGCGTTGTAAATCGAGCATTTGAATCATTCCTTTTGGAGTCAGATCAAATACTTCAGGTATGCAACGACAAATGGTCTCTTCATCGACATGAGCGGTTCCAAACGTATCGATTTTGATAGAAATCGGTTCTGCTACCCCCAATGCGTAAGCGATTTGTATTTCGCACCGATCGGCAAGACCTGCTTGAACAATATTTTTGGCCACATAGCGTCCCGCATAGGCTGCGGAACGATCGACTTTTGTCGGATCTTTCCCGGAGAAAGCCCCTCCTCCACTTCGTGCCATCCCTCCGTAGGTATCGACAACAACCTTTCTTCCGGTAAGGCCACAATCGGCAACGGGACCACCTAGGACAAACCTTCCTGAAGGATTCACATGAAAAATCGTTTGTTCATCGACCATTCCAGGAGGAGCGATGCGTTTGACCATGGCTCGCATATCTCTTGCAATGGTGGCATGATCGACGGCTTCGTCATGTTGCGTACTGATAACAACCGTGTGGATGCGAAGAGGTTGGAATGGTTCATTGTATTCGACGGTGATTTGTGCCTTTCCATCGGGACAGAGATACGGCAACACTCCTGTGATGTGTAAGGTGTGCAGTTCGCGAACGACTTCCTGGGCAAAGGAGATAGGAAGAGGCATTCCCTCGGGAGTCTCGTTGCAAGCAAAGCCAAACATCATCCCTTGATCTCCAGCCCCCATGGCAGTATTCAATCCCTCGCCCATATTGACTCCCATGGCGATATCAGGAGATTGTTTATTGATAGCACGAAGGATGCCACAGCTGCGGTAGTCAAAACCCAATTTTGGATCGGTATAGCCAATATCGCGAATTTTCTCTCGAGTGATTTGTTGATAGTCTACATCAGCTGTGGTCGTGATTTCTCCGGCAAGCACGACAAGGCCCGTCGAAACCAATGTTTCACAAGCAACACGCGCGCGTGGATCTTGCTCGAGGCAGGCATCGAGAATCGCATCGGAAATTTGATCGGCCACTTTGTCCGGATGTCCGATAGCAACAGCTTCGGAAGTAAAAAGATATTTCCCCATAATCTACCAAAATTTTATACTGTAAAAAGTTAGAATCAGCATGGAAGAAGAGTAGATATTTTGCAACAATTTCTCTTTGTTTGGCTCTTCTCTTCGATAATCTTTGCCTCTTTCTTGGGGAGTGTCGAATGTGAGGAAATCATTCTTTACGAGCTTCCTTCGATTGCAGAGATCTTACAAGAGCATGCCAACGAAAACATTGTTGTTCGCGGGTTTTTGTGTCGGAATGAGGAGGGACAAGTTTTTCTTACTCATGCACCCGACGTGAAGGTGTGTTGTCTTAAGAACAATGCCACGCCTTATATCGTCGTCGACGGTATCGACGAAACTCCGAGTCGGCAGAGAGCTTTCTCTGTTGAAGGAGTATTGACTCCCCCTTCTTCAGAAGAGCCGCCTCTTCAGTTCCATTTGCAAAATAGCCATCTCGTCTCTCCTCCTCAGAGAGAGGGGGGATGGAGAACCTTTTTTTGGCTTTGTTCAGGAATAGCCATGCTGCCCCTGTTCATCTTCTTCCGCAGTCACCGCCGTTCTCTCATGAAGAAACGCCTTTATGGCATTGAGGGCGACAAGAACATTTCTTAAAACCCAAGTTGCGCCCTACATCACACTTCGTCTGTAGCGAAAAGCGCTGGTAGGAAAAGGCCAGGATCGACACGAAGTGTATCGGCACATTGCAACGCCTTATCGATGGAGATCTCTTTTCTCCTTTGGTTGAGAGGCGTTTGGTAGACGGGCTTTGTATTGGGCCGTGCCATTTGTTCGAGACGAGAGACGGTGGAAGAACTCATAGGCTCACGCGGATATTTTTCTTTAAATCTATCAGTAAAATCTCGTTGCGTCCAGGCTCTTACCTGATTCCGCATATTCCGGAAAAGCGTCGAACGGTAGAGTCTCTCTGTCCGAAAGAGTTCGCGAAAATCTTGGCGCAGATCTCGCATCAGAACATCGAGGGCCTGTTCTTGTTTTGCGGATAGATTTTTTACCGAAGTTTGGAACCGTTTCCACCGTTTTTTGTCTTTATCATCAAGGGTTTGCGCGTATTCTTCCTCGAGAACGGCAACAGTTTTTCCAAACAACCTCTCCAAAATCTTTCTCTCTCTTCCTATAGCGTGGTGCATGATCATGAATTCTGCGTAAGATTTCTGCCGAAATCCTTGTTTAAACGCTTCGATCCGTTTTGCTATCTTCATCTCCATCGCAGCACCAAAACGGATGATTTTGAGTCGTTCTTGATAGACAACTCTTCGAAGAACGGGTTCTTGAGGATCATTTGGATCGATTTGCACGCAAAGGAGTCGGTCAAAATAGGCAGGATCGTCCGCTTCCATTTGGATCGCTTCGATATGTTGTTTGTAAATGCGCAATACCCCGCGTCGTCGATCGCCCTCAGGAAGAACATCAATTTGTTGTAAGACCTCCGTATGAAAATCGTTGAGAAAGCGTTTTGTCCCCTCAATGGGATCGATACACCCTTGTGCCAATGCGTTGATAACAGCAACGGTTTTTGTTCGGAGTTTTCCCTCTTCGCTGGTTCTCCCATCAATCCTCTCATCGGCGCCATTGACACATTCTCCCATGCCGATGGTCGCATTGTGTTGATGATACGCGTAGGATCCCTTTAGATAGACGAAAGGTCGCGGTTTTTGTACATTTTCCGGATTGCTTGTGTAGGCATCCCATTGTTGTTTTGGGTAGGCAAGCAGACAAGGGACAGTGCTTGAATGAGCGGCCTCTCTTTTTCGTCTAAATGTTCCCTGTGCATTCACAATGTTTTGGGCCGGAGAACTGCCTAGCTGTTCCTCGGCTCCCTTGCAAGCAAAATGGAAGGGCATTTTGTAGCAGCAGAGAGCTTGTTGAAAAAAGAGGGAGACGCGCTGCTCAACGGCCATCTCGATCCCATCGCGATTGATTGAGACCTCTTTTGCGGAGCCATACTCTTCATCCAATACTTCCCCATTATCGATCACGGGAGATTTACTCCCCTCCTGTTTCCACGGATCTTTTCTTGTATATTTTTCTGCCGGGTGTCGCTTAGCCGCTGGCGGCGTTGCCGCTATTTGGATCACTTGCGTAGCATATAATGGACTGAGTTCCATAATTACCTCCCTTGGTAAATGGTTTTCACTTCTTCCCGCATTTGGGTAGCATTGAAGCGTTAGGTAGAATCAACTATCAGACAAAATTGCGCAAGCTGAATTCCATTGTAGGAAGAACCGTGATCATTCTACGTCCATAGCTTGCGGCAAGAGGAAGGCAGCGGAGCTGCCGCGGGGGGTTTGGGGGGACTGGTCCCCCCAATGGTCTCCCCAAAAAGGGTGGTTGGGCATGTTGCGGTTTTCGTTAGGGAACGTTGTGTTGGCAGCGATTTGGAGCTCGTGCCAGTAGCCGCGATCGAACCAAGAGCCGTCGTTCCCATTCCAGAAGAGAAAAAGCCAGATCACGCCCCATATTGGAAAGATGATGTAAGTGATCTTCAAAAACAAGGGAACCCGTGCATCTTTTGTTGTCATATCTGGGGCATCGTACTCTTCGATTTCATCCATCTTCTTCCTCCATCATCATCCATTTAGGTTCTTCGTCCATGTCGAGGCGCCCTTTTCTCCAAAGGAGGAGGAGAAATAGGGTGGCCAATCCGACAAAGAAGAGAATAAAAGCGTAGTGGATAGCGACGCCCCAGAGCCCCAAGCTATCGAATGCGGGGTATCCTTTTTCATCCACGGGCGAACCTCTTTTTTCCTTCGATAATCGCGATGGTATCGATCGGATCTTTTCCTTCCCACCATGCTTCGTTGGGAGGGGTGATACGAGAACCTTTTGTCATTAAGTATTGGTAAAGGGCTTCGAAGGGGTAATTGGGAATCCCTATCCCATGGGCCCGTGCGATGCCTCGCGGATCGTTATCAAAGAAGTGTTGAAACGATGGCATCACGGATCCTGGACTCTCGACACGTGGCGCCCAGAAATGCGACATATGCCAATCGCGATGGGGTCTTTTGATAGCGACGCGGGAGAGGTCGGGACCGATTCTTCGCGTTCCGGGGAATGTGATCCTTTGGTAGATGAATTCGTTGGGAGAAGATGGGGGAGCGGGGTAGGCGGCGCCTCCGTTGAGCACGACATCCTGGACAAGAGTGCGCGTCTGGTCGGTGTGGCAGTACCAACACCCTTCGATCGCATAGGTGTGTTCTCCATGTTCGATCAACTCCTTTCGAGAGCGAAAGCCTAGAGAGGAACTGCGCAGCTGTTCGAGATTCTCGATCGGTTTCCCGCGAGGGTTGTATCGCCAACCCTCTTTCTCTCCCTCTTTGTAAGGGAGAACGCGAAACTCAATCGGATTTTTTACATAAACAACGCCCAAAGAGGTTTGGTAGGGTAATTTCCACTCTTCATCGAGAAGAGCGAAATCGGCATCGACCCAGTTACCAAAGATGCCATCGTGATAGCCAATAGCAAATGCCTCCTCTTTTTCCGGATCAAAGAGTTCATAGACGGTTCTTTCGACCCGTATGGCGCCCTGTGTACTCTTTTGTTGTTGTTGCACGAGGGCGTGGGGATCGTATCCCTCTATGGGAATGGCTTCATCGCTCGGGCGGAGGAGGAGAGGGCGAGAGGTCAGTTTCAAGGTCGCATCGTTGCTTCGCGTGACATATTTTTCTAAGTGGGGAGGGGCGATGATGCGGAAGGCGTCCGATTCGACAAAGGCAGAAAGGGTATATCCTTGTTGGATATGATCGACATATTGCAGTGTCCTCCCTCCAGAATGGGAACTGCTCAAGTAGACGTTAGGATCGGAAACCTCATACATCTGCACCTGGTAGGGACTGGTCGGCTGTGTCCATGTCGAGTCGACGTGACGAGGAGCCAGTAACGTGATGATGATAGCGCTCGCAAAAAGAAGGATGACTCCCACAACAGTCAGCCATGCCGACCATTCCATCGCGTAGATACGGGAGTGCTTAGCCATGGACAACCCTTACTTCTCTCTCTGTCTCCTCTAGGGGCAGGAGGATCGTATTCCACATGTTGATCGCAAAGAGAATGTTAGCAAAAAGCACGATGATGCCGCCTATAGCACGTAGAGTCCAAGAGGGGTACATGGCGGCAAGCGTATCGAGAAAAGGCATCCGTGCTAACTGGGCGTGAAATTCGGCATACGTCGTTCCGTTGGCCCATTCTGCCCAGAGCATCCCTTGATAGAAGCCACTGATCCAAAGGGGAAGGATAAACGGGATACTTCCCCATATGTTGAGAGAAAAATGCCACTCCGCCAAACGATGCGACCAGAGGGGTTTATTGAGGATCGTTGGGATGGTGTAGTAGATTCCAGAAAAGGCAAAAAAAGCAAAGGTCGCGTACAAAGAGATGTGCGAATGACCGATGGTCCAGTCGGTTTTTGAGGTGATCTCATTGATATTGCGTAGTGCCATAAGTGGCCCTTGAATGCACGTGATCAAGTAAAAAATCGTCCCTATCAAGAGAAAACGGATGGGAACATTTTCAGAATATAGCTCCCATCGCCCTTTTAAGGTACCAATGATATTGGCAATCACAGTCCAGACGGGAATAAATAGCATAATGGAAAAGACAATCGATGTCGTCTGCAACCACTGTGAGATCGGTCCATGGATCTGGTGGTGGGCTCCTATCCAGGCATAGGCAAATGCTATCGACCAGAAACCGATCATGGATAGTCTATGGCTGTAGATGGGAACTTTAGCAATTTTTGGGAGATAGTAGTAAAGAGCCGCTAGACCCATCGGAGTAAAAACAAGTCCGACGAGATTGTGGATATAAAACCAACTCACATTGACTCGCGACATGCCACCAGGCACCCAATTGATTGCATACGTACCTGCAATCCAGGTGAACGTGGTCCAGATCAATGTTCCCATGATGTACCAGACGGAGACATACATCTTCCGAAATCTTCTCTGTGATATCGTCATGAATATATTGAATACAATGAGAAGCCAAGCGAAGGTGACCATTGCTTTTACCGGAATCCATCCCACGCTATAGGGGAGTTCGGCATATTCCCATCCAAAATTCGTCCCAAAAGGATAGGAAAAAATACCGATAAACCAGGCGATATACCAAATCCATCCTGATACAAGACCGAGAGTACCATTCCATATGGGTACGCCACATAGCCGTGGAATAAAATAGAAAAAAAGCCCAATATCGGCCGACAAGAGGAAGAGGATGAGGATGGTTCCCACATGTACAGGACGGAGTCGTCCAAAGGTGATGTATTCTCCAGAAAAATAATCGGGAAACAAGAAGGCATTAAAACTGATGAATACCCCAACCATCATCCCTAATACCATAAATAGGATAGAGGGATAGAGAAAGAATTTTACGGGACGGTCATCATGTGTTACTTGAGCTAGGATCTGTGTCATTTTTTTCCTTGATCTTTTGCCATAATATAGCTTGTTCTTGCTGAATGCGCGCCGTTTCTGCTTCTAAACGAAGGAATTCTTTCTTTAGCGTTTGGTACCCGGAGAGCTCGGCAGCAATCTCACCCCTCCTCTCTTCCACTTGAGCAGAATAGCGGAGCCAGAGACTTTTTTGCTGTTCTTTTGTGAGTCTTTCGATCTCCTGGTCGATCGCTTGCAATAAAGCTTCCCTTTCCTGTTTTGCACGCTCCTCATCGCGCTCATACCCCCCTCTCCAGGGGGGACCTTGCATCTCGAGCCAGATCAAAAAATCTTCCCATGTTTCTGGCGCGATATCTTGTGCAAGCAGCCTCTCTCCAAAAAGGCGAAAGGCCTCTTTTTGCTGGCGAAGAAGCTGAATCGAACGATCGATCCCTTCATGAGGAACCGTTTCTTCCCTTAACGTTTTTTCTGCACGTTCTTCTTGGAGTGTAAAGATGGAACGATCATAGAGGCGGTAGAGAAGGTCGTGCAGCACCTCTCTTTCACGATTCTCTTCACTCAACGATCGAATGTACATCACGAGTTGTAACCGTTGCAACGCACTGGTTTGGTCTCCCCAAGGCTGCATCGCCGTTCCCGTAACTCCATACTTGATCGAACGAAGAAGACGCAAATCGTCACGTTCGTGCAACCAATCCAGATTCGTTAACATGCGCGGCTTCGCATCCTGTAAAACACTGGCTCGCGTTCCCTGCCCATCGCCTTCGGCTCCATGACACACGGCACAATGCAATTGGAAATAACGCTCGCCTGCATCGAGATTCTCTTGCGTGTAGTATTTCTTCCGAATGTAGACTCTTTCCTCTTGGTCTCCTCCTGGAAGCACGACATGTTCCATCGTAAAGAGTGGGTTCTCTCCACTCCCTTGATAAGTGGGCTCTGCTGAAGCCATCTGCAGGGGATAGCTCTCCCGTTCCCGTTCTCCCCCTTCTTCTTTAAGCTCCTCCAAAATATCTTCGGGACTGTATTCCCATTTCGGATTTTTCTCTTCTCGCTCCCCTCCCGGCAACGTGCCATAGATCCAATCAACGAGAAGGTCGATCTCTTCTTCTTGTAAGACGGGAATGCCATCATTGGGTTTATCCTCTGCTACCTCTCCCCAAGGAGGCATCGGCGTCCCCTTAACCCCATGCGTGATCGATGCACGTGCCTTCTCCTTGGTCAAGTCGCGCAAAAAATCGGCATTGCGCAAGTTTTTCGGCACGGGATAGATCCACTCCGCTACAGGGCCATTCCCCTCGAGATAGGGACCATGACATTGGCTACACAGCGTCTCAAAAGCCTTTTCTGCGTTGAAACCCCGCTCCTCCCACACTTGTCGCACCGCATCTCGATTTTTTATGGCCAAAGCATCGAGCATACGAGTCAATGCGTAGAATTTGGTATCATCGAAGGGAAAGACGGGCATGATCGATCGAGGAATGAGCGCTGTAGGATTGCGGAAGTGTTCCATCAACCACTGATCACTTCTATAGATCCCGGACCAATTCGGACGAGGCCCGATCAGACGACCCAAGCCATACTCCTGTACGTATTGCATCAAAACGCGATGAACGCGCTCTTTCCACGCCTCTTGACGCTCTTCTTTTTCTTGGTTATGACTCCTCATGGCGTACTTAAAAGGAGCATAAAAGGAGGCGATCAGACCGGGATTCTCTTTCTCTATCTCTTCAAGTAAAGCTCCCTCTCGGACCCCATTGACAATTTTTTTGTCGATATTTTTTTGATTCTCTTCAATGACCTGAACCAGTGCCGATCCCGATATCTCTTCGGGGAATAAACGGCGAAACCACTCCCTCTCTTGGTACAATGCAGAGAAATCGGGATCTCCCTTCTCGATGGCAAAGCCGACATCCGATGCATACCCTTCGAGTCGATGACAGCTTGCACACCCTTGTGTAGCAAACACGGTCATCGAATAGCGAAGGTCTTTCATTTTTTTCGGGGGAACGGGTTTCTCCCAAGGTTGCTTCTCTCCCTCTTCCCAAGAACGCAAGGCAAGGCGATAGGCCGTCTCCGACACGCCCGGTCGTCTCCCTTTTTGTGCCAAGAGATAGGTCAATAACGCCTCGACCTCTTCGTGATCAATCCGCAAGTATGTTAGGCATG
>CALOCV010000040.1:0-10904 GCA_942491955.1 Parachlamydiales bacterium
ATATCAATCGCAAATCAACTAAGATTTTGCGATACCCATTTTATCTTCAAATGAAAGTCGATGTCCTTCCAAAATAGCTTTTATCATACCACGCTTAGCATTGTCTATATTATTTTGATTTTTCATGCATGAGAATACAAAATACCATTTTTCTGCCTCTGTCGCACCTTCTTTCAAAGGTTGTTCTATTCCTTGATCGCCAATTTCTTTGATAATTGTATCGCAAACCTCTGTATAACCGAACAAGGAAGCGATAAAAAGGATCTCTTTTTTTTCTTTGTCGCAAACCCATATAGAATCAAGAAACAGGTGGTTTTGTAAGATTTCATGCATCTCTTTGGATTTTTGTTCATCTTGTTGATCTGTATATATTTTGGCTAACGTAAAGCGTAAAAGCGCACTTCTCTGGGTTGAATTATTGTAATAATTTATTTGCTCGGTTGGATTCTCAAGTTTATTTAAGAGATGCTCAAAACGCGTGTCTTTTTGGAGAATTGTTCCAAGGAGTTGTCTCGCCTCTTCATCTTTACCAAAAATATACCCCGCTGCCCATAAATAATTAATGGCATGCTCCACTTCTTCCGTCGAATCTTCAGAGATTCTCTTTCCAAGCCTTGTCATGCCCACAACATTTCCACTATGAGCAAGTAAGCGTTCACAGTGTTCAAGCGTTTGCGGCTCTATTTTGGGAACTTGTAAAGCCATTTCGTATATCTGCTTATAGACATCGTCTAAACGGCTAGTGTACGGTAAGGGTTCTTCCTGGTTTACCCATTCTTTGAAAAGCAATTTTTGACCGGTTTCTTTATTACCCATTTGTTGTAGTCGTTTAAGGAAAGCACTTGGAATTCGCGGAAAGCGATCTAAAAACCAGTTTGGAATCCAAGATCCATCGAACATATCCCAAGAAGCTTGTTTTTTGATTTCTGCATAAGCTTCTTTCTGATACTTTCCTGTAAATAGCATTTTTTGTTGTTGTGTCGATAGGATATCTAGCTCCTGTTGCAAGTTTTTGGCGAACGTTTCCACTGCAGCCATTGCTTTAATGGAGCCTGCTATTGCAGCGCGTTTTGCGATGTCTAGATGTTGCAAGTTAGATGTATCAATATTGAGCCATTCAACAGCTTGTTCAAGATCTTCTCCTTCAAGAAATGGAGTAATATTTTGCAAGTCTTGTCGATGTTGTTCTTTTTGAGTTTCGTCAACTTTCACCTTTCCTGTGAACATCAAAGAGGCAGCCCGGAATTGTAGCCCATGGCGAAATTGCATAGGAGCCACGAACAGTAGTAGCACGTTGATAAGCAGTATAAGCATCATCATATTGTTCTGCTCTTTCGTAAATCAAACCGACAAAATGCAATGAATCCGTATTATTACATAACAAAGTATACTCAGTTAGACTCTGTGGTGTTAAATTTTCCCAGGTTTCAATAGGGGGAATTAGGCCAGTTGCATGCTGAGAAGCCTCTTTCTTATGAAACGTTTGCATCATTTGTCGAATTACTTCATCGCCAGATTCCTTCCAGATCTCTTGCAAAAGAAAAAGGCATTTCACGACGTTCTCGGCTTTAGAACCATCTTGCTTGTCAAGAAAAAACTGCAAGCTTTCTTTGTTTTGCGCTAATTCTCCATAATATCCTAATTCTTGCCGGAAGGCACATGGGACTAGTGAAGTATGCTGTGGATCATCGTACGCCAACTGAAAGTATTCCAGGAATGCATGACGATTATTACGCAAAGAAGCGCTATCAAATGCGTCTGCTGCTTTCGATCGGTTATCATCCGCTTTTTTTGAATCTTGCTCTGTTTTTGCTGCTTCTCTGTAAGCACAGCCTATGCGATAATAAACCTCTCCTGACCGTATCCAGGGGCAATTACACTTGCTGCGTATGAGTTGATCGGCCTTTTCGTACCATTCCATGGCCTTTTCATGGTCATTATTCTTTTCACATATCTCAGCAAAGCGAACCATAGCATAGGGACGCAATTCGAGAGAACTCGTTGTAGTTAACTCCTCATACATAGAAAAAGGAAGGTCGATGAATTCTTCTTGAGATGGAGGAGTCGACGGAGTAGGAAGAGGTTCTTGGGGTTTAGATAGGTGTGCAAAATGCATGAGAAGTTGCTCTCGAATAGAGGCATTCTGCTCTTTGTTTACTTCAAATGGTACCTGTAACTGTTTTAGTGCATTTTGTACGTTTTTGAGATATGTGTGCTTATAGGCGCCCAATGTGCGCAAGCCACGTTGAAAGAAATTTAAAGAAACAAAGGAAACTTTTCCCTGATCGACAACAACATACACTTTTTTCCATTTCCAACGGCTTGCGTTGGTAGATTGCGTCGAGTTATTGATAGTTATCGTATGTTTTTGAGCATCGTAGGAAAAAGGGGGAATAAACAAATCCACAATTAACCTCTTGGTAAAGATGGATCCTTCATTATAACATAAGTGAGCTTATAAATCAAATTTTTATAAAATTTTCTTTATAAATAAAGTGGAAATTTATCCGTCAAAACTAAGACCTTTCGATAAACTATGCGCTTTTTTCGCGCATAATTTGAGAGACAGCGGCAATGAGCGTCTGCCAATTTTGCTGCATGACATCGCTGGATACAGAGGCTGTGCGAAGCGATTGGGCTCCTGTAAAATGAATCCCTAAAAAAGAGATACCGCGCTCATTGAGCGCTTTCTGCATCGAATCCACGCATTCCCGATCATCATCAATAAAGATGACTTTTTTTGGCTTCCATGTGACCTGATCGAGAAAATGGACGAAAAGAGGTCCTTTTTCCTCATTATTCCCATGGAGGATGCCTCTTTGGTAGAGAGGGTGGGTTCCACCACGCGCGGGGTAGTCATCAAGAACAAACGAATCTTTTTCTGGAGGAGATCGCATGAAATCAACATTTAGGAAGCCGAGTAGCTGTTCCTTGCGAAAATAGGGGAAGAAGTAGCTCCCTAAAGGATAAGTGAGGGTATTGGAGAAGGCCATGACAGGAATATGATGATTCTGGAGCATATAGATCCAGTTACCTGTCGCATTGTCCAAAAGAATAGATTCTTGTAAGACCATGTAGTTTTTGGCGATCGTTTTCTCTTCATTTGACCATTCTTTAGTGAGTGTGCGGATGAGGTTGCGATGTTCTTTGACATTCGCCATTTGGAAAACGGGATTAGCAGGAATGGTCAGGGTATTATCGACATCAAAGACAAGAAGGGTTTCGCAATCCATCGGACCGATCCGCTGACGTACCGCTTCCATATTGGATAGTTCGACGATATCCCCAACAAGCGGGCAAAAAAAAGTGAGACAAACAAAGAGAAAACTTCGCATAGGGTGGAAGAGTTTAACCAATTTCTTATTTATACTGAAGACCATTTAATGGGTACTATTCTTTGTTCACGATGTGTATGCATTCAATACTCTTTTGTCTTTGCATGCCTTGTTGTGAGCTGAGTAGTGAATGCAGCAGCAGCAAGATGGGGCACGAGATACAATGCCCAAAAAGAGGCCATCCATCCATAGAAGAGAAGGTAGATTGGTGTTTTAGAAACGAAGAGAAAAAGGACAGAATGCCATGCAAAGACCCCTCCAGTAATCAGGCTCATTGCTACGACCTTTTGCCATAGAGTGGAGAAGAGAGATACATGGAAACCTTCTTTATGCAGTAAAAAAACCGCACTTCCCATTCCCATCCACATGCCAGCTAAGATAAAAATTTGAGGGTTCTGGTGCACAGTTATGCAGCAAAGAGGAAGGAGTTGAGAGCCTATGAGCCAACTCCAAAAGGGGAAGCGCGTCAATAGAGCTTCAATTTTCTCGTGCCATTGAAGGTAGAGAAAAAGAAGAACAGAGCCGAGAATCCATCCTCCAACAAGGTCGGTGAAAAAATGCACTCCCAAGTAGACGCGGGAAAATGAGAGAATAACGCCAAAAATAACGGCAGAAGCCGCAATCCATGTGCGCGGCCGCAAAGAGAGAAGGATGCCCGGGATAAGAACTGAAGTGGTTGCAGCACCACTTGGAAAGCCATAGTTGCGAAATAGGATTAAGCCGAGAGAAGGATCGAGAGTGCAAGGGCGAGGAAGAGCAAAAAAATTCTTGGAGACAAGAACGGTATAACTCATCAGGATTAACGTCGCTAAAATGCGAACTCCCCAACGTTGACCAAAGAAAGACCAGATCAAACCGACTAAAAAGAGGTGAAAATACCAGGAGTCGACATAGTTCCATCCAATAAAAAACAGATCTAAAACGGGATTGCGAATGGTATGAAAAATTTTCATTGCGATCAATTCGTGGGGATGGAAAAAGGAGATCATGATGTCAGCTCTTTGCGTTAGGGTGTTGAGGTCAAGCACGACCTCAATGAAAATCGAAAAAAAATTGTACTATAGAGAAGCTTTTGTGGAAAGGAGGGATTTAGCCATTTCAAGTATGAAGACAGGTTCTAAAATTTTTTACAGCGTAGGAATGGGTTGTTCTGGAGGTGACTTTTTAGAACGGATCCATCCTATAAACCATGCGATCAGGGGCAAAATGCCCAATGTCAAGAAAGAAAAAGTGCGGAAGAATCGTGATTTTTTCCATAGATATTTGACAAACTGAGCAGCAGAGATTTTCGGACTCTTACTGGGTGGCTGAAAATCTTTGGGTGGGGTAGGCTTTTCGGGATCTTCTGGGGTTCCAGGTACTTCAGGTGCTTCTGGTACGTTAGGCGCTTCAGGTACTTCAGGTGCTTCTGGTACGTTAGGCGCTCCTGGTACTTCAGGCGCTTCAGGTACGCTAGGCGCTCCTGGTAGTTCAGGCGCTTCAGGTACTCCAGGTACTCCAGGTACTTCAGGTACGCTAGGCGCTTCAGGTACTCCAGGTACTCCAGGTACTTCAGGTGCGAATTCCATGTCTACAATATTTGTAATCACTCCCGTGCTTATCCCTTCACGATCAATCGCACCATTAACAATTCTCTCTAGAAGCGCCTTCACAGGTTTCTTGGATTCGGCATAGAATTTTTCGAAAGAGGCACGATCTTCTATTTTTCCATTAAGAAGTTGTGCTGTACTGAAGATGCGAATGGCTTCTGCATCCTTTTTGTTAAGGATTGCATGGATCGTATCAGCAGGAATACCCAAGTTTTTCTTGCCATTCTGGATGATTTTTCTATTGGGAGAGAAAAGAGCTGCTCTTCTTCCCGACCTAGACTCCCCAGTTAACAATTGTTTTTGGTATTCTTCTCCATCATATTGGCCAATCAAATAGTAGCTTCTCTTCCAGTTTTTCTCCGCATCTTGTTCTTCAACAAGAAGGAGATAGTGATAAGGTTTAAAATGAACGGGATTTGCTTCGTTGCGCAAAGTGTGATAGGCATTGCTCAATACAAAAAGATTAGGAGGCAGGAGCTCAGTCCCGTAGAGATCATTCGCCGTACGGCACTCGGGCATTGTCGTAGGAGAACTCCATTCCTTTGTTAGACTCCATTCGTTTTGTACATAAGGGAGTTCCTTGTACACCGAAGGAGAACCGTAGCTCTCTTTCCGATTCTCTTGTTGTTTTTGTTGCTCTTTTTGTTTTTCTCTTTGTTTTTGCTGAATACGACTTCTTCCCGACTGAGTTGTGTGTGTGGAAACCTCTTTGATGAGCTTCTCGGTTTGTTCGATGATTTTTTCTACCTTTTCCTGAATTTCGTTATGTCCATCCAATGGTATTCCACACTGTTCACCAAGGGTTTTTGCGTAATCAAGTAAAAATTTCGCGTTGCAATAGTTTTTTTTTGCTCCTCCCCATAAAAGGAAAGGATCACGTCCACAGGCAAGAGCAAAGGCTTTTTGATGGCGTTTCCAGTATTGATTTCTCACTTCCCAATTTTTGGCCCGGGTCGCCTCGTCGAGATAGGGACGAATGTGTTGACGAAAGAGGAATTCAATTTCTTGGATACTACAGGCCCATATCGCCTCTTTTTGTATCCCCCCTTCATTCAAAATCGTCCAATCCCAAATGTCTTTTAAGGAAATTTCGGTATTTTTATCCAATTCGAGATCGTTTTGGATTTTTTCTTTCAGTGCCTCAGGAACAACCCAAATTAGGCGCTGGCTCTCTTCCCATTTTCCAATGGATAAGAGAAATTTTCTCATCCGCATAATCCCTTGCGCAAGACGAGATAGCGTCACCCCTCTCCCATTGTCAGCATCATCTTTGCCGAGGAGGAGAGGAGTAGATCTGTCCCTGTGGTTTCACTCGGTCCATAAATCTTGAAAACTTTCTTTCCTCGAACGCCATGTTTAGGTAGCTCTTTTGCAAGGTTACTCCCTTCTAAGCGAATCTCTTCATCAAATTCTGCACTTTTTCCTTCTCCTCTCTTGCGGAGAAAGAGTACTTTCTCTCCATCTACTTTTTTAAAGTAGACAACACCATCAAAGTCGAGTTTTTTCTCTCTGACAAAATCGAGGAATTGTACAGCAGCCTCTTCGGAATCGACCTCTTTAGCATAACCACCCACATTCAACCACCCTTCGAGCGCATTCCAAGAATGTGGGTTTTTTGCAAACAATTGTTCAAAGAGCTTTTTTGGTGAGCCCATTGAGATATCTTGATGCATTTCTTGGCTGCCTATTGAACAGGAGCGATCGATAACAGCAGCGACAAAAGGAGCATCTCTCAGGAATTGTTCATCTGCTTTGAGCAGGAAAGGATACTTTTCATGAGGACCAAGAGTTGCTGAAAAACAGATCATAGCAAAGCTTCCATCGGCTAAATCTGCAGCTGTTGACGTCATTTTTTTGCTATACATTTTTGCAGAGGGGAGAGCCTCTTGTAAAAGAAATCGATCAATGACAGCTGATTTTTTTCCAAATCTTTTGATCAAAAGATTGATGTTTTCATCTTTTTTTAACCACGACTCTGTGAGTTCTACAATAGAAATACGATCCCTTTCCACCACCTCTTTTTGCCAAGATAGAAATATTTGATAAATGGGAATTTCTTCAACGTCTTTATAGTTTTCTTCTGAGATGATCCGTTTATATTCTTCAACAACGGTTGTGAGTAGGATTCTCATTTGATCGGTCTGAAGACCTCTTTGATACATTCCCTGGATCGTCAACGCCGTTGTGACATCAATGCTTTCAAACTTGGAAGAAAGGGGGGTTTTGCTTTCCCAAGGGGAGTCTAAAGGATCATCTTTACGTATCGCACGACCGTAATCCATCAGATGGACCAGGCCTGCTGCGTGAGGAAGGATCACATGGATGATCCCTCGAACCAATCCACACATCTTGACAAAGCCTTTTTTCTCTTCTTCCTGTGTGTATTTTTCGCAAAGCCATTGGGGAGGATTTTCTTTTAGATCGGCAAAATATTTAGCTAAATCGTTTCTATGATCTTCCTTGCAAGATTTCATCGAAGGGTGATTGAGGACGAAAGAGATAAGAGATTTCTGGATCTCGAGAAGATATTTCTTTACATGTAAAGCCTGTTCGTTTTTTAACACGTGAAGAATATCACGATTTGTTCCCAATGCTTTGTACAAAGGTTGCTGATCTTTCATCAGAAGGGAACTTCCCTTGCCTAACAAGGCTTTCCACACATCGAGATAAAGTTTTTGCTCCCGTACGTGAAGAGATTTAAGATCTCCAAAGGCGATATTGGACCGGAATAAAGAATCGAGATTGACGTGCGATTCATCAATGAGGAATACTCCGTGTGTGCGGTAGTGCGTCAGGATATCGGTAAGGATAGGTAAACGTTCTCTATCATCAAGAATATGTGCCTCTTGATAATTCAAATGGAGACAGTGCCACGTTTCTGGCGTGATTACATCACATCGCTGTTCTTTTTTCGAACGACGGACTTGTTGAAGAATCGCCCCTAATTGGTCTTTATCGGGTTTGTCGAGAAGGGTTAGTTCGATGACACTCAGTTTCACTTTGAGATAGCGGCTCAATGAGTCGCGTAGATCGGATTTAGCGACGTCATGTAAGTCGGGAAGGCTGAAAAAGACGGGTTGTTTCCCTTCATGAATAGTTCGAAGAGCAATGATGGTCGATAAAACCTTGGTCTTGCCTCCCCCTGCTTGAAACTCGAAAAAGAGTTTCCGTAAAGCAGCACTTTTTTCTAAACTTTCATCATTGGAAAAAATTCGTTTAAAAGTTTTTTTGAGAATTCCAGCCTGATCGGGTTGTGTGCGCAATTGATTTCCTGAAAAGTACTCGTACTGCAATAATTCCGGTTCCTCGTAAGGATTGTACTCTCTCTTTAAGGCAAGAATTTCTGCTGCTTCCTGAACGTTGCCTTTCCGTATCGCCATCTGTGCTTTTTTGATCTGATCGACCTGCACTCCAAGGATCATAAAATCGAGAAGTTGCTTGTGGAGGGTCCCCTTTACAGTTGGCTCCATTAAAGCGAGTTGGATGTGATTGGGATCGAAAATCAAATCGTGTACTGTAAGAGTCGGGATTTGCCTCCCCCCTCGTGCGAAGTGATGCAAAACATCACCCCCGTTAGCAGTCGTTTCGATCGCTTTTCGAAGAGTATCCATATCCTTTTGGATGCGATTTTTTTCCCGTTGCAGCGATGAGAGTAGATCGTTAGCCTGTCCTTTTAAGGAAAAGGAGAGATAGGTTTTTTTTCGATTCGTCTCGTGGGCATGGATCAACTGTTCTTGGATTTTGGAACCAAAGGAATCGCTTTGCACGATGAGATTTTGTTGCGAAAGCACAAAATTTTCTTTTACAACGGGAGATACGGGTTTCTCCTGAGGGGAAGAAAAGTGATTAACTACAATTGCTGGACAAGGATTTAGAGGTGGAGAAGAGGTTGTTTTCGACGAAAAGCGGCTATGATGGCGTCCATTGCGGACTATTTTACCTTGAGAAACGATCCGAATTGGAGATTCTACACCCCGATCTGGACGTGAAGAGGCTTTCCTTTTCTCACTTTGCAAGACCTCTTTAATGGTGTCTTGTAGAGACGCTTGGTTTTGTTGAGCGTTTTTGTTCTCTCCGTCCTTCTGCATTCGAGTAACATAGTCTTGATATGCTAGGTAAATTTTGTTAGCAACTGCTGGATTTTTGCGTGCTAAAAATAGCAAGCGGAGCTGGTTAATTGTTTGTTTATTCCCGTTATCTCTTTCCAAATAGAGTGTGAGCAAATCTTGATCAATAGAAGCATCTTTTTGTTCTCTATCCTGATTGATCCGCAGAAAAAAATAAAAATAATCATTTCCAAAAGCTTCGTTTGTTTGTCGAAGAGAGATTTTGTTGGGGGGGTAATGCGATTTAGGAAAGGGCCAAAGACAAGATTGAAAAACATTCTCGTCTACGTAGTTATAGAGCCAAGTTTCGATCTCATCGTCGATCGAAATCATTTGATTGTTTCTTTTCACGACATCTTTTTGAAGTAGTTCGTATTCGACAAGTAAATGGGGATGTCCTCGCAGTGGTATGAGATCTCCCCGAAGAATCCATTCGAATAAACGTTTTTTTTCTTTTCGTGTAAGACGCAACGTTTGAGGAAGAGGAGAGTATTTCCCCCGCCCTTCAAGGGAAATGTATTCTGAAAGAAGAGGGAGGATGCGTTTAAAGACAAGAGCGGTTTCTTCTGGTGTTACGGTAGATATCTGATCTACAACCCCTTCGAATCGGGAAATGGTTTCTTTCTCTTCTTCCTCTTCTTTCTCTGACTCTCGTTTGTTTTGGTGGGTATGGGAGATGGTATCCACTCGAGTAAGAAGCATAGCTAATTGTGCTCGGAGTGCTATGGAAGAGGGGGTATGGTCTGTTGCTAATTCTTGAAAAATAATCATAAAAAGGTTCAATTCTTCCTTGGAGAGAATGCGAATAAATTGAAGCCGACGAATCACTCCCTCCGCTTTTTGGTATTCTCCCATTTTAAGCAGTGCATAGAATAGATAGATCATTGCCTCGTTAGACGAGGAATAAAGTTCTTGCGTTTTTTCATCAATTTCATAGAAATAATAAGACGAGTTCTTTTTCTCTGGGTGAATAAACTCTGTTCCAAAAAAACGTCCTACACAATCCCTTCGAGGTTTTTCGGCAAGACCATTCTCTGCATCGATCAAGGCGCTCGGAAGAATCATCATACGAGGCTCTAACGGATCCTTATTTTCAAAAAGAAGGGCTCCTGGAAGATGCCCAACAAGTTCGTGATCTTGTCTATGAGCAAGGAGATACTCACCTCCTAAATTTTCACAAGCCAAACGCTTTTTTCCTTCAATGTTAACAATTCGGAGATGTAGAGGGCTTCGTGAAGGGGGTAAAACAATGGAATGAAGCTTTCCTTGTTGTACCCAAAAAAGTGGGGTTTCAAGGGAGCTAGTTTCTTCTATTAAAGTGAGCCAAGAAGGTTTAGGTTTATTAGAAGGCTGAATAACAGCAGTAATGGGATCGTTTGGATCGATTAAAAAACCTTGCTTATCGACTTTATAGATCGTTGCTCTTTCTTTTTCTTCGACTCCTTTAGCGATCGGAATGGTATTTTCATCCACAACGTAAAAATGATTGGAATCACTAGGATCTGTGCTTTTCCACAAAACGGTGTTTGCTATAAAGGGATGACTCGGAGCGATATTGGATGGATGGTCATGACCCTCTCGAAAACAGCAGATCCATTGATGGGCTTGGTAAAGATATTTTCTTTTTTTTCCTTCAAAAACAAGAAATTTTTCTATTTGAACCTTATCTTTATCTTTGGAAACTCTTACAGTAAAGGAATCATCTGGTGTTCCAAAAATGCCTTCTCCTTTTTTGATGAGATCTCTTGCTACCTCTTGAATTTGTTCGGTTTCCCATGCATTCAATCGATCCCAAGGAAAGGCCTCTTGCCAAAAGCGCCGTCCTTCACAAAAGATGATGCCTGTGCGCAAATCGGCTCTGTATTGTTTAACGT
>CALOCV010000041.1:0-8822 GCA_942491955.1 Parachlamydiales bacterium
CTTGTTGCTAATGGTTTCTCTTGCCGTCACCATATCACATTCGCAACAGGGCAAAGGCCCATCCACCTAGCTCAATTCTTAAGGAGTCTGTATGAGTGAAGAACACCCCTTCCATTGGGAACGAGAAGAGGAAGCCGAGGCTCTTCTTCTGAATCTTGTCGAAAGCGCTTGTGCAAAAAATTCTTTCATTCAACAGTTATCCAAAGATCTCGAAGAAAAGACGAGCACGCGCCTCTTTGATTGGCTCGATCACATCTCTCTTCCAAAAAACCACCCTCTAGAAGAAAAGAGCCGCAAAAAAGGCTTCGTCCCTTTCTCATCAGGAGAAGGATGGGAAGCCCTACACCATCCCGGAGCGCAGCTTCCGAAAATCGTTTTCCAAGATAAAAAAGAGATAGACCTTGCCGTTAACGTTGAATCCATCGCTCTCTTTCTCCTCGTTCGCGGACTCGATAGAGAGATCGAAGGGAGTGTTTTCACTCCTTTCCGACGCTCGTGCATCTGTCAAGAATCCAATGTTTCCCTCTCTGTGGTGGAGAGACGGGGAACTCGATCCATGGAACCCCTCCCTTGGAAAGAAAGGGATCTTTACCATTACTGGAAAGCAAAAGAGTTGTGGTGGACCCGCCCACGCTATTCTGAAGATACGGTCTCTTTGATGAAACAAACCCAAACCATCGCCGATCATCTCGTTGCTCTCGTTGGCCATGATAGCGCCGCTCATCTCATCCTCGAAGGAGAACGAGAGTATTGGCAACAACGGAATCGAGCGGGACAAACCCAACGAAATCGACAAGATCACCTCGGTATGGGATGGGCAAACCACGACCACCACACCTTTCGCTCTTCAAGACAACACTTTCGTGCTCTAGTCGACTTCTTCGAGTTTATCGGATTCCATTGCAGAGAGCGATTCTATGCCGGTGAAGAAGCCGGTTGGGGAGCGCAAGTGATGGAAAATCCCACCTGTCGATTGGTTCTCTTCCTCGATGTCGATCTCGCTCCAGGAGAGATCGATATCGACTTCGCTCACCAAGACCTCACACCTCTCCCTAACCTGGGAACCATAGGACTCTGGTGCGCCCTTCACGGCGATTCCATCTTCCAAGGGGGAATGCACCATCTCGAAGCACAGTTTCTCTTCGATCATCTCCAACAAGATCTTAAAAAAGAGGGTATCTCCATGATGAAACCCTTTAGCGATTTTTCCTACCTTCGCCAAGCTTTTACCCAAGGAGAACGTTGGCCTGTCGATCCAAAACGAATAGAACACCTTCTTCAAACCCAACAAATTACTAAAGAACAAGCCCATCACTTTCTTAAAGAAGGTGCCATCGGTAGCCATCTGGAAAATCTCCAACGACGAGAGGGATATAAAGGCTTTAACAAAAAAAATGTCAGCCAAATCATCCGCGCTACAGATCCACGTTCCTAACGCATCTTTTTTTTTGGGGGGACCTGTCCCCCAAAACCCCCCCGTCGGGGGCGGCGCGGCCTCGAGTCTTACCCTTCGCTTCTGGCGTTCGCTTTTCTTTTTGCTTCTTTTTATTGTGCGAAAGCTGTCGCTTTCGCACAATAACGCGATGTTATTTCTGAACTAAAGGAGATCTTCTGTCGATATCCAGGGAAGAGGAGATGTTGTTGGGGGAGGGGGTTGTGGGTCGAGGCCATCGCCTGAAGCCATTTGGAGGACGGATCCGAAGATTTTTCCACGGATGCCACCTTTTGCTTGTGCGACAAGGGCGCTGATTCGCGTGGTTGCTTTAGTTTTATCGATTTTTGCGTGGCGGGTTGAGCCTTGGACATCGAGTTGTAGCATATAACTTTGGCTAATATCGTCGACGGAAAAGGCGTGTTGGATAGCGGTACCTGTCAGGCCGACCACCATTTGGACTTTGTCTTTGATGAAATCGACACGACCCCATGTGGCGATGGGGTAGAGTTCATTTACAAGCATATCGAGTCGTTCGCACTGAATAACTCCATCACGAAAGCTGAGATACAGAGGGGTAAACCACACTGTAATTTGGTCTGCTTTTGCAGGTTTCAGGATATCGAGGATCGTTCCTAGTTGCCCTTCATTGCCGAAAGCAACTTTTCCTAGATTGATTTCCATTTTTGGCATAGTAAAGTTTTCTAAGGAAAAGGGGGATAAAGGGAGAGTGAAGCCTTCTGGATCAATGATAAATCGAAGAGGATGGTCAGCTGATTTGGCTCCGCTAAAGAGGGGAACAACATCTTGCAGCACGTTTTGGCTGAGTTCGGGGGTAATATTTACTTCTGCTAAGAGGGGACGTGAAAGGGTGAAAATTCCGTTGTTCACTTCTCCTTGCAGAGAGACATTTCCTTGAGTTCCTTCAACATCGACGGTAACGCTTCCGTTTCTATCACAAAGATGAGTTTCGATCGTGGCATCTACTTTTTCGCCAAGGAGGCTATCGGCGCGCTTTTGAATCTCTTCTCCGAAAAAAAGGAGATTGCACATGGCACCAAAGGGGATTTGTTGTAATTGGGCTTGGAGTTGGAAATCTAAAGCGGAAAGATCGATGCGACCTTCAGGAGTCCATCCATTTTTCATAGACCCTTCGACGAAAATATTTCCTCGTTCTTCTTGTTGTAGAACGGGATCTCCATCTGCTTTAAGAGAAAAATGGAGTACTTCGGCAAGATTTTTACTAAAAAAGGTTCCGACGATATCGACGAAGCGAAGGTTTTGCTCTCGTTTCAAGTCGGTAACAAGGACTTGATCCATCCCAAATTCTAAAGAAAAATGGGCATCTTGCAACCATTTTTTTCCTTTTGATGCTAGGGGAATATCGAGATTTTCGAGTTGACAATGGATTGTAGAAGGTTCTTGAAGGAAGAGGGAGTCGTCCTGTTTTTTCACCTCTTTCAAATTTTCACGTAAGACACTAAAAGCTTCAGGGGAAAGAACCCAGTCAAAAATAATCGGGTTCCCGGGTGTGCAGATAAGATGATCGTTTTTGATAGTGAATGTTCCTTCTCCGCGTACACGCTCACTGGAGAGAGCAAAAGAGGCTTCACCTTGTTTAAGACGATCGCCTTCTCGCTTTGCCGATATTTCTCCTGACAATGTAGGTCCAAGGAGGTAGACCAGGTCGTCTCGTTTAAGCAGGATATTAAGTAGAGGAACGGGAAGGGATTTTGCCGTGCCATAGAGTCCTACTGTGGCTTGGTTCCAATTGAGGTTCCCTTCCGCTGTCAATCCGTCTTGAATAGAGGCTTTACCAAAAAATTCGCCAGGAGTTTGTGATGCTTCGTTGATGGTTCTCCCTTCCCATTGCACTTGAATTTGTTGGGTAATGGCATTCCATTCCCAAGGAATTGACACATCATACACTTCGATCAGAGGGATCCCTTCTCGACCGAGGGCAAATTGGGGAAAACGGATTTCTCCTTGCCATACTTCTCCTTCGGATGCATCGCTTCCCCACAAAACAGGATCTTTTGTGAAGAAAGACCATGTTACAGGGGTGGGTTGAACAAGACCGGGTTGCGATGGTTTTAGGAAACCTAAGTCGGTTAATGCTGATGTGGTCAGTGTGTAGATTCCTTCGGCTGGTTTATTAAGAAGGAGGTGACCTTGCTCATCAACGGAACCTTCAATGGAAAAATGGATAAGATCGCTTTTGATTTCTCCTCGCAATTGAGGAAGAATGAAAGCACCGGTTTTACTTGACGCGAGTTTGGCATCCAAACGGATTTCTGTAGCCCCCCCGATAACAGCTGGGGTGATTCCTTGACGATTAAAAGATTCTATCTTAGCTGTAACAAAGGCTTTGCCTCGATCGAGTGAAGACCCATCGAGGTGAAATCGCATATCGAAGAGTTGGATGTTGCCAAGATAGGGGAGAGCCATCCATTGCAATGCTTCTCCAGCCACGTCAAAATCGACATCGATCTGAGCCCATAGGGGGCGTTCGCTATCTCGGGTTGCAAAGGGAATAGAAAATTTGTTGAGCGAGAGGGTCAGATGGACTTCTTCTTTAAGAAAAGGAATGGCAGACGCGGGGACAAAACGGGCTAAAAGAGGGCGTGATAGGGAAAAATCGACAAGGAGAGGTTCGGCTGTTTCCAGGGTTTTTCCAAGAGTGAAAGGAATATTAGGGATATTCACGTGTTCGGTTTGAATATGGAAGGATCCTTCGAGCTTTTTTCCTTTTTCGCGATGGAATTCAATAGCGGAGCGGAAATGCTCTCCTAAGATATCGGTAACGACAGATTCTGTCCCTAACACTAGGTCGACAAGAGCTAGGGGGAGATTTTCGGTTTCCACTTGCAAATCCACGGCGTTTTTTTCTGAGTGGAAAAGGCCCAATCCCCGTTCCCAATCGGGCATGGATGCATGTAGCTGAAGAGGGAACGTTTGTTCTTCCTGAATCCATTCGCTTGTAAAATAAAGCGCAACATGTTTTTCGGATGGTTCCTGTTCTAATGAAAGAGAAGTATTTTGCAATTCGACGATATTTTTGCCATTCGCACTTTGCAGATAGATGGGCGAGATAGAGAGTTCTCCATTCCATTGGGTCTGGGTCCAATCCATGGCGAAGGGAGCCCAAGAGAAGGGGAGCAGGGAATCGTTAATATTCGCGTGCAGGGTGATAGGTTTTTTGAGACGGAATGGAAGGGGGGTGTCTTCTCCCGCAAGAAATTTTGCGGCTCCCGGAGTTAACGTCCAATCAATCGTTCCTCCTGGCATGAGGTGGATGGTTCCATCATAGATTTCGGCAATTCCTTTACTTTGAAGGAGGGGGGCTTTGACGGATGAGTGGAATCGAAGACCATTCTTTTCTGCATCGACTTCTGTATCTAGGGTGATGTCAATCACATCTCCTACTGCCTGAATCATCAATCCTTTCCATTCCGGTTTAAAGAGGGCGAGAGCGCGATCGAGAATGGGAGTGGGGAGATGGTGCACGTTGGCGTGAATTTGCGTTTGGTGTTTTTCAAGGAATTCGGTCCATTCTTTGAGGTCACTGGGCAATGAATTTTCTGAAAGGGAAGAGGTTGGATTCAAGAAGGCATTGACCACAAATTCACCCTTTTCTTTTCCGTCGTAGGTGGTTCCTTCGAGTGCAAAGGCGTAGGCAGGTCCTGTTGAGAGAGAGAAATGTTGGAGTGAAGCATTTACATGGTGCACATTAATCTTCGCTTTAGGGCGATTTTTAGGGAGAAAAGCGGCAAAGTGGGTGCCTAGGGAGCGGCCGAGGTTTGAGGAGCCGGCTTCATCGGCATTGAGAACGGCTGTAAAATTTTCAACGGCAAAGGGGGAGAAGAAAGGGGATTGTTGTAAGAGAAGACCGAAAAGGGAGTGGTCGATGGTTGCAGCATCAAAAGAGACGACTTTTTCACTTTTTTCATCGAGAAGGAGAAAACCTTGAGCGGATTGGCTTCCCCACCACGTTAGGTGAAGTTCTTCAACGTGGATCGATCCAGGAATTTGTTGGTTGACCAAGGCAACAAGGTGGTCTTTTCCCCATGATGTGGAGAGGATGGAGGGGAGGAAAGCGAATAGAGTTAACAGAACCAGGAATATGGAACCTAGGATCCCAAAAAACCAACGGACAAATCGACGAGTAAACCGGCTTTTATTCTTTTCTTGGGCCATCCCTATCCCCCTAAAAACAGAGGCCAATTGTAAAAAAAAGATTTTTTAAAGTCAATCAAAAATAGCGGCGATAACCTTGAAAATAGATATCAATTTGACAAGAAGACCTTGCTTCTATAAACTTTCTTTTTTCATTCTAAAAAACAGGTAAAAAAATGGATGGCATTTCGCGCGGTCTTAGTAATTATGCTTTTTTTGAAGCCTCAATTCTAACTCAAGATGACGTATTTTGTGCAATAAAGCAAAAGAATCTTGCCCGGTTAAAGGAGCTGTTGGAGACTCCTGTGGAACGAACCAAAGAGATTTGGATAGAGGCGATCCGCAATTATGCTAGCGATGAGATAGCAAAGGCTCTCTCGGATGCAAAAATTCCTTCAGACATAGACGTTGTAGTCAAAGCGATAGAGTGGAACGTTACAGATGGGTTTATGGAGGAGCTATTGCTAACTATCCCTGAATCAATAAGGGAAGAGGCATTAGCATGGCTTCTAGTAACCCAACGTTCTCGATCTGCGCAATTTCTGATTAGCAAAGAATCTAATGGAAACAGAAAAGCCTTTCAACAAGCCCTGTTCGCAAAACAAACCACCGCAGCTAAAGAGGCATTAGAGCGGATGATGGCTGAAGGAATGCACCCCAGCACGACAACTTTGGAAATCGTGTTGTTGCTTCATCCGGATAAAGAAATTATAAAGGAATTGATCGATCAAGGAGTTGAGTCTACAGATGCGCTTTTTCAATTGGCAATGCAGCTAGAAGAGGACGTATCATTGATGCTGATGCCTCATGATCCAAGTCAAAACAGTTTAATGTTTGCGGTACTACAAAATCGGAAAAAAACAGTAGAAGAGCTGATAAAAAAAGAAGTGAAACCAACTAAAGAAATATTTAGTCAGGCACTTGAACACCCTGAATGTTTGAGAGCGTTGCTACAACAAACTCAGGTTAAGGCAACTAGTTACCATTTGCTTTCGGCCTATAGATCCTATCCAGAAAGTGTAGATATTTTATTAACCCATGGAATTCGGCTTGAGGAGTTGGACATCGGACCATTGATAATGGATTTAAAAGGGCATGAAATATTGGGAACAATATTGCAATCGCATCAAAAATTTACAGAATATCATCTCTTCTTAACAATAACGTTTTGCGATTTTACATTGGTTCAACTACTAGTGGAAAAAGGAGTTTCCGTAAAGGAAAACGCGCTAATAGGTGCAAAACAAAAGGCTTATAATGACACGCAAATGCAAGTATTGATGAATGCAATAGTGGATGAACCCCTAAAAGCCTTTGCCCAGGCGTTGTTCGATAAAGACGTCACTGCAGCTAAAAAAGCATTAGAGCTGATGGTGAAGGGAAAAATAAAACCAAGTATAAAAACTTTTGAAATGGCATTGTATTTTGATGCCGATAAACAAATTATAAAGACCTTGATAGACAAGGGAGTATTGCTAGACAAGGAAGTTGGGTCTACGGATGATGAGCTTTTTAATTTGGCAGTGAGGCTACAAACTGACAAGAACATGTTATTGATGTTGATACCAACACTGGTGATATCAAAAATATTGGAGATAGCCCGTAGAGGAAACTTAGACGTAAAATTAAATATTGGCCATACGCCTGAAGAAAGTGATCCTCCCGAACAGACACTCGAGTATGCGGCAAATATTTTGAATGCCCGTATGAAAGTTCTACTGCTGTTGGAGGATGAGAAAAAGCCCACAAAGGACAAACGTTTGGAGTTGGAAGAAATTTTGACGGAATCGTTCGCTAAAGAGATATTGACGAATAATGGAGTTGAGTCGAGACAGAAACTCCTTGCTCTAGCAGTGCGTTTGGAAATGGATTCGCAAATTATAGAGATGTTGGAAGAATCAGAGCAAACTAGTAGTCCAGTTTGCGAACCTATGGAGATCTAAGCTACTAGGTGACCATTCCCTATAGGGGAGTATTGCGGAGCTGAAAGACTTCATGCTCGGACCATTTCACAATTTGCCAAGGGAGACGGCCACTGATGCGGATGAACCATTGTATCATTTGAATAAAAAAATTTTTAATTCTAGCAATGGCGATTTCCCGAGTGGCTTGTCCCTTGACAAAGACGGCATAAGAGGAAAATGGAGACAAGAGGGGTTTTTTGGTAAATTCAGGTCGTCTTGCCCGGGAGATCGCTTTTGCAAGCTCAGTTCCTTGTCGGAATCCATTATTGAGACTGCGGAAAAAGGGAACGCCGAATGCAGCATCTCCTACCAATACCCAAGTGGGTTTTCCGTTTTTTTGTTTCACGCAGCGTTTGCTTTGATAATGACCCAATCGCGTTACGACAATTTTTTCACTCCCAGAGATCCTTTTTTCGCCGGTAGTTTGTTGCTTTGCAGCAAGCCATAGGAAGATATTGTCTTGCATTTTTTTTGACACAAGAGCGTTATCAAGAAGGGTAGCAGGAGATTTAAAGGTGGCTCCAGACATTTCTTCGAATTGTTTTTGATCGACAAAAAATTGGAGTGTGATGGGAGTTTTTTCTTGAACCGTTCGTCCCACTTTTTCATAGACAAACCCTCGAACAAGTTTTAGCGTGGAATAAAACCCTGTTTTAGACTGGGAAAATTTTCGGCCACACCCCTCTACTTCATAGGTCAACTGAACAATGTATTGCAAGTTGTGCACATCGGGTTCATCTTGAAATACATTCTTTCGCACTCCGCTATGGGAACCATCAGCACCAATGAATACTTGTGCATCGGGAAACTCTTTTTCCAATTGCTTTGGATCGGTGACATGGCGATAATCGATAGAAATGCCTAGCTCTAAAGCTAGCTTTTTTAGCTTTTCTTCAATATTCCTGGTTCGGATATTTTTCTTTTTTGACCAATCGCTGATGATGCGTTGGAGGCGATGATCTTGAGCGCTATCTTTGAACGATGAGGAAGAGAGTTTAAGAGGGTGAGAACGTTGGTATTCTTGGTGGCGTTCGAGAAGAGTAACTGAAAGATCAGGGTTCCTCAACTTGGTTTGCACAGCGGTCCAAAGACCGCAAGGACCGCCTCCGACAATGACAACTCTAGAACTCATGGAAGCGAGATTACCGCATATCTTGGGTTTCTGTCAACGTCTGATAATATATCTTATGTCTGTGAAAATAAGAAATCTGAACGAATCTTTGCCCTAGGAATTAGGCAACACAGTCTAG
>CALOCV010000042.1:0-19912 GCA_942491955.1 Parachlamydiales bacterium
TCACCCACCTGTGTCGGTTTTGGTGCGGTCACCATCAGCGACTAGAACGTATTTCTTGGAAGCCTTGCGCCACGCCATCAGTTCCTCCGAAGATTCCCTTTGGTCGATGCCAGAGATTCCGCTAGCGGATTTACCTACTAACCACTCCCACATCGCCACGGACACTACCAATCGTCCGCGCGTTTAACGTACTCCGTCTGTCCATTGTCATAGCTTTAGGTGGCACAGGAATATTTAACCTGCTTCCCATCGCCTACGCGTTTCGGCCTCAGCTTAGGGACCGGCTAACCCAGGGAAGACGAGCTTTACCCTGGAAACCTTGGGTTTACGGCGAGGGGGATTCTCACCCCCTTTATCGTTACTTATGCCATGCATTCTCACTTGTATTCGCTCCAGCACTCCTTACGGTATACCTTCAACGCAAATACTACGCTCTCCTACCACTCGTATAAATACGAATCCGCGATTTCGGCTCTATGTTTTAGTCCCGGATATTATCGGCGCAGAGTCTCTCGATTGGTGAGCTGTTACGCACTCTTTAAATGGTGGCTGCCTCTAAGCCAACATCCCAACTGTCTAAGAAACTTCACTTCCTTACCCACTTAACATAGAATTCGGGGCCTTAATCGGCGGTCTGGGCTGTTCCCCTCTCGACCATGAAGCTTATCCCCCATAGTCTATCTCCCGAACGGATCTACAGTATTCGGAGTTTGGTTTCCTTTGGTAGGCCGGTAGGCCCCCGCGTGAATCCAGTGCTCTACCCCTGTAGAAGATTGTTCGAGGCTAACCCTAAAGTTATTTCGGAGAGAACAAGATATCTCCAAGTTTGATTGGCCTTTCACCCCTATCCACAACTCATCCAAACATTTTTCAACATCTACTGGTTCGGTCCTCCACAAGGTGTTACCCTTGCTTCAACCTGGTCATGGATAGATCACTTGGTTTCGTGTCTGCGCCATAGTGACTCAAAGTCGCGCTTTTCACACTCGCTTTCGCTTCGGCTCCGGAACGGACGTCCCTTAACCTTGCCCTATAACGCAACTCGCTGGCTCATCATGCAAAAGGCACGCCGTCAGCCATTCTCACAAAGTGAGCATAGGCCTTCGACCGTTTGTAAGCTGCTGGTTTCAGGTTCTATTTCACTCCCCTAACAGGGGTTCTTTTCGCCTTTCCCTCACGGTACTGGTTCACTATCGGTCATCAACGAGTATTTAGCCTTGGAGGGTGGTCCCCCCAGATTCAGACCGGGTTTCACGTGTCCGGCCCTACTCAGGTGCCAATCTTGTTGAGTCTACCTTTCGCATACGGGACTATCACCCTGTATCGTTCAACTTTCCAGAAGTATTTTGCTAGGCTTTCTCGATCTTTTGACTGGTCCTACAACCCCGAAGCCAAAGACTTCGGTTTGGGCTATTCCCGTTTCGCTCGCCGCTACTCAGGGAATCTCTTTTGATTTCTTTTCCTCTGCCTACTTAGATGTCTCAGTTCGGCAGGTCTCGCTTCTTTGCCCTATGTATTCAGACAAAGATGATGGGAGTTTCAGCCCATCGGGTTTCCCCATTCGGAAATCTCCGGCTCAACGCTTTTTTCCAGCTCACCGAAGCTTATCGCAGGTATACACGTCCTTCATCGCCTGTTGATGCCAAGGCATCCACCAGCAGCCCTTAATAACTTGACCAAAAATATTCTGTCAGCATTAAATATTTTAACCGTTTTTCTCAAAGTATGCTGTGAAGCTATTCGCATTATTACCCTCAAGCGTCGTTTTATGTATTCAGTGATTTACTCAAACGCCATTTACTATCTATGCATATGTATACAATAATTATACTTTTATGATATTTGTTCTTCTAGAGATAAAAATCTGTATTTTAACAGCATAGAAAAGGTAAGTATAGAAGCTTCAAGCGTTGCTCAACCTAGGATAGAAACTTGACACTAAAAGTTCATCAAACTTGTCCTTTAAAGGAGGTGATCCAGCCCCACCTTCCGGTAGGGCTACCTTGTTACGACTTCATCCCAGTCATCAGCCTCACCTTCGGCGCCTCTTTCCTTGCGGTTGAGTCAGCGACTTCGGGTAAAACCAACTTCCATGATGTGACGGGCGGTGTGTACAAGACCCGGGAACGTATTCACGGCGTTATTGCTGACACGCCATTACTAGCAATTCCAACTTCATGGAGTCGAGTTGCAGACTCCAATCCGAACTGGGATCGGCTTTCTAGGATTTGCTCCACCTCGCGGCTTCGCTGCCTTCTGTACCGACCATTGTAGCACGTGTGTAGCCCCAGACATAAGGGCCATGCGGACTTGACGTCATCCTCACCTTCCTCCTGGTTAACCCAGGCAGTCTCGTTAGAGTTCCCATCATTACATGCTGGCAACTAACGATAAGGGTTGCGCTCGTTGCGGGACTTAACCCAACACCTCACGGCACGAGCTGACGACAGCCATGCAGCACCTGCACAGAGGTCCCGAAGGGAACTTCATTTCTGAAGCGGTCCACTGCATGTCAAGCCTGGGTAAGGTTCTTCGCGTTGCATCGAATTAAACCACATGCTCCACTGCTTGTGCGGGTCCCCGTCAATTCTTTTGAGTTTCACCCTTGCGAGCGTACTCCCCAGGCGGCATACTTAACGCGTTAGCTCCGGCACAGATGGGGTTGAGTCCGGCTACACCAAGTATGCATCGTTTACGGCTAGGACTACCAGGGTATCTAATCCTGTTCGCTCCCCTAGCTTTCGGGCCTCAGCGTCAGGAATAAGCTAGAAAACCGCCTTCGCCACGGGTGTTCTTCCACATATCTACGCATTTCACCGCTACATGTGGAATTCCGTTTTCTCCGCCTTGCCTCAAGAAATATAGTTTCAAGCGCAGTTCCGGGGTTGAGCCCCGGGATTTCACGACTGACTTATATTCCCGCCTTAGCCCCCTTTACGCCCAATAAATCCGATTAATGCTTGCACCCTCCGTATTACCGCAGCTGCTGGCACGGAGTTAGCCGGTGCTTCTTTACCTGGTACCCTCAAATCTACCCGTTATTAACGGATATCTCTTGTTCCCAGGCGAAAGAGTTTTACAACCCGAAGGCCTTCATCACTCACACGGCGTCGCTTCGTCAGGCTTTCGCCCATTGCGAAAGATTCTCGACTGCAGCCTCCCGTAGGAGTCTGGGCAGTGTCTCAGTCCCAGTGTTGGCGGTCAATCTCTCAACTCGCCTAGACGTCTTAGCCTTGGTGAGCTATTACCTCACCAACAAGCTGATATCCCATGGGCCCCTCTCTAACCGCGAGGTCTTACGATCCCCCACTTTAATGAATTAAGATGCCACTTCTCACCACATTCGGTATTAGCGGTCGTTTCCAACCGTTATTCCCAAAGTTAAAGGTAGGTTACCCATGTATTACTAACCCTTCCGCCACTAATTCCATTACTACTTCGTGCGACTTGCATGCCTCATCCACGCCGTCAGCATTCAATCTGAACCAGGATCAAATTCTCACAGAAAAATAAATTATGAACGGAAAACTCTTTATATAAACAAAGAGTCCGCACAACGCTATTTAGGCTTGTTTACACATTACCCTTATCTATGCTGTTAAAGGTAAATTTGCGCCACTTGGTGTTTATTCTCTTCTTTGAGAACTACGTCTCTATCCTCAGAAGGAAGCTAAAACAAATATACAAAGAACTCATTTTAAACGCAATGCCTTTTTCTTTTTTCTTTTTTCTGCATAAAAAAATTCCCATAAAATTCCTCACGTTAGACTCCTGGATCTATGCGAAGAATCCTTGCTGTTACATCTCTCAATCCTTTTTCCTATGCGAACTTTTGCTGTTACACATCTCTCAATCCTTTTTTCCTTTCTCTTATTTTGGGTAGGGCACAGCTTTTTAGCGGAGCATTTTGTGGTACAATCTCGACTCCGCATCTATGATTATATCTTCCAACAAGAGACCTTCTTACCCTTGGAGCTGTCTGAAGAGCGATTGGAGCGAATTCAGGAGGATTATGATCTTTTACAAACGTATGGCCACCGTTTGAAAGAACAGAAACGGGAAACTAGATGGAAACACCTATTCACCTCAGTTTCCCAATGGACCCTATTATGGTCTCTTTTCTCCTTTTTTACGGCTTGGTGGCTCTTGAGAGAGAGAGAGGGTGCCTTGCCTGCTGCTTGGTTGCTGCCTTTGATTCTCCTTCTCGACCTGCAAACCTCACCCTCTTCTCCTCTTCCCCCCTGGGAAAACGAACACCTTCTCTTTCCGCACGAAGATACATTGGTTGCCACCTATCGCGACCAACCTCTTTCGGGAGGGATACAGCAACAAAAACGAGAATTAGAAAAGTGTTGGGAAGATTATTTACTGGATCGATGGTTGCAAGAGAGTGTACATTTGGGAAAAGAGCGGGAGCAGCAGGTGAAAAAAGCCGAATTTTTCTTTCAAGCAGCCCGACTCGATGTGGGGTCTCCCCTTCGAAAACGAGATCTTCTAGCTTGCTTGGAGCGACCCCTTCCAAAGAAAGCTCGATCTTTGCTCCTTCTTTGGCAACTTGGATTTTGTGCCATTCTATCAATCCGTGCTATAACTGCTCGAATACCTTCTCGTTTTCACCTTGCCCATTTGTGGCGAACCAGTAGCGATGGGCCTCGTTTTCGTCAACGACCATTAAATTCATCGTTCCACAAAGATCGGCTTTCATAACCGATTGGTGAAATTCTTGTGCACTTTTTGTGTTGGAAAGGATTTCATAGAAATAGAGAGTATTCGATTTTCCTCCGACAAAATGCCGTCCTTGTTTGTTCACTGCAACGCCGTGGTTGTTCATTGCCGCTTTACGAATAAGACCACTCCCTTCATCGACTCCCACTTGAATCTTATACCAACCCAACTACAACAGTTGGGTTGATTGGGTTGATAAACCAATTATTTATTGACCCAATTAAACCAAAATGATACTATTGGGTTAATCCATTCGATGTGCAATTCCCCTTCAGAAAAACTTGCTCATCGCATTTGGTATAATTCGAGGGTTTTATGAAGTATCCGGGTCAAGAATCATCAAGGCTAGAATTTAAATTAGTTATTCCGAACAGTTCCAAAATCATTAGAACCGTCATCGGATTTTGCAATGCAAAGGGAGGAAAACTGGTTATCGGTGTCAAAAACGATGGCAGCATCGAGGGCATTCCCGAAGATGAGGCGCATCAAGCTATGGAATGGCTCGATCATGCCATCTATGAAGCATGCACACCTCCTATCCTCCCTCTCATCTATCAGCAAAGAATCGATGGAAAGGTTCTTTTAATTATTGAAGTCTCTTCGGGAACGAACAAACCGTATTATCAAAAATCATTAGGCCTCTCAGAAGGGGCATTTATACGGCTCGGTAGATCGACGATGAAAGCAGATGCCAATATCATTGAGGAACTGAAGTGGCAATCTAGAGGCATCTCTTATGATCAACTTCCGTTGTATCATGCGACAATAGAAAACCTTGATAGTTCCAAAATTCAATATTTTTTAAATCACAAACGGAATGGGGTCATATCCCCCTTAACAGAAGATGTCTTGCGATCCTATGAGATCATTACTCAAGAACATACTACAGACTATGCAACAGTTGCAGGAATGTTGCTATTTGGTAAATCTCCACAACAATTTCTCTCTGAAGCTTATGTGCTTTGCTGTCATTTTTCGAATTTCAAAGATCGAGAGGCTATCGCGTCTAGAACCTGCAAAGGCACCCTATTTGAGCAATTTAATGAATCATTTGACTTCATTATGGAAAGAATCAACAAATCTTTTAAAATTGAAAGCAAAAAGCGAGAAGAACATTGGGAAATTCCACCGATTGCTATTCGAGAAGTATTAATGAATGCTATTTTACATCGAAATTATCACATTCATGCTCCTATTAAAATATCAATTTATTCCGATCGAATCGAAATTTTCAGTCCTGGGGGATTGCCAGGACCCATTGACACGTTGGACTTAGAATCTGGGATCACATATGTTCGTAACACGAGCATTGCAAAAGTTTTATGGGAAGCCAAATACATTGAAAAAATGGGCTCTGGCTTCATCACTCTCTTCAGAAGTTATAGAGAAGAGGGATTACTATCACCACAAGTCATCGAAGGAACGAATTTTGTTAAATGCATTTTACCAAGAATACACGCTGATGCAATCCACGAAGACATCGATACATTGATATTAAATTTGTTTAAAAAATCCGCTGAAATATCGATGGCAGACATTATTCGCCAATTGAACCTACCTCGCACTTCTGCAGGCAGAGCTCTTCATCGACTCATCGAAAGTGGAAAATTAGCACGCCACGGAAAAGGCCCTGCAACAAAATATACGCGCTCAAAATGAAGAAATTATACCAAATAGGGTAAATAAATGTATTATTTTACGAATGAGTCAATACAGCCTAAAATCACACTCCACGTGCCATGGAGAGTTGCTCAAAAACCTTCTCATTTTCGCCTTCCCCGTTTTTGGCAAACCAATAGCGATAAGCACCGTTTTCGTCAGCCACCATTACATTCATCGTTCCACAAAGATTCGCTTTCATGACCGATTGATGGAATTCTTCTGCATTGTTCGTCTTTGAAAGGAGTTCATAGAAATAGAGAGCATTCGATTTTCCTCCGACAAAATGCCGTCCTTGTTTAAGAATACTCGCTGCAACGCCGTGGTTGTTCATGGCCGACAAGCATCCGATGTAACCAGGAAACGTTACCGAAGCGACAGAGGTCCCTTTTGCCCCTTTTCGTTGTAAAAGAATCGTTTGATCGGCTAAATTTTGCATTCCCCAGTCGAGATTTCGCCCAAATTCCATCGGCGAATTTGATGATTGTTTTCCGGAAATCAGGCTGATTTTCCGTTTTTTTCCAAAAGATGGTCTTGTTCTAGCCGAGCAAATGGAGCATCCGCAGCAAACCCCTCTCCGATCGCCAAGTCGATCGCTTTTTCTTTGAGGCGAAAAACAATCGAATGCACCGTTCGATCATCTCCAACTTCTTTCAACGCCCTATGCACGGATCCATTTTCTCCAATTGCTGCTTTAGCAATCCGATGACCTCGTCTCGATTCTCGATACCATTCTTGAATCTGTTTTTCCCACACTGGATCTGCCGGACAAGAGGGGAGATCAGAAGGAGAATCATTGTCGATTCCAAAAGCTTTTACTTGTCCACAATCATCGACCTTTTTTGCTACACAAGTACACGCGACAGCATCGGGAAGAATATCCAAAAAAGTATTAACAAGAAGCACATCGTGATAAGGAATGTTTGCACCTTGGGCCAATCCACTCAGTTCCTGTTTCAAATCATCCGAGAGATCGAGCTGCCCCAAGCGTTCATCGATTACCTTCTTGTTTTCTTGTTGGTAGATCCAAGGAATGATCATTTGGTAATAGATCTTGTGGATTTCTGAACGAAATTTCTTTCCATGCTCAACGCCTTTCTGATAGGCCCCTTCTGCTTCAATACGACAAATCCGCACTTTTTTTGCTGAGCGGCATCGATTCACAACATAATCAACAATCGCTAAGCCAAGACCTACCAAAGGAATGCACTCAAGAACCCGAGAACCAGGTGTTGGATTTTATCAAAAAGAGAGAGGGGGTGGTGGTTTTGGATCGCAAGAGCAATGTGTCGTGCACCGTAGCGCCATTGAGCCGTTCCTCTTTTGGCAATTTTCTCGGAAATCGTGGCATTTGGAGAGGTTAAATTGTAAAATATTTTCATCACTAACACCAATATAAATTTTAACAAAAAAAATGTTTTACCATAATTTCGCTTTTTTGTCATTTTTTTGAGGTTTTTGCAAAAGCCTTAAGAGGCTTTTAATGGCTCTAGAATATAGGACCTATTTTCATCTCGGTCAAAGTTATGGAATGAGCGAAAGTGCTTGGTGGAGAAGCTGTAGATGGTAGGAATAGACGTAACAGGTTGGGTCTTGGGTTTAATTTGTGGGATCTACAACTACGAAACCGCTTACGTAACCTAATGAAAACGCAAAGAGGCAAAGACACGAAGGCGCAAAGAATGGAAAATGAAATTTCACACAAAATTATTGGATCTTCAATTGAGGTTCATCGGATCCTCGGAGGACCGGGGTTACTAGAAAGTGTTTATGAAAGTTTACGCTACGAGTTGACTCTGAGAGGTTCGTAAACGGCCTATAAACAACCTTTGCGCCTTCGCGTCTTTGCCTCTTTGCGTTTTCATTAGGTTACGCAAGAAGTCTAGTTTTGCAAAAGCCTCTGTAAAGAAAACAGGGAACACATCGCAATATAGAAAAATTGGTTGCCTATGCCATCAAAAGCAGATAGATTCCAACTCCCGCAAAAAAACCAATGATGGCGGAAAAGGCAACGCGTCGTAAGTACCAGAAGAAATCGACCTGTTCAAGCCCCATGAGAGCGACTCCCGCTGCAGAACCAATAAGGAGGATACTTCCCCCTGTTCCGGCACAAAAGGCAAGCATCACCCAAAAGGAGTTATCGATTGGAAAACTGGAAAGAGGATACAGAGCTTCTTCTACTCCCAGCTCTCAGAACAGGGAAGAATTCAGCAAAAAATAATTGACATGAATCACAATATCTATACCATTTAGTCAACCGCTTAATTGACAACACGCCCTATGAAAAAAATTTTTAAGCAGTATTGGATATATTTTTTATCGTTTATATTTTTAATATTAGGTTTGTTTTACTACAGTAAAGCGTATGGCTTTGAATATTATGCCTACGAACATGAAGGCAAAGCGTATGTTTTCGAACATCCTCTTGCTATTCAGCATATGCATACATACCTAAATCACCATATGACGCACTATCGTGTTCTAGCTTATGATGAGTGCAAAACCAGTGCCCAAAAAGTACAATTCCATAAAGAAAACGGGGAACGCTGTTATAAGGACGCTAAAGAGAGATGTTGGTGGTTAGCAAATATATCAGACAGAGACAAAGCGCGTTACTGCTTTACAACTTTTGGTATTTTAGCTGCTCCTGGAGAACCGAGATCCAAAAGTATTATTGCTGTAATCAGCGCTCTTATTCAATACGGGTTAGATTGTAGCGACGAATGGCATTATATTAATACTAAACTCTACTGGAGCCAATATCATTTTGAAATGATGGAATTCCATCAAGATTTAATTAACCGCGGTCATTGTTAGGTTGAGTAAAGAAATTAGGTAACCTCGATTCCATTCTGGATAAAGCTCTTGATTCCCTTCCCACGCCGGATCTGAAGAAGGTTTAAGAGGAGGATCGTTATCGATCCCAAAAGCTTTCGTTTCTCCGAGATCACTAATTTTGTTTTTTTGCCTCACAAGTACACACGACAGCGTCAAGAAGAATATCCAAAAAAGGATTAACGAGAACACATCGCAATATAGAAAAATTGGTTTCCTATGCCATCAAAAGCAGATAGGTTCCAACTCCCGCAAAAAAACCAATGATGGCGGAAAAGGCAACGCGCCGCAAATACCAGAAGAAATCGACCTGTTCCAGCCCCATGAGAGCGACTCCCGCTGCAGAACCAATAAGGAGGATACTTCCCCCTGTTCCGGCACAAAAGGCAAGCATAACCCAAAAGGAGTTATCGATTGGAAAACTGGAAAGAGGATACATATTCATCGTTGCTGCCACGAGTGGCACATTATCCACAATGGAAGAGGCAAGACCAATGAGGATTGCCAGCCAATGAGGTTCACCAATGGTTTGCTCTAAGAAGAAAGCAAGTTTTTCAAGAAGGCCCGCTTCAGCCAAGGCATCGACGGCAAGCAAAATACCAAGAAAAAAGAATGGTGTAGTGAGGTCGACTTTTGACATGACTTGTGGAACACGCAAATGGTAACGCTCTTCGACCTCTCTGTGGGCTATATCGGTAATCAACCACATAATCCCCAATCCAAAAAGGATTGCCATGAAAGGAGGAAGCCCTGTAAGGAGCTTAAATAGAGGAACTCCTGCTAGACAACCGATCCCAAGAAAGAAAACGAAGCGACCAAGGGGAGCCATCTCCGTTGCATTGTCTTCTGGAAAAGTAAACCTCCCCTTTAAAAAAAAGCTCATACAAAAAAGAGAGGCAACCACACAAGCAATGCTCGGCAAAAATAGCATTTCAATAATCGTTGGTGTGGTGAGTTGTCCTCCGATCCAAAGCATGGTGGTTGTGACATCGCCGATAGGGGTCCAGGCCCCTCCTGCATTGGCAGCAACAACGACAGCTGAGCCGAGAAGCATGCGATCTTCGCCTTTAGGTAACAGTTTTTTTAAAAGAGAAATAATAACAATGGTCGTCGTTAAATTGTCGAGAAGGGCCGAAAGAAAGAAGGTCAAAAAACCAATAAACCATAATAATTTTTTTTTTGAATGAATCCGAATCACACGAGCCAGGAGGGAAAAAGCTCCGTGGGAGCTAATGATCTCTACAATGGTCAGAGCACCCAGTAAAAACAAAATGACCTGCATGGTACTCGCTAAATGAGTACAAAATACGGGCAATAGGGATTCGTGAGGAATGCGGCTAAATTGTAAAACCCAACAAAGAATCCCTGTAAGCAAAGCGATCGCTGCTTTATTGACCTTCGTCTGATGTTCCAGGGTAATCAAGAGATAACCCATCAGAAAAATGATCACCATCCAAGTGGTAGGAGAGAAAAGAATATCCATAATGTTTTCTATCTCATGAAAAAAGGGAGTAGTTTAACCTCTTTTTGCTTTCCTGTCTTGGGCGTGTGGTCAATTAGCTAAAATGGCAATATATATTGCGTAAAAGAAAATAAGAAGACCTCCTTCCCAACGTTGAATGGTCCATTCGGTTCGGATTAAAGGAAATAAAATCACCGTAAAAAGGAGCATGACCACAAAAGAAAACCCACTAAAGGCAAATAGATCCAATGGGCGGAAAATCGATGCACAAGCAAGAACAACAAGAATATTGTAAATATTGGAACCGATTACATTACCAAGAACGATATCTCCCTCACCTCTTCGCGCAGCAACCACTGAAGTCGCTAGCTCAGGAAGGCTTGTCCCAATGGCAACCAGAGTAAGACCGATCACAGCTTGTGAAATGCCAAGATTTGTGGCCAAAGCCGTTGCTCCTCGAACAAGAGCTTCTGACCCTCCAATAAGTAGAAGCAAACCACCTAAAACAAGAAGCCACGAAACCCAAATTTCAGCTGAAGGAACATAGATTACTTCTTTTTCTTTATCCTCTTTTTTTGCGAAAACAATCAAGACAGAGGTATAGATGATCGCACCTACAAACAAACCCATTCCCAACCAACGGGGAAAATGACCATACATTCCCGCACAAGAAACAATAAGAGAAACGACAAAAAGAATGGGTAGATCCAACCGGAAGATTTGCAAATGGACATCAAGAGGACGGATCAGCGCCGCTAGGCCCAAAATCAATCCAATATTGGCGATATTGGAACCGACAATATTCCCCATAGCTAAATCTCCTTCCCCTAGAAGGGCTGCTTGCACAGAGACAAATAATTCGGGTGAACTCGTCGCCATGGCCACCACCGTCAATCCAACGACAAGAGAGGAGATTCCCCAGCGAAGAGCGAGATCACGACTCCCCTTAACCAGACCTTCAGCTCCTCCGTATAAAAAAAGAATACCGATCAAAATCAACAAAAAATCTATCATATAAAGTATTGTAATTAAATAGATAAATGTGTAAAATTTTTTCTGTTTATGCACTTACAAATATTTGGAGAATTCATGAGGGTCCCAGTTCATTTTCCGTCACATTATGATCAATGGATCGATCAAGAGAACGCGATCTATCCAAATCGTTTTTTCCAACAGTTTTACAACCCTCCTCTTAGCAAACGCATCCAATATTTTATGCTTACTTCTTTTAGAGGCTTGTTCTATTTCTTGAAGGCTACAGTAAAAAATACGCTTCTTTTAGGAAAAAAAAATCCCTATAAAACTCTTTCTCCCATCTCGCATCGAGCAGGTCTTATCGTCGGTTTTCACGGTTTGAATGGACAACCCTCTGTCTGGAATGCTCTTACTGCACAGTATAAGAAGCAGAATAAAGAAGAAAGACCCATCGATCTATTTACACCACCCCTTCCTAAAAAAGGGCATTGCCATCTAGACGATGAGACCATAAAACCGATCTTTGATCCCATCAAAGCCTGGATTCAATGCAATCCTGGTAAACCTGTTGTCATTCATGGCCAATCTATGGGGAGTCGTTTTTCTACCAATCTGGAGTATTGTTTGCGAACAGAATGCCCTAATACACCTGTCTATTTCTCCTTAACAGGAGGAGTTTTGTATGGTACCTCTCTTGTGAACAAGATCGCAAAAAAAATCCCACCTAATATCCTAGAAAAATGCACTTTTGGATTGATGAGTAAAAAAATATGCGAAGAATTATCACTAGGCAGCGCATCGTCCAAACAACTTCTTAAAAAACTCCGCGAACCCTTTGCTTCTCATGTGGCACCGAGAGTATATCGCTTCTATGCCACACCTGGAGATTCGCATGTGAAAGAATACAGCTCTTCTTTACCTCAACTTTCTCAAAACAACAACATCCAAGAAAAACATTATTTTTTCCTTGGATATGATCACAACTCACTCGTCGAATGCGACACTAAAAGACGTGTAAGCGAAATCTGGACGTGGATGACTCCCTATATGCACACCCAAACCAATTCTTGAAGTTGCTTGGATATTAGGGTGTGTCATCAATTAGATGAATTTGTAGATCATGGTAGATGATTCGACGATCGTTCGTGTGGAAGCCGAAGCAAACTGAGTTCAGTTGGCGAGGCTGAACGCAAACGATCGTCGAATCAGATGCCATGAGATGCAATTTTATACCAATTCCGGTAAGAAAGTGCACAAATTGATCTTCATCTTTCTTTGCGCAATCTGTTTTTCTATCTTGCAAACTCACAAGAGTTTGCTGCGATCTCCAAAACAAATTTCGCAAAAAAATCCTGAATCCACTTTATGCATTTTCTTACCGGAATTGGTATTAGCCAATTGATGACACGCCCTAACCCAAAGGCCAAAGAATGGGGATCCAATAAATAGCCATGACAGCGACTAAAATCGTTAACGGAAAGCCAATTTTGGCATAGTCCGAGAAACGATAGCCTCCTGGTCCGTAGACGATGGTATTCGTTTGGTAACCGATCGGTGTGAGAAATGAGGAAGACGCAGCGATGGCAATGGTAATTCCTACGGCTTTAGCGGCGAGGGAACTGTCGTAACCCGCTAAACGGACCATTTGCAACGCAATAGGGAAAACGATCAGTGCAGCGGCATTGTTGGTCATCAGTTCGGTAATACAAAGAGTCACGATGAAAATCGCACCGACAAGGGCACGAGGTTGTGCTCCACTGATTGTGATGACGAGTTGTGCAAAGTATTTAGCAACGCCTGTCACTTGAAGACCATAACCAAAACCAAAAGCCGCTCCAATCAAAACCAAAATATCCCAGCTGATGCTCCGTTGGATTTCGCGAACAGAAATGCTTTTGGTAAAGATATAGACCATAGCAGCGCCGAGAGTCGCGATGATCATCGGCACGCCCAAAGCTGCAGCAACGACCATAGCAACAAGGACAGATAGGAGAAAAGCCATCCGCCAAGGGGAGAAGGAGACAATTTTCTCATCTTGTCGAATGTAGTAAAAATCATTCCGGTAGTATTCGGCTCCTCGCCATCGCTCCGTCGAAAGGAGCATCAGCGTATCGCCCGGCTGAAGTAAAATGTCTCGTACACGCCCCTCGACACGCTTTCCTTGTCGGTAGACAGCTAAAACAGAGGCACCATAGGTCTTCCGAAACTGCACTCGTCCAAGGGTCTTTCCAACAAGGGACGATGTGGTTCCAACCACCACTTCGGAAAAATGAGAAGATGTCGGATCGAGTCGAAAATGAGGGTCGGCGGTCGATTTGAGCCCTTTTATTTTGTGTAGATCGGCGATTTGGTTGATATCACCCACAAAAATCAATCGATCACCTACACGGATGACATCCTCAGGCCCTGGAGAATCGATTTTTTGATAACTTCTTTCGATTTCTACCAGATGCTTATCTTTAAGATCCCCTTCCCATGCCTTCCGTATGGTTTGATTGACAAAAGGACACTCTTCTTCAACGAGCATTTCGACGGTAAATTCCCTTGTTTGTTCCTGTAACGCCGTCGTTGGATCGGTACGAGAAGGGAGAAAACGGTAACCTAGCAAGATAATATAGATAAGTCCAATGATCGCTATGGGGAGTCCTATCTTTCCTAATTCAAAAAAAGAAATAGAAAGAGTGGGTTCATATTGTCGCAGCAAACCATCGACAATGAGGTTGGTCGATGTTCCAATCAATGTACACATCCCCCCAAGGATTGCCGCAAATGAAAGAGGAATTAAATAACGGGAGGGACTCTCCTCTCTTTTCAAGGCCCAATTCCTCACCATGGAGGTCATCATCAAAACAATCGGCGTATTATTCAGAAAAGCCGACATTGCACTAATAGGGGGCAAGAGCCAAGCCATGCACAGAGATGGTGACGCCGCTGTTGGGAAAAGGTGGCTCGCAATGATATGTAAAATTCCATTCACTTCAAGAGTGCGTACAATAATGCAAAGCATGGCGATAATAAAAAGAATATCTTTTGCAAATCCCGCTAAAAACTGAGCAGGAGTGAGAATCCCCACCATAACCAAAATACCAGCACTCAATACCATAACGAGATCTGGTGGCATCAACTCTTTCACTAGGGCAAAAAAAGTGAGGCAAAACAGACCAACGGTAAACCACCCTTGCCAAGAGAGTTCTTCCGTTAAAGAAAGCCATCCTCCCCAACCTGCAGAATGGTCATGGATCAACAAGATCGGCAAGAAAAACAGGCCCAAGATAAAAAATCGGTACTTTTTCATCTTAACCACTCTTGCAATTCTCGCCATGCTCTTTCTTGAAAATAGGGAAGGAAGAGATCACATTGATAGATTTGTCGCGATCTTGTGAGTCGTTGTTTCATGAATGATGAATTCAAGAGCTCCTTCTCAACAAAACAAAAAAAAAGGGCAATACCATAGGGATGGGTCTCTTTACAGAAAACGGCTCTCTCAATCCAAGAGAGGGGAAGAGTGCATACAACATTCCCTTCGATGAGATATGTGATGTCTCCCTTTCCATGTAATATCAGCTGATGCGGTTGCTCTTGTAAACGAACACAACGACGGTAGGGCAGCAATCCAGCTGCGATAGCAACAAACCCAATGATAAAAACAAACCATCCCCATTTTTGCAAAACGCGCACATCCCATTGCGTTCCTGCATAGAGCCATAAAAGAACACCGCATGCGGCAAAAAGGAACCCTTTTAGCAATATTTTTCTCTTTAAAGAGGGTAGAACCGTCGTTGTTAGAGTGATCGCTTCATCCATCAAAGACCCGTCTGCAAAATGTCGTGCATCTTGATCAGCCCAACAACACGCTTTTCTTCATTCAAAACAGGTAACACCATGATGGGATGTTTCTGATCTCCTTCCATCATGGAAAGAGCCGATGTTGCGAATTCTTCAGGACAAACCCAACGGGGTGTTTTCGTCATTAATTCGACAACAGGACTTTGTAAAGCATCACTACCCCCTTGCTGGATTGAGCGACGCAAATCTCCATCGGTAAAAATACCTAATAATTCTTCATTTTGATTAACGACCAATACACAACCACATTGTTTCGTCGATAGCTCGACAAGCACTTCGAAAAGACGTTTTTCTGGGCTTGTCGTCGGTATTTTCTCCTCTTTCAGCATGAGATCTTCAACGCGCAATGATAGCCGTCGTCCGATCTGGCCTGCAGGATGATTGAGGGCATACTGATCGAGAGGGAATTTTTTTTTCTGCATTAAAGCAATGGCGAGCAAGTCACCAAAGAGCATCTGTATGGTGGTCGAGACCGTTGGTGCCATGTCATAAGGACAAAGCTCTTTTTGGAAAGGAAGAATCAATGTGTAGTCCGAAGCCTTCTCTAGCCGACTATTCTGGTCGCAAACTAAAGCAATCACCCGAGCTCCTTTGTTGCGAACAAAGGGAATGAGCTGCAAAAGTTCATCACTCTCCCCACTCTTACTCAATACGAAGAAAATATCGTCCTTTGTTACAATCCCCAAATCACCGTGTACCGCATTGGTTGGGGAGAGGTAAATGGCCCTTGTTCCCGTCGATATCATGGTAACGGCAATTTTTTTTGCGATGAGACCACTTTTTCCCACACCCGAAAACAGAAGAACGCCTTGACAATCTAAACATGTCTTAACCACCTCCTCTGCTCGGTGTAAGTCGAGATGAGAGAAGAAAAAATTGAGATATCGTTGTTCTTTGTGAAGAAGGTCTTGCAAAAGTTTACGCATAGGCTGCATTGTACTGAAGTAATTGATATGGCTCAAGGTCTAGCGTATGCATAAAAAGAATATTGCCTTTGCTCGAGGCGATGGTATCGGTCCGGAAATCATGGATGTCACTCTACGCATCCTCCAAGCTGCCCAACTCCCCTTTGTTTTTCATGAAGTGGAAATTGGGGAGAAAGTCTATCTCAGGGGGAAACAACCGGGATGGGTCCTTCAACGTGGGACGTTTTGCGCAATACCGATGCTTTTTTAAAAGCTCCCATCACAACCCCTCAAGGGGGAGGTTACAAGAGTTTAAACGTTACTGTAAGAACCGCTCTTGGCCTTTATGCCAATGTCCGTCCCTGTGTCTCATACTCCCCCTTTGTCCCTACAAAGCATCCCAGTATGGACGTCGTCATTGTTCGCGAGAATGAAGAAGATCTCTATGCCGGCATCGAATACCGTCCGACACGCAATTTGCAACAAGCCCTAAAAATCATTTCGAGAGAGGGATCTGAAAGAATCATTCGGTATGCCTTTGCCTTTGCAGAACAGCAAGGGAGAAAAAAGGTGACCTGTTTTACCAAAGACAACATTCTCAAGCAGACGGATGGTCTTTTCCATTCCATCTTTCGCGAAGTCGCTAAAGAGTACCCCTCGATCGAATCGGAGCATTGGATCGTCGATATTGGTGCAGCAAAACTCGCCGACACACCCGAACTTTTTGATGTTATTGTATTGCCTAACTTATACGGAGATATTTTATCCGATGTGGCCGCACAGATTGCTGGTTCGGTCGGTCTTGCTGGCTCGGCCAACATCGGCCAGCATACGGCCATGTTCGAAGCAATCCACGGCTCTGCACCAAGGCAAGCGGGGAAAAATACGGCCAATCCCTCTGGTCTCCTTCTTGCAGCCGTCATGATGTGCAACGATTTGGGATTTCCTAAAGAAGCAACGATGATGCACAATGCCTGGCTCCGCACTATTGAAGAGGGAATTCACACCTATGACCTCTGTCGAGGAAAAAGAGAATCCGTTGGAACCCAAGAATTTGGTCAAGCGGTCGAAGCACGCCTTGGGAAAAAGCCCGAATCTCTCTCTCCCGTTCACTATGGGGAGAAACCCTTCATCCTTCACAAAGTACCTTCCCTCTCTCTTTCTGAGGAAAAGCGCCTTGTTGGGGTGGATATTTTTATCGATCACAATGGCACGATAGAGACCTTGGTCACAAAATTGCAGCGTCTCTCTTCAGGAGAAATGGCCCTCGAATGGATTGCTAATCGGGGTGCCATCGTTTGGCCAAAAAAACAAGAAGAGACCCTTTGTATTGATCACTGGCGTTGTCGTTACCTCTCTCATCGAGGCATTGACCCAAAACAAATCGTTCATTTTCTTGGCCAATTAGCATCTGCTGACATCGCCTTTACACAGGCTGAAAATCTCTACCTCTACGATGGAAAGCCCGGCTTTAGTATTTTGTAATACCCATCCCAATAAATAAGTGTGAAAATTGATCTTCATCTTTTTTTTCGAAATCTGTTTTTCTATCTTACAAATTCACAATAGTTTACTGCGATCTCAAAAACAAATTTCGCAGAAAAATCTTGAATCTAATTCTGACACTTATTTATTAGGATGGGTATTATTAATTTATTGGATTGATTACAAAAATCGTCAACTCATTGCCGAAAGACTTGGCACCATTCAGAGTTGTTCCATTAACCTATATATTGACCATTGAGGCTAGAAATGACCCACCTTAAGTCTTCTCTACTCGGAGACTACAAAATATCGATAGCTTCCTTTGCAGGAATGGAAACCATCATCAAACGATTTTCCAAAAAAACATTCCTCTCTCTCTCCTTTTCCAAACGCTTTAGTGAAGTGAATCAATCTCTCTATCAGTGCATCCTCTCTTCAGAAGAGAAGAATTTTCTTCTTCCAGCTATTACCCACTACATACAACGAATAAACGATGAAAAAATTCTTAAAGAGCCCTATACCCTTGCCCTATTTGAATTTTGGCTCAATCACTTCTCCTCTCTCTCATGGGAAGAGAATCGAGATCTTCGCGGCCGCATCGTTGGCAAAAGAATTCCTCGTGAAGATTATCACACTCTTTTTCCTATCGGTATGGGGAAAGTATTTTATGGAACGCATTTTGTTGCTGCCCATCTCTCCCCCGACGTCGACACGACGATTGCCTCTTTCTGGGGATGGATGGATGCTTTTGCCGCTCGTGTTGGAACGGGATTGCACCGTTGGGCCCTTCCAGGAGGCCCCCCCGACTCCCCTTTCGTAAAAATTTTTCGAAACATTTTTGGCAAACATGCATTCGTTATTACAGGACAAACGGATACCACCCTTCTTTTGACGGCCATGGATCTTCTAACACGGGATAGCATGCGAATAGTGAGTGGAAACACTTTAATGAATGCCATCGAACACAAAAATGCTACCGAAGCCCTTCTTTTTTTTGACGAACAAGATCATCTCCTTGGTGAATGGAGGAGTCGCGATCTCGAACGCGTTCGTCCCATCATCATTGCCTTCAAATCTCTTCTTCAGTGGCTCGAGAGCTCTCTTCTTTCGGGATTCATCTCCCTTTTTTCTCAATGCGAAGTCACAAAAACAGAGTTCAAGACCCTTGTCGACCGAATTTTTCACCTCCCCTTTGACGAAATTTGTCATCTGCAAAAACTTCCAACCAAACAGATCGAAGACCTCTCATCTTTCTTCCAAAAAACATTTGGTATCTCAAAGGGAATCCATTCTCATTTTCTCCATCTTGGCGAATCTTTGCAAAAAATGGGCATTCAAGAACTCCATTTCCTTTTTATCCATGTGCAAAATATTCTTCATTCCAACCTTTTTGACAAAAAGGGGAAACTCCAAAAGGACCGAGCAGAGACCTTCTACTGCCTTGAAGAGCTTGTCGAAGTGATGAATCGCGCTACTTTTGTGCTGCGCAGCCATATCGAACGATTCGATATCCACTTATCGATCAAAAAAGAAGTATTGGAGATTCCCCTCTCCCAACTCTCTCTCCAAAGTGATGTCGAAGAGATGCGGTTAAAGATGGAAGACTTAGATTATCTCTCCGTCACGACATCAGAAAAAAAGCACTCCCCTATTGTTGGGGTATTGTGCGATCCCATGACCTGAAACAATCATTTTTAGGCACCGTCTCCTTACGCGATTTTTGCAACCAAGACGAGATCAACATGGCACCATACCTCCAAGTCATCAGCGTGATGGACCACCACAAAACCTCCTTGGACACCCCTACAACCCCTGTCGCCCACATTAGCGATGCGCAATCGTGCAATGTTCTCGTCGCTGAAGCAGCTTTTGCGATCAATGATCTTTATAGTCTTGGTGGCATGAACGCATCTTCAATCGATCGTCAATTGCGAACGATAGAAAAAGCAAAAAAAAGCCCTACAAACTTGAGACTACTCCAAAGACTTCTCTCCCGCCATACGGCATCGCAAAGAAAGGG
>CALOCV010000043.1:0-21327 GCA_942491955.1 Parachlamydiales bacterium
CTGCCACCAGGAATAACTGCGGTTACTGGCAGGCCTTGGCTTGGATCAAAACTAGCAGCGTTTTCATCGACGTTAACGCCTAAAAATGGCTTCGGTGCAGCAGTTACGACATTCGGCGTTCTCGCATCACCGGCCCATGTATTCGACATGAACAACGACAACGGCATACAAAAAATTACCAGCAACAAAGCTTGAGACACTTGACGCATTAGAGCGGTTCCTGAGCAGGGCGATTGCTGGCCATCTGCCAATCAAAGCGCCAGGTACGAGTTGCTGAAGCCGTTGCCTCAACAGATGAATCGGTAGCGGTTGTCGCTTCGGCTGAGGCTTGATCAATAACCTGAGCAACGGCGTCTTGCGTAAGCGCCGTAATTAAACCAATGCCGTATTGAAAACGCCATGCCAGTGGCATGCCATCAGGGCCAAGCGGTGGACGTTCGGTAATGCCAAATAAACGTGGATCCCGCGCCGCATTTTCTGAGTCGGCTAATTCTTTTGCCATGGTGCAGCTTGGTCACGTAATTGATCTACTTCTTTTTGCGTACGTGCTAGACGACGTTCTTGCCATTCGCGGAAACGATCTTCCATCGCTGGGTCAATTGGGTCGTATGGAATATTTGTTGGCCACGGTTGAAATTGTCCAATCGTCGCCTGCTCTTGTCCGCCACGGACAATTGTTACTTCAACTGGATCGCCAACTTGGTTGAGCGACACTTCATTTCGCAAATCGCTCATGCCACTAATTGGTGCACCATTAACACTGGTAATAACATCACCTGGTTGCAGGCCCATGGTTTGAGCAGCCGTGCCACCATACACACTTTGGACATACACACCTTGGCTTGGTGCTAGGTGTTGTTGTTCTTGTACCGATAATGGCACAGGCGTCATTTGTACGCCAAGCATCGGTCGATTATGTGGTCCAGCCGCAGCTTGATATACATTTTGTGCTGCGAACGCCGCAGCACTCGACATCAATGTTACGAACAGAGTATTCACGAGTGCAGTACGCATAGAAAGCTCCTACCAACTGTGGTTACGACGTAGAATAGAACGATACCTGACGGAGCAATTGCTGGATGCCCGAGGTAGTCTTCTCCGTGCCGCTATACCTTACTCGATTCCCTTTATCGCAACTTCGCTGGTTTTTTCCCCTCTGATTTTTTCTATTTTGAGTTTTCCAAGCCGACAACAAGAAAATGCAGCGATGCAGAGCGATCAAACCCTTGCAACAGCAGACATCGAAAAGTGCCAGAAAAGAAATGCTCTACACAAAAAAATCCTTCTCCCTATCTTTCGCATCCAACTCTTTGCAAGCATTGCCTTTCGTAGCCCCCTTCTTGCCATTCTTAATATTCCATTGCTCTTTCTCTACGAATCCATTCATCAACAACAAAAACTCGCCGAAAAAAAACTGAAACAACTGCAAGAAAATCCCCATCTTGGCGAAAAAATCCTATCGATTATGAAAAATTGTTTGGGGAAAGAGGTGACGGATACTAATGGATGTTCTCAACAATTGACCATGCAACATTTTGAAACGTGCGAAGAATCGATTCCCTTGATTGGAAATCGCAATTATTTGCGCCTCGCGCTTTTATCCTGCCTTGAAAATAAACCTAAAGAGACATTCACCGAGTTGCTCCACCAAGTTCCTTTGGGCAGCAAACGAGGATATTCCGGAATCCATCCTTGGGTAAAAGCGAATCACGTATTAAAAGACGAGGGTAGTAACCCCAATACGATGTTCCAAGAATTAAAAGAAAATTGGAATAATCCTCCTGTTGCCACAAAAAAACCACTTCCAGAAGAAGAAAAGAAAAAATGGAAAAAACAGGTTCACGAAAGGATCCTTTGGGAATACGACCCTTATTCTTTCAAAAACGATCCTCCTGTGAGCTCAGAAGAGGTCCAAGAGACAGCAAGAAGCATTCAAAGGTTGTTGGACAAACTCGTCTATGTTTTTTGCGATAATCATATGCTATCTGACCTGATTTCCGAATTGAAGCAATGGGAAAAAAAAAACAAGCATAGGCGAAACCTAGAACACTCTCTTCTAGACAAATTGCGTCTCCTTGTTTTTGAAATCAAACCAAAAATTCCTCTTCGAGTCTCCGATAATGAATTTTTCCCGTCCCCATAATGGGAATTTCTTCGATACAATGAACTTGAGAAATCTTTACTAAATTGCTCACTCCTTGATTGCGAAGGGCCTGATTTGCCGCCTCCTTGGATAGAGGAAAGTTAACAACAAGAGAGAACAACGGTTTTTCCCCCTCTTTTTCCTTCGCAAGAACAGCAAGTGCTGGTCCTTCTTTATGGGAGTGGCTCTTCGTACTATTGAGTTCATCATTAAGAGCTGTTTCAATCGCAGACAAACTCACCATTTCTCCGCCAATTTTTACAAACCGTTTCAAACGCCCTGATAAAACCAGAGAACGTGTTTTTTCATCAAAAAACCCTAAGTCACCTGTATTGTACCACTGCTTTCCACCAATCTCTAAAAAAGGACTTTTTAACCCCTTGTTTAAATAACCAGAAAAAATATTCTCCCCTCGTACAAGGATTAACCCCTGCTCTCCGATTGGAAGGGGTCTATGAGTGTCAATATCGATGATGCAACCTTCAATACCTGGTAGAAGACGTCCCACACCAGGTAAAGGGTCTCCCAAGCGATTCATAGTAATAACAGGAGAACACTCGGTAATTCCATATCCCTCTAAAAGGCGTCCCCCTTTTTCCATCTCTTCCATTTTGTCAAACAGCTCTTTTGGTGCTTTCTCTGCTCCTGTAACAACCATCCGCAAAGAAGCGATTTGCTCGCGAGAAGCTCCTTGCAACATATTTTTTAAAAATGTGGGTGCCCCACAAAGAATGGTTGCTTGCCATCTGCTCACTGCTTTAGCGACTTCTTTTCCATTTGTCGGATCAGGAGAGTATGCCGCCCGAATTCCCCAAATCAACGGAAGGATACCTGTAATCGTGAATCCGAATGCATGGAATGGAGGAAGAATCCCCAATAAAACGTCCACAGTATAAATCGGTAGCTCCATCAACGCAGACGAGTTATTGGCTAAAATATTCCGATGTGTGAGCGGCACTCCTTTTGGTGCACTCTCTGTACCACTTGTAAACAGAAGAACGGCCTCTGCATCGGGATTTCCCTTGCTTAAGCCAAAATGCCGTAAAATTGCCTTTTGTCCGCGCATCGACCAATAAAAAGCCTTAATCTTATCCCATAAAGAGAGCTTCCTTCCCAATTCCTCCAACATGGTAAGAGAGTCTTCCATACTCGAAAAATCGACATTTTCTAAACGGTCGACAAAACTCCAAGCAGTAAAAACCACTTCGACTCCCGATAATTCTTTCACTTGATCCAAGTGGCGAGGTCCCACTGTCCAGTTCACCATCAATGGAATCTTTCCCGCAAGATGGATCGCCAATACCAATATGTAAGCCGCAACGCTAGCAGGTAGCATCACACCTATGTACTTACCCGGACAATGCCGAATCTGTTCGGCTAAAAGAACAATCCGCATCCGAAGCTGCTTGTATGTTAAGATGCCTGCACGAAGATCTCCAACAATAATTCGAGAATTTTCCTCATACGATTTATTCAAAAATCGCTCAATAATTGTCGCCCCTTTACCGTTCGAGATGCGTTCTTTTTCAATCGGTTGTCTCCATCTTTCCAATCCAGGAACAATGACCTCTTCTTCTTCTTCCACTTCGATCTTTTTTGCAGCAATAGCCATAACACGAGCCACTGTAGGCAATTCGTGTACAGGAACTCCCTGCAGATCAAATTCATCTTGCAAAAAAGCAGTTAATTCAGCCCCGTCGATCGAATCGAGACCAAGATCTGCATTCAGAGAATTTTCAGGGCGGATTTCAGAAACGGGAAGATCGGCGAGAAGAGAGAGTTTTTCCAATACTTTTTTCTTAATCTCCTCTGGAATCAAAGAAATATCGACTTCCTCTTCTTCAATGACTTCTCTCTCTTCGATCAAAAGCATGTCTTTTCCCCACATGCTGTAAGAAACGAGCTGGATGGGCTCTCCTAACGGTTTTTGAAAAGGAGCGTTGTACCACCCTTCTAAATAGGCATTCATATCGCGCCGCGTTCCTTCCCTTGGGAAATCACTAGGAGCAAGCGAAACGGTGATACGCACTTCTCTTCTTGGAGTGAAAAAAAGAAAATTTTTACACGCTTTTTTTATTCCTCGCCACACCATCCCAGTAATCGATGGGGTCTTGCCCGTTGCTGCACGGGAAAAACTACTTCCCCAAAGACCTGTCGTCCTCACAAGAACCAGTTGGGCTTCGGGCACATCTTGCACGATGCGATGAACAGCAGAGGCTCCACCAATTTGTTCGTATCCAGAACTTTTTAGTCGCCCCGCTGGATAGATCATAAAACTCTCGCCGTGACGAAGACCCTCACAAACTTCTTCTAACACCTTTTCTCCCCTCTTCCGTTTTAAGCTATTACTAGCCCGTGAAAAATTGGGAATCGCAAGAGCCCGAACAAACTTCATAAAGGTATAGACGATCGGTTGGTAATACATATAGTCGATAACAACCGGACGAAGATGCGTCTTTTTCCAGAAAGCAAGGACGACCATGGTTGGATCAATAAAGACAGTGGGATGATTAGGTAAAACCAACAATCCCCCTTTCTTACAATCCAAGCCTTCTAATCCCTCAACCTTAACTCGGTAGCGGAGCCAAAACGTAAAACGAAAGAGATGCAAGAACATCCAAATCCAAACCTTTCTCATATGAAACACCTAGAATATCAAACAAAAAAAGGTAGTTTACCACACTTTCGATTACAAAAACATTACGCCTCTTTATGGTGCTCCCAAGAAGTCTCTGGAACAGAAAGAAGATGATTAATGTACCGAGACGCGACAAAAAGATAGTCGGAAAGACGATTAAGATAACAAAAAACATGCGCAGAAACGAGCTCATGAGCCCGAAGCGGAACCATCGCCTGTTCTGCACGTCGAGCAATACTCCGAGCACAATGAAGAGCCGCACCAGAAGAGTGTCCACCTGGTAGAATAAATGTATGTAATGGAGGAATCTCATGATCCATTTGGTCAATCCATGCTTCAAGTAAAGCAATTGCTTCTTTGTCAAACCGCGTTTTTTCTATTTTACTTTTCACATGACTTGTACGAGGAGTGGCAATAGCAGCACCCAGATCGAATAAAGCGTGTTGAATGTGTGTTAGCTGTTTCCTCGCCTCTTGTAAGAATGGCTCGTTCGGTAAAAAAGACAAAGCTAGCCCAATCATGGAATTGCACTCGTCAACAGAACCAAGAGCCTGAATAAAAGGATCATTCTTCGGGACCCGCTGCCCAGTAAAAAGGGAAGTCTCTCCCCGATCCCCTGTTTTTGTATAAATTTTACTCATAATCATCTCCTTCAGTTTGAAGAGCAAGGCAACGAACGCGAAATTCTCGATCCAAATCCCGCAGCGCCTTTGGAAAATGGTTTTTTTTCGCTGTTATCTCTTTACAAGAACAGTAATGTGCCCAAGCCGCAGGATAGTGGAGCCTCTGCAAAAAAAGTTGTGCAAGAAAATACTCCACCACAGGGTGGTTTGGATCAAGAGCATGATACCGCAATAACATCTCCGTTGCTTCCCGTTCCCTATGCAATTGCAACCAAGCAATCGCTAAATGGAAAAGACCTGCTCGAAATGTCGGATATCGATCGAGAGCACTCTCGATCTTCTTCTTCTTTTCTAATATCGAATCACGGGTTTCATCAACATGGAGAAACAAGACGCGAATCCCCTCTGCATCGGTTTTTCCTTCAAGATAATCTTCAATTACCATGTTTTTTGTCACGTTCGATTCGGGAATCTGATCAACAATGGCTTCCAAGCGAGATCTTCCTTCTTCTTCTTTACCCAAAAATAAAAGTTGATACGCCAGAAATTCCTGAACTAAAATGTCTTGAGGAAGATATTTTTCTGCGCGGTAATAGGCCTCTAAAGCTTTTTCATGTTCCTCTTCTTGCCAGTAAAGGGCGGCTTGATTAAAAAATGCTAGCCCAACCATCTCTTTGAGATTTCTCTCTTCCAAGGCTCGTGTATCAATCCCGAGATAGTACTCCGTATCGAGATGGATCCCTCGTGCTGTCGTCTCAATATTGATCGTTTGCCCTTCTTCACAGTAACGCACATAGATATGACCAGGAGGCGTTACCATCTCTAAAGAGAGTCCCATCCTCTGCGCTAAACAGACGTAAAGAATCGAAACTCCTAAACAAATGCCTCGTTGCGAATCAATAACCGAAGGGAGAAATGTATACTTATCGACATCCTTGGCATATAAAGAGTGAGGAGGAAATTTAAATCCCACCTCTTCAAACACAAAACGATTGATCGCTCGAATTTTCTCTTCCGGAGAAGCTGAAAGCGATGTCCTAGATAAAATCTGAAGCGCCATCAAATCAAGGCGGGCTTCATAACTCTCCTTATTGGGGTCATCCAGAGCAATCAAAAGCGCCCTTGCTAAATCCATCTCTTCAGGAGCAAGAGACAACACCTCCTCTTCCGTGACCATCTTATGTCCGCGTAATTGGTTATGAGGAAGCCGTGCACTCATCTGTTGCACCCACTCGATCTGCTCTTTGGTTAGAGGTGAAGATTGAGAAGAGAGAAGGGGATGCACAAGAGAGATAATGCTATCCACCTGTTCAACGGGTAAGAGAGGGACATGGTGCATGGATGATATTGCCTCTTTTCCCGAAAGCAGCGCGAGTGCCTCTTGTAATGCCTTTTGTCCAAAGGGCGAATCGCCATAGAGTTGGTAGTAGGCGAGATGTTCCCGAACAGAAGTCGGGTCTAAACTGCTATATAGACTTCGCAATTTTGCCAAAGAAACAGCAGCTCCTAAAAAAAAGAGGGCACAGAAAAGAAAAAAAAAACTACGCATCATTGATCACGATTCTTGTTACAAATCCAACAATCGGTAAGGTGGTCATTAACCATCCCTACAGCTTGCATAAAAGCATACATGATCGTAGATCCCACAAAGGACATCCCTCGCTTTTTTAAATCTTTTGCAAGAGCGTCACTCTCTTTACTCTTTGTGGGTACATCAATGGCATTTTTCCAATCGTTGATAATCGGTTTGTTATCAACAAAACCCCAAATATAGCAAGAAAGAGAACTAAATTCTTTTGCAGGCTCAAAACAACTTGTGCGTTTTTGCGGACACTATAGATCTTCAATCGATTCCGAATGATGCCATCGTTACGACAGAGCCCCTCTAATTCTAAATCGGTCATACGCGCTACTTTTGCAGGATCAAAATGATGAAACACTTTTCGATAATTCTCCCGCCGCTTAAGAATCGTTTCCCAGCTCAATCCCGCCTGCGCTCCCTCAAGAATTAACATTTCAAACAAATGCCGGTCGTCATATACAGGAACGCCCCATTCATGATCATGGTATTCTGCATAAAATGCTTTACCAGGTTCTCCGCCGAAACAACGTTTTTTTCCATCCATACCACCACCTCACAAACTCACCTTCTCCATTCTAAACGAAAAGGTCTTTATGCACATCGTAGATGATTTTCTCAGTGAAGGTATAGTAGGGCGTGTCATCAATTGGATGAATTTGTAGATCATGGTAGATGATTTGACAATGGATCGTGTGGAAGGCGAAGCCAACTGTAATACACTTATTTATTAGAATTGGTATAATGACCGATGAACGATGGATACAACCCAACGAACACGCCTCGCTTTTATTTGGAACCACCTGATGATTGTCCCCTTTTGGGGAATCTTCAGCATGATCCCCTTTTTTCTCCACAATGACTTACACGCCTACCCATGGCAAGTCGCTACCGCTATCGCCTTAAAACGCAGCAGCCTCCTCTCTCTTTGGTCATTGAAAATCCATCAAAGTCCCAAAGGCCTCCAACAACTAGCCTTCTCAAAAACCAATGCCATCACTTCTCCTTTCTTTTTTTATCCCCACACATCCCCAACCTACCTCCTCTTTGCATTCGGCTTCTACAAGGCATTCACGCGCGCAATGGTCCCCACATGGATGGAAACCCTCAAAAGAAATCTTCCCGAAGAATCCTGGAGCAAGACATGCGCCCTGGGATCCATGATCGATTTCGCCGGCATGATCGCCCTCCCCTTCCTTTTCGGCCCCCCTCCTCGACAACATGTCCCCTTGTTTGACAGAACCCTACTCCTTCTACCACGTCCCTTTTCGGCCCCTACACCTCGGTTTCGCTTTGCTCTTCATGATCCCATCAAGAACGTCTTCGTTATCACAAAAACCCCTCACTGAAACAAAACAGCCATTCTGGAATCAACTCCAAACCCCTTGGAAACACGCTTGGGCTCTCCTCCAAAAAAAACCCTCTTTTACCCGATTCCAACTCGGTTTTTTCTTTGGTGGAGCCGGATTGATGATTCTCCAACCCTCTCTTCCCACCTATTTCTCCGAAACCCTTCACCTCTCCTATACCGACCTCCTCTTTGCCATGGCCGCCTGCAAAGGAATCGGCTTCAAGTATCGCTCGTCAACATGGGGTGCGCTACGCCCCGACCAAGAAAGACATCTTCTCATTCAGTTCCTCTCTTGTCCTCTAATTGCCGCCTTCTTCCTCGCCCATCGGTGTCCTACTTGCACAAACCCATTCCATCTTCCTCTACGGTGCTTTTCTTCTCTACGGTGTCATGCAAGCAGGAAGCGAGTTGAGTTGGCATATGTCAGGCCCCATTTTTTCCAAAAAAGAAGATAGCTCGCTTTATAGCTCGATCAATGTGCTCTCTGTCGGCCTACGCGGCGCTACCATCCCTTACATAGGGAGTTTCCTCTGCCAACTCACATCTCCCTCTTGGGTCCTCGCCTTCAGCACCCTTTTCTGCCTTATGGGAACCGCAACTTTTTTGGCCGAGCGCACTATGTTGAGACGTCAAGCATAAGTTGCCGCAACGTCTTACTCTCTACAATTTCTTCAACAGAGGGACGACAACGATAAGACCAGTTTTTATCAGAAACCGTTGCAGGAACATTAATCCTTTCATCGTCGGGATTCGACCAAGACAGTATTGGAATATACGCCAAATACTCTTGCAAAAGATTGACGTGAAATAACGTATTCGAATGGTGACTCTCCCATAATAAACTCTTTCTTAAATCTCGACTGAGCTTCGGCGCGTAATGCCACCCTCTTGTATGAGCATACTCCTCCGCCTCTTTAGCATCGTCGCGCCACCATATTTCCAAAGGATCAAAATCGTGGGTAGAAACGGTTGTCATTCCCATCAAAGGATATTTTCTAAAGGAAGGAATGAAGGACCACCAGGTATTTTATGCCAACGAAGTACTTTCGTCCCCGCAATTCCCATATCAATCATGCAATCAAACATCTCTGGAAGAATGTGAAAAAAACCCAAATCCTCCCCGATCGGAAGAGCCGGTGAAAGCTCCAATATCTTGGTTAAAAGCCGCCTCCCTTGTTCGCACCATCGACTTTCATCAGCAGGGATGAAAGATCCGTTCTTTGCAATATCTCCATAAGGGATTGCCCAAATCCGGAAAAAACCAATAATATGGTCAAGCCGGTAAAGATGATAAAAATTCTTAATTATTCTCAAACGCTCTTTCCACCAGAAAAAACCATCCTCCTCCATCGCATCCCAGTTGTAAAGTAGGGAAACCCCCAGTACTGCCCCTCTGGAGCATAAGGATCGGGAGGAGAACCAGCAACAAATTCGAGATGGAAATTGGAACGATAAAGCCAAACATCAGCACTCTCTTGATCAATTAAGATAGGAATGTCTCCTTTGATCATCACTCCCTTCTCATCACCCCTCTCTCTCACCTTCTCTAGTTGCTGAAAACAAAGAAATTGTAAAAAAGCGTCATAGGTAATTTCTTCCTCATGCTCAATAAAAAGGCGCTCCAATACCGCTTTTGTTGGATGACGAACTTCCTTCGGCCACTCCTTCCACGACCTCCCTTTTTCTTCCCTCTTTAAAGCTTTAAAAAGAGCATACCCTTTTAACCACCACTCTTGTTTTAAGAAATTTTTATATTCTTGACTTTTGCACACTCGCTCGCGAACCGCAAAAAAATAATCGCGCAAAAAATCCCCTTTCTTCTTACGTACAATGGGGTAAGCAACACGTTGCGTCTCACATAATCGATGCATCTCGCAAATGCGATCATAAAAAGAAATTTCCTCTTCTACATGCGGAAGTGCCCATAAACTCAAATGCAAAGGATTTAAGGCAAATGCCGACAAGGCACTGTAAGGACTATTCATTTCCCCCGTGTCATTAAGAGGCAGAAGCTGAATCACACTAAACCCAATCGATTGACACCAATCGATCATCGGAAGCAGATCGAGATACTCCCCTATCCCACACGAATGTTCCGTATGTAGAGAAAACAAAGGCACATTGATCCCATGATGATGCCGTATCCCAACCTTCTCCCACAACTTCCCCGCTTCCGACTCGCAAATCCGTTGATAAGGATCCATGCTCCCTTGTCGATTATGTCGTGAGTCCAAACATCCCCCCCCCTCCCGAATTAGAAGCAGTCCCTTCTAACTCCACTTCGGGAATGTCTCCATGCTCTAAAGCCTCGCGCCATGCATGCAAACACTTTGCAAAAGAAGGCAATAACGCAAAAAGATAAGCACCACTAGCCTTCTCAATCTCCATGGAATGAAAAAATACCAATGTTTGCGATTGGCCACTATAGGCAAAAATCCCTAACCGTGGAAATCCCTTCCCATTAAATCTCAAAGCTTCATAAAAAAAACGCTCGCGATACGTCCCCGGAGGAACCTCCCCCACCTCCCCTCCTAAAATCACCCTCTCTCGATTCTTGTCCATCTCCACAAAAACATCCACACCCGGCTTCATCCGGATCATGCACGTGTTCTTCGCATCCGGCTCGAGACGAATCCCTAACAACCCTCCCAAGTCCTCCAAAACATTGCTATACAAATCCGCCGGCATGCGTTTCTCCTAAGAGAGACGTATCGCATCCATTATCAGAGGATAAACCTCTGATAATGGATGCGATACGTCTCTATAGTTAATCGGTTTTTCTTTTTTGGGGGAACCCGTTCCCCCAAACCCCCTAACGGCCGCTAAAGCGGCCTTACACTTGTCGTTCGTTTTACTGGATTTATCAGATTAAGAAATTCTTAGCAAAATCTACTTTTGATTGGGGACAGTGACATAAACATAAATACGGCATTCTTTGCCTTGTTCATCGTACTGCGGAGAGCGAACAATCACCACCTGCCCATCGACTTTTTCTACGTAACTTCCATCGGGATAAATGGTATTAAAATATTCTTCTGGAAGAGAAAGCTCGAATTTTTGCGAAGGAAGAGCTGGAAAATCAACAAGCTTGTGATGCACATCCTGAACATATTCTTCAACCACTTCTTCCTGTTGTTTTAATGTAAGAAAATAGTGATAACAAGACCAAGATGCATCGTATCCAGTTATCTTTTCACTTAGTGGATTGTTTTTTGGATCAAAGGTCATTGTCGCCCGATAAAAACACGGTTGAGAAATTCCTTCAACTTTTAACCATAAGGCAACCGCTGGTTGTTTTTTGCATCTTTCCTCATCATCTCGTAGATACCAAAACCCATAATCCCGAAAAAAGGGAAGAAGCGCCATAGCCGGCTGATGACGTAGATCGCAGTCTTTTTCATCTTGAAACTTTTTCAATACCCGTTCTTCCAACCGAAAACAAGGCTGCCAATCTTTAAATGAAAGTTTCGTTCTCGTGTTCTTAATAAAGTCTTCACCTTCTGGTTCAAAGGTATGTGAAGAAGAAAGAAATTCCATAATTCTTGCATAGCGAGGAGCCTCTTTCTTTACATCTTCTGCTGTAGGTTTTTTGGCTAATTGTGCATAGTTTTCCGGCGCGGGAAGGTTAGTATTTTGCTTTTCTTGCTGCAATCGATCGTGAATCGTTGTATACAATTGATTGAGTAATTCAATTTTTTCTTGATATTGCATTTCTAATGATGACGCTTTCAGGTTTGCTTTGTAGCTGACATCTTTTTCCTGGCATACGGGTCGATATGTAACGGGTTTCAAGGTTTCTAGATTCTCTGCAACACATGAGAAAAACAAGCTTCCTACATCTTTATCGTGAATGAGCTGTTCTACTTTTTCAGGAAATTTTTCTCCTGTTTGTTTATCAAACAAAGCACATAAATCATGTATAGCCATCATATTAAGAAGTGTGTAAATACCCTTTTTATCACTTTCCATTTGCAGCTTAGTGTATAAACGCAACATTCTTCTTAAAATTTTTTTGTTTGAAAAAAAATTTTTTAGTTGATCAACAACAATTGGTTTCTTATCACTGTTCTCATATGTGGAAAAAGTGAGGAAATAGAGATAGAAAGAAAAAGCTATCGGGTCTTGTAATTTGCTTAATTTGCAAACTATCCGCTGATTTTCTTCATTATCATAAAAATAGTGCACATCAGGAATGGTTGTCCGTATTTTCTCGATCTGCTCAGTAATTTTTTCTGTCCAAAGAATTTGAATGAACTTTTTTCTTTGAAAATATAGACCTTGTGCACATATCTTTAATTTTTCGATTTCCTCAACAGTTAAGGAATTTTTTTTATCAATAATTCGTGTAATTTCTTGCATATAAAGAGTTTGAAAACTTTTGAAGGCTTTTCCATTGATGTGTTCGAGAGACGTAACAATCAATCCATCTTGTTTGATTTTTTTCGCTTTTTTAAGCTTTGCCCAACTTGTATTGAATGCCTTGAAAAGGTCATTACTAATATAAATACTTTTTTTTGATTCAATGATTTTCGCTAATTTTTTTGGTACATTCTTCCAAGAAATAGCTCGAGAATCACCCGTTGAAGTGAGAACTAGCTTACCCTCTTCTTCCCGAAGCATCTGATTCTTTTCCAAAGCGGGAAAAACAGTCGTTACACATTCTTGTAATACACTATATTGGGAAGTTTGTTGAAATAAATACGAGGGTGATGATGATTCCATAGAAAATAATCCATAATAAATTTTTAAGAAAAAAATTGTATATGGGAACAACGAAAAAAACAAGTGGAGATTTTTGATTAAGAGTCATTTAGGGTCAAAATTAACCCCAAAACCAAAATGCCCTTGCCAATTAATAGAGCTGCGACGGCACAGCACCTTCGTAAATCACGTTATGCGAATCCATATCGTAGTAATACACCGGATCCAGTTTCAGATAGCGATTTCCAACTTTTGTCCATAATTTATTGGGTAGTTTGGTCCAAATGTAATGCAAACCACCCCCATTGTCACAAATCTCAATCCCTTCTCTATGGAGATGTCCCCAGCTTATAATTCCGATATATACCACTGTATACAGATTTTTCAGTTGCTCTTCCGTTGTTGGCATCCAATGGGAGTTCTCCGATTTTCTACGTGTTTGCAGATAACTTTCCCCATCCAATGAACGGTACGTAAATAAAGAATACCCAGGATCTTTAGGAATAAAAGCTTCTTCTTCGAATCGAAACACCTTGCCTGTAAGATTTGGCGATGCATCGTAGTACTGGACTTTGCTATAATCTTCCAAGATAAGCATCTTGCCAGGATTCTCAGCAATGACCATAAACTCCTCGATGTACGATGCCCAATCGGCCTCCGTTAACGAAATCGATTTTGCATGAGCTTCATAGATCGTGGGAAAATCATTGAATTGGAGGGAAAATTTGGATGATCCTACCTCCCGATACGGATGTTCTTCAAGGATGTGAGCCACATCTCCTATTTGGACGTTGGCTTTAAAGTCGCTGATGTCAGCAGGATCGAGATGGATCAAGAAAGCCCTCATTTGGGAGGGCTCGGAAAAACGAACAACAACGCGACCTGTCTGGATCTGAGTATCTTGGACGGTGAAGACGAAAACGCTTGTCACCATACCGATCACATTATCGGCTTGGATATCCACAAAAGAAAGCGCCATGACAACAATGGCAAAAATCCAAAAGCGCATTTTTCTTATTCCTACCTAATAAGTGGAGGGGATTATTGTAAAAAATTATAAGAATAAAAACAAGTTTTAAAAAAAGCTCAACAACGCCTAATCGTGCATAGAAATCTGCCCCAATGGCTGGATGCGAATCTCAGGAATAATCTCCGAATAAGAAAGAACGGAAACGTGAGGGAATTCCATCTCAACGAGCTTGCGAATGAACCGCCGTACTTCTGGATTAGTAAGAATAACAGGAGGTTGTCCGCCTGGCGGAGGGGTGGCAACCTGAGTACGAATACTTTGTAGTATTAACTGCACATCATCGGGATCCAGCGCTAAATAAGACCCCGATGTGGTCTGCTTGATGGCCGCTTTCACCCTGTTTTCAATCTCAGTATCCATAATATACGTAGCAAGGACCGACTGCCCAAGAGAGTGTTTATAGCTCAAATAGCGTTTTAATGCTGTTCGTATGTGCTCTGTAAGAACAATAGGATCCTTTTCCGTTTGTGCGTACTCGGCAAGTGCTTCGAGAATAGTGCGCAAATCCTTAACAGAGACCTGTTCTTGCACAAGCCGTTTCATAATTTCTGTCATCTTCTGCATGGGAATCAAACGGGTGACTTCCTTATGAAGTTCGGGAAAGGATTTTTCCACAAAACTCATCATCGCTTTGACTTCCTGTATACCAACAAATTCATTCGCATACTGTCGAAAGAAATAAGAAATGTGCAAAACAATGACTTCAAGAGGATTCCAAAATTTGATTTGTGCCTTCTTCAACAACTCTTTTTGCGTCTCTTCTACCCATAGAGAAGGGAGTCCTAATGAATTGGTATAACGAACACAGGCAATGTCGTAACGACGTAAATTTTCTTCATTTTCATTCGTCAAGACATGCCCTTCTAAAATCTTTCCACGCACAATGGGCACTTCATTGAGATGGATGGCATATTCATCTTTTTCTAAAGAAGGAGAGTGCGTCCGAACATGAACAGCTGGAAAACGCACTCCCATATCAGCATACAGAGCATGCCGCATCTTAGGAATCATCGCATCGACAAAACTGCCCCCACCCTCTTTTTTCTGGATCATTAACGTAAGTTTTTCTCCTACTTCGAGAATCACAGGGAGAGTCAATTGATAATTCTCTACCGCTCCTCCATCGATCACATGATGCCCAGCAACGGCTGTTGTTGAAGCATCTCCAAACGAATCTCCTCCAGCCCGATGCAATCCTGTCGAAGCCTTCTGCTGTTGCTGATAAAGGGTAAGACTCATGGTTCCCAATGAACTAGCCAATAATAGAAAAGGAATCACAGGAAACCCAGGAACCAACGCCAAAGCCAACATGATCGCCGACGAAATCATCAATGCTTTGGGTTGACGCAGCATTTGCATCGCTATCTCGCTTCCCAAATTCTCATTTTTATCACTCGTCACACGCGTGGTAACAATCCCAGCCGTTATGGAAATAAGAAGGGCCGGAATCTGAGAAACAAGACCATCACCGATGGAAAGAATAGAAAACGTGCGTGCCGATTCTTGCCAAGTGAGGCCATTTAAGGAAACACCTATGATCAATCCACCAATGACATTGATCATGGTGATGACAATCCCCGCGATAGCATCTCCCTTCACAAATTTCATTGCCCCATCCATAGCCCCATAAAGCTGACTCTCTTTCTGTAAAGAGAGTCGCTTATCTCTTGCCTGGTTCGCATCAAGAATACCTGCTCGCATATCAGCATCGATACTCATCTGCTTTCCAGGCATTCCATCAAGAGCAAAACGAGCAGCAACTTCAGCAACCCTTTCAGCACCTTTGGTGATCACGATAAACTGAACAAGGGTGATGATGAGAAAGATCACTCCCCCCACAACAAAATTGCCTCCGACGACAAAATCACCAAATGAGAAGATGATCTTCCCTGCATTGGCCTGAAGAAGAATTTGCCGTGTAGAGGCGATATTTAACCCAAGACGATAGAGGGTTGTTATCAATAAAATGGAGGGAAACATCGACAGATGGACAGCACTCGGGATATAAAGAGCCACCATCAATAGAGCAACGGAAATAGCTAAATTAACAGCAATCAGGACATCAATGACTACGGGAGGCAAAGGAAAGATGATCATGGCTAAAATGCCCATGATGACCGTGGCAAGCACAAGATCGCTTGACCGCCTAATCCTTTGGAGAGATTGTTCTCCTCCAAGACGGGAAGAGATGCCTTCTAAAATGCTTGCTACAAGTGCCATAGAATTTCCTTAGCAAGCAGGATACCACGATAGCGGTTTTTCAAGAAATCAAACTTCTTCTTCTTCCTCTTCTTCTTGTTCTTCGAGCTCTTCAAGTTGGTCTTCAAGCTCTTCAAGCGCTTCGATAAGCGCCATATAGAGATCATCTCGATGCTGTAATGAACGGTAGACCTGTTTCATTGCCACTTCTCGAATGGCATCTCTCATTTGACTCAAAACGATGATTTTAGCGACCAACCACCGCTCAATTCCCAATGGGACCATCCGCTCATTGACTTTCCCCGCTGAAGGGTATCTCTCTCCCACTAGAATCATGAACTCTTTTGACATCTCCTCAAAATTGCACTCGTCGGGCATATTGAGTCCATTTTTCTCAAAAAGCCCCTTCATCAATCGCATTCTTCCTTTAAAAAACCGATAAACTCCAAGAATTGCCTGCAACGAGCGTGTCTCTGTCAAAAGACGGTGGAGTTCTCCTCTTGGAATCGAGGATCCTTTTGCCTTGAGATCGGAACCAAGAGAATGGAGAAGGAAATCGACCACCGGCTTCAATTCTTTAAAAGAATATTTCGTCGATAACTCCTGAAAAAGAGCATTGGAATCCCGTGGATTTCCTGTGATATCGCGATACATCTCCCGCATACTCGTTGGCGTTCCTAATCCCTTCGATGCAGCAGACCGCGCCTCAGCATGGATGTTTTTCCCTGCAAGAATCTCCCTTTCAAACTTCTCGCGAAGTTCTTCTTTTGTTTGTTGTACCTGTTGAAAGAGCTCTCCTTCCGTTGTCTCCAATAAAAATTCAATAGCCTCATCGGCAAGAGAGACATCCGGGTACATATCAAGCACTTCTTTTAAAATATCTTCTACTTTACTACCTGGTTTTATTCTTTCGCGCAAAAGAAGAAGAGAACGGGCTTTGAGTTCGGGATTCTTTCGTTCGAAATGCTCCGCTCCTTCTCGATAGCGCTCGACTTGAACTTTTTCCCCTTTGTCTTCGGCTTTCTTTGCCTCCCGCACTTGCTCAGCATGGCTTTTGATTTTTTTCCGCTTCTTCCCAAATTTCGCAGCAAAGGGGTTCACCATCTCTTGCACAGAGTCAAAAAAAGCCTCTTTAGCTGTTCTTTGTTCCGCACTGAGCTCAAGTTGTGTGTCTTGCGCCACCTGCTTCATGGCCTCAAGCGTTACATCTGTCCTTCTAATACCTTCTGCCATCCATTCTTCCTTTCTTCACGCTCATGAAATTTGAATCCTTCCTAAAGGCTGTATCCTTATCTCGGGGATGATTTCCTGATAGGAGACAACCGACATCTCGGGAAACTCCATTTCGAGCAATTTGCGCACAAAACGACGCACATCAATGGCCGTTAAAATAACAGGCGGCTGCCCTCCTGGAGGGGGCGGAGCTACCGTGTTGCGCACCGACTGGAGAATGAGCTGTACCGAGTCGGGATCAAGCGCTAAATAGGATCCTGCTGATGTCTGTTTGATTGCCCCCCGCACCATGTCTTCAATCTCAGGATCGAGAATATAGACCGACAACACGGTTTGTCCTTGCGAATACTTGTAGCTAATATACCGTTTCAATGAAGAGCGAACATATTCCGTCAATAACACGGTATCTTTCTCCGTCTGCGCCCATTCACTTAATGACTCCATAATCGTACGAAGATCTTTGACCGACACCTGCTCTTGGATCAATCGCTTAAAAATATCGGTCATTTTCTGCAAAGGAATGAGACGTGTCACCTCTTTGATCAAGATCGGGAAACGATTTTTCCATAAACTCCAACATCGATTTGACTTCCTGAATCCCAACAAATTCATTTGCGTAGTGACGAAAAAAATAGGAAAGGTGAAGAATCATAACTTCAATGCATTCCAATGTTTGATTCCCGCTTTTTTCAGCAGCTCCTTTTATGCCTCTTCTACCCAGAGTGAAGGGAGACCAAGAGAATTCTTATAAGTTGTATAAGGAATATTATACCGTTTTAAGTTCTCCTCGGATTCATTAGTCAAAAGATGGCCCGGCAAGACCTTCCCACGCACAACAGGAACTTCATTAAGCTGGATCGAATATTCGTCATTATCGAGAACAGGAGACTCCGTTCGCACATGAACACCAGGAAAACGAACGCCTAAATCACTGTACAAAGCCTGCCTCATCCTAGGGATCATCCGATCGATAAATGTCGCCCCTTTATCCCGTTTCTGGATTTGTTCACTCAACCAATGTCCGGCTTCAAGGATCACAGGGAGAGTCAAGGCATAACTATCAATACCTCCTCCTGCAACTACCTTATGGCCTTCAACAGGCGTTTCTACAGCTTCTGCCCCCCCTCCTCCCTCTGTTGCTGCAGAACTGATTCCTTGTCGCGACATCTCCTGCTTTTGCTTTGTCGACCAAAGAGCATAACTGATCAATCCCATGACAGAGGCCAAAATCATAAAAGGGGCTACTGGAAACCCAGGCACTAAACTCATCGCCAACATGATGCCAGCAGCAATCATCAAAGCTTTAGGCTGCTTGAGAATTTGTCCCGATATCTCACTACCTAAATTCGCATCCATTTTTTCACTGCTGACGCGAGTCGTGACGATACCTGCAGTAATCGCGATTAAAAGAGCGGGAATCTGAGAGACAAGACCATCACCAATGATAAGAGGATCGAATAGGTTTTGGCTGCCATCATCGGCTGTCATCTCATTGATGGCCACCCCAATGATCAATCCACCAACGACGTTAATCAGGGTGATCACAATGCCTGCAATGGCATCTCCTTTAACGAATTTCATCGCTCCATCCATCGCTCCATAGAGTTGACTCTCTTTCTGGATGGCTAATCGTTTCTCTCGTGCCTGGTTGGAATCTAAAATTCCAGCACGCATATCGGCATCAATACTCATTTGCTTACCGGGCATGGCATCCAAGGTAAAACGGGCAGCTACCTCGGCAACGCGTTCAGCTCCTTTTGTGATCACAATGAACTGAACCAATGTGATGATCAAAAAGATCACACCTCCAACGACGAAATTTCCTCCAACGACGAAATCACCAAAGGAGAAAATGATCTCTCCGGCGTCCGCATGGAGGAGAATCTGTCGCGTCGAAGCGATATTTAACCCCAATCGATAGAGTGTCGTGATGAGCAATAACGAAGGGAAAATGGATAGATGAACAGCACTAGGAATATAAAGGGCAACCATCAACAAGGAGATCGAAGCCATCAAGTTAACAGCAATCAAATAATCGATAATGAACGGTGTCACAGGCATGATGATCATGGTCAGAATGCCAATGATGACGATGGCAAGAGCGATATCACTGGAACGCGATATCGCTCGCATCGAATGCTCACCACCAAGGCGGGCCGTGATTCCATCAAGAATGCGACGAATAGATTGGATCATATGTTTATTCCTTTTATTCGATGTCGATGTCTATAGGTCTTCCCCGCATACCCCCTGCTGTTTCATTTTCTTCTGTCAAGAGTTTCAATCAACGAAGAACTTCTGCAATCGGTTGATGGTTTCTTCAGGAACGTATTCATAGACATCACCGTCATCCCAAAGGGCATGTGCGAGAGGGATGTTACGCATGATCGGGATTTTGTGCTTTTCAGCTAGGTTAATTATTCTCCGCGAACACTTCAGATCCCATTGCCAAAATATAGGGTGCTGGATCCACTTCACGCTCATAACCCAGAGCAATTGCCAGGTGGGTCGGGTTGGTCACAACAGCCCTCGCCCGGGTAACACCTCCTGAAGGACCTTCCGGATAGGCGATTTCTTGTGCGATTTGTTTCCTTTTTCCCTTTAATCTGTGGGTCACCTTCTGTATTTTTATACTCCTGCTTCACCTCAAATTTTTCCATCTTCATCTCTTTAGCAGAAATTCTGTCTCTGATAGATAAAGTCGAGGATACTGCAACAGCGATGAATAATAAACCTACCTTAACAACCACCTCGATCAGGAAATAGCATAGAATAACCAAGTTTAAACCTGAAATCGGCATAGCAACGGTCTTTATCAAGACCGGCATACTGTTATACACGTACCGTAAATTAGATATGAAGCTACCGATATCTTGGAAAATATGGACTTAAGGAGTTCAACAAGTGTCTTTATTTTAAACTTAGACTTGATATTTTGTACGGGATTAAACTTTTTGATGTCAAGCTTAAATACCTGTACTGCAAAGACAGGGCCTACTGCAAGAAAGTTTATCAATCACACCAACAGCCACAACACTCACAAGAACAGGCATGCTTGCTAGAAAAAATGACCATGACCGCCTGCTTTATAGAAAGTGGCGGTAAGAATTTCGAGAGATTAGGCTCGGTAACGAAACCAAAAGCCATTAGAGTAAAATCCGACAAATTCTCGTAGAGCAAACTGCCAACATCAGAGAACAACTGCTACCGATGCGATGAATGTGAATGCCGATGGGAGGTCTTGTGATTTAGCTACTTGACCTTTTTTTCGAGCATCACGCATCTTCTTTAGGTGTTGCTTTTTCGGTCTTTTCACCCATAAAAGCTCTCTTTAAACAGGCGTTTTGGATCAAAACACCTGTTCTTTACCTCTCATAACAAAAAAAAGAAGGAATGATAACGAAAAAAAGAGAAAAATCCATCAAAATCCTCCATTCCCCCATTCAATTATAAATCTTTTTTTAAGAATGGTCAAGAATCAGCGTTGCCTTTTCTAGTGTCTACTTGCAACCATTCGCGTGCAGATTTGGTGCAGATTTTCTCTAGACAGTGAAATGCGGAGCGCGATAGCAACTTTTATAAATTGCTGAGCACGAGCATAAAGCTGGTTTGGAAAAGATGCTCTAATAGGCACGCGAATGGCTTGCAAGTAGACACGAGTTTTTCTCATTGCCCTCTTTCCTCGATTTCCCCACAATTCTTCCTCTATGTCTACCTCTTTATCGATCGGTATCATCGGCCTTCCTAATGTCGGCAAGTCCACGCTCTTCAATGCCCTTACGCATACGACACAAGCTGCCGCCTCTAACTATCCCTTCTGTACCATCGAT
>CALOCV010000044.1:0-100564 GCA_942491955.1 Parachlamydiales bacterium
ATTCATCCCATGAAATCTGGATTGGCTTTGGCTGCCCGCAAAGGTCCTGCATGAGTGTGGCTCTGCCTGGACCTAATTCTGCAAGACAAAAATGAGGTTGGACTGCCCAATTGCTGCCAAGTGGCGATACACCAGATGCCGATCAATTCCCCAAACATCTGGGTAATTTCAGGAGCTGTTATGAAGTCCCCCTTTTGGCCAATTGCTTCGCGGGTTTTATAATAACCGTGGGTGGGGTCTGCCATACATATATGCATATACTCGGCGATGCTGAGCGGGCCGTTGATAGCGATCATGCGCTTGATTTTTTCAAGAAAGTTTTTGGGTGTTGTCGCCATGATGCTTCATTTCACCGTCTAATCAGTCGCGCGAGATTTGATGCCGTGAACATACTCCAAGCGCCGATTAACAAAATTGGTATGGAAAGAACCATACCCATGACAACAAGCAAAATGGCAAGATAGCCGATTTGTTCATCCGGCAAACGAACAAATTCGACAAGAATTCTTGCGATCGCATAGCCAGCTAAAAATGTACCGGCAATGTGATAGGCCATCAGACACAGGACTTGCCCATAGAGAAGATGAAGATAGACCATCTCTTTGTAGACATCGGAGCAAAGACTGAAGCTCAAGCAGAAAAGAAAGTAACAATTGGAGATATCGCAAAGTTTTCTGCACCGTTTGTAAGAATGGGAAGCAGACTGTCTTCACCCGCGATGGACAATAGAGCAGGTTGTATTGTGCTAGTTGAGCTTATCGAAAAGCTGCAAGGCAACGAAGATGACGTATACTTTGTATTTACAACACAGGAAGAAGTGGGCTTAAGGGGTGCAAAGACCGCTGCATTCGGTATAAACCCCGATATGGGCTTATCACCGGATGTAACACCTGCAGGAGATACCCCAGATAGCATGCGTTTTACAGTGGATATCGGTAAAGGCGCTGCTATAAAGATTAAGGACAACTCCCACATCTGTAACCCCATGGTTGTAAAGTTTTTACTCAAAGCCGCGGAACAGGCAGGTGTAATAACTCAACGTGAAGTTTTAACTATTTGGCGGAACTGACTCAGGTGCTATACAGATGACAGGACAGGGCGTCACAGGCGTTATATCGATACCATGCAGATACGTGCACTCACAGTCAGAAACTATCGATATAAATGACGTAAAGGGAGCTGTAGAGATATTAAACACAGCATCATGGTAAGGCTTGAGATAGGAATAATAGAGGTAAATATGTAGTCTATAAAAATACAGCAAACGATGGTTATGAGCTTGAAGGCTACAAGTGGGATGTTGAAAACCCAAAGGCAGTGGTTGCCATAGTGCACGGCATGGCAGAACATAGTGCCAGATATGATAGGTTTGCAAAGCACTTAAATGAAAACGGATATAGTGCAATCTCTATCGATTTGCGAGGACATGGAAAGACATACCCATAAAGGTATAAGAGGCTACTTTGCACAAAAGAAGTGGATGGAAACTGATGCTAGAAGATATTAGAAACCTATTTAGCGAGGCTAGGGAAATGTCACCCGGTGTACCCGTTATATTATTTGGGCACTCTATGGGTTCAATATTTGCAAGGGCTTCAAAATGCAATATGGTGATGAGTTTGACGCGTGCATACTAAGCGGTGTAACAATCAGCCAAAAAGGATTGAGAGAAGTTGCCCCGTTTATGACAAGAGTTTTCTCGTTTATTTGGGCACTATTAAGCCATCAAAAATGCTGGACAACATGTCATTTGGTGCTTTTAATAAGACTTTTGAGCCAACAGGACTAGTTTTGACTGGCTATCTCGAGATGAGAGTGAAGTAGACAAGTACATAAAAGATGAGCTTTGCGGATTTCAGCTCCCGCAAGGAAGAGATAGTGGATGGAAGGGGAGGGGAGAGCGATGAATTCTCCAGCAGGAGGTAACACGAGAATGCGGTCTCCCACGGCGATCTCTTCTTCGAGAAAGGGGGAGATCAACCCTTTGGGATCCTTTTTTACCGTAACCTGTAAAAAAGGATCCTTTGGCGTGCTCGATAATGAGTAACAGCGCTTCAAAAGCTTGCCACGATGAAACAGACGAAGGGTAATGAATTGTCCAGGAGAATAGGTAAACCGATCGCGCAAATTAGCGGGAAGAGAGAATTGAATCGAACGGGTATCCGGTGTCTCTTGATGCACAGCTTCGACCGTTAACGGATAGTACCGCTGAGGCGGATCTTGAAAGAATGAAGAATCGACATGGACAGCATGAGGGCTTAGAGCTATCGTTTTTCGGATGTGTTTTCCAATAGGAGTTTTTAACACGAGCGGCAAGAAAAATGCAGCGAAACGAAGCATCCAAAATGAGCGGTTCTCAAAAAATAAACGCCCCATTCGCCTTTGGATATGCAAATTTTCCTCAATATCAGGCCTTCTCTTGGTAATGAACTCGTGTAAATCATCTGCTTGCACACAATCGGGTCGATTGCGCAAAGCACGGACAATATGAGGGTGGGCTAACGTCGCATCTTCAATGGCAAGCTTATTTCCCAAAGCGCCAATCGGTGAGGCAATATGAGCCGCATCACCCAATAGGAGAAGACCATTTCGAGCCCACTCCTTTGCCATTCCCATCTTGACATCGAGAAGCGAACATTGTTGCCAACTGTTGATGTGCGTTTTTGTCGCTTGATAGATTTTCTCGTCAATAGGTGCTATCCCTTCAATAAAGGCTTCAATGCCCCGCTTCCGAATCTCTGGATAGGCTCCTTTCGGTAAAAGCCATCCTATCTGTCCTTTACCTCCCTCTATCGGCAACTGAACCAGCAAACCGTAGCGACTAATGCGGAAGGTGAGTTCATATTCAGTCACTCCACCACTTGGGATCTCATACCAAAGAAGGTCAAATCCCTGCTTCAAAGAGATCTGTTCGATGCCAGCCATCTGTCTAAGACGAGAAAAACGCCCATCACAAGCGACAACAAGACGCGAACGAACGATCTTTTCTTCTCCATTGACATCGATAATAATTCCTTGAATTCCGCTCTCTTCCTTTAGCAGACTTACTGCTTTGGATCCGCCAAGGTAATGAAAATGGGGGTACTGCCCAGCCAAAGTAATGAGTTCTTTGAGAAGAGAAGCCTGCTTTAACATAACGACATAATTGTAAGGAGGGGGGAGCTCATCAAAACGGAATTCGGTTAATACGCGGTTCCCTTCTTGGATGGCAAATGAGGCAAATGTGTGATGATCGAGACGAAAAAGGTCCTCTTTGATGCCCATTTCATCCCAAATGCGCACAGCCGATGGTTGATAAGCAGGACCGCGAAACTCGCGATCCAAAACCGCCTCTTGCTCAACAAGGGTGACAGAAATTCCACTTTTTACAAGGAGCAGGGCGAGAGTGGCTCCAGCAGGACCTGCTCCAACAATGACAACATCGGGATGAAGAATACTCATAGTTACACTCTATACAAAAAAAAAAGAAATAGTGGTCAATTTTTTTCACATTTGTACAATGAGGAAAACCCAAGGTGAATGATGAATAATGAAAGTGTATTATTAACTATAGTAAAAATTTTTCTTATGATTATTTTTCCTCCTATAGGCGTCTTTTTTTACGTGGGATTTACAATGCATTTTTGGATCAACCTCGTACTTACCATCTTCGGCTATATTCCAGGATTGATTCACGCCATCTATATTGCAGCTAGCCCTAACCTCCACCAAAAACCCCGCTTATAGATGAAAAAATTCGCAAAAAATTCGCAAAAAAGATATCATCTTCTGTTTTTATGGGTGTGTGATGGAAGATGCATTTTGTATCTACGTCGATCGTTTGCGAACAGGTAAGGAAGAAAAAATTGAAGAGGTTTTTCCTCCCGATTTTTTTGAAGTTAATGGCCCAGAACTCTCTTTTGAAAAGAACGTTCTCGTCAAAGGAAAGGCCTATCTTGCTACCGATACCCTCATCCTCGATCTGAATATCGAAACTGAGGCTTCCCTACCTTGTTCCATTTGCAACCAAAAGACGTCGGTTCCCATCGTTCTCCGTCACGTAATCCATGCCGTGCCCCTCGAAGAGATTCCTTCGAAAGTCTATTCGTACCGCCCTTTCTTGCGCGAGACGATTCTTCTCGAAACACCCCCCCTCATCGAGTGCCATGAAGGAAATTGCCCCCAAAGAAAAGAGATCACAAAATATATGCATCAAACAAAAGAAGGGAAAGAAGAGCTCTATCACCCCTTTGCTGACTTCCCTTTTGAAGAATAGGAGAATATTATGGCCGTACCACGTAATCGCCATTCCAACGCACGCAAAAATACAAAGCGTGCCCACCACGCAAAAACACCAAAAAATACTGCTGCCTGTCCTAACTGCAAAGAGGCTCGACTTCCCCATACACTTTGTCAAGCATGTGGGTACTACGGCGGACGAGCTGTTGTAACACAAGCCGCTGAATAGCAAAAGGGCTCCTTTGCGCGTAGGCATTGACTTGATGGGGAGCACCACCTCTCCCCAATCACTTTTTCACTTTTTTGCCAGTCAGCAATCCCTTCCTAAGGGGATTGATGCACTCGTTTGTTTTGCAGATCAAGAGTCAGCCCATACACTGATTCCTCAAAAATCCCTCTCCGTTGTTGCCTGCAACGCATTCATTCGGCAAGATGACGAACCCCTCGATGCCCTTCGCCGTAAACCCGAATCCACACTCCACACAGGATTGCAAGCCCTCGCCAGAGGAGACGTCGATGCCTTTATCTCAGCAGGAAATACAGGGGCCCTAGTCGCTGTCGCCTCCCTCCTACTTCCCAAGATTCCATCGATTCGGCGCCCAGCTCTTCTCGCTTTTTTCCCTACCCTAACGGGAAATGTTGCTGTTATTGACCTTGGTGGTAGACTCTCTCCTTCAGCGGAATCCCTCGTCCAGTATGCTAAAATGGGCGTTGCTGTACAGAAAATTGTCATGGGAATCGAAAATCCCCAAGTCGCCTTACTCAATGTTGGAGAAGAATCACAAAAAGGAACCACCACCTTAAAAGAGGCTCACGAGCATCTACAACAATGGCCCCACTTCCTCGGCAATCGCGAAGCCCATGAAGTTTTTTCTGGTGGCATCGATGTCTTGGTTACAGACGGCTATGCCGGAAATATTTTGCTCAAAACAGCAGAAGGCGTCTCCTCATTCATTTTTGCCCATTTACAACGCGAATGGCTCAAAAAGGAAAAATACGAATTCCAACCCATTGAACAAGCTTTTCAAAAATTTGCAGATCCTCTTTTTCCTGCAGCTCTTCTCTGTGGCATCGATCGGCTCGTTCTCAAGTGTCATGGAGGATCGTCTCCTACAACACTTTGGAAAAGCCTAGAAGAGGCCGCTCTCCTTCATCAACAAGAATTCACCAAAAAAATGAGGGAAAGCTTCTTATGAAATGTACCTCTCTTCGCGCCTTTAAAAAGCACGTCACTGAAGCGGCTCCCAACCACCTATCTCCCATCTACCTCATCTGCGGGAAAGACCCATATACGCGCTCTTTAGGCGTCAAAATCCTTCTCCAAGCCCTTCCTCAGGCCTCTATCGAAAACAAAACCCTCCTTGAAGCGCCCCGTGTCGATCTCCAAGAAATCACCCTATCCCTCTCGTCTCCCTCTCTTTTTGCTCCCTTTACCGTCGTTCATGTCCAACAAATCCATAAACTTCGCAAAGAAGTCACCGATACTCTCACCACCTGGCTAGAGAAAGCCTCCTTTCCCGGATGCCTTATCCTTTCTGGAGAGCCCCCTCATCGAGGAACCAAGTTTTACAAGATCTTGGAGAAAAAAGGCATCATCCTTGATATCGCTGAACAGAAACCCTGGGAAAAGGAACGCTCTCTCATCGATTGGGTTCGCCAAAAGGCACAAAAAAATCACAAACAATTCCTTAACAATACAGACATTCTCTTCGTACAGCAACTCGGCGCCGATGCCGCTCTCATCGCCACCGAATGGGAAAAACTCCTCACCTATATCGGCGACCGCCCTGCCATTTCGCAAGAAGACATCGCCACCATCTCCCTCTCCCATCCCAATTACACTGCATGGCGCTTCGGAGACGCCCTCTTTGATCAAAACCCAACAGAAGCCCTTGCCATTGGAAAAAATATCCTCCATGAAGGAACCCACCTACTCCTACTCCTTCGGCAACTCCGCTTTCAATACCAGAAACAATGCCAAATCGCCTCCCTCCTCCAAAAAGGAGTTCATCCTCACGACATCACTCAAGAATTCCCCTTCCTTCGCGGACAAATCCTCGAACAGAACCTCTCCTGGGCAAAAAGCCACACTCCCCAACAATGGCTCCAAAAACTCCTCCTCATCGACCAAACCGAACTCGAAACAAAAAATACCACGGCCTCACCAGAATTCCTTCTGGAGCGCCTCATCGCTAAGCTATAGGAAAGGGAAGAGACGAAAAGGACCAAAGTGAGAAAAAGGGACGAAACAATGGCATGTTTTTAAAAAAAATGCTACACTGTGGGTTAGTTGAGATGCAATTTTCAATGGTCGTATTATGGTAGCTATTCCCTCTCTTCCTTCTTCGTATACAATCGATACAAAACAACATCGTCTTCACATAAATGCAGATGCCAACGGAATTCGCTACCACGGAAAAATCACAGCCATCATTCACGACATTTTCTCCGCTTTTGGGATCTGCTCATCCACCATCAAGTGTAAGGGGAAAAACAACGCAATTGTTTATCTAAATAAAGAGAGTTGCATGCACTACTTGCAACGGAACCGTATCCAATACCAACCCAAAATCTCAAACCAAGAAATCATCGAAAAACTTGCTAGCAAACAATTTTCTCAAAAACAAGAAATCCCAATAAAGGAAGAAGAGAAGGCGCCATCGAGAGAACCAACAAAGGAGCCGAGTGAAGAGCCGAGTGAAGAGCCGATAAAGGACGAAAAGAAAGAACCGACCAAAGAACCAATCAAGAAAGAAGAGAAAAAAACACCACTAAAAACAAAAGATTTTTTTGCATTAAGTGATGCAACGGGGTGGCCTATTTGGTTTGAAGAAATATTAGGAAACAATTTTTTAACAAATCTTCCCGAGTTAAAAGGATGGAATGGTACAGCGGAAGATCCCTTGTTAACAGCGCCAGTCATGAAGATTCTTTCTAAAGATGGAAAAATCCAGTCTATCGTCGTTTCTTATTGGTATCTCAAGGAAGATGAAAAACCGCCTAAATATGTTCGAATAAATGAAATGATTAGGATTGATAAGGGAAATCTAGGCGTGACGTCTACAGACGGTGGTCGCCGACAATTTTACCATGCAGATGCTTCACAAAACGTCCCTATTAACAGTATTTGTCTCCTTCTCTTAGCTGATAGGCTGCGGCGTTTTGCTCAAGAAGAATCTCTTCCTCTTTACAAAAATCGGGAAGGTATCTTTGTTTCTGCAGACGATCAAAAGGCATTATCAGAGAGCATGGATCCTGCAAAGTTGGTAATAGATTACCGCGAAAAAATTTCCTCATTCGAACAAAAAAAGCGCTCTTGTAGCGAAATCGCTTTTAAAAAACCTAAAAAAGCAGAACTATGGAAGGAGTTTGGCTATCCCGAGCAACTCCAAAAATACGATATTCAACAAATGATAATGGATATCTTTCCAGAATACGTATTTAGTCCACCTATAGGTTATACAGATGACGAGGTGATAAGTATGGTGGAATCGTACAACAAAACATATGAAGACATTGCAAAAAAAATATCGGGAAACGAGAAAATCTATAATCAAGAAATTTTTCAAGGAAAACTCCTAAAATACATTCTGGAAAATTGGACTCCTATCTCTTTTACCCTTGGAGGGATCAAAAAACAAGCGTTCGATGCATCTATAGTTAAAGAAATAGAAACTCGATTTAAAGAGGAATTCCGGAATATCCCTTCTACACCAAACTGCATCAAAAAAAAATGGATTATGATTTATCACTGCCAGGAAAAACTAAAGAATCTTGCTAGCGATAAAGATGAGGAGAAAACGAGAATTTATGAAGAAGCAAAAGAAGAATTGACGAAAAATGAGGGTCTATTTCAAGCAACACGAGAATTTGAAGAAAAATTTTCCAGTGTATTCAACCAAAGCACAAGCATTACTGAACTTCAGAAGCTTCGTGGTGCGATTATTGATTTGCGCGTTGCAACATGTCTACAACTGTCAAAGAAAAATAAGATATCGATAAGCACTGCAATGCAGAAATATGAAGAAGCAATTCAGACGGGTATTAAAGAGCAATATAAAAAATTTGCTAAAATCCTTAAAATATCCGACTTTGACAGCTAGCCGTATTTTTTTTGGCCCCTATTCCTAGACAATATGGCCTAAAAATCGCCTAATACCAATTCCGGTAAGAAAGTGCACAAATTGATCTTCATCTTTCTTTGCGCCTTACCGTCTTTGCCCCTTTGCGTTTCGTTCATGTATGAAGGATATTTGAATCTTTTATAGTGATTTGAATTGATTTTTCAAAATTTTTCCTCACATAGTTGACTGTCAATGGCATGTAAAACGCAAAGAAGCAAAGACGGTAAGACGCAAAGAAATTATAGACCATTAACGACTCTATGGATCCCATCCTTAACGCAAGATTGACCGAAATTGGCTAGAAGCCCTAGCTTAATTCCGGTTAACAGCCCATGCGACCCATTCCGGTAAGAAAGTACAAATTGATCTTTATCTTTCTTTGCGCCTTACCGTCTCTTGCCCTTTGCGTTTCGTTCATGTATGAAGGATATTTGAATCTTTTATAGTGATTTGAATTGATTTTTCAAAATTTTTCCTCACATTGTTGACTGTCAATGGCATGTAAAACGCAAAGAAGCAAAGACGGTAAGACGCAAAGAAATTATAGACCATTAACGACTCTATGGATCCCATCCTTAACGCAAGATTGACCGAAATTGGCTAGAAGCCCTAGCTTAATTCCGGTTAACAGCCCATGCGACCCATTCCGGTAAGAAAGTGCACAAATTGATCTTCAGCTTTCTTTGCGCCTTACCGTCTTTGCCCCTTTGCGTTTCGTTCATGTATGAAGGATATTTGAATCTTTTATGGTGGTTTGAATTGATTTTTCAAAATTTTTCCTTACATAGTTGACTGTCAATGGCATGTAAAACGCAAAGAAGCAAAGACGGTAAGACGCAAAGAAATTATAGACCATTAACGACTCTATGGATCCCATCCTTAACGCAAGATTGACCGAAATTGGCTAGAAGCCCTAGCTTAATTCCGGTTAACAGCCCATGCGACCCATTCCGGTAAGAAAGTGCACAAATTGATCTTCATCTTTCTTTGCGCAATCTGTTTTTCTATCTTGCAAACTCACAAGAGTTTGCTGCGATCTCCAAAACAAATTTCGCAAAAAAATCCTGAATCCACTTTATGCATTTTCTTACCGGAATTGGTATAAAATCCGGAAAATGTAGTAGACACCTTGATTTATTTGTCCTGGTTGAATTTGACAAAAAAAGTAATGAACATGATATCTGTAATGCCATGTTCGTTTCCTTCTAGATGGGGGAGGCCGCGTTAGCGGCCGACGGGGGGTTTGGGGGGATTTATCCCCCCAAAAAAAATATTTTTTTTATAAAAATATCGTTAAAAATTTTTAACGATATTTTTTAATAATCGATTAATAAAAATAAGAAGGATGGAAGCGGCGTTCTTCGAGTTTTTTGCGCAGGCCGAGGCGGTGGAGGAGTTGGGCGGCTTTTCCTGGTTCTATATAGTAGCGTTTTTGGCGGAAGCGGATGCGTTGGATGGAGATATAGAGGCGGGTGAAGATTTCGAGGGCGAGTTTTGTGATGAAGATAAAAGGAGTGGCAGCGGCTTTTCCTATCCATTTGAGGCGGTAGATAAGTTTTTCTATTTTGGTGCGATCGACATTGGGATCGAAGTAGTTGCCGCCTAGGATGCGATCGATACGAACGTTATTTTCCTGGTCGGTGATGGTTTCTGATTGGAGGGAGGAATTCTTTCCGGTGTACACCTCGACATTGTGGAGGTCACGGAGAGATGTTGGGCGGGAGAGGGTGTGGATAATCACTTCACGTGCTGTTTTTTCGTTGGTAGGGGAATTAAAGCCGATATGAGCATCGCCGAAGTTTTGAACCATATCGTAGGTATAGCCACTTTTTTTGTTTTTGCAGCGAAGGATATTGAAATGGAGGGAGGTATTTAATGGGGCGTTGGAAAAGATGAGACGTTTGACTTCTTGTTTCCATTTTTTAGAGACGGCGATGTTGGGTTTAGGGGAGTTGAAATTTTCTACGCGCAATTTTTTGATTTTGAGCCATGCTTCGCGATTGGGATAATTGGCATTAGCAAAAGCTTTATTGTATTCTGCGAGAATATCGACAGCGAGGCGTTCGGCATCAACACCACCTAAGCTATGCCCATCAAGGCAGAGTTCGATGGCATTGACGGAAGTATTGAGTAGAGAATCAACAACCATATGGAGGAGTTTTGTTCGATTCTTGTGGTAGGAGCGGCGTCCGATGCCGACGGAGTCGACATCGCGGAGGATGCTTTCGAAAGATCCATCGATATAGTGGTCCATTTGTGTACCGCGGAAGGCGATATGGATAGGGAGGGGGTATTCATCAGAATATTTTGTACATTCTGGATAAGGTTGGGCGAAGACTTTGGCATGTAGGCCACTGGCATTGAGTTCATCAGTGACAGTAACTAAGGATGTTGTTCCATCCGTTTCAACGAAGGGGAGTACATGTCCGATACGCGCTTCAAAGTAGATATAGTCGCGGGCGATCCTTTCTGCCATGGCATGGGACATAGAAGGGGAATCTTTGATTGTGTTAGCTAGTCGAGAAATGGCTTGAGCCATCACTTGATCGTGATGAATGGTATCAAAGTCGTTGCGTCCCCAAAAATTGGGTTCTTCATTTTGAAAGAGCCATTGCGCATAGGAGGCGTGGAATGGTTTCCCTTCTTCATCGTTTCGAGGAACGTATCGGAACGCTTGGAGTAGAAGGGCGCATTCTTGTTGAGAGAGTTCGTCAAAGGTGTTTTTTGATAGGATGGTTCTTTTACTTTCGTCGGAGAGAAGATGGCGACATTCAAGTAAAGGTTCTTCTTTTTTTAAGCCTTGTAATAACACAGCGGGGTCAAGGTGTTTCCAGCCGAAGGAATCTGCTTGGTTTTGGATTTCTTGCCACTCGTCGCCGGTAAAAGAAGAGTTTGTTTTAATTTTTTGTTGAAGGTTGGCGTTGAGTTTGTTGTAGAGGTGTTGGAATTGTTCTTCGCGTTTGAGGTGATCGAATAGTCGTTTTAAGTCGGAAAATTTTACATTGGCATCGACACCAGCGAGGATATTTTTTACATCGAGCCACGTGACATGTGTTTTATTGCGAATGCCGTAACGAATAAAAAGGGCATCGGCCAGTTCACGACCGAACGTTCGGGAGAGGAGGTAAAAGAGTGTTTGGCGATCGCGTTTTCCTCGTTTGTTGGGTTGGTGTTCGACCTGGATTCTCCCTTTTTGTTCGGGAGCAAGACCTTTCCCTTTGAATCGGATGGGTGTTTGGTTATCGATACATTCGCGTTGGGAGAAATTTTCTTTTTTCCGGAGTTCTTCGACGAGGGTGAAGAGGTTTTTTCTTCCCTTGTAGTGGACTTCTTTTCGTGTTCGTTCGGTTTCTTCGAGGAGGCATTGTTCGGTGAAGCTCCGTCCGAAATGTTGGTTGGCATGAGCTTGCAGCTGTTGGTAATCCACTTTTCCAGTGGGAAAAGAGATTTTCCACTCTTTCCATACGGGTTTTTTCTTTTCTTCGGGACGATTCATTTCTTGGATAAAAAGGTCACTTAAAGGGGATGCAGAAAATTTTACAGTATTGGCAAGGGATTTTATTTTTGTTTGAATGGCTGTAAAACCCCGTTTCCACCCTTTTGTTCCTTCGGAAGGAGGGATTGCCGAGGGGGTAGAAGGAGTTGGAGAAATATTCATCATTTTACTCTTTGAAAGAAATCAAAACATTTATACCATATATGTCACGTCTTTTCAAGGATTTTTTCGTATGCAAAAAGGAAAAATTGCCCTATTTCCCAATCTTTTGGGTGATGGAGCCACTATTGAGGAAAATTTTCCTCCCAATCTAGCAGAATATGTTCTGGCTATTGATGGATTGATTGCCGAGAGCGAACAGGAAGGGAGGCGATTTTTACGGCAATTTTACCCTGTCCATGAGGCGAATCGCATTCCCATTGCATTGCTCAATAAGCGGAGTTCGGGATCCGATGTCCGTTTCTTATTAGAGCCTCTTGCAAAAGGTGAATTTTGGGGCGTTGTGTCGGATGCGGGGTTGCCTTGTTTTGCTGATCCAGGGTCTGAAATCGTTGCTGAAGCGAGGCGGCAAGGGTATGACGTTCAGGCGTTTGTTGGTCCCTCTTCTTTTGTCATCGCTCTACTTTTATCGGGTTTTTCGGCGCAAAAATTTACTTTTCACGGTTATCTTTCGCGGCATCCCGAGGAGAGGCGAAGGCAGTTATTGGCAGTGGAGGCGATAGCCAAGCGAGATCGTGCGACCCAGCTCTTTATGGAAGTTCCCTATCGCAATCGGGAGATGTTCCTTACAATGGTAGAGGTTTTGGAGGAAACGACACGTCTTTGCATCGCCTGTGATTTGACGTTGCCTGGACAATATGTTGAGACCAAAACGATCGGCGCATGGAGAGAGGCGGGGGTACCTGAGATTGAAAAAAAACCGACCGTTTTCTTAATTGCCTCTTCGATCGAGATCAAATCAATAAAGAAGCCAAGCTATCGTAGAAGAGGCGCCCCTCGTCGGTGAGAGAGAGTTGTTCGCCTTGTTTTTCTATCCACCCTTTTTGTTGGAGATAAGAAAGAGATTCGTGTGTTTTGGAATCGAGTTCTCCATGACGCGATACGAACTGGGGCAATGAAATACCATCGATGAGGCGTAGGGCGATGACGAACAACTCTCTTCGAGCGGCTTCATCGGGGAGTTTTTCTGAAAAATGAATCGGTTTTTTCTTCTCTTCAACAAGAGAGCCGTATTTGCGTAGGTGGGGAACATTTTGCCACCGTTCTCCTTCCCAGTAACTAAAAGCCGATGGACCGAGGCCAATGAAAGGGCGTCCTGTCCAGTAGCCCGTATTATGACAGGAGGTGTGCCCTGGTTTTGCAAAGGCGGAGATTTCGTACTGGCGCCAAGGAGGCTGTGAAAAGCGGTTAATGGCGTTTTGGAGCATTTGCAAACTCTCTTCTCCCGAAGGACGGATGGGAAGAAGATTTTTTCGTTTTTTAAAAAAGACGGTGTGGGGTTCAAAGGTGAGATTGTACAAAGAGAGGTGATCAATGGGCAGATCTGCTGCACACAAGACGGTTTTTTCCCATGAAGCTACTGTTTGGTGGGGAAGATCATACATCAAGTCGATGGAAAGAGAAGTGATGCCCGCCTCTTTGACTTCATGAATCGCGTGTATTGCCTGTGTTGCGGTGTGGGAGCGGCTTAAGGTATGAAGAAGATCGTCGTCGAACGATTGGACTCCCATGCTGAAACGATTGATTCCGGCATTGGAATAGGCTTGCACGATGTCTCGTGTGATGTGTTCGGGATTGGCTTCGAGAGTCACTTCGATATCTTTGGCAATACGGGGGATTTCTTCGAACACTTTGTTAAGAAAATGGTGCAGAGGGGAGGGTCCCCAGAGATAGGGGGTACCGCCGCCGAAATAGATGGAGACGAGTGTTTTATTGGTAAGAAGGGGTTTATGGAGCTCCCATTCTTGATGGAGTGCTTTGGTAAAGGCTTCGACATAAGAGGTTTTATGAGGAAGGACAAAAAAATGGCAGTAGTCACATTTTTTTGTGCAAAAAGGGACGTGGATATAGAGGCTTACCGGTTCGGATGGCTCACCAGTCATCGGTGTCGGGATCCATGATTCCTCCTCGACGCCAGCGATTTTTATCACTGAAGTAGGACTCTTCTTCGATGGACTCTTCATCTGGAGAGTCGGCGCTTGGGGGTTCATCTTCATCGCGGAATTCTGTAGTGGCTCCTTCTGTTTCTGTTTCGCTATCGAGATCGAAGCCACCCTCGTTGACACTGGATGCTTGTTCTGTTGCTTCGATATCGGGAAGGGCGGTAAGTTCGGTGTATCCCGATTTTGTTTGTCCTCTTTTTGGGGCGATATATTCTTCGCCCTCGCCACTTTCGCGCAAAAACTGGAGACGATCGCGTTCTTCTTGGATTTTCTCTTTTAGCTGTTGGATCTCATCGGTATGTTTTTTGACATCTTTTTTCGGTACAAGACCTAGTCGCAACCACTCTTCGAGATCTTTCAGTTCATTTTCAAGCTTTTTAAGGCGTTCACTTTTGACGTTTTTCATTCTTCCCTCATAGAAAAGTCGGAGATTCTATCATGATTCATAAAAAATAACAACGCCATCGCATAACAAACCATTCTTTTTATCGCAACAACATTTTGATGTGCTATCTTTAAACTTCGTGCATTTTAAAAATAATAATTGTAAAATGCGGACCCGGTATTACATTTAAGGTGTATTCATGCAAATCCAAGAGAATCGCATTTTTCCGTCTGGGACATTTTCTTCCCATCATCGATATCTAGAGACAAAAAGTCATAGTATCCGTCGTTATGCATTTTTACCAGGTCTTTTTCTCTGTTTGGGAAGAAGGGCAAAGGTGCTGCGAATCGGTAAGCGGAAGTGGTGTTTTGTGAATGTTCGTAGTGCACGCGATTTTCACATCCGTTACCAATTAGCTAAGAGGAAAGAAGCTAAGGGGCAAGATCTCAATGAAGTGATGCAACGGTTGTATCAAGAAATGAGAAATGCGCAGCATAAAAAGGTGGGCTTGTACTCTTATTTACGTGGTTCTTATCAATTTAGGAAGGGGCGATTTTTCGAAAATATGGAAAAAGCTCCGCTTGCAATGACAGACCGATACCGAGGTAATTTTTATAAGTTGCAAAAAGAAGGGAAAACGATCGGATATCTGTTAGGAACGATGCATGCTGGAAAGAAAAATCTTTGTCCGCTTCCCTATAAAATGACGCGTTCCCTTTTTAAAAGTTCAACCATCTATTTCGAAGTGGTTTTTTCTAAGCTCGAACAAAAAAAGGCAAAGAACGGTCGTGAAAGAGCTCTTAAGAAAGCAGCAACAAGGCCGCGTGCACGGAAAGCAGCTGAACAAAGAATGAGACTCTTTCGTTTGTATGGATCAGCATTTTTTATGGTGATCTTTGGATTGATTACTGGTTTGCGATTGAAGTATGGAATTGAAAGAAGCATTAAAAGAATCGTGGAAAAATACGATCCCAAAAACAATAGTTTTAAAGGATTAGAAACAGTAGACGATCGAATCCATGTATTTGAGAAAATTGCAGACCATCTAGAAGAAATTGTAGCAGATGAGACATCACGAAAAGGACAGCAAGATGGAATTAAGGAAACCACAAAATCTGTCTTCGATGCATTCCAGAAAGGAAGCGAAAAGGAAATATTTTCTCGAGAGGATCAATTCATGCTGATAGATCGCAACCATGGGATGGTCAAAGCGGGAATGAAAGCCATTGAGGAGTTGCCAAAGGGACAGCGCGCATTCATGGCTGTTGGGGCCAATCATCTAGCCGGGCCTGAGGGAATGCACGAACTTTTTCGAAAAGAGGGCCTTACTGTTATCCGTAGATAATGCCAGTCCTAACGCGGTGTGCCATTTTCCATCCAAGAATAGCCATTTCTGTAAAAAGAAAGGCGAGGTAATAAAAGGTGCCTCCCGATCCAAAGCCGTAACTATGCAGGCCCGTTCCGAGGAGATAGTTCACTCCATACCATGTAAAAGTGATGACGAGGAAGCCGATAATGGCAAGAGAGGCAAGTCCCTTGTCTCGGATCCAGTGGTAGCGGTAGGCATGGATGCCAATGAGGTAGGTACAGCACGAGATAAATGCCCACGACTCTTTGGGATCCCAATCCCAAAAACGACCCCAGCTTTGTGCCGCCCATACGCCACCAAGGAGAGTGCCTGCCATCAGGAGAAGCAGACCGGTGCAAAGAGACCAGAAGAGGGGAGTGATGAGAAGAGATCTCCGGCGTTGGAAGAGGATGATATGGCCCACGATAGAAGCCAAGGCAAAGGCACCGTAGCTGGCAACGATAAGGAGAACGTGGATGGTGAGCCAGAAGGAGGAGTGAAGGACGGGAGGAACATTTTCGAGTTCATGCCCTTTACCCAAGAAAGGAAGAATCAGGAGAAAAGCACAAGAGGCTCCTGAAGTGGCCGGAAGAAGAGAGGGGAGTTTTGTTATTATTGCCATAGAGCTACCGATGAGAACGATGATCCAGGGGACGAAGAGACACGTTTCGTACATCGTCGCCACAGGAGGGCGTGCCAAGATCGTAGACCGCATCAAAAGAAGAGCCGTGTGGGAGAGGAATGCAACTATGAAAAAGCATAACCCCACCGTTTTTTTAGTAAGAGAAGAAGAAAGGCAAGGGCATAGAGGATCGTGATTGAGAGGAGAAGAGGCGTCTTGACGTAGAATGCTTCGAGTCGAAGGACCCAAGGTTGTGGATAATATACGGTCCGATTGGGACTTTTTAGAAAAGGCGTTCCTGCAAGGGAAAGATAGCCCTCTTCAAGGCGCTGGATAAGGCGTTCTTCATTTTGTGAAAGCGACTCCATCTCTTGGAAAAGAGGATCGGGGTAGAGCGTCATATTCGTCGCAGAAGGGAGTGCCGATAAGGGATACCAGATTCCCTCTTCGCCAGGCAGAAGAAGAAGGTCTTCTTGAATGGTGTTGGAAACAGCAGATAGAGGCCGAATGCGCCCTTCATAGTAGACCGGCACCTCGCTCATGATCCAAACGTGATTCACCAAAAAAAAGAGAAAAGTGATCCAGTATTTCATTGCCGTCGTTTTTTCTCCATGCGGATAAACAACCAAGAGGCTCCTAATACAATAAGAAAGCTCTCCAGATGAGGTCAACCACCGTTTAAACGGGTCGTAGTTGACAATAAGATGAGCTAAGTGGATGCCGCTAGCGGAAGAAGTATGAATATTTGCCAAATAGAAGCGGTAGCCGTCATCTGTTGCATAGACGTGATTCATACTCATTTCAACTTGTTTTTCCTTTCCCGTTCTTCGATCCGTAACCCACAGACCACACTCATAACTGTAGGGTTGATTCGTCTGAGGATAATATCGTTCACGCGCCTCTCTCAAGCGGACATGGTAGGGAATTTCTATTTTTTTTGGCACAAAAGATGCAAGATAATCTCCATCGAAAATGGGCCAACGGATGCCCGTTCCTTGCTCATCATATCGTAGAGAAATGGTCTCTGTTCTCTTTCCTTGCGACAACTCCATTGTAAGAAGAGGGGTATTTGCTTCTCTTTGTTTTTTCTTCTCTTCATGAAGATAGTGGGGGCGTAGAGGGGTTTCCAAAACCATGCGTTCATGAGGTTTTGAGGAACACGCTGCAAGGAGAGAACACTCTTGTTCTTCATCCATCGGAGGATAGAGAAGTGATGGTGTGATCCCGCTATCTGAAAGAGCGTGGTAGATAAGAGTGCGTTTTTGTTCAAAAGAGATTTCACCCGGTGCTCCTTTCCAAGAAGTGATTGCTGCAATCGCATAGGGAGAAAGGCTTGGAGAATGCCACTCTTCTAGAAGATGTGGGAGATGTTTTTCCGGTTCATCCCATTGTTGGAGAGGATAGGCAAGTTTTACTCCCCCTTGTTTGGCTTTGCAAAGCTCTTCTTCAATCATTTTTTTTCGAATAGCCATTCGCTCTTGAGGAGAGGATGGATGATAAAAAAAAGGGAGTATATGAGAGAGCGTATATCCTTCAAAGCCCCCATCATACACGGTAATCGGCTGTTGCTCTTTATTGGAAAACGTGTGCTGAGAAATGCGGCCGAAGGGATCGGCAGCAAGAAGGCGCGTCGTACCCCTATCGTCTTCGTGGAAAAAGAGCAGGGGAGGTCTTTTCAACGATACAGAAAAAGGGAGGGATTCAGAAATGGAAGGAAACAGAAAAAGAGCATTAGAACCCGACAAAGGAACTTGTAACAAAGGAAAAACAAGATAAGGGGTCTCTTCTTCCCATTCTTTTAAAGAAACAGCTATTTTCTCACCATGCCACGAAAAGGATTGTTGAAGAGCCTCCTCGAGGAGAATGCTTATTTCCTCTTCTTCGTTGCGTAAGACCATCCATAAATCGTTGAGATAGGCTTTTTTTGCCGCATCTTCCCATTTTCCACCCTTTTGACCATGGATTTGCCACGATGACGACGTCGTATGCACTTCTCCAATAGGGACGGGAGGAGTGTTGAGAATGTTTAGAGCATCACCATGAAACCATCCTGCAAGGCTCGAAGAAGAATTCGAAGCAAGAGAAAGGGCGCGGTAACGAAGTTTCCCCTGGGAAAGCACAACCTCTCCTTGGGGTAATGGAAGAAAGATCCTTCTCCTCTCTTTGGTTTCCAAAAGGAGGGAATGTGTTTCGGGAAGGGATATTTGGTGCGAGCCGCTTCCTTCCCAAACCCCAAGGTTGCCCTGCAACCCCCACATATTTTTTGCGATGACACCCGACAACACCAGAAGCAGACCTAAATGGGTAAGAAGAAAAGGGGTATGTTTTTTCTGAAAAGGCCATCGCCGAAGAGCTGCAAAAAGGATATTCACGAAGAAAAGACATAGAAGAAGTGTGAAAAAAGGATGACGATAAACAGCATCTGCAGCAACGAGATGAGAATCATATTTCGCTTCGAGATACGTTGCCCAAGCGATAACAACGGCTGCAACAAAAAGGAGGGTTAATGCAAAAAGAGCCCCTCCAAAAAAATCAAAAAGAGGACGGAATTTCACGAATTAAGGATAAATGGTTGGCAAAATGGAAGATTTGGTCTTCGTAACGATTCACAAGTTGTTTGGGACCTGTTACTTTGATGGTATAATCGGCACTCATTTGAGGAAATACCATCGCTTCCTCGTAGGAATAAGGCACATGCAGAACCCTTTCGTGCTCCATGGCGACCTGCATCGCCCAAGCCATCACGCGCTTTTCTTTTTCAGTGGCAGAAAAATAAAGACCAGAAAAGCCATCATGAACGACAGGCTTAACTACTTCTGTTCCTTTATCAATCGTTCCCATCTGCTTTTTCCAACGCTCGACCTGTGCAGAAGACGGGATCTTCGGCTCATCGCCATAATGAGGGAAGTTGTGCACTGTAATCGCAACACAATCATCCCCATCAACAATGCGAAACGCAGCAATGGGCTGACGAGAATCGATCAATTCTTCATCCGGTAAAGCAGGAACGCGTTCCCACTCCTCTGGAATAGGAACGCGATAAACCGGTTTTGGCGCAACCCACTCCTGACATACATAAGAAGGACGCCCTACAATCTCTTCCCATTGATAGTCCTCCTGATAGCAGTCGTGAGACGAACGAAAGCACCCCGTTCCCGCAACGAGTAAAAGAACACCCAGATATGCACCGAAACACTTCATGGTCCTATTCTTAAATGATCTCCTTTTTTTTTAAAGGTTTTTATCGGATTTGTTTTTTTCTGATCGCAGGATTCCTAAAACCACCACAAAGCTACACACAAGATGATTGAAGTTTTGGGCCGACTGGATAGAAATGATTCGTTTTAGCCCGGATGGTTTTTCAACGATAGAACGATGTAACGATATGAACGATAAAAAACAATCCTAGGCAGATTCTATAGCTTTCTACGACGAAAATTTACAAGCAAGCCAACTGGAAGTCCGGACACCTTCAGGTAATTGTTTGGCTATAAATCAGAGTGAGGGAGCTCCTTTTCTTTTTTATCGTTCCAGCAACTCCCGCTATTTTTTTTGCATTCGTCCTTAAAGGTTTACACCACAGAGCTCACAGAGAACACAGAGAAAAAGAAAAAACTCATGATTTCGCACGAAGATTTTCTCTATTTCTTTACGCATTTTCCCCTCTGTGCCCTCTGTGAGCTCTGTGGTAGACATTAATGGCGGGAATTGCTGTTATCGTTCATCTCGCTCCTTCTTGTGTTGTATTTTGAGTATTTCTCCCTCTCGATCATCTAAAAAATTCATGTGACATACGATACGACATAAAATATTTAGTAAAAATCAAAATTTTGACTCACGATCGGTATAGATGTAGTTTTCGTTTTGGAGGAAGGCGATGATGGTATGGGCGGCGGATTCTATGGAGTGTTCAGAGGTATCGATGATGAGGTCGGGGTTTTGCGGGATTTCGTAAGGGTCGTCGATGCCGGTGAAGTTGGGGATTTCTCCTCGGCGGGCTTTGGCGTAGAGGCCTTTGACATCGCGTTCTTCGCAGATTTCAAGGGGTGTCGAGAGGTAGATTTCTACATATTTTCCTTGGGGGGCGATATATTCTCGGACCGAGTTTCGATCGCTTTCGTAAGGGGCGATGAGGGAACAGATAGCGAGGCCGCCATTTTTGGTGATTTCGCTGGCGACGAAGCCGACGCGGCGAACGTTGAGGGAGCGATCGTTAGCGGAGAAGCCTAGATCGGGGCTAAGGTTTTTTCGGATGACATCGCCATCGAGGAGGGTGATTTTTCGGTATTGGATTTCTGAGAGGATGGTGCTAAGGGCTTTTGCGAGGGTTGATTTTCCTGCTCCGGAGAGTCCGGTGAAGAAGAGGGTGATGCCCTGTTTGGTAAGGGGTGGATGGGCCATGCGTAGTTCTTCGATGACTTCTGGGTAGGAGAGGAACTCGGGGATGTCTAATCCCAGGAGGAGTCGACGGCGTAGTTCTGTCCCTGAAATTTTAAGTACTGTCATATGGGGTTCAATTTCCGTGACGGGGAGGTAGGCATCGAGTTCTTTGACGAAGACGATTTCGGGGAGGAGGACGGGTTCGATACCGATTTCTTGAGCGTATTGTTTCATGAGGTCTTGTGCGGCGTAGGGGTGGTAGAAGGGGATCCCTTGGCTGTCGTTACCAGGTCCTGCGTGGTCTCTTCCGATAATGAAGTGGGTACATCCGTAGTTTTTTCGGATGATGGCGTGCCAGAGAGCCTCTTTTGGGCCTGCCATTCGCATGGCGAGGGGGAGGACGCAGAGTGTGGTATCTTCTTCCGGAAAGTAGTTTAAGACTTTCCGGTAGCAGCGGACGCGGGTGTAGGGGTCGATATCTCCAAGTTTTGTTTTGCCGACGATGGGGCTGATGAGGAGATGGGCTCCGGTATATTTAGCAGCGAGTTGAGTGAGGGCGACGTGGGCTTTATGCATGGGGTTACGCGTTTGGAAGGCGACGATTTTGTCGATCCCGTGTTCTTGGAAAAAAGAGCGAAGTTCTTGGGGTGTTTTGCGAAGATCGGTGAAATCGTAATGGGAGGGGTGTTGGATGGGGGTGATGGGGCCCCCGATGTAGACGGCACGACTTTTTTCAAAGAGGTAGGCAACGCCTGGGTGGGTCGTGTCTGTGGTGCCATAAACATGTTGTGCCTCTTCGGTTTTGTCGGGGGTCCAGATATCAGTGATATGGAGGGTAGCTAGGGAGATGCCATCTTCATTTTGTAGATCGATATCATCGCCGATATGGAGTTGGGAGGCGATTTCTTGGTCGATATCTAAGGTGATCGGGATGGGCCAGAGGGTGCCATCGGTAAGGCGCATGGATTTGACAACGCTTTCATAATCTTCTTGGCCCAAAAATCCTTTAAGGGGGTAGAATCCCTCTACCAACAGCATTTCAAGATCGCAGAGTTGTCGATCTGTTAGGGTAAGAGTGGTAGCAAAAATATGTAGGGGCAACAAGCAAAGCAAAGACCATAGCAAACAAAAAGATATTGCTTTTGTGATGCATCTGTTTTTGGGGTGATTGTTGTTTTGTGTCATCATGTTCCATCCTTATTTTTGCATTAACCAAAAAAGGTGACTATAGTAGCGTATGCACAAAAAAGCCAAGTATTTTTAGCACTGGAGATCGATGAAGAAAGCCCTGCTCACATCCCTCTTTTGCGATGGGGAAAACCTGAGGACCATGCTTACGCCGCCCTCTTTCTTGCTTCAGAAGAGTCGTCCTGGATGAGGGGACAAGTGATCGTGATCGATGGAGGTCAATCTCTTGCACTCTGAAGCGGTTGTAAATTGGAAGACACGTCAATACTCGTAGGCGTTTTTTTCGTGTTTGCACTGTAGATGGTCTTTGCGTTGGGGTTGAATTGCTTCAGGTCAACGAACTGGATTGCTTGATCTTGGTAGGTTTTGAAAAAATAACGCATCGATTGCGGATCTTTCACGGATGTGAGCATGGTGTAATCGTAGCCGGTACCTGTTTTCTCTTCTTCTCGAACGACACCAAAGGGGATGTCAAACTGATTGAGGATGTGAAAAGCTTGGTAGACCGATTCTTCTGCATTCTTTGAGGGGATAGCTGTAGAAGAGAATATGGCTGAACGAACAAACCGCGATGGGGGAGTGAAGTCTCCGGGGAGACCCACCATACCTGAACCTTGTCCAAAGGGAGTCAAGGTGACCCCTCTCACGTCGGTTGGAGCGACGTTGTAAGGGGATAAATTGATGAAATTGGTCAAGTTCGTCATGTGCCAATCAAAGGTAGGAGAGTTAGTGAAAGCGCCAATCTTGTTGTCATAGGTCACTAATGTTTCATCAATGGGTTCAATGACAAGGCTGTTTCCCGATTGGTCGTAAACGATGTAGTGGAAAGGAGGAGGAGTCGGTCCCCACCCTTCACTCACTGTTGGGGCGATCACAACGGAAGGGAGAGCTTCTTTGACTTCGTCAAGGGTGGCGAATTGTGTTAGGATCCAGTGGGGAAATTCGACAGGGGATAGCGCCTTGCTTTGATTCTCTTTTGTGATCGGTGTGTATTCGGCATATCCAGGAAAATAAAAAGCAGCTGCAACAAGCCCTTTCTCATTCATACCATCCATTAAGACGGGCTCATCAAAACAATAAACGCCGGCAGCGTTATATTTTGACGTATAGGTTAATCCTTCTCCAAGAGGGGTTTTTCCAGTAAAGCGATAATTTCTTGGAATAACGGCCGTGCGCATTTCAATGGGTGTGCCAAATTCGACGGTCCTCCCTGTGATGACAGAACCATCAGATGCGGTTAAACGCATCCCCGTACAGGCGATCAATTCACAAGAGATGAATAAAAAATTAAGAAAAAAAAGGTAATATTGCATCTATACATGTCTCCGATGGGGAAAATAACCTCTAACCTCGAATGGTTCGATAGGTCTCTTCCACTTGGTTAAGTGAAGAAATACAACAATTGAGATCTTTAAGCAACCCTGTGGAAAGATCGTATACCCATCCATGTACAAAGAGTGGTTTTTTAGTGGCCCATGCATTTTGCACAATGGTCGTGTGACAAACATTCATCACTTGATAGAGGACATTGAATTCAACAAGGCGTTGATATCGTTGATCGGTATCGGAAATGGCATCCAGTTCCTCTTTCTCTCTGGAATAGACATCTCTTACATGGCGAAGCCAATTATCGACAAGACCAAATTGTGTCGTTTTCATAGCAGCAGCGATGCCCCCACATCCGTAGTGACCACAAACAATGATGTGTTCGATATGGAGATAATCAATAGCATATTGAAGAACAGAGAGACAATTGAAGTCGGTGTGAGGGACAATATTGGCCACATTGCGGTGAACAAAGAGTTCTCCCGGCTCTAGATTAAGAATTTCATTCGCAGGGATGCGGCTATCTGAGCACCCAATCCATAGGTATTTAGGGGTTTGCTTTTTCGAAAGAGAGGCAAAAACATCGGGATCTTTATTCTTTTTTGCTTCTGCCCAATCTCGATTATTTTCAAAAAGGTGTTTTAATTTTCGCACAAGATCTCCTCAATTAGGGCGTGTCATCAATCGTCTAAAATGGCATCTCATGGTATTTGATTTGACGATAAATTGCGCATTGTACCATTTATCAGAAATAACCTTGAAAATTTCTCTAGCTTGGTGGCGATTTTTTGACCGATCCTTTCTCACTCATATGAGGTTGGAATCCCCAACAAATTGAAGAAGCTCTACTTATTTCAGATCAGGTCGTAATGATTCATTTGTGAATGGAATGGGAAATCCTACATTCCTAGACCTTGCACTCTATTTTCATGAATAGACTTCTTTCGAAAGAAGTCTAATGACGTGCAACCAACCCTTTCAGGAATGGGATGAGATATTTGAAAGCAAGTCGATAGGCAAAGATAATTGACGTTAATCATGCTGCTATTCTTTGCGAAATAACCCCTTCTTTGACTTGCGACACCACCTTCAGCCTCTCTGTTTCCTTGGTCGTCATATTGATTACCTCCTCCACTTCAGCAACCTCCTTTGCTATAGATTGCGTATGACATACCAGGAAATTTCTATGTTGGCCATGATGCGGAAATTTCTACTTTGCTCCCACAATAGTGAAGAAAAATATGTAAAAAAATCAAATTTCGTGTATAATAATTTTCTCTATTTAGAGGAAATTCATGAATACTGGCGATATAACCCAATTAGAAGCTCTAAAAAATTCAAAAAATTGCTTTTTAAAAGTTGAAGAAGAAGGATTACATCAACGTCTCAAAGCGGTAAAAAAGGGGTGGTTTGGACGTCTCTGGATGTGGATCGGCTTTAGTTCAGCCTCCATGAGCAAAGTCGCCGAATATATCCGAAAAAATCAACAATCTCTAGCTCCAAGCCAAGAATGGTCCCTTCTACAATCAAAAATGGAACGCTATGCTACCAAGCATTTTTACACAAAAAAAATTAGAGTTGCTATTGAAATTTTAAAAGACAAAAACCCGACAAAGCCACACCAAACCCCAATAGAAGAACCTCATTCCGATCCAAATACGACTCCACCTCCACTTGACTCAGACTCCAAATGGTCTTCATCTCCATCCAAACCCAATGTCTTCGAAGAGAAAACCGAGGAATATTGTGAAAAAATTCGCAAAAACCCCTACTATACCGCCAATCAAAAGATCCTGCCTCGCGAGGAAGAGATCCTAAGTGCTGTTCAAAACCGCAACAAGCAATGCATCATTACTATTCTGAAAGAGATATGCCCTCACCTGGCTGAATCCGACCGATCTCAAAAAGCAGACCATTGGATTCAATATCCAGATGCAGCACCTCTAAACATTGCGATGGAGCGCCTCAATCCCCTGCAATGGGCTGTTGTTCAAGAAAATAAAGCGGATGTCGAAAAGATTTTACAAGACCCCTATTTCTCTTCCCATAGCGCTTCTCCTGATGTCTTGTCACTCGCCCTCCAGATGCAAAACGATGAATTATTTGGCATCCTGCTCAAGGATCCACAAATCAATATTCGATATGACATACACGATAAAACCATTTTCTCTTTGATTGCTCAAGAAACGAATTCTGTAATGAGGGAAAATTTCTTTTCAAAACTATTCGATTCAAAACGAGTTTTATGGAATCAACGCGATCGTTGCGACAATAAAACGCCTTTTGATCATGCCAAAAAGACCTTGCAAAACCAAAATTCTGTCTTTCCTCAGATTGAAGAGTGGATGAAAAAAAATTGTGACGATAATCTGAATTCAAAAAATGTCTTCGATAAAGCCATCTCGGATAGCGATTCACTAGAAGTCGCCAACTTGATCTCTCAGGGATACGACGTGAACTTGCCGAATACAAACGGCATAACCCCTTTAATGACAGCAATAACAAAATCGCGCCTCACCATTGCAAAAAAGCTTCTCGAAGCAGGCGCAAATCCCAATGCCCTGAACTCTACAACTCTCTACACCTCTTTTACACTGGCCATATACCGGATGAACCAAAAAACAGATGACTCCGTATCCTGGGATGAGCTCATTCTATCGATGCTAAATGATTATCAAGCACGGGTTGATATGCCTGTTGGAAAACACGCCACAACAGGAGATTGCGTATTGGTTCGTCGTAATCCCAGTGATCCAATTTTTCAAGCCGTTCGATCAAAAGATCGCGCTTTCGTTGAATACTATCAACTCACCCGCACACTGGCGACTCTTTTTGGCGATAAAATCTACGTCTCTCTTGACTTACCCACCCACCAAATCGCTCAAAATGGTGGCAATTTTGATCTGGATCTTTACGCAATGCTAAATGTAATTCTAAAAGAATTTATCGAAAGTGATCATTGCCAAAATAAACTCTCCACCCCAATCCGACAACAATTGTTGCATTGCATGGAGACTGCAGAAAAATTATCCGCAAATCATTATAGCAATGAAGAAATCAATGCAAATTATGTAATGATATGCGACCCAAAGAATACATCTCCGATACCCATCCCAACGGGATGGAGTCGTCACGCCACGGCGTTCTGTCGCATTGCCTACCTCACCAACGAAACCTACTATTTCCTCGGCAATCGAGGTGACCGCTCAAAAGGCCAAATTCCAGGTCTACGGTTATACAAAAACTCACTTTCAGAAAGGGATGTTGGGTCATTATTAAACAATGAGGCTCAAGATCACTTTGAAAAGTTGACAGAAAATTCGATTTGGAAAAAAGAAATTCCCACCCAAAAAGTAGGGAATTGCGTGTGGGCAAGTTCTTACAAAATGAATCTCATTGCAGCGGGAATGGGATTATTGTTAGCTGGAAAAGATTTGGAGAGTGAGCAAAAACTCAATGAGTGCTACGAGATCATGGCGACATTCGCAAGCAACTTTCATTTATTCGTTTGTGAACAGTTGATCGATCGTTTACTGGATCAATACAACCCCGAAGGAGATTTGCGAAGGAGAGGGTTCCCTGAACTTGAATCATTCGCTCTAGAATTGTGGAAATTATCGAATAAATACCGTCAATCGACAAAACCTCAAGCGAAAAAGAAAGCAGAACAGGCGAAAAAACTGTGTGATAAAATTCTATTGAGCGGCCTCCCTTTGAGAGATCCCGGAACGACTTATGCAGAATCAGGCTGGAACGAGTATGTTACAACGATCATTGGCAAAACACCAGATGAAATCTACGAGTTTTGTATTAAGCTTGGCATCCACAATTTCATACGTTTCTTTCGTGAACTCAAATAAAACATTAGACTTCTTTCGAAACTGCAATCCCGTGCCTCTGCCTCTGCCTGTGCCCGTGCCTCTGCCCGCCCTTTCCCGATTAAACTTTAAAAGAAATTAATTGGACTTATTTCTAAGAGCCTGTTCAGAATCTTTTTAATAAATAAATTTCAATCGATAATAATAAAAAACTACCACAGAGCCCACAGAGGACACAGAGAGGGTTTTATATCTTCATTCTGCGAATGCCTTCTACTAGTCGTTTTACATTAAAATTAATAAGTAATCCTCGAGTGCAGGCTCCATAGAGCCGTAAATATGACAATAGTTGTGCTTCATGTATTGGCGCTATTCCGTTCACCGATTTAATTTCTATGATTACTTGATCCTCTACAACCATATCAAGACGATAGCCACAATCCAACATGACATCTTTATAAAAGATGGGTAGAGGTTGTTGTGCTTCAACTTTCAACTTCCTTAGCCTTAATTCATAAATAAGACAAGCTTCATAGGCTGATTCAAGCAGTCCTGGCCCCAGGGCACGATGTACATCGACAGCAGCCCCTATGATCGCACCTGTTAAAGGATCAGTTTCCTGTCCTTCAGATACTTCAGAAACCAAATAATTAATAAAAAACCTCTCTGTGTTCTCTGTGGACTCTGTGGTAGTTTATAATCTTTTCACAACCAAAACAGCAAAAGCAACTATAACCATATGTAGACTGGTATTTAGCTTTCTTTCGCAATTTTTCCATAACCTACGGCACTTCTCTAACCAGGCGAAAGAACGTTCCACAACCCATCTTTTAGGAATTATTTTAAATGTATGAAGCTCGCTCCGTTTTGCAACCTCTACTTTGCAGTGGAGAAGCTTTTCTACATTATTTGCAAATGGGTCCCCACTGTAACCTCCATCTACAAGAACGTTTTCTACATCCGATAAAACATCTTCATGCAATGAAAACATTTCCAAGGCCCCGCCTCGATCAGTAATATTTGCAGTCGTGATATGAATCGCATGCGGCAACCCTTGTGTATCGACAGCAATATGACGCTTGATCCCTGATACTTTCTTCCCTGCATCATAACCTTTCTCTTGAGCTGTATCAGTATTTTTTACGCTCTGTGCATCAACAATAATAAAACTAGTTTTTCTTTCCGTCCATTGCTTTGTCGGACCTCTCCAACCAATTTTTTTTAAAATTTTTTCAAGAGTGCTAACTGAGCTATCATTTTTCTTTTCGCTCCAGACGCTAAAATAATAGTGGCATGTACGCCATTTAGGGAACTCTTTTGGCAACATTCGCCATTGACATCCACTTTTTTAAAACATACAAAACCCCACGGAACACATCATATAAATCAATGCTTCGAGGGCGAGTTTTCTTGCGCGCAGATTCAAGAGTAGGCTTAATCTTGTCAAATTGTTCGCGATTGATATCGCTTGGGTAGGAATGAGTCACGGCGATCTCCAAAACAAAATGCTGAAAAATAAACCTTATATACTTTTCAAGAGATTTTGAACAGGTTCTAAGAGTTGAGTTAAAAATGATGCTTCCATGGGGGCGTCATGAAATACGAGCAAATACGAAATTTGTTAAATAGTGTCGTCGTAAGATTTTAGCCCAAAGCACAAGACACCTGATATGCACAGCAGCCAGGAAAGATGCTGTGTTTTTGGCATATCTCGTTGCTATCCCTCTCCATCGCTTGAGATGAAGGAATGCGTTCTCAATAAGACGACGCAATCGATAAAGATGGCTATCACAATTTCTTTTTACTTTTCTATAAATGGCTCATTTTAGATTTTTCTTTTAAAAAAAATGTTCTAACCTTACACTGGTCCCGTGCAGCAACTTAGATCGGATTTACAAAGGCGAATAATTTTCCTTTTTTAAGTAGGCGCAAAAAAATAGGCCTCGTTTTTAATGATCGCAAGATAAGTAATCCCGTGGAAACAATATCATCATTTACTAGAAGATATACTAAATACTTTACATTTAAGCAAGAGACTTCTGTGCTTAAAGAAGAAGATCAAAAATTTGGTGCATTTGTCGGAGTTTTTGTCCCCTGTTTATTGATGCTTTTTGGGGTCATTATTTTTTTACGGCTCGGTTGGATAGTGGGTCAAGTTGGGTTGCTTACTTCGATATTTATTATTTTAATGTCCACGGTAATTACATTCATCTCCACCCTCTCAATGGCATCCATTTCAACGAATATACAGGTAGGAAAAGGGGGGATTTATTACATCATTTCTCGATCCTTAGGGATTGAAGTGGGTTCTGCCGTAGGTATTCCTCTTTATTTAAGGCAAGCGTTATCCATTGCATTTTGTTGTGTTGGTTTTGCAGAATCATTACACGATTTAGTACCGTCTTGGTCGATAACAAATATTGGATTAGGAACACTTGGAGTACTTACGTTGGTGGCGTATACCTCAGTCAAAGGCGCTTTGAAAATTCAAGTCGCTATCTTTGTCATCCTTATTTTTTCTTTTATTTCTCTTTTCACCGGTGGCAAAGTGCAGCCCATGCACCCAGATACTTTCACCTCAGTTAGTTCACATATCGGTTTTTGGGCAATATTTGCGATTTTCTTCCCAGCAATGACGGGCGTGGAATCGATCGTTTCCCTATCTGGGGATTTGAAGAATCCGAGTCGATCGATTCCCTTAGGAACCATTGCAGCTTCGATTGTCTCATTCATTACGTACACCTCGATTGCTATATTTCTAGCCTGGAACGTTCCTTTGGATCGATTGGCCAACGACCCATTAATCTTACAGGATGTAGCTTCCATTCCCTCTCTTATTATCCTTGGTATATGGGGAGCTACGTTATCGAGTGTACTTGGCGGTCTATTGAGTGCACCAAGGACATTACAGGCAATTTCAGATGATGGCATTTTGCCTAAATTTTTGGGTAAAACATATGGAGCCACACAAGAGCCAAGGATCGCAACATTTGTGACGTTCGTTATCGCATTTTTAGGAATCTATTTTGGTAGCATTAATATCATCGCTCCTGTGATGACGATGATTTGCCTGGTCTCTTACGGTGTCCTGAACCTGTCATCGGGTATTGAAACGCTCATGTCAAATCCAAGTTGGCGTCCACTCTTTCGCGTCCATTGGATTGTCTCCATTATCGGGGCATTACTTTGCCTTCTTACGATGTTGATGATTGATGCGGGTATTGCCATTGTGTCCTTGCTAGGAGTGATAGCTCTGTATCTTGCTGTCAAAAGAAACAAATTCCAAGGGTCATGGGCTGATATCCGGCAAGGAATTTTAATGTTCATTTCTAGGTTTACCATTTACGAATTGGCATATGGGCCCAGTTTCTCCAAATCTTGGCGCCCTCATTTTTTGGTATTCACTAAATCTTCTGAAGAATACTCCCATAATTTACTATCTTTCACAGAGGCTGTTAGCCAATCCAAGAGTTTTTTAACAATGGCCTCTTTTATTTCAGACATGCGCATTGATGCGGATAAAAGGAATCGATTGAGTGAAATGATCTCGAAGCGATTTAAAAGCAAAAATATCCACGCTTTTGTCGATGTTAACGAAGGAGAAAAAGTTCCGTTAGAGATGCGTCAGATGTTGAAGTATTACGGGCTTGGCCCTTTAAAACCGAATACTGTTTTATTCGGCGGTATTACATCAGGTAGTGATGCTAAGGAATTTTCTGAAACGATTAAATGTGCTCTTGATCGTGGATACAATATTGTTATTGTGAACGATGAAAAAGAATCTGCATCTGAGGCAACCCGGAATCTAGCGAATGATGATATACACGTTTGGTGGGATGATGAAGATCAGGATAGTTCAGAACTCATGTTGGTATTTGCTCACATGATACAAAGAAATCCTGATCGAAGAAAATGTAGAATCTGTCTCAAAGCGATTGTTGAAGACGAACGGGCAAGGGAAGGGAAGATGAAGTATTTTCAAGAGTTAAGTATAAAATTAAGATTACCGCTTATAATTGATGTTTATGTCTCCTCAGAAAAGAACATTCGGTTCCAATTTGTCAGAACATTTTCTGCTGAGGCAGATATTGTTTTTATGTCGTTTAAGCAACCCAAAGAGGAAATTGCATCGGAAGAATCTTATACCGAGTATTTAAAAACACTCTCCAAAATCACGGATGATAATCCCAATGTCGTTTTGGTCCTAAGTTCAGAGCACACCCCTCTTGAATCGATCTTATTGTAGTCGGTCCCTGCCGCGAAAAAGCAGTACAACCAAATAGTGATACCAATCCTAATCAATATAGGATTGGTATCACTCGATGAGTAGCCGTGTCGGTTTGAACTTATACCAATTCCGGTAAGAAAATGCATAAAGTGGATTCAGGATTTTTTTGCGAAATTTGTTTTGGAGATCGCAGCAAACTCTTGTGAGTTTGCAAGATAGAAAAACAGATTGCGCAAAGAAAGATGAAGATCAATTTGTGCACTTTCTTACCGGAATTGGTATTATAGAGGTTGTTCGATATTTTCTTCCAACCATTGGATGATGAGATCGGAATCGTATAAAGGTGCATTATTGATCCATAAGCAGGGAACGCGGGCTTTGCCTGTCAATCCCATTAATTCTGCTCGAGTCGCAGGATTGCGTTGGATATCCTTCAGATGAATAGCAATTCCGCTCATATTGAGATAACGGATGACTTTTTGAGAATAAGGGCAATTGATCTTATAGTAGAGCGTAAGAGCCCATGATTCTAGTTGGATAGCGACCGTTTCTTTTTCTACAACATTTTCCGTCCCAAAAAGGGGTCCGCTCAATGCAAATAAAAGAGAACAAAGAATAAAACGGGTCAATAATCGAGATTTCATAAATACCTCCACAAATAATTCTTAAAAATTAATCCTAATAGTAAAAAAATTACTAAATTTGCAGATTTTGTACAACGAAATTCTTTTAACTCAAAGAGTTGGATGGATGTACATGGGTCGATAGGGTTTATAAAATGGAAGAAACGTTGCTCTATAGCATGCCGAGTTTTACAAAAAAAGTGCGGAGTTCATCATTTTCGGGCTTATCAAAGGCACCCTGTCCATGAAGCCAACGGACGTAGCTAGATGGGATTTCAGATAACGGTTTCCCTTGGTGTTTTCCAAAGGGCATGCGTTGCAATTTCTTTGGCGTTTTCATTAGGGTAAGAACTTGTTCGATATGGAGGTCGTCCGTCATTGCCTGGAACACCTTATGAAGAACCATCACATCGTCTAGAGCTCTGTGGGCATTATTTGCGGCAATTCCATAGACTTCCCGTAGGAATTGCAGGGTATGTCGGGGAAGGTCTTTGCGGTAGCGTCTTGCCCACTTTAAGGTGTCGAAGGTTTCAATAGCAGGAAAAGGAACTTCCGATCGCGCACATTCTCTTTTTAAGAAGGGGAGATCAAAGGCATCGTTGTTGTGAGCAATAAGAACGGCACCATCTCCGCAGAAGGCAAAAAAATCGAGAATCACATCGGCGAAAGGGGGCTTGCTTGACCATCTCATCGGTGATGTTATGGATGGCGGTTGCATCAGGTGGGATGGAGATTCCTGGATGAATGAAACTCTCAAAGGTTTTATCAAGTGTCGCATCATAGGCAGCGATTTCAATGATGCGGTCTCCTTCACGGATTCCCGTTGTCTCTGTATCGTAAAAAATAGCTCTTTTGTTCATGGTGTCGGGATATCTTCTCCTGCGTCCATCATTTGTTTTAGGAGGGTATCAATAGAGAGAGCGCCTGAAGCAACAACGCCAACCAGTTCTGCAAAAAGCTCTGTGACGGAGTCCACTGCTTGAAGATACGTATCGAGAAGAGAAAGGTTGATTTTCCCAGTTTGTGAAGGGATGACAAGGCGGTAGTAGATGGTATTCGAGAGTTCATCCATTCCCAATCCCGGCAGATCGAGTTGTTTATTAAGAAGATGAAGGAGTCGGGCAACATCGCTTTTTACCGTTTCGTCAAGAGAAAAAGGGAAAAACGTGATGATTTGCAAAAGGGTATTTTCTGGAAGGATACGAAGGAAGGTGGGAAATTCCCACTCTTTGATCTTTTTTGTAAAAACAATTTGGTTGGTTTCCTCTTGAATTTGGGCAAAAGGGATGGTTTGTCTTAGGTGACTAAGCAGTGTGGGGAGAGAAAGAGGGGTCATTGAGGCTACCGGGGTTTAAAATTCCGCTTTGGGAAGGAGTCCTGGTTTTTCATAGGTTTGCGTTGGGTTGTTCGTGCAGGGAATAGTGGAGTAGTCTTCATCGCTGGGAAACCGGTAGCAGGAAGAGGAGATACCAATGAGGGCTAGGAGGAAGAATAGGCGAAAAAAATTCACAAAACAACCACAAAATAACCGCAATTTTATGTGAAAAAGCCGTTTTCTGTCAAATGACATAAAAAATTCTTTGATTCTATAATAGAAAATAGATATAATCTATACTATATTTTATATAGTAAAACCATTGTTTTCAAGGAGATGTAATGGAAAACACACAAAATATTAATCAACAATTGCACGTTATTAATGAAGCGACAAGCCCAAGTTTTTCTCAACGCGGTCGGCTTGTGGCTGACAAAAAAAATAACTTGGTCAACTTAAACATCCTTCAGCGTGTTGTCTACTGGATTCGTGAAGGGGTTTCGAGTAAATTCAAAAGTGAGCTTTTAGAAAGAACACAAACAGTTCTCCATAAAGTTCAAGAAGATTTTGCCACGGCTTATAATGAGGAAGGAAAGTTAGTCTTGCAGAAGGGAAAGAACCCTTATGTAATGACCACCGAAAACCATGAATCCTTTGTTGCGCGTTTTAAGGCTATTTTAGTTAAAACAGGCGTATCCGTCGACGAAGCCAAGCTTCGCCCCGCAGAGCAGAAAAAGCCAGAAGAGGGTGAAAAGCCGATCGAAAAGCCAGAAGAGGGCGAAAAGCCAGAAGAGGGCGAAAAGCCAGAAGAGGGCGAAAAGCCAGAAGAGGGCGAAAAGCCAGAAGAGGGCGAAAAGCCAGAAGAGGGCGAAAAGCCAGAAGAGGGCGAAAAACCCATTGATACACCAAAACCTTTTGGTCAAAAACTGGATAATACATTGGAATCCATTGTTCAATGGCTCGATAAAATGGATGGTGCGATTGAGGCACGGAAGCGAAGCCTTTATCGGCCCAAACGTCCCGCTTTGACCAGTCTTCCTCTAAGAGTACAGAAAAATCTCTATCCATCACAACAATTTTTATATAATTATTTAAGAACTTTTCTTACCATTGCTCATAAAACAGAACCCTCACAACGAAAACAAGTAATACAACAGTTAAATCAGGATACAAAAACTGCTTTAGAATTAGAAAACAAAGACGATCTAAAAAGAGAAGAAATGCTCGTTATATTTACTAGTTTTGCAAAGAACATCCAAGGAAAAAGACTTGAGGTGGTTGAAGATATTTGTGAAACGGCATTTAAAGTTGTTCTTGATGAGCATCCACAACCGCCGAAAAAGAAGTCGCAAACTAGTTCTTGGACAAGTTATTTAGGGACTGGAATAAGTACCCTGCGAAGTAAATTACCACACTGGCAAAATTCAAATACGCAAACCAACCCTCCTAGGATTCCTGTTTTGACCCAAGAGCAATACCAAATTTTAACTGAATCAGAAAAAAAATGTTACGATGTAATGAAGAAAGCAGCGGATATTGTGGATAGTCAAGATAGTGAAGATGAGATCAAACGGCAATTGTTTGCTAAATTAGCTTCAATAGTGACCGAACATGATGACACAACCGGAAAATTCATACTTGACATCATTGCCGATCAACAATCTATTGAACAAATTCGAAATAAGATACAAACCGCTTATGAAGCTTGGGACCAATCAAGAAGCAAGCTGGTTAACGAAATCGTTAATGAATAATGGATAGGCGATTAAATCTTTAGAAGAAAACCAGGCATTGCTACAGTGCCTGGTTTTCTATTCCTCTGTAGAAAATTCTTGTAAAGGAATTCTCCCCAAAGACGTGATGCCTTGAGGGGATTGGGTAAGGGCGAAGCCGACACCGTTGATGTCAAGAAGAAAGACGGTGACTTTTGGGGCAATGGGGCGTTGTTCGATGATTTTGATATTGCTTTCAACATTCATCGAAGTCATGCGGGCACTGAGGAGGCGTTTCGAGAGCCAGCTTAGTACAAGAAGGGCGATCAATATAAGAGCGAGGACGCCCATCATCTTCATGAATTCGGTAGCGAAGTCTTGGGTTTCGACTTTCTTTCCCTCTTCTAACAGTTCTTGATAGGGAGTTTGCGGAGGAATCCCCTCTTGCATTCCCTCTTCTCCAGATAGCAACGTTACAAAGACGAGAAATAAAATACTCAAAGGCCATTTCTGCATAAATCACTTCCTGTTGGTTTGGGGTCAGGCCTGACATTCGGACATTTGAAACAAATGTCCGAATGTCAGGCCTGACCCCAATAACTCTTATACCATTTCAACGCATTGGGAATTTTTTTGCATCTTTGGTAAGCTTTTTTTATGGCATTAGGCGTTATTGCGTTGGATATTGATGGAACGATTACAGATCGTCACCACGAAGTGGATGGGTGTGTGGTTGCGTTTTTGCATCAATTGGTCGATGAGGGGTGGCGTGTTGTTTTTGTAACGGGGAGGACATTGGCTCGATCGGAGGCGATATTTTCTCATATTACCTTCCCTTCATTTGCCATATTATATAACGGGGCCATTACAGTTCGTCTACCACATTGCCATATTGTGGATACTCGCTATTTGTCTAAAACGTTGATTCCACCACTTGGGAAGATTACTAGAGGAGAAGGGACCGATTTTGTGTTGTATATGGGTGTCGAGTCAGGTGATGTGATCTATTATCGGAAAGAATTTTTTTTGTCGGAGCCGTTGTCGCATTTGTTAAAAAGAGCGGAAGTACTCGGAGAAGATTGGCGCCAGTGTGACGATTTTATGGCATTGCCGAATGGGAAGATTGCTTCTTTTAAGTGTTTTTCTTCTTTTGATGTAGCTAAACGTCTTGGAGAAGAGATTGTAGGAAAAATGGGTCTTCATGCTCCATTGGTACGCGACCCTTATGATGAGCGGCATGCCGTTGTTCAGGTGACGCAACCAGAAGCAACAAAAGGACTCGCTTTGCGACATCTCATCGATTCCCAAATGTTAGAAGGGCCAATTATTGTTGCTGGTGATGACTTTAACGATATCGATATGCTAAAAGAGGGGCAAGAGCGCATTGTGATGGCAACAGCCCCACAAGAGGTACTCCAATGGGCAACGGTAGTCGCTCCTTCAGCAAAAGAACTGGGGATTATCACCGGCCTGAAAGAGGCTATTCAGAGGATTGAGCATGGTAAAGACCATTCATGACATCGCATTACAAGCGGGGCGGCGGTATCAGAGTGAGCAGACGGGACTTATTCATTTTTGTTATACCACAGACAATGAGATGGTGCACGATACCATCCCCATCGTCGAAAATTTTCTTTTCGTTTATACACTCCTGCGCAGCCGTATCGCCGACAATATGACAGAAGCGAAGATCCTTCTGACCCGGCTATTATATGCACAAAATCGTGAAAAAGGGGAATCTGAGGGCAATTTCCCTATCTACCTCCATCAATACCCCACTTGTCACGATCGTCTCATCGCCATTCGCCTTCTTCCCATTTTCTACTGGATCTCTCACGATTTTTCTTCTCTCTTAGGCGCCGAACTAAAAGAACGATTCCAAAAGGCCTACCAGCTGCTCGAAAAATTTTGCCAAAGAAACCAACAAGAGAGAACCTTCTCTTATCCTTTTGCCCTTTGCTATGCCGCTGCAACAAAAGATCCCGAAGCGATATCTCTTCTCGAACATCCTGAAGAACATCCCGAATGGTGGGAGACAGAATCGCTCGGATGGATGTTCTTGGCGTTTCAAATGCATGAAGGAACCAAAGAACAACAAGGAGCTGCCCCATCCCTCTTCTGGGAACACCTCGCCTCCTGCTGGCAAAAAGAGATATGCTCCTACACAGGCCCCACAACAAAAGAGTGGCAAGAGAGAGCCGAACCCGCTACAGGACTCTACGATCTCGTCATGGGATTCCTCTCGGGACAATACCCCCATCGTGCTCTCGATTGGCACCCGAGACAAATGTGGGCATCTCTCTTTCGCAACCCCCTTCACCCCTTTCCCGAAACCAAATGTCCATATACCCTAGAAGGAGAGTACAACAATAGCCAATGGAGAAGTGTTGTACAACAATATGGCCTCTGCACCGTCATCGCAAGAAAAGGCGCTATCGATGCCTCCCAAGCCAAAACATTCACCCCCCTCCGTATCGCCTGGGGCAACCACGAAATCACCCACACCTTCGTCTGCCAAGGCGATGGTCTTGAAGAGATCGCCTGGAAGAAAGGAGGGGAAGAACAAGTCGAAATGGCTTTCCGCCTCTGCCCATCTATCGATCTCGAAGATAAAAAACAAAGCCGCGAACTCTCATTCTATGTCGACAAAACCGCTCAACTCGATATTCTCGTCGAAGGGAAATACGCCACAACATTCTCCCTAGGACAAGTCGTTACTCTCCAATCCGAAAAAATCAAACTCTCCTTTATCCTCGCCTTAGAACAAGGGCAGGGCGACTTCATGGGCCATATCATGCCCGGTAACCGCCCCTCACAAATCAGTACGAAAGGAAATCGCCAATACGAAACCTACGATTGGCATATCTTCCTCCGTACATTGCGCCGCAATACCGACGTCGTCATCCGTGCCCAAATCCTCTACGCTTTTGTCACTCCGTAGGCCTCTTTTCTAAGGAATGGGAATCCAGTTAGGGTTGAAGTAGGATGGATTTTTGAGAGGTTTTTGGGGCGATGGATTTGGTCGATGAGTCGTTTGTTGTTCTTGGCATTCTTCTTGAAGTTGGTGGATTTCGTCCCATTTTTTTAGGAAAAATGGTATTCGTTGGCGAGGTATTGCTGACGATTTGTTGTGGGGTGATATTGATTTAGTTGAAGAAATCTTCGATTTAGCGATTTTGGGTATCGATTTCGATTTCGAGCTCTTTGGCACGTTTTTCGTGACGGAGGATAGCGTGTTCTCTTTCGTGGTCGTAGAGCATGATGCGTTGTACTTTTTTAAGGAAGAGTGTACCAGTTAGGAGGGGTTTTTTTCTATGATCTTTGAGAAGAGTGTTCGTTTTGGGAAGTCACGGTTGTGGAAGTGGCAGGAGGAGGCTTACTGTGCGTTGGGCCCAGAGGCGTGGTCCAAGGGGGGAGTGCCTTTTTATTTAACAGCAAATCCCTTGGTGGCGCACCATTTTGCGGATTGGGTGGAGGCGTTTTTACAAGATGGGGGTTGGGATGGGAAGGGACCGGTGTATTTGATCGATTTGGGGGCAGGATCGGGGAGGTTCGCCACTATCTTTTTCTAAAAAATTTTTTGGGAAGGGGGTGTTGTCGGAGGGATGATGTGCGGTATGTGATGACCGATATTGCTGAGAAGAATCGCATTTTTTGGCGTCGGCATCGATTATTGGAGCCTTTTTTTAGGGAAGGCATTCTTGATACGGCCCATTTCCATCATGAGGGGAGTGATGCATTGGTGTTGGAGGGGAATGGGGAAACAATGAGGGGTTTTAAGAATCCTCCGATTGTGATTGCGAACTATTTTTTCGATACGATTCCACAATCTTTGTATCGTTTGGGTGATGGAGCCTGCTGAGAAGCGAGAGTGACTCTTGAGGGTGAGGGAGAGATGGATCGCTTTGAGGTCGATTTTTTGAAAACGCTTTGTATTGAGACGGTATATGATAGGGTGGATCCGCGGGAATATGGAGATAGGGAGGGGACGATTCTTTCTGGCTATTGTCAGGAGAAGAGGGAGGGGTTTATAACGATGCCAACAGGAGCCTTTTCCATGTTGGATCGTCTGATGCAATGGACCGGAGGGAATTTTCTTCTTTTGGCGTCCGATCAAGGGTGGTCCTCTCCTGAGGAGTGGAAGAGAGGGGTGGAGCCTGTTATCGATCGGCATAGCACCTTCTCTCTTCGTGTGATTTATGATGCTTTGCATCGCGATGTTGAGGATCGAGGAGGGCAAGGGTGGCTCAGCTTCTTCGGGTGACGGGGGTTTTGGTGGCTAGGGGGCATTTTTATATAGTGACAAGGAGAGAAGTTGGTATTCGATCGAGTATGGCGAGAGGGGGTAGCAACATTTTCGGTATGGGACTATTGGCATCTGGTGGAATCGCTTCCTCAAAAATTGTCTCAGAAGGCGATTTACCATCTATTGCAGATTGGGCGAGGCGATCCCCAAAACCTGTACCATTATTTTTCTGTGTTAAAGCAAGAACTTGCAGGAGCAACAGAGGTGGAGAAGAAAAAGTGGCAAGCGATGTTGAACGTGATAGAGAGCCATTTTTATCCCATGACAGAAGCGGAAGAGGTGTTTGTACAAGATCTTCAATCTTTATACCAATTCCGGTAAGGAAATGCATAAAGTGGATTCACAGATTTTTTTGGCGAATTTCGTGCTGGCGGTTAGGACGCAAAAATCGTTGGATATCGATCTTGGCATGGCTCCAATCGACTTGGGAGATTTTTTTCACACAAGGCATCTATCAGCCATTCTCGATCGATTTTTTTCGGCACTGTGAATGGCAATTTGTTTTTTTGTTGATATTGCATCAAACCGGCATGTAGATGGGAATAGTTGATAGGGGTTTTTGCACGAAGATACCACAAAAAATCATACCAATCCCTCCCTTTTTCATAAGGACGACAGAACAAAGCAACGCATTTTCCTGCAAACAAGGAGGGTAGGTTTTGTGCAACAATAGAAAAAGGAAAAGGGTAGTTCACAACATGTGTGCTGTATTCCGAATGAGACGGAGGATTGACATCAATTTCGAGTTTAATCCGGAGGGTTTGTACATCAGATGGTTTGCGTACGGCATTTAATGTTAAAACACGACCAAAAGAGTCATCTTTGAGAAATGCTTTTTTCACAGCCGTTCCTGCTTTTGAGCGGTCTTCTGCTATGAGTTCCAATCCATGTGCGCGAAATTCATCTTCCATAACATGGAGGTAGGGGTTCCAGATGAAATGTTCATCAGGCTTTTGCAAGATAAAATCGAGATCTATAAACTTTTTAAAATATGATACAAAACGCGCTGGACGCGCTGGACGCGCTGGTTTGGATAATGATTTGCCAATTTTTCCAACAATGTTAAATCACTGTTCTGGATTTCATCGGGCTCGATGCGCAAATCATCACATAATGCGCGTCTATTTTTCCATTCGCGTTTTTGTGTATAGATTAAATCGGCAATGGCTCTCCAGGGCGATGCCATGAGAAAAACACCCCCTTTTTCGAGACGTTGAACACCTAAGTAGAAGTGATCAATAGGAATGGGATTATAGGTAAAAAGGCCAAGAGGTGTGGCAATTTCTCGATGACGTTTGATACAGACGCTTGTTACGGTGTAGACTGCTTCGGGGATCCATCCATGATATTCAAGCGAAGATTCTAGGCTGATGAAGGAAGGGCCATGCAATACTTGTGCAAGTTCCAAAAGAGAGACGGTGCGGTTATCAATCCGATATAGACCTCGGCGAATCTGCACAAGAGTACCTTTCTTTAGTGCTCTTTTTACGGCAGAGTGAAATGCCTCCCCTTTTTTTTGCAGGAGTTGTTGGAGAGCGTAGCTTTGAATAAAGGGATAATTCCAGGCTTCTAATGGATTTTTTATTGGTGATATTTCCTGCATAGAAACTGGCGAAATTTGCCAGTTTCTATGCATTGTTTTAATAAAAAATGCTTAATTTGTCAACAAATGGTCTTTTTTTGCCAGTTTTTATACAAATTTTATTGTTCCAACTCGGTGCGTAAGAATTGAGTAAAAGAAACGATATTACCTCCTACACTCACCTCTTCTAGAGCTTGCAGATATTGTGAACGGCGTTCTACATGAATGATCGTCCAAGGATATCCTCCTGATGCCAACATGACATTCATCAAAAAACGACCGATTCTTCCATTCCCATCCATGTATGGGTGGATAAAGACGAAGATAAAATGGCCAAGAACGGCTCGAACCGCAGGATGCTTTTCTTTTTTCAAGCATGTATAGAAAGCATCCATGGCTTCTCTCAAAGAGTGGGTAGGTAGAGGAGTATGACGTGAATGACGGATATAAACTTGTTGGCGTCGATAACCAAATAGATCTGATGATTCGATAATCCCTGCTGCTACAGAAGGAGAAAAGAGATGTCGATACCATTGCGGAAGATCTTTTTCAATCGCTTCTCCGGGGATTTTTTTCCCGAAAAAACAGAAATTAACGTCTCTTTGACAGAAAGAAAGGCTTCGTAATAACCCCTTGCTGCTAGAGCATCTCGTTGCTGACGATCTTTGTGATCGATGTCAGGTGCCCATTGAGCCTCTTTTACTTTTTCAATGAGCCTCTTATCGACTTGATATCCTTCGATCGATAAGGAGTGGTAGGCATCTTGTGGGTATTCTTGATCGACATGATGGAGGTATTTTTTTTTGTCGAGTGGAGTATCTGGAGGAGTGGGAAAATGATCAATAACATCTTGTCGATATTGTTCCCACATGGCCTCGATGCGTGCAACATAAGGGGATGGTTTGGATAATCCTTCAAGAAGCGGGCGCTCATGAACAAAAGGATTTTCTTCCTGTATTTTTAGATGAACTGAGGAAAAGGCTTGCAACAGCTCTTCAACGATTTTTTGATTGCGAAGGAATCGATAGGCTCCAACTAAACGACCTGCAGCGCGTACAAAATGATGAGGTATTATCATCTGCAGTAGGTCGTCACTACTCAAAATCGATTGAAGGGCAATTTCAGCTTCTTGAGGATGGCGTTGAAAGAAGTAAGGACTCACTTTGCAAAGAGCATAAGGAAGGGACATCGCCTGAAGTTTTTGCAATACAACGCGTTCTTTTGGTAATGGCTCAGATGTTGCATAAATCAACAAGGAGGTATCAAACGGCAATGGAATGGGAGCTCCTCTTCCTTTTGGAGCAATGACAATCACTTGCTTGGGTACAACAGTCATTCCAACATGAAGGGCTAGAGAGTTTTCGGCAGAGAGACAATATTTTTTTCCATAGAAATGGCAGAGGTAAACCGAGAGGAATTCCCAAAAATTGGCATACCAAGAGGAAGAATCGCCAGGACGCACATCGGGCCGTGTTAACAGATACCAACCCTTAATAATTTCCTGTAGCCATCCTGCACCTAACAAAATTTCACGATCTCCTCGACTTAGCTCCGATGTATGTAAAATATGGATACCATCCTTAGCAGCCATTTTTACGTGGACACGGGAAAGTGCTTCCCCAATTTTTTTTGATTCAAACATAAAACAGTCCAGCTCATTGGATCAATTACTCACTTTTCATGCTAACATTTACTCACTTTTTGTGTTAATATTTACTCACTTTTTGTGTTTGAACGGAGATTTGGGCGGATTCTTTGCGTTTTTTTAAGGCGAAGAACGCGAAGGGATTCGGTTCTAGGGAAGGAGGGTAACGCAGCACGTATGCGGGTCGTAGCAGCCGCCGACGATGGTGAGTTTCCCCTGACGGACGGCAAGAGCTAGTTCGGGATGGGTATAGAGGGTGCGCACAGCATTTTTGACGTTTTCTTGAATGGTATCAGTAAGTGTCTCTTCCCGGTCATACGTTGAAACATAGATCGATCGTTCAATGAAAGGGAGAACCTCTCTAATCTGCTCTTTCTCTTCTTTGGTGCCATGAAGAGCGATTTTCACGGTTTCGCATCCTTGATGACCAAGTACTACAAGGAGTGGGGCACACGAACTATTTACAGCGCGTTCAATGGTATCGAGCTCTTTTTCTCCAATGGTATTTCCTGGGGTACGAACGACAAAAAGATCTTCGACTTTTTGATCAAAAATCTGTTCTGGACAAGGAGAAGCGTCCGAACAACTTAAGATAACAGCAAACGGGTGATGCTTTCTTGAATAGACGACGTCTTCACAATAGTCGTGAGTAAAATGGTTGGCTAACCCTTTGCAAAAACGTCCATTCCCTTCCATTAATTGGCGAAGGCCCGCTTTTCCAGGGCAACTGCTCACTTCAATAGAATGAAGAGTTGGGATCATGAAAAAAAGGACACTTAATAGATACAACCCGTTCCGCATTGCGTTTACCAAAAAGCTTTTAGCTTCTCTATAAACGTTTTCTTACTTCAAGACAAGTTTGCTTTTTTCTTTTTGACTAAGGAAAAAAGTTTTTTCAAATCACTTCCTTGATACTTGCGGCGATCTTCGGGGCGGTTTTTCAAAACTTCGCCGACAAAATACTCTTCAACCTCTTTAAGGGGCTGCTTCAATAACCACTTCTCAAGAGCTTCCCACTGTCCTTGGGTATAGGTCGATTTGTTGCATTGACCATCTTCAAAACGAACCTGAGCGATAGCTTGAGGCAGTTGTTGCAGTAAGTCGCGAGGAATGGCATTTTTTTTCAAGGAAAAAGCCCTCCAACGAACATCGGGCTCTTGGGTCAATAGAATTTGATTGGTGCGCATGTCGTAAATGATCGACCAGTTGGGCTTGTCTTCCGATATTCTGCCGCGATGCGTTTTGTTGGGAACATCGAGAGGATCCATACCAAGGATTCTTTTGCAATCTCCATTTGTTGGATCGAATTGGCATTCGACGTAGTAAAAGGGCATCTGTGAGAGGTCATGAGGCTTCCTATGGAAGATGGGATTGGCCCACGAGGTTCGGCTCAATGGGTGTTCATTTTCTGTTGTTTCGAAAGAAGAGCTATAGCCTGAATAGGTGTTTTTCGGCATGGAATGGGTTGCAAAATGCTCGCTGTATTGATTTTGCCATGGGAGATAGTAGGGCTGATCTTGTTTCGTATCTTCCGATGCATTGACATTGACTTCGGTAGCCGTATCGGTTTCGGTATCCAGATCGACACTCGTCTCTGTTTCAGGAGCTCCTTTCCCAGCGATCTTTGTCGGCATTTGTTCCAACATTGCGGTAAACCGTCGTAATGTGTGCAAAGCCTTCTCTTTGGAATCAAGCTGAAGAACACTCTGTAGTTGCTCCATCTCAGAGGGAGGGGTATTAAGTAGATCCGTATCTTCTTGTTTCAGTGGATCAGAAAACATTGTATGCGCTCGAAAAAGGGCTTTCCAATGGGATAATTCCGTTTGAGCCTCTTGCAGTTGATGTGTTTGAGCAATTGAAAGGAGTTCATCAACGCGCTTTTGAAAGACTTCTTTGGGATCTTGATTTTTGCGCGTAATTCCCCCATGTACAGCAAAGTACTTGCCTGGCTGATAGGAGCCATCGGTTTCAAATTCTTTTGCACCTACTTGAACAAGGAATTGTTGCGAAGAATCTCCTTGATATTCGTCAAAAAGATTCTTCAATTGATATGCTTTCTGTGCGTTCTCTTGCTTCAAGGTAGCAATTCTTATTTGCTCTTCATTGGCAAGGCTTTCTTTTTGTTTCTTTTTTTCGTCTGGAGAGAGAGAATCATCGTTTAGAACGGCAGCAAGCTTTTCCTGAAGAACGATTTGCTCGTTAACCGGGAGCTGATCATCACTACCCGGATTCATCGATGCCGCAATAGCGACTAAATTCCTGAGCATATTATTGCGGACGGTATCTTCGAGTTCTTGTTGCTTGGCTCGTACGAGGTTGTCCGCCCCTTCTAATGCGCCTGAACGAACACCTGTTGCGATCACATCGTCTAAGGTGTGCATCCCATCCTCTTGAGGTGAAGCGAAAGTGATGGTATGACCCTGGTCGCGCGAGCGACCCGCATTTTGCAATTTCTCTTCGAGAGGAAGGGAGTTGGTATCGGTAACAACAAAACGATTACTCGAACCGACTTGTACATCAGCTCCTCTTGCATGTGCTCCCAATAGAACCGTATTCAGCTCATGACGAGCCACATTGGCCATTTCTGGTTTCCAAACCTTTTTATCGCGAGTCATGATACGGATGTTATTAGTCTTATCAAAGAAAGCAACACCGCGAAAATGGCTCGCTGGGGGAAGAGAATCGATGAGATGTTCAGCGACCTTTTGTGCTTCCAGCCCAGTCAGAGAAACGCCTCCATCGACAATCGAATGGACGCCTTTTTCTTTGACGAGCTGTAACAATGTAGGAAGAGGATTTTCTGCGGGGTATTTCTCTACGGGTTTTCCATTGACTTTCTTTTGGAGATTGAGAAGCATCTCTCCGACCGTTCCTGGATCGGTGACATTTTCGTTATCAATTTTTGAGGGATAGGCAAAAGGATTTCCTGTTGTTGCTGAGGCTCCACCGACGAGGCCTCCCATCGAGACAAAATTCGCTGATGTACAGCTGATCTTTGCGTTGCAATCGGTGATTTTGGCGAGCTGTTCTTCGAGCAGCTCCCATCGTTTGGCTTCGTTGTTGTTCACCCATGCAGTCAATTGGGCAATGCCTGCTGGGTTGTCTTTTAAGGATGAAAGGGAATTTCCTGTGGGAAATTGTGCAATGAATTGTTGAGCTGCATGGGTAGCATCAAACGATGTGGGAATCGCTTGATAGTCTCCTGGTTCTTCATGAAGATCGCCTCCAAGGGGATTGAGTTCTTGTTCTGCTTGGCGATAGTAGTCGTCAACAATTTGTTGGATTTTGATTGGGGAGATCCCTTTGTAGAGATAGTCTTGGATGGTATAGGCCATGGTCTCAAGGATCTCTTTTGGTTTGCTCCCTTCACGTGGTTTTCCTGGGCTAGAACAGTTGACGGTATCCGATCCATTAGCGGATCGTTTGTATTTTCCATCTTCTTTTTTCTGTAGCGCAAGAGGGACAAACGTCGTTAACAAATCTTTCGTAAGGGCGAGGCGGTCTTTTTGTTCAGGTGTAGCATTTGCATCTAAATAATTAATAAATGCTTGTTCTTCGGTTTCATCCAACGTTGAGAATAAGTAGCCATAGAGGAAAGTATGATCGATTTTTTCTTGTTTCCATTCCTTGATAAGCTCTTGTCCGACGCTCTCTAGAGCTTTTTGCCCTTCTTGCGCAAAACGGTCGCTCTGCGTATTGGTTTTTAATCCAAGCTCTTGAATATAAGACAATTTTTGGTAAATGCGAAGGGCTTCTTGTCGATAAAACGGGGGATACTGGAGAACCATTCCTATCGACAAGGCGAGGTCTTGACGCTGTTTTGGTGAGAGAAGGGCATCAAATTCATCCACATTGAAAATCGAACGGTCATACAGAAGTTCCAAAATTTTTGCCGCATAGACCAGGTGCATTTTCTGGATTTTCAGCTCCTCTTCCGATTTCCCTTGGTCAGCCGTGAGGCTAAAGAAATAGATTTGTTTGATCAAATTTTTTTCCAATGCTTGGAGACTTTCTCGTGTCGTTGCGACGACACCTTTATTTGCAATCGTTTCTGCAAGACGACTGTAAATGGTTTGGAAAGTGGAGCGATTACCTTTCGTTAGAGAGGTCTCTTCGCTAAATTCAAGGCGGTAGGTATTTCTTTCGTAGAGTTTACCCAAGTTCTCCTTGATATGGGTCAAATTTTCCTGATAGAGGTCTTTGGGGAACACCATGGTGACAAGCTTTTTCCCATCGGCTGACATAATCCCTTTTAAGAAGTTGATCACCGTGGTCTTACCGGCTCCTGTTGCGGCTTGCTTGATTTTCCTTGGGTTATTGACCATTTCAACGACAGTTTGAATTTGATTGGGTCGCAGAGTGAAACCGAGGTACATTTCGAATGCAGCCAAATGGAGGTGTTTGCGTGGATCAAATTGTCTCTCTGCAGTGAGGATTTGGTAGAGCGTTTCGGATGGGGATGTTTGGATCCCTCCCATATCGGGTTCCATCTCTTTGAGAAATGCGAGGGCTTTATCGCAGCGTATCTCTTGAGAGGCGGCATCGATATAAGCAAAGACCATTTCCAAGACATCTTCTTGAGATTTTCCTGGGGGAAGGCTCTTTTCTAACGCTTTCCAATCGCTTTGCAAACAGGCGCGCAAGATGTCGGCAACCTCTGTCGATGGCATAAATCCTGCCATTTTCTCTAGCTTTTGTGCAGATGAACCATGGAGCTGAAACAGTTCGAGAAGTTCTTTTTTCTTCACATCGGCTTTTTTTACAACCTCTTCTCGTTTTTTTGTCACTTTTTCTAAGCACGCTTTCCGTTCTTCTTCGCTCTTAATGATGTGCAGAGTCTCTGTTTTTTTCTTATCTAGAGCGATTCCCACTTCTTCGATCGTTTTCGTTTTTTCTGCTTGGATAGCAGGCTCTTTCTCGTTATCCAGTGAAGAGAGATCGGGAACGCGATGGATCGATTCGACAAACGCAGATTCTGAACGGAAGCGGTTTTCTATCTCATCGGTTTTAAAAAGAGCTCCTCCCGAGGGTTGTATCTCCGGAAGAGGAAGTGCTTCTTTAGGCGTACCATCGAGCTGGATTTCAAAGGTATCTGAGGCAGCATTGAGAAAGGTGGTAAAATGGGTGCCAAGAAACTCTTGAAGGCGAGGGAGAAGAAGGTGAATCTGTTGCATCGCGTGCTCGAGTTTCTCTTCTTTTTTCTTTTGGATCTCTTCAGGAGACTTCTCTTTTTGTGGTGGCTGATGCCGCACAAGGAGCGCATCGAGATCTTTGAAGAAGGTTTCGAGTTTCTTTTCCTGATTTACAAAATTATTTGACCGGCAAGAACCTTCTGTTTCTGCTTGCGTAAAATGGATTTCAAGGGAAGGAAATGCACTAGAGGATATTCCTTGTTGACGAAGGTCCATGACATGGAGAAGATAATTTTTTAGTATAGGAGTGATGGATGAGGAAGATTTTTTCTTATCTATATTTTCTTCTTTTTTCTTAGAAAGCTCTTCTTCTTTGCCCATTGATTGCAAAAAGGCTTCCATGCGAACAAATTCTTCGTCTTGACAGGAGGCGCTGCGCGCAATGTGATAGAGTTTATCAAATTGCAAAGCGAGCATACTCTCTTGTCGCTCGACAAAGGCGAGTTGTCTTGGATCCTTTAGTCCCACTAAGCGTTGTAGCCTTCCTTCAATGCCAGTGTCTTTTTTCTTTTCGTCATATTCGTGTTCCTCGCGTTTCTGTTGTTGCAGTTGTTGCAAAACAGCGTTTGCCACGTCAGCACCTTTGGTGGCCGAAGCGGGGACGGTTTTTGTCCATTTCTTTTGGCTGATTTTTGTCGCTTGTACGGGGTGAGGTGTAGAAGAAACGGAGTAGGCGGGGAGGTGTGCAAGCACCCAGTTCGGTTCCGTGCTGACAACAGCGGATAGCGCCTGACTCTCTTGTTCTTGAGTAAGACGAAAACGATAGGGAATTTTGTGTCCCCATTCCATGTATTTTTTATAGAGCAAAGAAAGATTTTCTTGAATTTCTGTAGATGGATCCCCATTTTGTGCCATTACAAGAGCGACTTGCAGTTGTAATGCTGTGCTTTCAGGGGAGTGTATGGGATGCTCAATAAGGGCTAGGCAGGCTTCTTCCACCTCTTTAGAAAAAGCGTGAGAAATTAAAGGTTTTGCTTGATGAAAAAAGTTGAACGCCGCATCCCAATTATAGTGATGGCACGCTATGGTTGTTAAATGAAGAAAGGCTTTTCCAGCTTGGGGGGACGAATGGTTCCAGACGAGGGTATGAGGATCGAGGTCGAATGAAAAGAAAGAGAGATGAGAAGCTGTAAGGTCGAATCGGAAGAGTCCTAGAGGGTCTTTGATGGGGATAGAGGGGAGTATTCTACGGATCATAGAAAAGAGGAGTTTTAATGCTTGTTTAAATCCTGGCACTTGATCTTTCTCTAAGCCTATCTGGATTGTATGTTCGGGGAAGATCACCTTTTTTTTCCCGTGATGCTTGGGGTGGGTGAGGATCAGGGCTCCAGGCATTCCTTTGGAACTAAGAGCAGAGGCATCCTCTTCGCGTGCGATCCATCCGGCATAATCGGGGTGCATGCAGACGAGGTTTTTTTGTTGTTTTTCGAAAACAAGGCCGAAACGGAGGAGCTCCATCCGTTCGATATTTCCCTTTTTATCCTTCCAAAAAAGGATGTTTCCCGGATCGTCAAATTGCGAGAAGGATTTCCAAAACGAGCTTGATGAATCTGCAAGGGTTCCAAATTTTTTGAGAACAACCTCCTTTGTCCCATTGCGAAGATCGGCACATTTATCCAGCACGCGATAGCCAAGTCGGCGAGAAAATTGGAGTTGAAAGATCGGTGATCCCTTCTTATCGTAGACAAAAAGGTTGTTGGGTTTGCTAGGATCGACCCAAAAGCGGTAGTCGGCATTTCTTAAGAAAACAGGAAATGGGGGTTGGAAGCATTGTTGGATGAATTTCCAAAGGGTTTTAAAAAATATTTTAGGTCCATCGGTATTCGAGAGATTTTCCCGTGAAATGGTTTCTGGAAGGATTGATTTTCGAGGCACATATTGGAGCATCTTTTTTTGCGTGCCAATGGTCAACTCTTTATAAATTTTTCGTGTGCCATGGCTTTCGACAATGCGCGAGGGATTTCCTGCGGTATCGGAAAAGAAGTAGTGCATCGCATCTTTTTCCGATTTGGCCTGTGAAGTAATCGAAGGGATACTTTGTGTCGAAAAGGCTTCAGCGACTTCTTGATCGCGCAAAATTGCTGGAGAGAAGGATTGGTTCGTCGTTCCATCCTCGTGGCAAATAAAGATACCTTGACCCAAATCGAAGGAATAATCCCCTATGCGATAGGAATGACCTTCTGCAACCCACGTCCCTTCTTTGGGTAGGGTGATACCAAGCGACCATGCTGTTTTTTCTAAAAGGGTATGGCGTAAATCAGAAGAAGAGGCAACTTGTTGTTGAATGGGTTCCCTCCACGTGTCGAGTACGCGCTGGATCTCTTCTTCGCGTTGGGGTGTCGTGTTGTAGGGATTGGATGAAGTTCCACGTAAGACAAAACGAGCAAGGGTGATGCATTCGATATCGACTACAGTGAAATTTTTTTTATCGATGTAGTGGTGGAGCAATTCCTGCCAAATGGCATTTTTATGTGGAGCAAGAGAATGGTTTGGTAAAAGAGATTGTTGTGCCAAATTCTGTAATTGCGGAAGGTAATCGATCGCTTTTCCAGCGGCTTGTTGGATCTCTGGGTTCTTTTGCTGGCGGCACTCGCGAATCCAACGGTGGTGGAGTTCGATGAGAAATAGAGCGCGTTCGGTGTGGTTTTGGCCTAGATTTAGGGCGATTTGCTTTTCTAGCCATTGGGGAAATTGTTGCAAGAGAGAAGGATCCCACTCGCATTCTCTAGAAAAAAGAGAGAATTGAATGCTTTTTCCTTGTTTCGAATCGTACTCGGAAGAGGTGCGATCGAAAGGAGCGTGATAACAAAAGAAGCGGACGTCGGGATGATCGAGAAGATAGGGTTTGCTTTGTATCAACCCCATCATTTGTCGGAGAGACATTTTCTCTGTGAGGAGAAAGAGAATATCCCGCATATCTTCTTTAGAAAACAAGAGCGGCCCTTCCTTTTCTAATGGCAAAGAGAGCTTACATGTCTTTTTTAGTTCTCCCATAATGTAGAGAGGATTATCGGCAATTGCCTCGGGTGTCATGCCCGCATGAATGGAAAATTTTTCCTTCTTTTTCTTGTTATTTTCTACAGGTGCGTTGCCAGATCGATTGGAGTAACTCCCTTCAGAAACGTCGCCTTTGACCACAGCCGCGCGAAAAGCAGCATGAAGTGTTGGACGCAACGCAGCGTGATAGATGTGGGTGGCATAATACGTCGTGTTATCGTGTACACATATTCTCTTTTTTCCCTTTTGGATGTAGAAGGACGGTTGTTGTTTAATGGGAATAAAAGAATCGATGGTATCGATCTGTTGAACCAGGTGCTTAAGAAGGGGCTTTGATTGCTTTTTCTCTAATCCGATCACATCATTGCGACGGAGACTTTCAATTTCTGGTGGTCTAGAGTTGCTTGATGCCCAACGACTGTAATTATCAGATCGCTGTTTGTGACAAGCTTCGATGGTTTTTTTAAGCTGTGCGTGACGAGGGTTGTTGTCAGAAGAGTTGACAAGACTATTGAGAGAATTACGGCTTTTTAATGCGTCTGTCAATTTTTTTAAATAATTGCATTGGAACTCGGGAGCTAAGTTGCTCTCTACCGGATGGGTAAGAGCGATCTGTTGCTGAATCAGAGCAAGTGTTGTCAGAAAGAGAAAGTGATGAGGCAAGGTCGCTTGGCTCTGCTTGCATGCATCAACAAGGAGTGTTGAGAGTTTTGTGATCGATTCACAGACGGATAGCGTGTCTTCGGACGAGAGGGATTGATAGGCAGAGACATCAGTGGAAAAGGGGAGCGTGGTGACGATCTCTTCGATGCGATCTTTCACAAGAGAGTATTTTTGTTCGTGCAATAAGGTTTCGCATTCGGGAAGAAACGTGGCGATGCGTTTGACCGATTCGGCAGGAGTGCATTGAGAGAGATCGATGGGTTGGCGTGTTGGAAGGGCAATCGTTGGTAGAGAGTTGGGAAGAGGGGATAGATCGGCCCCATTGGTTTTAGCAGAACCTGTAAATGCAGAGACTTGAGAGGGCGAAATGGCTTGAAGTTTTTGCTTCGAATAAGAAAAGCGGTGCGCGAAGGGCTTGAATGATGATTTTGACCATTTATCTTTTCTAACATCACCCTCGTTAGCTTTTTTCAAGGCTTTTTCAACTGCTTGTAACTCTTTTTGGAGAAAGGTGATCTCTTTCTCATCGATCATATCGCGCTCGTGGAGGAGGCTTGCTTTCCTTGATAGGTTCCTCATCCCCTCTTGAAGGAGGATGCGGCATGTCGCATTGGTTTTGAGTTCGCGATAGTTGTCGCGGAAGAAGTGAGAGAAAAGGGTGAGATCGCGATGGAGGTGGAGGCGTTGGCGACGCTCACTCTTTCTTTCGTTGGGAAAAGCAACTACGTCAACGACTTGCCAAAGATTTTGGCCATAAGTGCTTTGTTCTTTGGCAGTCACGAACGATTTAGGATCGGCAGAAGAGGGAGGGGTTAAACGGTCGGTAAAGCGGTGGAAGAGCTTTTGTAGGCTGGTGGGACCTGTTTGAATATCTCCTTCTTGTTTGATGACTTGGAGGTCGAGGAGTTGTTCCCACCAAGGTGCTTGGGAGAGTTCTTCAAGAGTGATCGAGTGGAAGGTGTGGGAGGGAAGGATTTTTTCTTTGCCCCCTGCAGAAAGGGAGGCGTTGTGTTGGATCTCTTTGCTTCGGGAAATAATAGTAAGGGTAAATTTGCCGTTGCTCTCTTTGGTGACGCGGTAAAGAGCGTGCCGATCTTCGTTGGGTTCTTTTCCTATCCAGCCTCCAGGAATCAAAAAGGAGGTTTTAGGCTTTGCCTTCTTCAAGTGGGTAGTGATGTCGGCGGCGATTTCTTTAGTTAGCTTCGTTTGTTTATTTGGATTGGTCGATTGTTCGGCTGATTCCAGTTTTTCCGCCCATTTTTTACATAAAGAGAGTTCTTGAATCAAAGAATTGGGAATTTTTTCCCGTTTTTTTTCGTTTTTCAAGAAGTCGATGGTGGAGGAGAGGACTTTGCTAAAGCGGGTTTTTGTGTCGGTTTCTCGTGAAAGGGCAGAACGCAGGTTCTCATTGGACGAGGTGAGGTTGTGGAAGAGGCGATAGTCGATTTGAGAGGGGCGGCCTGGCCAGAGGCGCTCTAGGAGGTCGATGATTTCTTCGAAAAGGTTAAAGATTTTGCCTAATAGGTGTGAATGGCGCCATTCAGTGTGGGAGGGACGGAGACGGCGAGAGAGGGAGGAGAAATCGCGTTTTTTCCCCATTTGCTTTTTATGTTGTTCCGACTGAGCCTCTTGAACCCCTTCAGGGGTTTCGAGTTTTTTCTTTGCTGCCGCAGTATTTTCGGCTGAGAAAATAAACCGTTGCAAAGCTCCTGAAGAGTGTTTTGACGTGGCTATAAATGAATGAGACATAGGGCACCCTATTAGAATTTAAGCCCACTATGATAGCATAAACCTCCTTTTTTTTCAATAAAAATTAATATATACCCAAACAACTTCAAGAAGCATAGCATCCTGTAGACCTCTTCGTGCCTTAGAGTCTTTTTGTTAAATCATCTTCAGGTTTTGAAAGAAGTCTATTATTGACAAGTGATTATTGTTATCGCATTATCGGTACTGCTTATTTGTGAAAAACGTTGATGATCTCTAAAAATTTGTTTCCCAATCCATTGAAAGTGTGTCTTTTTGATCTCGATGGAACCCTTGCCGATAGCATGGGGGGGTTGTATGGCGGTTATAAAGCATTTCTCTCCAAACACCACAAGAAGGGGAGTCGAGAGGAATTTGAGGCATTGAATGGGATTCCTTTGCTGCAAATTCTTCATATTCTCAACGAACGTCACGGTTTGGGACTCAATGAGGAAGGGGTTCTTGAAGAGTATCGATCCCTCTTGCAGAAAATCTACTTGAGTGGACCTTTGCTCTTTTCTGGAGCAAAAGAATGGATTGCGTACCTTGATGAACAAGGAGTTGCGATGGGCATTGTCACGGCCGCTTCGCGAGCCTATACTGAGGCATTCATTCGACAACATCAATTGGAATCCTTTGTGACAAAAATCACAACGGCAGAAGATGTAGGAGTGGGAAAGCCCAATCCCGCCATCTATACAAGAGCTTTGGAGGATTTTGGCGTATTGCCTTCAGAAGCCGTTGCCATCGAAGATTCGATAAGTGGAATTACCGCGTCTTCTGAAGCGGGCATCTACACCTTTTGGATTTTTTCCAATGCACCAACACACGACCATCCAAGTGTTACCCCTGTCAAAGATTGGGAGGATCTAGCAATCCAATTCAAGAATCTTATTGATACTTGTTAAGATCCCCACCACTTCAAATCCAGGGAGTATAGACACAGAGAGAATGGCTCTCAATGTATATACCTTTCTATTAAACCGTATTTTGTCTAGAATTTTACAAAAATCGCTACCAAAAATTTTACCGTTTTTCACGGATTTTTTTCGATACCATGCAACGACTGATTGTTCAACGATCGACTCTTTGTGGCGCTTTGCGCATTCCTCCATCAAAGTCGCAAACGATGAGAGCACTATTATTTGCTAGTTTAGCAAAAGGGGAGTCGACGATCGATTTTCCTCTCTGGTCACCGGATACCGAGGCGATGATCCTTGCGTGCCAAGGACTCGGAGCTGTCATTACAAAGGAACCAAATCGTCTCATGGTACGAGGCGTTGGAGGCAATATTGCCTTGCAAATGAGGAAGGTCGATGTTGGGAATTCGGGCATAGCCTACCGCTTTATCACAGCTCTTGCAGCCCTTGGAAACGATGTCATCCGCATCACAGGCGATGCCTCTATCCAACACCAACGGCCGATTCAACCACTGCTCAATGCACTCCAACAACTTGGAGCACGAGTATGGTACCATGAAGAAGAGGGGAGGGCGCCCTTCTCCTTATGTGGACCGATCCACGGAGGGCGTGCTGTCCTTTCTGGAGAGGATTCACAACCGGTGTCCGCTTTATTGATTGTTTCTTCTTTTCTCAACGAACCTGTCGAGATCTATGTCCGCAATCCAGGAGAGAGGCCTTGGGTTGGATTGACCTTGCATTGGCTTCATTCGTTTGGTATCCCGATCACACATCACAATTTTTCCTCCTACCGCATACAAGGGGGGAAGAAAATTCCCTCATTCCACTATCGCGTTCCAGGCGATTTTAGTGCAGCAGCATTTCCTATGGCAGCAGCGATGCTTACCGAATCGGACATGACTCTCTCTTTACTCGATTGGGAGGATCCACAAGGGGATAAGCTTTTATTTTCAGCTCTTGAACAGATGGGAGCTCGATTTCGTTATTCCCACGCCGAGCAACAGATCCATATTTCGGGTCGACAGACTCTTCAAGGAATGGATCTTCCCGTGAACCAGATGATCGATGCTCTCCCTATTCTAGGTGTGATCGGCTGTCATATAAAGGGAAAGATGGAGCTTCTAGAAGGGGCTATTGCACGAAAAAAAGAGTGTGATAGGATTGGATGCCTGACGCAAGAGCTGCAAAAAATGGGAGCCCATATCACCGCTACGGATGCGGGTATTGTAGTGAAACCGAGTTCTCTTAAGGGAGGAGTTGTTCAAAGCCATGGAGACCATCGCCTCGCTATGGCTCTGGCTGTTGCAGGGATGACTGCTGAGGGGACCACCATCATCGAAGGAGCGGAATGCATTCAGAAGAGTTTCCCCGGTTTTGTCGAGACGATGAAGAACGTGGGCGCCAACATCGCTCTTCTTTGATCTTAGAACCTGTCTTCACACTTGAAATGAGCCATTTGTAGTGTGAAGACAGGTTCTTATACTAATCTTAATAAATAAGTGTGAAAATGGATACTTCATCCGTATATATGGGTTATGGGTTTACCAATGAGCAGCCATACGTGCTTATTGATGATCTTTCTTGTAAGCCTACGCAGAGGAAAAAGGTTTTTTTACATAAAAATTGTGTCATCGAAATCCAAACGATTGGCAATAAATTTTGCTTGGGTCAATACCAGTTGATGACTCAAGAACGAATACCTTGTCCTAATCAAGCATCGATAGAGCTGAAAAAATCCAACTGTTATTCCTGTTTTCAATCTGTGGGATTTACTCCTTCTTTTAATCGATCTTCTCGACTCTCTCCGCAACAACAGATATACTGCCAGCAACCTCATCTCGTCTATCTTGCTGCTTTTGGAGCGGGAATCATTAAGGTGGGAACGGCTTTTATTCCTCGAACTCCTGAACGATGGTTAGAACAGGGAGCAAAGGCAGTTGCTGTAGTGCAAGAATATAAGAATGCGTATGACGCGCGCGATTGTGAAATTGCGATTCGGGATGGGAATAAAATAAAAGAGGGTGTGCGAGTTAAAGAAAAAATTTCTGCTTTAACAAAAGAGTGGGATTTCATAAAAGAGCAAGACCAATTAAGTAGATTGCGAAGAGAGATTCAGCAAAGACTTCAATTGGAAGTACAAGACCTACCCATACGAGACTTGACAACGAGATACGGGATTGATTTTCCTATTGATGGAATCGCAAATGGTGATGAAGGGTCTTCATGCGAAAAAGGAAAATTTATCGGTTTGATTGGAGAATTGCTCATTCTCGAATCAGAGAATAGATGCCGATATTTCCGCAATATAAAAAATTTTGTGGGATCTTCTTCTTGGCGTGTTTCTAAGTAATACCAAACGTATCCAATAAGGGTTGTGCCTTTGGCACAAATTGACGTTCTTTAGATAAATAAACACACCAATGGATCTTCATCTTTTTTTTCGAAATCTGTTTTTCTATCTTGCAAACTCACAAGAGTTTGCTGCGATCTCCAAAACAAATTTCGCAAAAAAATTTTGAATCCAATTTTCACACTTATTTATTGTGATTGGTATAAGTACGTGACTGCTTGAAAACCAAAATCTTACATTTTGCATGCGCATTGGGTGCGGAATGTGGAATTCAAGATTCAGGTTCCTTGCTAAGAAGTTGTTTTTTTTGTGATTGCACAATTCCTACCGCAGCAATGGATAGGATACAAATGAGTCCACTCAATTGGTTAAAAAAAGAAAGGGTTAAAGGGAAAAATGGGAGGGCTAGATAATGCAAAATAATCGGATTTGTAGCGCGAATAAGAGAGGAAATGCCATAAGAAACAAATCGGGTTCCATAAAAGAACATGACCATGGCAACATAAGAAAGCAAGGAAGAGAAAACAAGCCAAACTCCATTCGAAACAAGCGAGCTAAAGCTAATCCATGGAATCGCAAAGGAATGAAAGCATAAGTAAAACATAAGAGTGAAAAGAAAGATGAATACGTTATTCAGTGAAATCGCAAAAAAAAAAACTCGAATATAGATAGTGTTTTTTTATTAAAATATAGGAATAGGCCATTAAAGCTGAATAGATGATGCTCACCATCAAACCTTGGATTGATTGGTTTATTTCAAATGTTGATTGGTTGTAATAAAATCCGAGTGTGCTCAAGATAGCTAGCAAGATAAAGCAAGCTTCTACCATCCCGAAACGTTCGTTAAGAAATAGCCAAGAAAAAAATAGAGAGAAAACCACAAAAAAACGACCTAATATGCCAAAAACCGTGGGATGCAACAGTTGAATACTTGTTAATAAAAAGAAAAGAGCAAACGAGTAAACCAAGCTAATGAACATTTGAATAAAAAAATATTTAGCAATTTTTTTGTATTGGTAAATAATGGTAGGCAACGACAAAAATGCGGTGACTCCATTCAATACTAATAAAATATCCAATGTTTTGTATTCGTTTAAATACATTTTGTTTAATAGTGTAGAAATACAACTCAGTGTAATAGAGAGTAGTTGAATCAAAAAACCGAAAAACATAGGGCTCATTCTTGAGATAAAAGATATTCATATAGATAGGATCCCGATTTCTCTAGCATCTTCTGTTTGCTTTTCTTTGCAGAATCCGTTCGGTTGTTACTTAAGTCAAAATCCGTTTTTTCTCGCCCTCTTTCTTGCTTACAACGTAAGTAATCAGAAGCAAAATGCAAAGAACTAAATCCTACTTGTCGATTATATGCTGTATTGAAATGAGATAAAGAAGCTGCTATTTGAGAAATTTCATTATCGATCGATCGGGCACCCATTTCTTGGGAGAGGTGTCGTTGTATAAAATCTTCTTCTGCAACGGTGGATACGGAAAGATGGATCCCCGTATTCAATTCTGGAAAATACGATGCAAGGGGATTATAAAGATCTTCTGTTTGGTTGATAAGAGATAAATAGCGATAGGAAAAATATCGTGTAGGTGAAAAAATTTTTTTATAAATTTCATTTTTATTGGATAGCGTTCCTAATTTTCCTACATAGATTACTTCGCGGCATCCTAGTTCGGCAAAACGATACGCCAAACGACCACTCATACAACCCCAAAAACTATAATGAACACGAAAAAAATTGATGATCGTTTTTTTTGCAATACGGATACGAGTCGAACAGTACCATTCATTTATGTTTTCTTCGATGATATCGAAATTTTTATGCTTCTTGCGCAATAGGTCGTACATTTCTTGCGCAAACCCCATAATAATAATATCGTTTTCGCGTATAAACAGTGAGTTTAACTCTGTCCAATTAGTAATGGTTTCTTCAAGTTTAGGATAGCGATAAATTGCTAAATATTGTTCAAATCCATTCGTTAACAGACTTAAACAATGTCGAATTAAACCTGCATATTGAAAAATATAGTCGCGCCCTGGAGTCACTGCTACAATTAATTTTTTGATTTTTTTTGCATTGTGGACATAATAAAATTGCGGACGTATAAAATTGTAGCTCTTTGCAGATGGGTTGTGATGAAAATCAATAGCCTCGACAGAAGAGAAGTGTAGAGAGGGTGCAAGCGAGGGAAATAGAGAGGGATAAATGCCGTGGATTTCGATTGGAATATGATAGATAATGGATTGTTTTAACAAATCCATGGGCATTTTTTGCATGGCCCATTCATCTAAGCATTCACACATCGTGTGATCCAAAGGACGGGTTAAGGGAAAATAAAAAAAATCATTAATACTTTCTAAATTTTCAATGGTCGTTAGAGGTAAGTCGGGCTTAATAATAGTTCTCATAAACATGGCAAGGATATGGATTGATTGGAAAAAATTTTTTTAATGATTTTTGCACCTCTTCGTATTCGTCCTTCATCCAAACTCTCATGTGTAGGCAAAATAATAAGGCGAGATAGAATTTCTCTTGCGTGAGGGTAGAGAAACGACGCCTCAGGTGATCGATAAGGAAGAAAAACTGGATAATCACACAATAATCGATAGTGGTAGCGATGCATGTCAGTAACAATGCCATGTGCTGCAAAAATGGATGCCATCTCTTGCGCTGAAAAAGGAGAAGCGTTAGTTAACAAAAAAAGTTGCGCGTATCCGTTTAAGAGGGTTTCTTGTTTGTAGGGAAAAGGAATCATTTCTGGCAAAGATTTCAATTCTTGCACCCATTGTTGTGCCAATCGCTTTCTCCGTAGGATTTTTTTATCTAAATGTTGTAGTTCTCTACACCCGAGTGCTGCAGCCATTCCATTTAACTTATAGTTGAGCCCTATTTGATCGCCAAAACATTCATTTCTTCCTAAGGAAAGAAAAATGCGGCATTGTTTTGCCAAAGCTGCATCATTGGTTAAAATAAAGCCTCCTTCGCCGGTGCTGAGCATTTTTAATTCATGCGTACTAAAACATCCGCAAGATCCTTCCGTGCCCACAAAAAAACCATCTGTTTGTGTTCCTATGGCATGGGCTGCATCTGTAATGACAGGTATCGAATGTTGATGGCCTAAGCGATACAACTCTTTTTCATGGGTAGCGTATCCCCACATTGGGACGGTAAAAATGGCTTTCGTTTTTTCCGAGATGTGAGAAGAGACCTCTTCCGTATCCAACGAAAAATCACAAGGAGAGACATCTGTAAAAATAGGTGTGGCTCCTAAATGAAGGATCGGTAACGCAGTCATCACGACGCCTAAAATCGAAACAATGACTTCGTCGCCGGGAGATACTCCCAGTGTATAGAGAGCCGTATGAAGAGCGGCTGTACCAGAAGAAACAGCGATGGCTTCTTTAACCTTACAGGTTTGAGCTAATGTCCGCTCATAAGCATCGATAATCGATGACCTGCCTGACAAATTGTTGCGCTTGCGAAATATCTCCGCAATGCAATGGATGTCGTTTTTGTTTCGTTCAACGATATGCCAAGACGAGATCTCTTCAGAATGATTCCCATCCATATTCAATAAATTGTAATTTTTTTTGTGAACATTCAATGGCTTTTGCGACATAGGGTACCACGTTTGTTGGTAGCTGATTTAAAGGAAAAAAACTAAGTTCTTCACATTTGTGGGGTTCTCGATTGTAAATGGAATTTTGCCATTGCAAAGGGGTGAAAAAGAAATCAATGATTTCTCGATCGTGCGTTTTCCGATGCATTGTCAGAGACATCACAAGATCTCGTGGATCGATGGCAATCCCAATTTCTTCACAAGCTTCTCGCGCCATTCCTGCGCGAACGGTTTCATCCCCTTCAATATGCCCTGCAACCACACTGTATAATCCGTCGCACCAACCGGTTCCTTTGCGCAATTGCAAAAGAATATCACCTTCTTGGATTAAGAGGAGATGAACGGCTATAACAGCCTTAAATCTTTCTTTAAGCATAAACCTCTTGTCGCTGGAATTGTTTGAGGCCTTCCATCAATTGATCAATATCAGAAAGGGTATTTTTGAATCCTGGACTGATTCTCAGAGTGCCTGTAGGAATAGTCTGTAACGTGTCATGGATAAGAGGAGCGCATTGAATTCCTGGACGTGTCATGATATTTTTCCTTCGCAAGAAATGAGCAATCGATTGAGGTGTAGCATGAGGGATATTCATTGAAACAATAGGCACTTTGTTATCGATATCTTGTACACCATAAATGATGATATCATCAAGTGTTTGGAGACCTTGTAAAAGATGCGATAGTAATTGTTGTTGATGTGAGATAAGGGATTCGCGGTTTTCTTGGACAAAAGCCAAACAGTGTTGAAAGCAGGCGATACCTAAATAATTCAAAGTGCCCGCTTCGAATTTTAGAGGCATTTCTGTTGGATGTTTCTCGGAAAGAGAGTGGTATCCGCTTCCCCCTTCATACAACGGTTCCAGCTGCTTAGCATGTCGAACGTAGAGAAATCCCACACCGGGAGGTCCTAATAGGCCTTTGTGTGCTGTTCCTGCTAAAAAATCAATGGATGCACGATCAACGTGAATATCGGTATGTCCTGCTGTTTGTGTACAATCGACAAGAAAAGAGACCTTGTTTTCTTTTGCGATTTGCCCCATGAGTTCGATAGGAGATTTGACTCCAATGACATTGGAAGCGTGATTGGCTATCAAGAGACGAGTATTTTCTTTGAACAAGGAGGGCAATGTATGTAAATCAAAGCAGCCATTTTGATCGGAAGAAAAAATGGTAAAGGAAATATTTTTTTCTTTGACTAATTTCGATAAAGGTCGCCAAACCGCATTATGTTCAAAATTAGTTAAAATGACGTGGTCAAAGGGGCGCAGAAAACCTTTGAGAACAATATTGATTGCATGAGTGGCATTGTATGTAAAAGCAATATTTTGATGACTACGGATACCTAAAAAGCGTGCTAATTGTCCTCGAGTTTTTTCTATCCAGATGTTGTTGTCATTGTAAAATTGCGCTCCATTGCGGAAAGGATTAAAACCTTTTATTGTGCAGAGCATTTCTTCCATTCCTCTCGCAATGACTTCGGGTTTAGGAAACGATGTACTCGCATGATCGAGATAAATTAACGAGGAGAGAGACACAATAAAGCATCCATTTTTTGTTTGATTCTTGAAAAAAAATTTCGATTCAAATACGAAGTCCAGTCAGCTCGTTCAGGGTAACCAAGCTTGTTGCTAACTAATGTACGCAAAAGATGGGAAGGAATACACTGGTTTTGAACGGGGAAAAATAATTTTTTTTCTGTGTTATCTTCAAAAAATAAATATTCTCCATAACTATTATAATAATCGCTTATTTCATGGAGATGATCTAGGCGATAGCCTGGAAATCGAGAAACGAGTTCTGATTCAATAGAAATCGCACTCCCAAGGACGTGTAAGTGAAAGTGATGACAATCCCCATGGCTAGAATGAGGAGTACATGCTCCTGCCCTGCCATGTTCATAAAAACAAATTCCTCCAAAATGTTTGCGCAAGATGGTTGCAAGATGATTTTTAATTAGATCTATATCCATCAATAGAGATTCTTCCATTTCTCCTGCACAGGAAAAATGTTGTTTGGATACGATGAGTAAATGTCCCTCTTGAATGGGGTAGGGATCATACAAAATCAAAAAATCATTCAAAACATCGATCACCAATTCTTCTTCAGGAGAACAGAATAGACATTCAGTGATTTGGTTATTCACGGGTTTATTTTCCTAATATGGATTGATAAATTTCTTCGATGGAAAAAGAAGCATCTAGAGAGAAAAATCGATTATTTTCTTTTATCAATAACAAAAGTTGGCTATAGGTGTCATCGTAGGTTTGTAAACGTGTATCGATATTCGTTTCTTTGTCTGATTCGCGTTGGATTACTTCTCCCTCACAATGATCGCATTGGTTAGGCATTTTAGGTGGTCGAATCGTTGCACTGTAGACCGCATCACATTTTTTGCAGGTGAGGCGTCCTTGCATGCGCTTCTTACACTCATTCAAGTTTAACTTCAGGTGTAAATACGAAAGAGTGATCTTGCGTTGTGTCGCGTATGTTTGCAACCAACTCAATTGGTTTTCGGTACGGGGATATCCGTCAAGAATAATGGTAGAGTTTTGGTAGGCGTCCAATTTTTGTTGTACCAATTTATTGATCACTTCTGTAGGTACAAATTGCCCTTCTGCAATTTCTTTTTTATATCGTGTGCCAATGTTTGTCTGTTGCCACATTTCGTGACGTAGAAGATCTCCACTACAAACATGAACAAATTTTTTCTCTTCTTGTAACATTTTTGCCACAGTTCCTTTTCCTGATCCAGGAGGGCCGAAAAGAACGATCCAGTCGTTTGTTGTGAATTGATGAATTTGCGTAGAGATATCCATGCAGTATTCCTTTGCTTTTTAAAACCAATAGAAGTGGCAATTTATCATTCTACGGGATTAATACCAAACGCAATAATCCAATAAAAGGTTGTGCCTTTGGCACAAATACAAGCCAAACATGCTCACAATGTGGACACTTGGTACCAAAGAAGATAACAGATAGAGAACATAGGTATTTTCGATGCGGATATACCGACACAGGGATTTCAACGCAGCACAAAATATTTTGGCCCTCGGATTGGATGGCCTGGGAGTAACCCCTAGAAGCCTTCGCCTTTAGGCGAGGGAGCAGCCACTGATTACGTTTGGTATAAAATCAATTTTGACTCCCACATTCTGCATCCAATGCGATTGAAAAATATAAAATTTTGGTTTTCAATATTGCAAGTATTTATTATCGTTTTGAGGATCAAAAGATTGCGTTTTGCATGCGCATTGGGTGCGGAATGTGGGTGAATGGTCTTTTTGCATCAATCACCATCGAAACCGTTAAAAAAGGAGCCGAATGCATTCAGAAGAGTTTCCCCGGTTTTGTCGAGACGATGAAGAATGTGGGCGCCAACATCGCTCTTCTTTGATCTTGATCGGTTTTCCACAAGTGGGAAAGACCACATTAGGAAAAGCGCTAGCACAACGATTAGCTTGGCCCTTTATCGATACCGATGAAGAGATCGCCTGTGTATGTGGCATGGGAGGGAGTGATAAAAGAGAGGTGTTCCAACACCTTGGCGAAGAAAAATTTCGAAAGTGTGAAAGGGATGTTATCGACAATCTATCGCTTTTCACTCCTACCGTTTTAGCAACAGGGGGAGGTGTAGTTCTTGATCAAAAAAATCGCCAAAAACTTGCACAACAAGGACGTTTTCTCTACCTTTCTCTATCTAAAGAGCCATTGTGGCAAAGATGGTCGCAAGAGCCTCTCCCTATCATTTTGCAAAACAGAGAGGATTGGAACGCGTTCTATACACAACGCGATCCCATTTATCGCGCATGTAGTGATCGAATCCTCTCTATAGATGGATTGAATAAAGAAACGGTTGTATTTCGGTTGATGGATTATGTCGAGTAACTCTTTTGGTACGATTTTTCGGGTTACAACGTGGGGAGAATCCCATGGAAAGGCGATCGGTGTTGTCATCGATGGATGTCCAGCAGGGCTTGCCCTAGAGGAAGACGATATACAAAAAGAACTCGACTTGCGGCGACCTGGCCGATCCCCGTTTACCTCGCCACGAAGAGAGGAAGATCGGATAGAAATTCTTTCGGGAGTTTTTCAGGGAAAAACTCTCGGTTCCCCCATCTCTTTAGTCATCTTTTCCACAGATGTTCAGTCAGAAAGTTATGAGAAAAGCCGCATGTTCTACCGTCCTGGTCACGCAGAATACACGTATGCCGAGAAATATGGAATTTACGACCATCGAGGAGGGGGGCGCTCTTCGGGGAGAGAAACGGCATGTCGCGTAGCGGCAGGGGCTGTTGCTAAGAAATTGCTTAATGAAGTGGGCATTGAGGTGCACGCTTTTTTACAACAGGTAGGAGGTGTCTCCTCTTCTTTAGAAGATTTTTTTTCTCTCTCCTCCCCGCGAGAAGCGGTTTATAATAGCCCCATTTACCACCCTTTTGCTGAAACAGAAAAAGAGATGGTCGCTCTTTTGCAACAAGTGAAAGAGGAGGGGGATTCCATAGGAGGAGGGGTGGGATTTGCCATTTTAGGGGCTCCTACTGGTTTGGGGGATCCCGTCTACGAAAAGATCGAAGCGAATTTAGGGAAGGCGATGATGAGTATTCCCGCTTCAAAAGGTTTTTACATAGGGAATGAAGCCGATATCGCTTTGCAAAAAGGTTCCCAATACAACGATACTTTTACTATGGACAAGGGGGCAATCGTTCCTAAAACCAATCGTGCAGGAGGGTTATTAGGAGGGATTTCAACGGGAAAACCAATTGTAGGATGTGTTGTATTCAAGCCGACTTCAAGTATCCAAAAACCACAGGAGAGTGTTACCATTGAAGGGGAAAAAGCACAACTGACCCTACCTAAAGAGGGAAGACACGATCCGTGCGTTGCGATCCGTGCTGTTCCCGTTGTGGAGGCGATGGCCCGCCTTGTGATGGTCGATGCTTGGTTAAGACAAAAGAATTGCCATTTATGAAAGTTTTTATTGAAGAAGGATTTCTCGATTCTCCCGCTTTTATCTCTTTTTGTAAGGAGAAGAAATCGAATTTTGTATGGATCACCGATGCTTTTTGTGCAAAATATTTTTGGAGATAAATACAATGAAAAACTTTTGAGTCATGGCATTTCCAGCATGCTCGTCTCTTTCCCTTCTGGGGAATTGTATAAAACGCGAACAACAAAAGAATTTCTTGAAAATCAGCTGCTCGAACGGGGGATCCAGCGCAATGCTACTTTGATCGCGCTGGGAGGAGGGGTAACCACGGATCTTGTTGGTTTTATTGCAAGCACATACCATCGAGGAATCCCCTTTATCTCGATCCCAACAACCGTTGTAGGGATGGCCGATGCGTCGATTGGAGGGAAGACGGGAGTGAATGCACCCCAAGGAAAAAATCTCATCGGCTCGCTTTATCTCCCCACAGAAATCATCATCGATGTGGCTACTCTCAACACACTTTCGCAAAAAGAGATGCGTCAAGGAGCGGTTGAGATGGTGAAGCATGCACTCCTTTTTAGCGAAGAGTATTTCTTTCAGTTAGAAGGAGGTGTTGAGGGCTTTCAATCAAAAGATTCCTCTTTTCTTCAAAACATCATTTCAAGAAGTATAGCCATCAAACACACCATTGTGGAGATGGATCCATACGAAGAGGGGGTTCGAAAAGCATTGAATTTCGGTCATACATTAGGCCATGCCTTAGAAGCAGCAACGGATTACACACTTTCACACGGGGAAGCCGTTGCATGGGGAATGGTTTGGGAGGCCGAAGTCTCTGTCCGTCTCCAACGCTTTTCACGAGAAGAGAAAGAGCGTTTGATACATGTTTTGCTTGATTATGGGCTACTCTCTTCATCACCCCTATTTCATCGTGAAAACTTTTTCGATGCTTTAACCTACGATAAAAAAAGTGTTGGGAAAGGAGTTCCCATTGTTCTTCTCAGCGGGATAGGAGGGATCACTAAGGAGGAAGATCTCCATCTTTTTCATGCCGATCCTTTGATGATTCAAGAGGTCGTTGAGGAACAGGAACACCATGTCGCATCAGCTTTGCATTAGTATCCGAGGGACTACCTATGACGAGGTAGCAGAGCAGATGCAGAGGGCAGCGCTTCAGGCCAATCTCGTTGAGTGGCGTTTGGATGGGCTTGCATTCCTATCGATAAATAAAATTCAATCTTTGCTTTCTCAGAGTCCTGTTCCAATGATTCTCACTTTGCGGAGGAAAGAAGTGCCTCTTTCTGAGGAGGAACGCCTCGCCTTCATTGAGAAATTAGCAGCGTTTGGTCCTGCCTATCTCGATTTGGAATACGACGTGGTACCCGACTTTATCCATTCGATACAACAGCGTTATCCGCATATCCAATTGATCATCTCCAAGCATGCGGAAGAGATGGTGAAACCGGAAGAACTCTTTATTTCCATGCCGCAGTATCAAGGAGTGATCTATAAAGGGGTATTGCCCGAAGGTTCTTCATTGGATGGTTTGCGGATGTTGCTTTTTTTGAAAAATGCCCCCTACCCATGTATGGGATTTTGTTTGGGAGTCAAGGGACAAGCTGAGAGAATTTTAGGACCCATATTCGGAAGTGCCATTACCTATGCCGCCCTTTCTAATGAAGAAGCAACGGCTCCAGGGCAAGTGACGGCAGACGCACTGGCAGATATTTATCGGATATCCTCTTTGAATAAAAAAACAAAAATTTTTGCTCTTCTTGGGGATCCAGTACAACAGAGCATTGGGCATATCGCGCATAATCGGATTTTCCATTCATTGGGTATCGATGCCGTATATGTGAAAATCGTGACGCCGATGGAAGATTTACAAAAAACATTGTTGTATTTGCGCAAAATGGGAGTATCCGGGTGTAGTGTAACCATGCCCCTCAAAGAGGCGATTCTTCCCATGATTGAGAGGTTGGATCCTCTTGCGGAAAAGATAGGAGCTGTGAATACGATTTCTTTCATCGATGGAAAAATTTTGGGAAAAAATACTGATGGTGAGGGAGCCATGCTCGCTTTAGAAAAGCGTGTCTCGTTACAAGGGAGCCGTATCGTGATTCTTGGTGTAGGAGGAGCCGCTAGGAGCGTTGCTTTTGTGGCGAAACAACGGGGAGCAAACGTGGTACTTGCAGGGCGTCATCGTCAAAAAACCGAGAGTGTAGCTAAGCAGTTGGGTGTTGAGGCAGAAGAGATGCACAATGTGGGAAAAAACCCTTACGATATTCTCATCAATGCAACGCCAGCCTTCATGCCGATATGTCCCGATCAAATCCATGCCAACTCTCTTGTTATGGATATGACCGTCCGGCCCAAGAAAACATCTTTTCTTATCGAAGCCTAACAGAGAGGATCTCCGTTTCTCTATGGCGAAGAGATGTTTTTCCAACAAGCAGCTCTCCAGTTCCAAGAGTGGTTTCCTAACGTTTTATACCAATCCTAATAAATAAGTGTATTATCATTGCATTTCGCTGGAGAAGGGTATATATCATATTGAATGACCCAATTGCGTATTGCTGTAACAGGAGCAGCGGGACAGATTGCCTATAACCTCCTCTTCCGTATCGCAAGTGGGGAGGTGTTTGGACGCAATCAACCGATTGCCTTACATCTTCTCGAATTGCCGCAAGCCATGAAGGCTCTTGAGGGCGTTGTTTTTGAACTCGAAGATTGCGCCTACCCCTTGCTTGAAGAGATCGTCATAGGATCGGAGACAAAAACCATCTTTCGCGATGTCCATTGGGCACTCCTTGTCGGAGCCAAGCCTCGGGGCCCTGGTATGGAGCGAAAAGACCTTCTTCTCGAAAATGCAGCGATTTTCTCCGAACAAGGAAAAGCCCTTGATGCTGTCGCCGATCGCGATGTCCGCGTTCTTGTCGTTGGTAATCCCTGCAATACCAATGCTTGGATTGCCATGAAATCGGCGCCCTCGCTTCCAAAAAAACATTTTTTTTCCATGATGCGGCTTGATGAGAATCGAGCCAAACGACAACTCGCTCTTCGAGCTCAAGTCCCCGTTCACGATGTGACGCATATGGTCGTTTGGGGCAACCACTCTTCGACACAGGTTCCCGATTTTTTTCATGCGCGCATTCAAGGGAAGCCGATTACCGATTGGATTACGGATGGGATTTGGTTGCAAGAGACGTTTATTGAGACGGTACAGAAAAGGGGCGCCGAGATCATTGCAGCAAGAGGGAAATCGTCTGCTGCTTCTGCCGCCAATGCGGTTGTCGATACGATCCACAGTTTGCTCTACCCTACCAAAGAGGGAGATTGCTTTTCGCTCGGTGTATCGATGGAAGGAAATCCGTACGGCATCGATGAAGAGATCATCTGTTCTGTTCCCTGTCGTTCGTCGGGAAATGGTGGCTATACCGTTGTTGAAGGATTGGGATGGAATGACTTTTTGCAAAAAAAAATTGCACTTTCGATTCGAGAGCTGCAAGAAGAGAGAGAGGGAGTGAAACAGTTATGGGAAAGCAAGTCTTGAAGAAAGAACTTTTTACTATTACAGAAGATCATCTTGAAACGGGAATGCGTGGTTATCCCGTGGGATATTGTCCTACATCGAGTGTCGATCCAGAAAAAGGCTTATTTTATGCTGGTCACCCTGTCACTGAACTCGCCTTTTGGGAGCCAGAGAAGGTAATTTTTCTTCTCTACCATCGGAGAGAAGGGAGTGAAGAAGAGTGCCGTATTTTTAAAAAAGAGTTGGAAAAAAATGCCTTTTTAGAGAAAAAAACCATACAAGCAATTGAGAATCTCCCTCGCGAAGGGCACCCCATGAAGCTCTTTTCTGCCGCTCTTCTTCTTCTGGGGATGTGTGAAGGGGTGGGCGATTATCAGAAAGATGCTCTCCGTCTCATCGCCAAGATCCCCATTCTTGCGGCTACAGTGATCAACTATCGTGCCGGATGGGGGACAACGCCTCAATCAGAGCCTGAAAGAGGGTATATTGAAAATTTTATTCATTTGCTTCAGGTGCCTATAGCGAAGAAAGAGGGATTGACCGAAGTATTCAAAGTGTTCAATATCTTGCATTACGACCATGGTGGGGGCAATCTTTCTACATTTGTGGGGAAAGCGGTTGCGAGCGGACTTGAAGACCTTTTCGGTTCTCTTGCAGCAGCGATGTGTGCTTTGGCGGGATCACGACATGGGAAAGCCAATCAAGATTCGCTAGCTTTTTTAAAGAAGATGGTGAGCGACGTCGGAGAGAATGCAACGACCAATGACGTGGAGAGATGGGTTGAAGAAAAAATCGAAGCGCACGAGTTGATCTATGGCTTTGGTCATGCTGTTTTGCGGATAGAAGATCCACGGGCAACTCTCTTTTATGAAATTTCCTTAAAAAAGTATCCCAATAATCCGTTGGTTCGTATGGCACACTTGTTACGCGAATGTGGTAGTCGTGTATTAAAACAGAACCCTAAGGTTGCGGATCCCTATCCCAATGTTGATGCGATATCGGGAACTCTGTTATCATCAGTTGGATTCCCTTATCCTGAGTATTTTACTCTCCTTTTTGGGATGGCTCGCGTTGTGGGGATCTCCATCCAGATCGTATACGAACGATGTGAAGCGAGGGGAGGCAAAGGAACGCCGATTATTCGGCCGAAGTATTATTATGGATCTACAACAACTTGAAGACGCTTTTGATCGCGCAGTGACTCTTCTATGGGATGGGACACAGCTTGCCATTACTTTCCTTGTTTTGTCTTTTTGTGGATTGCTAACCGTCTTTTTCCGTGCAGTCAGTGGTGGGGCTGTGGCATGGGTGCATTTAGCAGCTTCTTGTTTACCTTTTTTTCTCTGTTCGGGACTTTTACTTGCGATGGGGGTGCTTGCTATACGGGCGTATCTGTTCCGGCATCACCACCATCGCATTGATTATCGGACATTGATTCAGGAGTCAAGTGAGTTTTTGTTAGGGGCATCCTTTTTTTCCATTCCCATGGTGGTGACCTATCTCTCTTTATGGCTTCTTGTCGGTGTTTTTGTTCTTTTGACAGAGATTCCCTTTCTTGGCCCTTTTTTAGGGTCGCTTTTTTCTTTCGCCCCATTTTTTCTGAATTTTGGGATTCTTTCTCTATGTGGGATTTACCTACTGGCGCTTTTTTTTCTGGCTCCCATCATGGCATTGCATGGGATGAGCCGGATGACGGTGGCACGCGTCTTTATCGAAAGGGTTCGTCGCCGTTTTTTCGTGAACACGTTTTTGTTGATCATGAGTTTTCTTCCTCTTGTTATCGTTAGTTTGTTGCTTTTCCTTGCGAGCTACTTCATGACCTTCATCTATACCTTTCCTGCGAATTTGTTATTTCAAGTCGTTACGGAGTTCATTCTCATGGTTCCCTATGCCATGGCTTTGACTCCTCCCATTCTTTTCTTTTTCCATTTTTCTTCAGAGGCACATGCTCTTGTGATGGGTCAAGAGCAGCAGCAATATCAATATCCAAATAACTAGGGCGTGTCATCAATTGGATGAATTTGTAGATCGTGGTAGATGATTTGACGATGGATCGTGTGGAAGCCGAAGCAAACTGTAATCGATTAGCGAGGCTGAACACGATTTATCGTCAAATTAGATACCGTGAGATGCGGTTTTATACCAATTCCGGTAAGAAAATGCATAAAGTGGATTCAGGATTTTTTTGCGAAATTTGTTTTGGAGATCGCAGCAAACTCTTGTGAGTTTGCAAGATAGAAAAACAGATTGCGCAAAGAAAGATGAAGATCAATTTGTGCACTTTCTTACCGGAATTGGTATTAGACGATTGATGACACGCCCTAATGTCTGCTTGCAAAAATTCGCATGCCCATTCGGACATCTTTTCCAATATTCAGGAGTATATCTATGACAGAACCCGTGCAAGGATTTCTTTATTCTATCGAACAACAAGGAGTAGAACATCCCGTTTCCTACCTTTGGGCGACCCCTTTCTGCCTTCCTAAAAACAGTACCATTCCATTAAAAATTCAAGATGTACTGAATCAATGCCGTTTTTTTTGTACGGAGAATTCGCGTTGTTTGGAGGTGAAGTTGCCTACAAAGTCAGCTCAGAATCTTAACCGTGTGTATTCTATTCGATCCAATGGGAAAGAATGCTGGATAACCGATATTTTGCTTATACAGGCCTTGTTGGAGGCAAAGAAACCCTATTCAGCAATTACATGCATGAATACTAATGGGAATCCTCCTTGGAAAGAGGTGTATCATAAGGAAATGGTAGAAGCGAGTATTCAGAGTGATTTTCCCCATTTGCAAGGTCTTTGGAGGAGGCGACAGGAAACCTTAAGAAAAAAGATCGAGCAATGCGAACAAGAAACAAACAACAAAAGTGATGAGAGTTTGCAAAAATTAAAAAAATGTAGGGGACTATTACGAGAAAGGATAGAAAAAGATAACAAGAAATTGGCCAGCGAAATCGCTGACCTTTTAACAAAAATCAAAAAATCTTTTTTTCTGTCGGTTGATGTGAATCGCTTAGGGTATGATCCTCAGATACCGAGCAATTTAGTGGTGTGTTTGAAAGAACATCATTTTCAAGTAAAACCTTTATTCAAATCTATAGAGTAAAGGGGCCTCTTGTCCACAAAGTCATCCATTGCATGCATCAATTTTTTGGCAAATAAAGCGTGATAAAGAAGGCCTTTTGAGCCAAAAGCAGTGAGGACCCAATATTTTCCTTTTACATGACCAACAAGGGGAGTGTGGTTGTGGGTGGAGAGGCGAACTCCTGTTCGGCAAGACGAGGGGGACTTTTCTGCAAGAGGGGGTAAAAGAGGGGATAAAGAGGGGAGGAGGAGCCTCTTTGCCTGTTCGATATCGGGGGCTATAGAGGAAAATTCGTGTTCGAATGTGGCTCCTCCAACAAAAGTTGTCGTTTGGGGAATTTGCAATAGGTATTTCTCCGCATTGATGGGAAAAGGGAGGGATAATGGGCTGTTTTCCCAAATGAGGAGTTGCCCTTTTGTTCGCTTTAAAGGGAGATGCGCAAAGGGAGGAAAAGAGGGAGTTGCTTCGCCGAGAGCGCCAATTACGCAATCAAAAGCATCAAGAGAGCTCTCTGCGTCGATTTTCTGTTGGACAAAATGAACGCCTTGTTGTTGGCAAAGAAGAGCAAGGCTCTTGATGTATGTGGGACAGTCGACGACATACCCTTGCTGGATCCAAAGTCCCTCTTCTTGCGCATATTTTGGCATGCACCAATCGACATCGGAGAATTTTTGTGCGCGTTGGCGAAAGGTCTTTTCTTGGATTGGTGATCGGGGAGGTCGGAAAATTCCCGTTTTCCAAAAAAAAGAGGTGGGGGAGACCTCTTGCGCCTTGGTTAACAGGGCGAGTGTCTCTTGTAAACCTTCGCGCGCAAAACGGTTGGGATGCGCATGGGCACCTGTATAAGCGTGGAGTAGGCCGGCAGCAATGCCTGAGGTCCCCTTTCCCAAATGAAGGGGATCAAAAACAGTGATTTTCGCATTGGGTTTTTGTTTCAAGGAGAGAAAATAGGCACAGGCAAGACCGGCAAAGCCGGCCCCAAGAATGGCAATGTGTTTCATGGATTTTTTTCATGTGGCGATGAAATACAAATTTTTTCGATGATATCGGGAAGCTCGGTGAATCCGTACCGCTCTCGAAGAGAGGCATAATCTCCTCTATCGTAAATCGACCAGAACGTCTCTTCAGAATATTCATGCGCACTGTAGAGCATCGCTTTTCCACCCAATGCCGCTACTACTTTTTCAAGATCTCTAACCATTTGAGGAATGGCATGGCTCCGCTTAGGAACCCCATAGATTCCCACATTGATCAAATCGGTGGTATCTCCCTCGGCAACATAATGAGGAGAAAAAATCTGCGGCGAGTGGGTGCCTCGAAGGGGACATAGCCATAAGGGAAAAATTTGGACGTTCTGGGTGAGATAATCCATCATCTGAGGGAGCTTTTTAAAGGGAATGTAAAAGTCGTGAACGAGAAAGGTCTTTTCAAAAGTTCCCTTGGGCAGAGAGTGGAGGACTTGGTATAGGGAGCCGCTCGACATCTTCCATCCTGTAGCAAGACGTAAAGCAAGAGAGGGAGTTAGAGAGGGGGTTTTCGCAGCAAAAGCGCGGTGGAGTATTTCAGGAATGGACTGCGAATGGCGTTGACTCGCTAAAAAGAAGGGGGGCAATGTTTTGGTCGTAATGAATTGCCCCATCCAAAACGCTCCGCGATCCATCCGAAAGAGGTAGTCATAAAGCGACAAATACCAAGTCCACTCTTTCTTGTACTCCGATTCTTCTAGAATGTGGTGGATGTACCACTTCGACCAAGGGGCAGAAAATGAGAGGTGTTTTCCACCCGAGAGAAGGCGTTTTTGAGATATTTGCTTTCCCATGATGACAACGATCTTATCGGGACGAAGAACGATCGCTTCAAGGTATTCGATGCTGGAGCCATCCTCTTTGGCCTCTTCCATCGCTTCCATCGCCTTCTCAAGAGAGGAAAATATGCGACAGGTCAATGCAACACCATCTTTACAACGCTGTAAGGGGAGTTGGATCGCACTCACATGACCCAGGGTTCCATACGATCCCGAGATGCCATGAAAGAGATCGGCATGCTCGTGGGGAGAAATAATGAGCCTTTTTTGTTCAGGAAGAAGGACTTCATAGGCAAGGCAGGTGTCGTTGAATTGACCGTGGCGAAATGAAGAACTCTCTAAAGCCGATCCAATGATAGCTCCTCCAACGGTGATCTGCTTGAATTCGGGAACGACGAAGGGAATGAATCCCCGAGGAAGAGACCAACGAACGAGCTGATCCATCGTGATACCGGGCTCAACCCACACGGTCGATTCGGCAGGGTTAAAAAGAAGAATCTCTTGCCACTCCTTAATCCTCGATGAATAGGCTTTTTTCCTATCGCTCTTTGGAGAGCGCGTCCGATGAGATACTCGGGTAGATGGTGCGACCTCTATCTGTGCAAAGAGGGTATCGATTTTTTTTTGATGTTGTGTTGTTAAAGCCGTTGTCATAGAAAAATTCGGGTTTTTGCTGCAAGAGAAAGAGAGTCACCCTTCCCTTGTAAGCAGTATTGGTGGTACCCCAAGCCTGCAATCATCGCTCCATTGTCAAGAGAGAGCTTGGGTGCTGGCCATACTTGTCGTAAGTGGGGGGCATGTTCGGCAAAAAATTGCCGAAGGTATTGATTTTGCGTCACGCCACCACCAAAAATCAACGTTTCCAATCGATATTTTTCCGCTGCTAAAATGACCTTGCTAACAATGTCTTTGACAGCGGCCTCTTGAAATGAAGCGGCAATATCATCAATGGGATAGGGGGGAGAGAGCTTCTGCTTTGCGTATAAGACGGCTGTTTTGAGTCCGCTAAAAGAAAAATGCAAGGGCTTGCCTTTGACTTGACCTGCATGGAAGGAAAATCTCTTTCGATCTCCTTTTTTCGCTCTCTCTTCAATGAGAGGTCCTCCTGGATAAGAAAGACCCAACATTTTGGCCACTTTATCAAATGCCTCTCCAACAGCGTCATCGACGGTTTCGGCGATGAGTGTGTATTCACCAATCCCATGGATGATAAGCAAGGAGGTATGACCACCTGAAAGGACAACACCGAGAGCGGGGTAGGCGATGGGTTCTTTTACACTCATGATGGCAGCGTAGAGGTGGGCTTCGATATGGTTCACGGCGACAAAGGGTTTGTTGAGAGCAAGACTCAACGCTTTTGTCCCCTCTAATCCAATAAATAGAGCTCCAATAAGCCCAGGTCCATAGGCGGTTGCAAGCAGATCGATATCATGAAGGGAGAGTTTTGCAGTAGCAAGAGCTTCGTCGAGGACAGGGATAAAAAGGTCGATATGACGACGGCAGGCAAGCTCAGGAACCACTCCACCATAAACAGCATGGAGATCACTTTGTGAAGAGATGACATTGGATAAAATTTCCTCTCCATTGCGAACAACAGCCGCTGCGGTTTCATCACAGGTGCTTTCGATACCTAGAACCAATAAGTCTGAGGCCTTAGTCGAGGAGTTCTGCGGCATCATTATCGAGAATCCACAAAGCTTTATGCTCTTCGCTACCAACCTGCTGAATGGGAAGTTCATCGGGGTCAAACTCCCCCTTTAAAACCTGGTAGACGATATCGGCCTTTTGAGAACCGATGACATAGATGTGTATTTGTTTGGCAAGGTTAATGAGATGGAAGGTGAACGACATGCGCCATGTATCTTTCTGTGGAATGAAATTTTCGATGACGAGCCTCTCTTCGTGAGGATGGAGAGCATGCGTTTCAGGGAAGAGAGAGGCCGTATGACCATCTCCTCCCATGCCTAGAAGAACGAGGTCAAAAGAGAGGTTAGGAACCCATTTTCGAATCAGTGCTTCGTATTGTTGCGCTCCCTTTTCAATATCTCCTTCAGCAGGCATCCGATGGAGTTGTTCGGGAACAATGGGAAGTGCTCGAAGGCCGGCTTCCATCGCCATATGATAATTGCTATTTGGATCATTAGGAGGGACGCACCGTTCATCACTCCAAAAAAAATGGATCTTTGACCAATCCAACGCATTAATAAAGGGGGATTGTGTCAAACTGTGATAAATTTCTTTGGGTGTGCTCCCTCCAGAAAGGGCTACAAAAAAGCTCCCTTTTTGATCGATCGCTTCTTGGGCCGTTTCGACAAAAGCTTCGACACAAAACTGCAATGTTTTCTGTTTATCGCCGGGAACAATGATGTCGCGGCGCCGATCGATGGCATGAATGAATTTTTTCCATTCTCGAAGTTGTGGCATGGGCTAACGTTCCTCCGGCAATTGGGCAAGTTGTTCGAGCATAAGACGATAATGGTTACTCGTTTTATTATAAAGAACTTCTTTCATAAAACTTTTTCCTTTCAATAGACTGGGAAGACCAATGGTAAAGGGGAGAAGGCAACGATCTTTCGCTGAAAGATGCACAACAATTTGTGGCTGTGTTCCTTGCCTTTCTAAAATGTATTCCCGTTCGGGGGATAGCAGTCGGAAAGAGAGAATCCCTCCAGGGGCAATTCCTTCGCGTTGACGCGGTTCGAATGCCGGCTCCGACTTGTCTTCGAAGAGGAGATTATTCTCTCCTCCTCCTTCAACGCACCGAGAGCGCGGCAGAGCGAAGTCCAGAGGAGAAGCATCTAGACGACAAGGAAGAGAGCGAGAGAGACACGTGCGCCACGAACAACGGCCAAGGCGATCCTAATGTCGCCTGGAGAGAGTTGAAAAATTTTGCATCAAAAATTTCCAACAGTAACAAAATTTCCACCGAGATCGACAAGATGATGAGAAGAGACGTGGTGATGGTAGTGGCAAGACGGCATTGAGGTTCTAGAATTCAAGACTTCAACTTTGGGAGACACAGTATACAGTAAGATTTTGTTGACGTCATCCCCCCCCCCACAAGATGTGGAGCAGCGATTCTGGAACAGAGCCGACAAGTTGTCAACGACGGCTCTTCGTTTTTCCAACATTCCAATCACCACAATGATGAAAATTTCCAGAATATTTCCACATTGCCGAATTCAATTTGCCAAAAGTGAGAGACGTCTTCATGTGGAGGACAGCGATGGTAAACTTTTCCGATGATATTTCCGCCATCTCATCGAAATTGACAATTCGAAGAAACTTTGGGCGGCAATGAGACGGAAGAGGCATGCCTTCATGGGTTGAGGCCCATCTTTTGCCTTGTCATTCTTAGTCACTTGTGTCTCTATATGGGTAAATGGTTGCCTATCACTCATCCGATCTGATTCCTATAAAAGTCGCCATTTGCGGCCGTCTCGTTGTAAAAGGGCATCGGATTCATTGGGTCCCCAAGAACCCGATTCATAATTCGGAAAAGAAGGAGAGGAACGAGCCCACTGTTGGAGAATGGGAGTGAAAATTTTCCACGAGGCGAGCACTTCATCATTCCTAGCAAAAAGAGTACTATCACCCGCCATGCAGTCACAGATGAGCCGTTCTTACGTTTCTGGAGGTTTCGATCCGAAAAAAGACTCATATTCGAAATCCATTCTGACAAGCTGGATCGATGTCGTCAATCCAGGAACCTTACAATTGATTTTGAGGGAACTTCCTTCATCTGGCTGGATGCGGATGACAAGAACATTGGGATCGACGCCATTCCCGCCAGGATGGAACAAAAATCCAGGAGGGCGGTTGAAGGTAATGGCAATTTCCGTTGCTCTCTTAGGGAGCCGCTTCCCTGCGCGAAGGTAGAAGGGAACACCCGCCCATCGCCAATTATCAATGAAGAGTCTGAGAGCGGTGTAGGTCTCAACAGAGGACGTGGGTGAGACGTTTTTTTCTTCACGGTAACCACAAACGGCTTCGCCACGGTTTATTTATGACCGCATACCGCGTTTCACACTTTGACGCCGCCGTTTTTAGGGATTGAACGGTCCTGCTTTTGAACGACTTTTTCACTTTCATTGTGATGAAAATGGTGACCTTATATATGGTTGAATCTGAGGCTTCCATTACCGTATGAGATTTTAGTTGCCCCGTGGTTCTCGACGATGTCATTGAAGAAAATCTGGCATCTTCCACGAAGAGAACGTCCTGGAAGCCCAAATTCCACTTTGTTAAACAACAGAAGATCTGAACAGCGACGAAAAGACTTTTATTCCAGAATATTGCCTCAAAGATAATGGTGGGAACGAATACGAGAAAGATTTTGCACGGTTTCTTTTGCCGAGGTAATGGTCCGATACGGAAAATTATGGATTTTGTCGAAAATGGAGATCTGGCCAGTGTAGAGCAAACAGCGGAACCTGGTGATCAAAATGAATGTTTTTCGAGCGAATGGGATACCCACTATTTTCATCTCATGAGGGGTCGGCAATGAAGCATTATTGTTTTCAGTTTTCGATAATTGCTTAAAAACCAATGTGCCGAGAGATAGAAGACGCGGTTCCTTTGGTTCCGATTTTTTTATCCAGATCATCAAGAAAAGCTTTAAGAGATTGTTACCCTTCATCTTGCTGGAATTCGGATTGGTGGTAGAAAAGGTGTTGGGAGAAGTGTTCCCAAAGATCTTCGTCGAGTGGCTGCGTTCGAGAAAATTTTTCAATGGCTTCACGCATTTCTTGGCGAAAATCATCGTGGGTCTTCTCACGGCGCGCGAAACCAACACAAGAAAAATGCGTGGGCAACTGCCCATCTTTCCCGAGGTTGTACAAGGCCGGTAGAAGTTTTCTTGCTGTTAAGTCTCCGGTCGCACCAAAGATGACAAGGATGCAATTGTCGGGAACTCTTGTCCCACGCTCTTCTTGGAGGGGATTCACGAAATAACTGGTTTTGTCCATAACGTTACCTTTCTCGCAGAATACCCCATTAAGGATTTTTTTTGTCATAGAGAAGCGTATAAGAGGTTATACCCATCCTAATCCATTTCCACACTTTATTGGTTAGGGCGTGTCATCAATCGTCTAAAAGTGCATCTCACGGTATCTAATTTGGCGATAAATCGTGTTCAGCCTCGCTAACGGATTACAGTTTGCTTCGGCTTCCACACGATCCATCGTCAAATCATCTACCACGATCTACAAATTCATCCAATTGATGACACGCCCTAGTATATGTTGCCGAGGAGGTAGCCGTTTCGTAAAGAGTGACGGAATAGAGCTTGGGAATCTCTTGATGCAGGTGGCGGTAAATCCATTCGGCTATCCATTCGGCTGTCGTGGTTTCCGATAAGAGGGTTTCATTGAGGAATTTATGGTCAAAATATTGATCAATCATTGGGCGAACAATTTGAGAAATATGAGCAAAATCCATGACCATCCCTTTTTCCGCTCCTTCTGTGACAAGCAGAGGGAGCACGCAACTCAATGATAAGAACATAGGAGTGTCCGTGTAGGTTCCGACATTTCCCATTATGATAGGGTAATTGATGAGCCGCTTCGAATTTGAATGTTTTTTTTATACTAAACAATTGGTCTAGAGTTTTTTGGAAGAAACAGTAACAAATTCATTGTCTTTTTGTCACGCTTCGTTTATGAATAGAGCGGATTGATTCAGTAAATAATGGAAAAAAGAACCGTTGTTCTAAAATTTGGCGGGGCTTCTGTAGCAAAGCCGGAAATGTTTAACCATGTTGCTGCCCTCATCCAAGAACACAAACAATACTATTCGCGTATCGTTACTGTAGTGAGTGCGATGGGCGGCATGACAAATGCATTATCAGCGCTCGCTCAACAGGTGCATCCTTCGCCTCCAAGCCGAGAATATGATATGCTTGTCTCTGTAGGGGAGAGAATTAGCATCGCTCTTTTGGCGATGGCATTAGCAAAACGGAATATTGAGGCTGTGAGTTTTACAGGAAGTCAATCGGGTATCATTACCTGTCCCAAACATTCGGATGCAAGAATCGTTGCTGTGCATCCTGAGAGGATTCTTGCTAGCTTGGAAAGAGAGCAAATCGCTATTGTCGCAGGATTCCAAGGTGTTTGTAACAAAGAAATCACGACACTCGGGCGCGGTGGGTCCGATACCACTGCTGTCGCTCTTGCCGTTGCTTTGGGCGCGGATAAGGTGGTTTACTATAAGGACGTTCCAGGGATTTTTTCAGCCGATCCAAAGGCCTTTGCTGATGCAATACATCTTCCCAACTTACTCTACGATGCAGCCATCGATGTCGTCTCTAAAAGTGAATCCGCTATCCTCCATCCGCGCTGCCTTCGATTGGCAAAGGACAATGGCGTGCCTTTAGAAATTCTCTCCTATAAAAAACAAGATAAAGGAACATGGGTCCATGGTGGTGTAACGAAAAGTCGAGGAGAACCTATCTATGAGGAGCGTGTTCATGAATAGAGCATCCTTGCCTCATGGTATCTCCGTTCTTCCCCCATTTTCTGTGAAAATGGATGAAAATAATTGGCAGGAGTATGAAGAAAGCACTTGTCGCATCCTCCATAAATGCATCCCTTCTCATTGGTGGTTAATGAAGAGAGATGTCTTTCTCGAACAGTTGCCTTGCGTTCATATGGAAGCGGGGAGTGAGGCGTCTAATGCGCTATTTTTCTTTGTGATTTCACCTTTGAGAGAGAGGTCGTTTCCCTTCTTTTATGAGATGATGAGTCGATGGATCATTCCAGGAAAGCGTCTTCCCATCATTTATGCCAATGCCATGGATTTCGCTCTTTCAAGCATCGAAGAGGTTGTTTTCACGGTTTCTGAAGTCGTTCTATACGCAGAGCTTCCCGAAGATCGAGAACAGGCAATCCATAATTTTCCTTTATTGAAGCATGAAATTCTTATTGGAACCAAATCGACCTATTTCGCTCGTCGCATTCTCGATATGCGCGGGATGTCTTCGGATCAAAAAGTGATTCACATCCATGAACATGTTGGACTTCTTGCAAATAAGCTTCCTGCTTATTTCGACAAGGATGTCTTTTATGAGATGCAATATTTTCTCGTCTTGTGTCCCGATGCTTTTAAAGAGGCGCGTTCCTTCCATCATTTAAGTCGTTTGGTCAGTTTGCACTATCTCTTTCGACGACGCCTCAAACAGGGAGGGGATAGCAAAGAAAATAGAAGGCGACTTCATCGAAAAATTTTTCGGACCGAACTCGATTCTTGTCAGGAAAAACAATCGGTTGTGGGTATTTTCATCGGGGTGGAATTCATTCGAGAAAAGGAAATTTTTGAAGAAAAACATTTTGTTCGAGCCATCAAAACGATTCTTCCCGATGTACAGCCGATCCCTAACTCCTTTTTTCTACATCGAAGAGATAATGAATCGTTTGGAACTCTGTATATTGAGATAACGCACAAAAAAGGGAGAGAGATTACATCATGTGAGAGACGCCTTTTGCACGAACGTCTTGCACAGGAAATTGAAAATCGCATCGAACATCTGATTCATCCCGTTTTTATGCCACGGAATGAAGAAGAAATCATGCGGAATATGCTCGTCCTTAGTAGCCAACTTCGCTACGTACGCGATATCCCTCAAGTCTTTATCTCATTTGATGAACAGACCGACTCCAGTCTCTTCTATACAGTGATCGTTGCTCATCATCGTCGAAAAGAGACACGTCTACTACAAGAATCCTTTACCCTCAAGACGCCCTTCTCCTACGTCACATCCCGACGGACTTGCGGACGATGGGTTATGTGCGGAAAAAACATCCAAAAGAGGTCACGGTCTTCCGCATTCGCCTTCCCAAGGAATCGTTCTTGCGACAAGATCTCTCTATCGATTTATATCGCGCAAGGCACTTTATTGTAAAAGAGCTCACGCGCCCTTGGCGCTATCCGAGACTATAATGGGGGAATGATCTCTAAAGAGCAGGAGACGTTTAGTCAAATCGCTCGCCTGCTTGAAACAGAAGGATCCGTGGATCGCCTCTTGATGGAAAACCTTTTCTACTCCATCACCCCAATCATCATGCGAACGATGATCGATCCAGAATGGTTCCGGAATCTTTTTTGGCGGGTCGAGAGCCTTATACAAGGAGAGCGTTTAGCAAAAGAAAAATATGCACTCGAGGTCTATCGGGAGAGCGATACCCTCTATCTCATTATTCAAGGAGAGAGCTATGCAATTAAGGAATCTATCCAAAAAATTGTGAAAGAGCTCCAAATTCCCCCTTCCGATTTTGTTGCCAGCCACATATGGATGCATGAAGTGTCACTTGTCGGCATCATCTGTCGTATGGATGATTTAAGGAAGCAGCAATCATTTCTTCGCCATGTTGAAGAAGAGGTCGAGCGGGCCAATATTCGTTTGATGAGCGGAAGACGGGAGAAAGTCACCGACGATTTGAGAAGTAAAATTCTATTTAAAAGCGCTCATCAACACACTCGATGGACGTAACCGGTAAATTAGGGCGTGTCATCAATTGGATGAATTTGTAGATCGTGGTAGATACCGTGAGATGCACTTTTAGACGATTGATGACACGCCCTACAGACTCTTATACCAATCCTGATAAATGGTATAATACCAATTCCGGTAAGAAAGTGCACAAATTGATCTTCATCTTTCTTTGCGCCTTACCGTCTTTGCCCCTTTGCGTTTCGTTCATGTATGAAGGATATTTGAATCTTTTATAGTGATTTGAATTCGATTTTTCAAAATTTTTTCCTCACATAGTTGACTGTCAATGGCATGTAAAACGCAAAGAAGCAAAGACAAGTAAGACGCAAAGAAATTATAGACCATTAACGACTCTATGGATCCCATCCTTAACGCAAGATTGACCGAAATTGGCTAGAAGCCCTAGCTTAATTCCGGTTAACAGCCCATGCGACCCATTCCGGTAACGTAATAAACGACAAAAGAGATCAAAAAACATAAAGGACTAAAGTTGTGTTTTTTCGGATCTTTTATATGGCATGTAATACCAATTCCGGTAAGAAAGTGCACAAATTTGTTGATCTATCCGCTCTTCTTTTGCTAGCAATCTGCTTTTCTATCTTGCAAACTCACAAGAGTTTGCTGCGATCTCCAAAACAAATTTCGCAAGAAAATCCTGAATCCACTTTATGCATTTTTCTTACCGGAATTGGTATAACACAGTGCGAATCGCTTTAGAGATGGTGCCGTTTTAGGAATTAATTCCCAATTTTTATTGACTTTTTGGGATTTGACTCCCAATAATGGGTGTAAAAGAAGGAATCGATTCCAAATATGGATGGCTACATCGTTGAGACATTTCACCGATTGATTGAAGAGCTGGAGGTAACGACGCATCGGTACTTGTACAAGGCCTTTCAACTCAAGGACCGCTTGATTGGTCTGATTGGGCCGCGCGGGGTGGGGAAGACAACTCTGTTGCTTCAGTATATCAAAGAGTATTTGTATGCGGAGGGAAAAGCCTTTTACTTTAGTGCCGATCTCGTCTACTTCAAATCGGAAAACCTCCTGGAGTTTGTTGCTGATCTCTATCAAAATGGTGGGTACCGTATTGTGTTTATCGACGAGATCCACAAATATGCGAACTGGAATCAGGAAATCAAAAATCTTTATGACTCATTCCCGCGGTTGCAAATCGTCTTTTCGGGAAGTTCCATGCTCGACCTCGTTTATGGGAGTTATGATCTATCGCGACGTGCCTCCCTCTATTCTCTTCGGGGGATGTCATTTCGCGAGTATCTTCAGTTCAACCAGAAGGGTCATTGGGATCCTTTGCTGGGGGAAGATCTATTTACAGGAATGTCGGGGAAGGCGTTGCAGAAGTTATCACATATAGAAAAACTGGCCCCTCTTTTTCAGGAATATCTCGAAACGGGATACTATCCTTTTGTAGCAGAAAATCCCCTCTCGTACTATGACAAGCTTCGCCGGATTGTTGACAAAACGATCTACGAGGACATTGCGAACTGCTACAAGCTCAACTCATCTTATCTCCATTTTTTCAAACAAATTTTGCATTATTTGACCACCATTCCTCCTGGTAAGGTCAACACGCACAGCTTGGCCAAACATCTGAAGATAGACGTCAAGACTGTTGGGCATTATCTCCAGATTCTTCACGAGGTGGGTCTTGTCCGTCTATTATACCCTGTGGAGGGGGGAGGGATAGGCATCCGTAAACCTGCGAAGGTATTTCTCCACAACACCACGCTTCTCCATGCGATCTGCCAGTATGGCGGAGGAGAGAAAAATAAGGGCACGGAGAGGGAGCTCTTTTTCTTTCAGTCCTTGATGGATGCTGATATTCCGGTATTTTTTTCGAAGGTTGGGGATTTTTTTGCGAAGGATACGATCTTTGAGATTGGAGGGAGGAACAAGACAGCGAAGCAGCTCAAAAAAGCCACCCATCCCGCATACTTGGTGAAGGACTCTCTACGCTCTCCTTACGGCAACGAGATCCCTCTCCACTACTTTGGATTTCTCTACTGAGCACCATACCAGGCTCTGCCCGCTTATAATCTCGAGTTTGGCCCTTTTTAGAACGGACAATAATAGGGAGGGCGTTTGGTGATCTTTTCTGCATTTTCAACGAGACATTCTTGGATGGATTGGGGTAGAGATTCCCTAGCAAGAAGGATCTGATGGCATATTATGGCCTCTTCGATCCGACCAATGTAATAAGAACAGATCGACCATTCAAAGAGCAGTCCATAATCGTACATCCATTTTTCAACAAAGAGGATATCGTCGGGGAGGGGAATGTTCCATCCTTGTCGCGCAGCATCATATCCTTCTTGGTACATTTCTTTTCTTCGATACAAATTGGCAAGCCGATAGAGAGCTTCTGCTCGTTGAGGACGAAACGAGTGGGCTTTTTGGTAGCTTGCAATAATTTGTTCCAAAGGAGCTCCTTTTTTCTCCTGCAACATACCTATTTGGAGTAAAGACCAGTAGATCTCTTGTGACCACCCTCACATAGCAGCTCTTTTCGTATACCAGACAATGGCTTTGTCGGTGTCGCCTGCGTCGCGATAACTTTGGGCAAGATAGAAGACGGTACGGCCATTGGTTGGATCTTCCTTGAACGATTGTTCGAGCATGGCAGCGTCCTTATGGTACTTCTCCGGGTCACGGGACCGCGCTCCTTCCGTCATCACATAGTTGGTGATTCCTTCGAGTTTAGCTCGAGTGCGCACTTGTGGAGAGTGGATGTATTCGTGAACCGATCCGTGCCATTTCCAATCTAAGGCCGCACGAACAAGATGGGTGCGCGAATAACAAAGACCTCGGTGGTTAATGAATATGGAATATTCGTCATGGATAAGAGAAGGAAGGGTGAAATGAGGAGAAAAGACTAAATAGTCGTCGGCATCCATAAAAAGAAGATAATCCCCCTTCCCTTGTGCCAGGGCAAGCGCCTCATTTCTATTGTGACCAAAATGGACCCAAGATCGTTCGTGAAGCTCTCCGGGGATATCTGCCAAACATTTTTGGATGATTTCTTTGGTAGAATCGGATGAACCGGTATCGACAATGACCCAATAGTCGATGAGCGGTTTTACCGATTCGAGACAGCGACGAATCACGTGGCTCTCATCTTTAACAATCATGTTCAAACAGATGGTTTCTTTCCCTTCCAGGGAAAAAACAACAAGGAGAAGGAAGAAGAGGATGTTTTGCATGTCTACCTCAGATGAGGGTGTTTGGGGTCACGACTAAAAAAAATAGGCCAGTAAGGACAACAAAAAAACGACAAAAACAGGTCCCTTTACGGGGCGAAATCCATATAGCTTATAAGCGAGGTTGCAAAAGGATAGTGTGATTAATGAAGGATAACAAACAAGTAAAATAGGGGAAAGAAAATGGGAAATTCCTTCGAATCGCCATGTTGTAACGATAAAAGTGATGAAGAGGGTGATTCCTAGAGAAGCGGTCCAATGCAATTTTTTTCTTAAAACGTCTTCATAAATGAACTCGGCAAAAACAGCTGCAAGGGCGATTGCCGTTGTGAGACAGGCAAGAGCAACAGCGATTGAGGCGACAATACCCAATTTTTTACCCAATAATTCCAAGGCAATACGGCCCATGAGCTCTTCCTGAGGAACATCGATGAGTATGGGACTTGCGCGGCTGGCTACAAGCGTTAATCCAATATAGATCAAAGAAAGGAGGGACATGCCGATGATTCCCGCACGGACGGCAAGATAAATCACATGTTTATAGTCCGCCGTTTTAGCCACTCCAATCTCTTTTTTTAGGCAGAGAAGGACAATGGATGAAAAGAAAAAGGCCCCAAGAAGATCCATGGTATGATATCCCGTTTTGAGCCCTTGAAAGAAAAGGGCGAGACTCGCTTCTTCAAGAGGGGGAGAAGGGGGAATGGAAAAAAAACCGATACCAATAATAAGAAAAAGAAGAAAAAGAAGTATGGGAGTCAATACATATCCCAAAATATCGAGAAGAAAGGAGCGTTGCCAAGCACAGAAAAAGATCACAATGCAAGCAATGATGCTAAAGCTAGGAAGAGAGAGAAAAGGCAGATAGACGTGTAGACTCGATTCTGCAAGCACGATACACCTGGGGAGAGCGCCAAAAGGACCAATGATCAAAAGAATCATTACCTCAAGGATATATCCTGGAAAACTTCCGAGACGGCAAAAAAAATCGCGATACTTTCCATCAAAAAGGGTCATTGACAAAAGACCAATGAAAGGAACGGCAACAGCGGTTAATAGCAGTCCAAAAACAGCAAAAAAAATTTGACTTTTTGCAGTTTGTCCGATGAATAGGGGGAAGACGACATTACCGGCTCCAAAAAACATGGAAAAGATGGCAAAACCGGTCGCTAGAGTGTGCGTGACGTGTCTTTGCAAGGAGGATGAACCTTATTTCACTATGGTTAGCACAACCTCTTATAATCTTTTGTCTCTTTTTTGGTAAACATGCATCCCTGACCCAATTGCGGAACGCTTCGACATGATTGCAACAAAAAGAGACAACAGGGACAATTGTCCCTTTGACATAAAGCCCACATTCCGCACCTAATACCAATTCCGGTAAGAAAATGCATAAAGTGGATTCAGGATTTTTTTGCGAAATTTGTTTTGGAGATCGCAGCAAACTCTTGTGAGTTAGCAAGATAGAAAAACAGATTGCGCAAAGAAAGATGAAGATCAATTTGTGCAATTTCTTACCGGAATTGGTATAATGCGGAATGTGGGATAAAGGATAAAAAACATGAAATATAAGCGTGAATTCATCCAAATCGAACCGTCAATCTTAGCGGGTGACTTTAGTCGTCTGGGAGAAGAGGCCAAACGTGTTGAAGAGTCGGGAGCCGATGCTCTCCATATCGATATCATGGATGGTCATTTTGTTCGCAATCTTACAATGGGACCTCAAGTCACGGCGGCGATCCGTCGTTCGACGGAGATGTTCCTCGATGTCCATTTAATGATTTATCGTCCGTATGAATATGTCGAACGCTTTGTCGAAGCAGGCGCCAACAGGGTCACATTTCATTTTGAAGCGACAGAAGATGTCGAGGATACGTTAGCCTATATCCGTCGGTGTGGTTGCCAAGCGGGTCTCGCCTTTTGCCCAGAAACGTCCGTTTCTCTTGTTACTCCTTTTCTCGATCAAGTCGATTTGATTCTTTTAATGACCGTGCACCCTGGTTTCGGTGGGCAAGCCTTCATGCCTGAGGTATTGGAAAAAATTGCATCTGTTCGAGAAATTTGTGATCGAATTGACCTCCGACAAGGGGGAAAAACGCCCAAAAATGATAAAGAAAAGCGCGAACTCGCCCCCTTCCTATTCAAGTTGATGGGGGTATTAACAACGAAACAGCTCTTTCCTGCGCACGTGCAGGAGCCACTAATTTTGTAGCGGGAACGTCTCTTTTCAAACAACCGGTATTAAAAGAAGCCGTATCATCATTGCGAAGCTCGATTCAAAAAGGTTGAAGAGGAATAGATATTTCCGTTACCATAAGGCCTTTTTTGTAAGGAAAAAATTATGGTCATGAGTCATCAACTCGCTCCCGGAATGGTCGTCTCTATTGAGGGAAAACTTTATCGCATTGAATCGGCTACCAAAGTAGCCGTGCCAAAAAGAGCCCCCCATATCAAAGTGAAAATGAAGGACCTCGATAGTCAAAAAGTATCGGAAAAGAATTTCAAGCTCAATCAATCGGTTCAGGACGTCGCTCTTATGCAACGACAGCTTGAATTTCTCTATCTAGAAGGTAACGACTACCTTTTTCTCGATATCGATGCACTCAATCAAGTCCTTGTCCCGAAAAAAATTATTCAAGGACAAGTTCAATACCTAAAAGAAGGGACCGAAATCGCCGCTTCATTTTATGGAGAAACCATTTTTTCTGTTGAAGTGCCGCAATTTCTCGAAATCATGGTCGCTCGTATTGATCGAGAGGATGACGAGGCTTCATCCAATACCTTAAAAAGGGCGATATTGGAAACAGGAGCAGAATTGGATGTTCCCAAATTCATTGAGCCAGGCGATGTCATCAAAGTCGATACGAAGAACAATGAGTATGTACAAAGGGTTTAACCGATGTTCGAATTAAAACAAATTAAAGAATTAATGGCTGCCATGAGCCGTTACGAAACCAAGCGGATTGAAATCCGAAAAGAGGGAACGGAGCTCGTTATTGAACGTGAGACGCCCGACCCACAGCACATCATTCATGCACCTCCTCCTCCTGAATTTAGCACACACCATCGACATGTCTCCTCTTTTCCTCCTGCAAGTGAATTCAGTACACCGACCCACCCCTCTTCTAAGGAGAGTGAAAAAGAACAGAAGCCGGGAGTGGTTGTCCCATCTCCTATGGTAGGAACGTTCTATTCCTCACCCGCTCCCGATGCACCTCCTTTTGTTAAGGTTGGAGATCGCGTCTCTTCGGATACCGTGGTTTGTATTATCGAGGCCATGAAGGTAATGAACGAAGTCAAAGCGGGAGTAGAAGGGATCATCGCTGAAGAGTGTGTGCGTAGCGGCGATCCTGTAGAGTTTGGAACCGCGCTTTTTCGCATCCAAAATACATAGGAATCCATGACAATAAAAAAAGTTCTTGTTGCTAACCGTGGGGAAGTAGCCGTCCGTATCATTCGAGCCTGTCATGATCTGGGTTTGGAGACGGTTGCTGTCTATTCTCAAGCTGATGCGGAGTCTCTTCATGTTTTGCATGCTGACGAAGCCGTCTGCATTGGAGAAGCACCTTCAGCAAAGTCGTATCTCAATATCGCTCATATTCTTTCTGCTTGTGAAATCACAGGAGCCGATGCCGTCCATCCAGGGTACGGTTTCTTTAGTGAAAATGCCAATTTTGCCTCCATTTGTGAGAGTTGTGGTTTGGTATTCATTGGTCCACACCATCAGGCGATTGCCCTTTTAGGCGATAAAGCACAAGCAAAAGCAACAGCAAAAAAAGCGCGCGTTCCTGTCATTTCTGGATCGGATGGAATTATTGAAGATCCGCAGGAGGGCTTGCACATTGCGAAAAAATTAGGATTTCCGGTTTTTATCAAAGCTTCTGCAGGTGGCGGAGGTAAAGGAATCCGGATCGCTCATGACGAGAAAGAGTTCCTAAAATTATTTACTGCGGCTCGAACAGAGGCTGAGGCTTGTTTTGGAAATCCCGATGTCTATTTAGAAAAGATGATTCTCCATCCGCGACATATCGAAGTGCAGGTGATAGCAGATCAGCATGGGAATATCGTCCATTTAGGCGAGCGCGATTGCACCATCCAACGTCGAAGACAGAAGTTGATCGAAGAGGCTCCCTCTCCTGTCGTTTCGCCAAAATTGCGCGTGAAGTTGGGGCAAGCAGCAGTCGATTTGTTAAAAGCGGTGCGTTATACCTCTTTAGCAACCGTTGAATTTTTGCTAGATGCCAACCATCACTTCTATTTCATGGAAGTCAATACCCGTCTTCAAGTAGAGCACACCGTAACGGAAGAATTAACGGGGATCGATCTCGTGCGCGAGCAAATTCGCATTGCCCAAGGAGAGAAACTACAGTATCGACAGAAAGATATCACTTGGAAAGGGCATGCCATACAGTTTCGCATTAATGCAGAAAATCCGAGGCAAAATTTTTCTCCCTCTCCAGGAAAACTCGAATACTACCTCCCTCCGGGAGGGCCGCATGTTCGTGTTGACAGCGCTTGTTTTTCTGGATACAAAATCCCTCCTCATTACGATTCGATGATCGCAAAGCTCATTGTCCATAGTCAGACAGGAAGAGAGGAGGCGCTGGCAATAGGAAAAAGAGCACTGAGAGAATTTCACGTCGGTGGGGTGGCAACCACCATTCCTTTTCACTTATATCTTTTAGAAGATGAAAAATTCATCCGAAACGATTTTGACCTTACCTATATCGATTCCCTTGTTCAAGAGGGGTGTACTTTCGAATTTTAATACGAGTTGCCGATTTTAGGCTTTCTATGAAACAACAGCGTTTGATTATCTCCGCCGGAGGGACCGGAGGACACCTCTTTCCAGCACAAGCTCTCGCAAAAGAACTCAAAAAGAGAAATCCTTCCCTAGAAATTTTGTTTGTCGGAGGGGGGATTTCAAAAAACCCTTTTTTTTCATCATCGCGGTTTTTGTTTGAAGAAATTCGATCTGCCTCCCTTTCTTTAAAAAAGCCTTTTAAAGGGATAAGAGGGGTCTGGAGAATATGGCAGGGGTACTGCGAGAGCATGCGTATTCTTACCGAATGGGCTCCGCATCTTGTTGTCGGATTTGGTAGTTATGCAACCCTCCCCCTTTTATTGGCAACGCAAAGACAAAATGTTCCCTATTTATTACATGAGCAGAATCGGTTTCCAGGGAAAGTCAATCGGTTCTTCAGTCGTCGCGCATGCATAACGGGAATTTGTTTTCCAGATGTGGCCCACCATCTCCAAGGAGAGACCTCTCTTGTGGAAATGCCTATTCGCCTCTTCTCCTCTCCAAATAAAGAAGATGTTTTGCGCGAATGGGGCTTTGAAAAGGATAAGTTGACGCTATTTATTTTTGGAGGCTCCCAAGGGGCGGCATTTATCAATCGATGGTTAGAAAATGTCGTCATTGGCAAACAATTTCCCAAAATTCCACTGCAGATCGTCCATGCGACAGGGAGTGATGCAGCAACAGAGAGATTGAGAAAGGTTTATGCCCAAGGAAACATGGTTGCAAAAGTTGAAACATTCATTGAGTCCATTGAAAAAGCATGGGTTGTTGCCGATTTTTTCGTCGGGAGATCCGGGGCTGCAACGGTTGCCGAGTCTCTTTTCTTTCAAGTCCCTGGAATTCTCATTCCTTACCCTTATGCAGCTAATGACCACCAATATAAAAATGCTCAATTTCTGCAAGAGCACGTCAAGAGCAGCTGGGTAATACGTCAAGAGGAGGTGTCGTCCAAGCATTTCTCTGACCTCGTTAACAAAATGGTGGCGACATTAGAAGAAAAGAGAGAAGCTCTTGATCATTTCTCTAAAATATGGAAACCCAAGAAATTTTCCGATCTTGTTTTAGATACTTTGGAAAAAAGGCAGCCCTATGGATGAAAAAAAATGGCATTTTATTGGCATTGGTGGAATTGGGATGAGTGGCCTTGCTCGGATTCTTCTACAAGAAAATGTCGCTGTTTCGGGAAGTGATTTACACCCTAAAGCTTTAACAAAGCGGCTGGAGAAGGAGGGGGCAGCTATCCATTATTCTCATGAAGCAACGCGAGTTCAGTCAGGGATGGAGATTGTGTATGGATCCATGATTGGACACAACAACCCAGAAATTGAAGAGGCTAAACGATTGCAATGCCGGCTTTGGCATCGTGCTGATTTGCTTGCCCATCTGCAAGAGAGGTACGCATCGCTTTGTGTTGCCGGTTCTCACGGAAAAACATCGACATCTGCCCTTTTAACACATGTCCTTATTGAAACAGGGCGTGATCCCTCTTACGCTCTTGGAGGGATTCTCATTCGAGAAGGAGTCAATGGAGCAAAAGGACAAGGTCGTTATTTTGTTTGTGAAGCTGATGAGAGCGATGGAACATTAACCAAGTACCATCCTTATGGCGCTATCGTGACCAATATAGGAAGGGACCATCTTGCTCATTATGGAGAAATCGCTGCTATTCATGAAACATTTCGTACATTCATCCATCAAGTGCAATCGTTGGATGCTTTTGTTTGGTGTGGAGATGATCCAACTTTATGGGAGTGGGGTTTACAAGGAATCCATTATGGTTTCCACTCTCGGTGCACCGTACAAGTAGTCGATTTTGTGCAGAAAGGATGGGAAATTACCTTTTCTTTGCGCTGGGGATCCAAACAGATCCAAGCGATCACTCTCCCTTGTATAGGGAGACACCAAGCATTGAATGCCACCGCGGTTTTTATTTTGGCTACACAGCTCGGAATTCAAGAAGATGAGGTCCGATCGGCATTTCGGAGTTATCGCGGTGTGGAGAGACGTGCGGAAAGAGTGGGAACGGTGCATGATGTCACGGTTATCGATGATTATGCCCACTATCCCGTCGAAATCAACGCTGTATTGCGAGCCATTCGAAAAGCTTCTCCGTACCAGAGAGTCGTTGCTATTTGTCAGCCCCACCGATTTTCTCGGGTGCGCGATTCATTGGGAGAGTGGGGAAGGGCCTTTGATGCTGCTGATGAGTGTAGGATTGTCGATGTTTATGCAGCGGGAGAAGAACCTCTCCCAGGAATTACTGCAGAACGGATCGTTCAAGAGATCCAAAATCAATCGACACTCCCTTGTGAATACGTGTCACGAGAGTCCCTTTTGGATCATGTGCAAGAGATCACAGAACGTTACGATATAGTCGTTTTTTTGGGAGCGGGGGATATCTCTGCTGTTGCTCATGCTTATGCTGCTTCTCTTGTGGATTGGTCCCCCCGAAAAACAACCGTGGGAATTCTCTGTGGAGGACGTTCTGTCGAGCACGCCATCTCTCTTCGTAGTGCCCACTTTGTTCAAGAAGCCCTATCTAAAGAGCACTATGCAGTGCAGCTATTTACGATCGATCGAGAAGGGGGGTGGCATGACGAAGAAGGATCAGATAACGATATATGGAAAAGAGTAGAAAAATGCGATGTTTTCATTCCCGTTTTGCACGGCCCTTTCGGGGAAGATGGGACCATGCAAGGTTTTTTGGAGATTTTGGGAAAACCGTATGTAGGTAGTCCAACAGATGCCTCTGCGATCGCAATGAATAAGATGGTAACAAAAGAGGTAGCACAATATCTTGGAATCGCTACTCTCCCTTTTTTGTCCACCACCTATGAGGAGTGGCTAAATAAGGGAGAAGAATTTTTGGATCGTGTCCAACAAAATCTCTCTTTTCCACTCTTTGTAAAGGCAAATCGGCTTGGTTCCAGCTTAGGAATTGCCAAGGTCACAAGAGAAGAAGATTTGATTGAAGCGATCGAATCTGTTTTCCAATACGACCATCAAATTTTCCTTGAACAAGGGATCTCAGCGCGCGAGTTGGAGTTTGCGATTTTAGGTGATGAAGATCCAGAGGTATTCCCTCCAGGAGAGGTACTTACTGGAGGTGATTTTTATGACTATGATGCCAAATACGGGAAAGAATCATTCGCAACAGAAGTGGTTGCTTCTCTACCGGAAAAAGTCATTTCTTTGGGGAAAAAATGGACAAAAGAGTTGTTTATCCATCTTGGATGCAGCGGCTTGGCACGGGTTGATTTTTTTTATGAAGAGGATCGGCAACAACTGTGGTTTTCCGAAATCAACCCGATTCCAGGATTAACAAAAACGAGTTTGTGCCCGCAAATTCTTGGGCGACAGGGGATTTCTCCTTCACGCCTTGTTGATATTTTGATGCAGTGTGCACAAAAAAAGGCACGAAGGCAAAAAAGAACGTTTCTTAGAACCTGTTCAAAATTTTTCTAATCCTGTATAAACAATTATTTTCCAAAATAATTGTAGGTATTTTATGCCCCATTGCTGTTCTAAACCTCTTCTGGAATCTGCAAGAAAAAAACACGTCCTAGAGCGGTCGACTTATATGATGTAATTTGTGGTATTTCATATGTTTTAAAAAGTGGATGCCAATGGCGAATGATGCCTAAAAACTTTCCCAAATGGCGAACATGCCATTATTACTTTACTATTTGGAGTGAAAAAGTGAATGACTCATCCAAGAGCATACTTGAGAAGATATTAAAAAAAAATAGTCGGGGAGATCAGACACAATAACGATCGCAATGAAAAGAGTAGCTTTATAATTATTGATGCTCAAAGTGTAAAAAATACTGACACAGCTGAAAATAAAGGTTATGATACTGGAAAAAAAGTATCTGGGATCAAGCGTCATACTGCTGTAGACACACATTTGAACGAGTTTTTAGAAAATAAACTACCACAGAGAACACAGAGAACACAGAGGGAGAACATATAGATTATTTAGTGCCCAGACATGGTTGTAGAGGATCAGGTAATTATAGAAATTAAATCTGTGAATGGAATAGCTCCAATACACGAAGCACAACTGCTATCTTATTTAAAGCTCTATGGAACTTGTGCCCGAGGACTGCTTATCAATTTTAATGTGAAACGATTGGTAGAACGTCGAATGAAAATATAACCCTCTCTCTGTGCTCTCTGTGCTCTCTGTGGGCTCTGTGGTAGTTTTTATTGCTGAGATATGTTAACCAAGTTTCTTAAGCAAAGCAAATGTAGATACACATTTGAACGAGTTTTTAGAAAATAAACTACCACAGAGAACACAGAGAACACAGAGGGAGAACATATAGATTATTTAGTGCCCAGACATGGTTGTAGAGGATCAGGTAATTATAGAAATTAAATCTGTGAATGGAATAGCTCCAATACACGAAGCACAACTGCTATCTTATTTAAAGCTCTATGGAACTTGTGCCCGAGGATTGCTTATCAATTTTAATGTGAAACGATTGGTAAAAGGCATTCGTCGAATGAAAATATAACCCTCTCTCTGTGCTCTCTGTGGGCTCTGTGGTAGTTTTTATTGCTGAGATATGTTAACCAAGTTTCTTAAGCAAAGCAAATGTAGACACACATTTGAACGAGTTTTTAGAAAATAAACTACCACAGAGAACACAGAGAACACAGAGGGAGAACATATAGATTATTTAGTGCCCAGACATGGTTGTAGAGGATCAGGTAATTATAGAAATTAAATCTGTGAATGGAATAGCTCCAATACACGAAGCACAACTGCTATCTTATTTAAAGCTCTATGGAACTTGTGCCCGAGGACTGCTTATCAATTTTAATGTGAAACGATTGGTAGAACGTCGAATGAAAATATAACCCTCTCTCTGTGCTCTCTGTGGGCTCTGTGGTAGTTTTTATTGCTGAGATATGTTAATCAAGTTTCTTAAGCAAAGCAAATTGCAGGGGATTGTTCATTTAAAAGATTTTGAACAGGTTCTTAGGGGATGCCATCCAAAGTCATGAAATCTTCTCTTTCAGAAAGTCGATCGATATCCTTGCAACAAGGACTATTTTGGGTCTGCCTTTCAGCCATTTTCTTTACGGGATCGTGTGTTTTTTTCTGGATAACGGGAAATATCATTTGGGAGAGGTATAAAAATCAACCTCATTATCGGATAACAAAAATCGCGCACGAAGTATTGTCCGACATCCACCTTCCCGAAGGTTTTTTTGCCGAATATCTCCATCTTTCAAAAGAAGATCCTCCTTTTCTTTATAAATGGAATCAAGAGGAGGGGAATCGCATGCTACGAGAGTGTCCTCTTTTAGAAGAGGGGAGTCTTCACCTAACCCCTCCCGATACGTTGCATATCACTTACCGTGTGCGTACACCGTGCGCCCTTCTTTATGATACGCCCAATATGGCGATCGATAAGAGCGGAGTTTGTTTTCCTTTTGCCCCTTTTTTTTCTCCAAAACGCCTCCCTTTTTTAACTATTGGAGAGGGAGATAGGGTAATTGAAAAAAGAAAATGTGCTTTACAAATCCTTTCACTAGCCCAACAATGCCTTCACAAAGAAGAATGGAGCCCATCTTTGGTTGATGTTGCGCATCTTTTTTCTGAAAAAGAAGCAGAGCGAGAGATTGTGCTTCTCGTGCAACACGATTGGAAAGAGGAAAAAATGTATCTCCGTCTCCGGTGGGAAAATAAAGAGGAAGCTCTTGCGCATTTTCTTGTTCTTGTGCACCATGCATGGGAGAAAGGTGACGATTTGGAAAAAATTACCTCGGTCGACCTACGGCTTCCCGATTTAGCTTATGTGGTGAGGGTTCCATGACGGTTTTTATAGAAATCCATTGGACGGCGGGAAGCATCGATGAAGCAAGAAAAGTCTCTCGTTATCTCGTACAAGAGCATCTCGTTGCTTGCGCTCAAATCATCCCCTGGGTGGAGTCTGTTTTTCTTTGGAATGACCAAATAGAAACGGCTCAAGAGAGCAAAATCATTCTGAAGACAAGAGAAGAGCTATACAATACGGTAAAGGAGATCATCGAAGCCAATACCACATACGATGTTCCCGAAATCACATGGCGTCCGATTGAAGGAGGCAATCCCAATTATCTCTCCTGGATGGAAGAAACTTTAAACAGGCTGTAACAAAAAATCAATCCTTGTCTTTCCGAAAAAGAGGGCTTTTGCTAGGGTGAGCCTTTCAAGGACTTCAAGGAGAGAGAGTATGGTTGCATTAAATAAAGTTCTTGTCGCAGGACGCCTAACAAGGAAGCCGGAATTGCGGAAAACTCCGAATGGTGTATGTGTGACAGATCTTCTCGTTGCGCTCAATCGAGAGTTCACTACGTTAGCTGGAGATAAACAGCAAGAAGTTTGTTTTGTCGATGTCGTTGTGTGGGGAAAACAAGCCGAGGTTTGCGTCGAATATCTCGATGTTTCCTCATCTGTGCTCGTTGAAGGTCGCCTGCAACTCGATGTTTGGTATACAAAAGAGGGAGACAAACGAGCAAAATTGCGGATCGCTGCTGAACGGGTCCAATTTTTAGACAAGAAAACAGCAATGACCCCTGTAGAAGAGAGCGATTCTATAGCCATCCCAACAAAGCGGTAAAAAAATGACACAAACACCGAAAGTAGCTGAAGAAAAACAGGGCGATATTTGGATTTTTAAATTACAAGGACATCTCGACACCCCCTCTTCAACCGAATTAGAGAAACACATTTTCAATCATATTCATCAAGGAGAGAGACAAATTCTCCTTGATTTTTGCTCTGTTGCATCGATGAGTAGCGCGGGCATGCGCATGATTCTTTCCGTCGCAAAAAAGTTAAAAACCTTTGAAAAAGGGAAATTGGTCCTTGCTTCTGTATCTCCTTCTGTTCTCGATTTATTGAAAATGGCAGGAGTTTCCCATCTTCTTGAATGCGCCGATACTCTCGATCTTGCCCTACAACGATTCTCATAACGTAGATCCCACATTCCACTAGGTGAATTTGTAGATCATGGTAGATGATTCGACGATCGTTCGTATGGAAGCCGAAGCAAACTGAGTTCAGTTGGCGAGGCTGAACGCGGACGATCGTCGAATCAGATGCCATGAGATGCAATTTTAGCCAATTGATGACACGCCCTAATGGGCGCGATTCATCTCGGACCTAATACCAATTCCGGTAAGAAAGTGCACAAATTGATCTTCATCTTTCTTTGCGCAATCTGTTTTTCTATCTTGCAAACTCACAAGAGTTTGCTGCGATCTCCAAAACAAATTTCGCAAAAAAATCCTGAATCCACTTTATGCATTTTCTTACCGGAATTGGTATAAGGACCGAGTTTTCTCGCGTCTTTTGGATAAAATAGCTTTTTGTGTAGACTACTCAATCTAAAATACAAAAAGCGGTCCTCTTATAGAGGCCCTTTTAAAAATCTTTTGCAAACAAAAAAAAATGGAAACAAAATATGGAACCTTTACACAACGCCTTCAGGCAGATCCCATTCGAGAACCAGGATTCCCTACTATTTGTGGATGATCTTATTGCACAAAAAGAAAACCACAATCCTTTACAATTCGGAAAGTCTTTAAAACCTCATTTGGAACAATTAAAAGCGAAAGATGTTTTGCCTTTTTTCATCAAGTTAGATCAATGCATAAGAAATAACTGTAATTATTTAATGCACGCATTGCCAAACGAGGTAGTACTAACACTTGCTAGTGACACCATATTGACAGAGTTCGATTGGAACACATTATCCGAAAAGATGAAAGATGTCCCTTTGCAAGACCCCCAATGGAAATCCGCAACACAAAAAATTAAAATTGAAGAAATGCTTAAAACGCTGGGATTGCATTTTCTTCCTTCGGATGGAGTCAATTATGAAAAAATTCTTCAAAAAACCACTTCGGACTACTCCACAGAATGGCATCAATGGGACTGCATTTTTTTGTCAGAAAATAGCGAAAAAAAGCAACGCGTTCAAATTCTATGGATACAAGCCTATCTTTTTGCAACAGAAACTATATTTCTTAATACCACGAACACATACCCATGTGTACAATTTTTGAATTTCATCAATTCATTAGGGGAATCTCACTCTTTTAGTGGTGAGCTTCGACAAAAAATTTCTAAATTGCAACAAAGCATCGCAACATTTGCAGAAACTGCTGAATTATTTCGTTTTTTAAGATATCCAAATACATTTACTGTGGAGAACAAGGTTAATGGATTTTTTGCTGAAGTGGGATCCTATTTTGAAAACCAATTAAATGAAACAAATGGACCACTTAAAAGACAACAAAAAACGATGGTTAAATATCTCGGTTTTCATTTGGAGGAAATTTTAGAACAACTTGCATCTATCTATCCGTCAAACAGTAAAGAAGAGTTGCGGTTAAAAATGCGAGATTTTTGTTGGAAAAAAATCATCGAGCAGTCTTTTAACAACCCTAACATAGATCCACACTATGTTGCATTTTACGCCTTTTTAAGCGAGTTAATCTACTTGCCGACAGCGGAATCTTTTGCATACATCTTCATCAATGGATGTAGGTTAAAAGGCATTACACAAAATGAGGACATTCTTCGTCAATTGAGAGAAGATTTCAATAACGGAAAGATCCGAGAATGCTATCTTGAGATACGCATTGGAGATTTTGATGAAAGGAAAGAAAAAATTTTTAGTACAGTAGAAAAAATATTGGGATCATCCATCAATTGAGGGAGAGATCTTCGGGGATCATCGAGAGGGTGGCATATTTGCCTCCCATTTCTCGAAGGAGATTTTGCCATAGCTTATCGTAGGCAGTGTGAAAGATATGGCGTCGGGAGGCGGGTTGTAGGTACCAGCGCCCGTCAAGGAATTCTCGTTCGAGTTGTCCAGCAGACCATCCCGTGTATCCGAAACAGAGGCGGATTTCGGGACCATTGGAACTATTGAGAGCTTCTTGGAGGAATTGCATGTCACCTCCAAGGAAGACATCTTCGCATATGGGAAGGGTTTGTTGAGGAAGGTCCGAAGAGGTGTGGAGGAGCATCATCTGGTTGGATTGCACGGGTCCTCCTGCGCGGATGCCAATTCTTGGGTTGGCGAAATCTCCGAGAGATTTGATTTCGTCGGGGAGGTTGAGTTCCATCTTTTTATTCACAACGAGGCCGAACGATCCTGTGGTATTGTGCTCACAGAGGAGAATGACAGCGCGGAAGAAAATTCCTGTATCGATCTCTGGGGTAGCGATGAGAAAGGAGCCTCTCTCGAGTTCTGAATAGGGTGGGTGATCCATTCTTTCCTCTTTTTAAGGGCAACAACACCCTTGTTGTTCGGCACAATCGACGATTTGTTCGTTATACATTTGAAGCGACTCTTCGATGGTTTCGACTTTTTTCAATAGGTCTGCAAAGCAGTTCGTATATTGAGGGTTACAGAGCAACAAACCAGGGCAGGGGAGCCGTTCTTCTTCTCGTAATACCATACTGACTCGAGAAAGGGAAGAGTGGATCGCATTGAGTTCACAATTGAAATAGCGCTCGAATTCATCCGCACAAGAGAGGCGATTCATGAGGTTGAGGCGGCGGGAGTTAAGTCGTTGCCACCGTTTATTGAGGTGGTAAAGGAGGCCATAGTTGTTGATATCATCCATGATGGTATTCCCCTTGCCCAAGACCGATTTGAGTTCGAGATAGAGGTTATTCCCTACAAGAAGTTGTCCCATAGTTCCCTGACCCTCTTGGACTTTACCGAGGATTTGTTGCGCCGTTTCGATGATCGATCGGATGTTGACCGTACTAATGAGAATATTCTCTAGGGATTCATCGAAGAGATCCCACGATTGAGGTAAGCGCTCGGATACTTCATAAAGGTTATCCAAGATGCCTTTCCACGCTTCGGGTTGGTTCAATGCCGTTGTGATATCACTGACATTGGAAAGGGCTGTTGAGAGATGGGTCCACATGTTTTGGTCGCGTAATTCTTGGAAGACGTAGAGAATTTCGTCGATGACTTTGTCAAATTTATTGGATATTTCACCGAGTTGTTCAAGAGTATCTTCAACAGAGGGAGTCGGTTCGGCATAAAGAATCTGGTCGGTAACAAGAATGGGCGGTTGACCGGGGATGAAGGGTTCTGGTTGGATATTGATGCTTTTTTCTCCAAGGAGGCCTGAAGTACGGATCGAAATCTCATCCGTTTTGTATACGTTAATTCCTGTAGCGATTTCGAGGATGAGTTCAAAAGCGTAGACATCTCCTCTTTTATCTTTTTTCTGTTCACGGATATTTTGAAGCATTTGGATATCGACGACCTCACCGATGGGTCTTCCTGCAAATGTGACGCGTGAGCCGATGTTGATCTTGTCAATGTCTGAAAAACGGACTCGGATTGTTTTTGCGGTATCGCCAACGAAGGGATGTATGAAGAAGAAGGCAAAAATGAGGATCGTGATCGAGCTGATAACAAAGAGTCCGATAAGAATATTTTTCGCTTGATCAGCCATGTTGATTGCTCCTTGAAGAGTTCTTGGTATTACGATCAATCAGAGCGTTGTTAAAAAACGCCTGAAGAAGAGGATCTTCTATTTCCATAAAAGCATCACGTGGTTCAATATAAAGAATTTTCCCATCGTGATGGAAGGCGAGGCGGTCGCCGACTTCAAGAGCCGAGCGGATATCATGCGTGACGACAACACTTGTCGCTTTTAATTGCTGTTGTGTTTTCACAATGAGGTGGTTGA
>CALOCV010000045.1:0-41599 GCA_942491955.1 Parachlamydiales bacterium
CAATGATTAAATAGAGAGGGGTAGTATAACGAAAGGGTGCGTAGAGAGGACCCTCTACAGAAATTTTGGCATTTTTTTGCATCAGAGAGACGAGTTCTTGGTACATTTGTGGAGTGAGGCGGTGGCTCTCAAGAGTAAATTGAGGAGTATATTGCACAGGATTGGGCTGGAGTGGGCTTAACAAGGCAAAAGGGGTGTTATCTCCTTCAGAAATGAGCATGATCTGAGGATCTCCGCTGAAACGAGCAGGGATTTCTTGGATCGTCCCGGTAACGGAAACGCGTACCTGATCGATAGTGAGTCCGACCCATTTGATCGCATTATTGATAGGTTGATAGTAGAAAGGTTGATTCTCTTTCCAATCGAGAACCACCTGTTGCCGGATGGGAAGAAGAGAGGTTTTTTCAACTTGAGGAATCTGTGCCAAACGCTCGGCCAGTTGTCTCTGACATGTCTCATCACAAAAAGTTTGTTCCCATTGGACAACAACTTGTTCGATTTCACCCCAACATGACGCTGAAGTGAGAAGTAGGAAGAATAATAGTCGCTTCATATAGGCGTCTGATACAATATACGTGTTGACGATGTCAAGAAAAAAGAGTACAAAAGAGATATGGTGATTCGCACAAAAATTATTTGCACAATCGGTCCCTCTGTCGATACCAAAGAACAAATCGTACGTCTTGTTGATGCAGGGATGCACGTTGCCCGTTTGAATTTTAGTCACGGCGACTACAAGAAACATGGTGAAGTGATACGGTTATTGAAGGAGGTTCGCAAGGAGAAGAAGCGACCTCTTGCCATTCTCCTGGATACCAAAGGTCCTGAGATACGGGTGGGTAAGATCCATAACAATGAAATGGTGCTCAAAGAGGGAGATCGCTTCACATTGATCGATGCGCATGAAGAGGGGATTCGGGAAAAAAGAATATCGATCATTCCATACGCCGTACTGGAAGGAGTTCAAGAGGGAACCCACGTTCTCTTTGACGATGGCTATATCACGACGCGTGTTGTGACGATCAAGAAAAATAGCGTTGTCGTTGAAGTGCTCCACGGGGGTCTCCTCCGTTCGGGTAAGGGCGTCTACATTCCCGATATCAAACTCAACCTCCCTGCTGTTACGGAGAGAGACGTCCAAGATATTCGATTTGGTTGTCAGAACGATGTCGATATGATTGCCGCATCCTTCGTCAACTCTGCAGAACACGTTGTTTTTATGAAAATTGTGGAAGAAGAGGGGGAAGTCCCCTATCCTATTTTAGCAAAAATCGAAAATCGAGAAGGATTGAATAATATCGACAGCATCATCCAAGTTGCCGATGGAATCATGATCGCACGGGGGGATTTGGGTGTTGAAATTCCTTTGAGCCAAGTGCCACAGCTGCAAAAAGAGATGATCCGCAAGTGTTACGAAGCGGGTAAAATGTCCGTAACAGCAACACAGATGCTCGAATCGATGATCCAAAATTCGCGTCCTACACGAGCCGAAGTCTCTGATGTAGCGAATGCCATCCATGACGGAACTTCTGCTGTGATGCTCTCTGGTGAGACTGCGGTTGGAAAGTATCCGATTCAAGCGGTCGATGTCATGAAGAGCATCATCAAAGAGACGGAGGCCCATTTTCCCTATCATGATTTTTTCCGTGCCCAGTCGGGTATTGTCTACAACGATGTCCCTTCCTGCGTCGCTCTTGCTGCGGTAAAGACGGCCCATTCCTCACAAGCCAGAGCTATTTTCGCTTTTACACACGGAGGAGCCACAGCACAACTCCTCTCTCGTTTCCGTCCTGACATCCCCATTTTGGCGATGACGCCCAACAAGAAATGCTACCACCAGCTTGCTGCGGTATGGGGTGTGATTCCTTTTTATCACACTTCGTGTGCCACCGTTGAAGAGGCTTTTTCCGTGCTCAGTCAAAAGGCAATCGATGCCAACTTTGTTTCCGATGGGGATTTTGTCGTTATCACGGCAGGAACCCCTTTTGGTATTGCGGGCACAACGAATATGATGCTGTTGGAGAGCATTGGTGACGTGCTCATCAGAGGGTATAAAGGAGGAGGAGGGAGAGTTCATGGGAAAGTCGTCAAACTTTTTGCTCCTGAAGAGAAAAAACCCTACGAAGTAAGTGGAAAGCTTCTCGTTATTACTAAATGCGATGGAACGTACGCCCCTTTTATTGAAGAGGCAGCAGGAGTGATTCTACAAAATTTGGTCGACGACAAAGAGTCGGAAAAGAATGTTCGTGAATATGCCAAAACGAGTAATACCCCCTATATCCTCCGTGCTGATGCAGCAACGCAAGTATTGCAAGAGGGACAGCTTGTCACATTGGATACCCGTAAAGGGCTTGTTTACAAGGGGGTAGCAAATCCTCTTTCAAAAAACTCTCGTTCCACGTAGATGGGCAAAAAAGCCCTCTTTCTGTAACATCGTTAAAAAATCGAGACAATAGTAATGGACTATCCACAAGATAAAGCTATCGTAGTAACAGGAGGAGCCGGTTTCATTGGCTCGGGCATTATCCGTTATCTCAATGATCAAGGACGAGACCATCTCATCGTTGTCGATCGACTCCGTTCGACAGAGAAATGGAAAAACCTCGTAGGAAAACGATTTCGTCACTTTCTTGAAGCCGATGAACTCTTCTCATGGTTAGAAGGGAAGGAGAAGGAAATTGCCGCTTTTATCCACTTAGGCGCCTGCTCGGATACGATGGAAAAAGATGCGAGTTATCTCCTCAAAAACAACTACCATTATACCGTTCAACTAGCCCAATATGCGATCCAGCACAACCACAGGTTCATCTACGCCTCCTCTGCAGCAACCTATGGCGATGGGAACAGAGGATTTTCCGATGATCACACGCAAATCGATGCGCTCGAACCGCTCAATATGTATGGCTATTCGAAACAGCTCTTTGACCAGTGGTGCTTGCGCCACGGTGTCATGGATCGAGTAGTGGGATTAAAATATTTTAATGTCTTTGGTCCCAACGAAGAGCACAAGGGGAGAATGGCATCGGCTGTCCAAAAAATGTTCCCTCCTGCTCTCAAAGGAGAAACGATTGCCCTTTTTCAATCGTCAGATCCACAACGCTTCGGAGATGGAGAACAGGAACGCGATTTCCTCTATGTCAAAGATTGCGCGAGGATGACCTGCGCTTTCTTAGAAAATACCGCTTCAGGTATCTTCAACATAGGAAGCGGAACCCCTTCAACATGGAATCAACTCGCCCACTCGCTCTTCTCTGCAGTAGACTCTCCTACGCATATCGAATATGTTCCCATGCCCACCGAATTATTGGGGAAATACCAAAACTATACCTGTGCCGATATGAAAAAAACACGATCCCTACTAGGTAACCTTGCTCAAGCCATGCCTCTTAAGGAGGCCGTTGCCGATTATGTACAAACCCACCTCATTCCACAAAAGCGATGGTAAGACTCGTTGGAGCATTAAGCAAAATTCGGCCGATCAGAGCCTTGGTAGTAGGGGATTTCCTTCTCGATAGCTATACCTTTGGAAAAGCTCAACGGATATCTCCCGAAGCTCCCGTTGCCATTGTACAAACCGAACGACAAGAGTACCGTCCAGGAGGGGCAGGCAATGTCGTTCTCAATCTTCTCGATCTCAATGCCCATATCGTTGCTGTTGGACGTACAGGAGCCGATTATTACGGAAAAAAGCTTCGCGAAGCCCTTCTACTCAGTCAGGTCGATCTAACAGGACTTATCAAAGAAGATGGATATCCCACACCACTCAAGAATCGGATCATCTCCGACCATCAACAAATCGTCCGCATCGATCACGAAACCATCGTGGATCTGCAAGCAGCTGCAGAAAAAAACATCGTGAAACAATTGCCCACCCTATTAGAACAGGTCGATATCGTTGCTATCTCCGATTATGGAAAGGGATTCCTCACCCCTACCCTTCTTAAAGCCCTCTTCACCCTCTGCCAAGAAAAAAATATTCCTACCGTTACCGATCCCAAAGGACTCGATTTTTCTAAATATCAAGGGACGTCATTCATCAAACCCAATGAAGGAGAAGCCTACGCCGCCGCCGGTATGGAAAGACATGTTCCTCTCGATCGCGTTAGCGAAAAAATTTTTTCCTTAACACAAGCACAATCCCTCCTCATCACCCGTGCCGATAAGGGCATCACACTCTTCTCACAAGACGGAACGCAAAAAGACTTTCCTGTGCGTAAACGGGAAGTGGTCGATGTCACAGGCGCCGGAGACACTACCCTTGCTATGATCGTCTCCTCTCTTGCCAACGATATATCCATAGAAGAGAGCCTAGAATTGGCCAATGTCGCTGCTGGCATCGCTATCGAACATGTCGGCTGCGCCCGCATCAGCCTTCCCGATCTGGCACGACGCCTCCTAGTAGAAAACGCCTCCCATAAGGTCTTCGACGAGAATCACCTCTTCGCTCTTTACGAATCCCTGCGCGATCGCCATTTCGTGGTTCTCGAACTCTCCGCCAAAGAAACCTTCTCCTCCGAAACCTTCCTCGCTATCCATAATTTTGCCACCCAACATAAAGAAACCGATATCGTCGTCTACCTAGATCATGCCGACCACAACGAAGAATGGATCGATATCCTTAAGTCCCTCCGCGATGTCCAATTCATCGTCCTACAAAAAGAGAGCCTAGAACACCTCTGCCAAGAACTCCACCCCCATGCCGTCTACTGGATGGAAAATGCCATCATCCATCAAGGCATCCGTACCCTCGTTTAGTGGGGGGGGGGGGGGGGGGGGGGGGGGGGGGGGGGCTCGTCCCCTCCTACACCCCCCTGCTGGGGCCGAAGGCCCTAAGACCCCGCGGCCGCTAAAGCGGCCTCTATAGTTTATAGGATTTTTAGTTTGGGAGAGATTTTTCTTTTTGGAAAAAGAGTAAGGTTCATAGTCATTCTATTTAATCAACTAAAGGAACACTATGAACCTACTCAAACCTTTATTTCAGATATTCGATTCGTGGAGAGATGCTTTTTGCAAAGAAGAAGCTTTTATTCGAGCTAAAGAACTCGCCATCTGCAGTGATGCCGGCAGGGCCGGCATCTACCACAGCGGAGGCCAAGGCCTCCGCACTCCACATTGAAGCCTCTTTCAACCATTTTTTCTCAAAACACCCCATGGACAACGCGAAAACCTATAAACTATAGCGGCCGCTAAAGCGGCCTTGCGCTTGTCGTAAACTTTTGTTGTTTGCTTCATTAGACTTCTTTCGAAACTGCAATCCCGGGAATTTTCTCTTTGCCAGAAACCAATTCTTGAAGTTATTTGGGTATAGCTCGCCAATCCAGGTAAATTTTCAAGATTATTTTTGATATTGTAAAGAAACACAGTTTTCTTTATACTAAAGGTGGAACAGAGGTGCTACCATGAGAGAAAAATCAAGACTCACAGTTGATATGTCCCCGGATGAACACATGTACCTTAAGATGGCTTGTGCAAAAATCGGGGTTAGTATGAAAGACTTTTTGCTTCAGTTGGCTTTTGAGAAGATAGAAGATATGGAAGACGACTGGCTATCCGATAAAGCAACAGAGGTTCTGGAAAACATCAAGTTAGGAAAAGAAAAACTTATTCCTTGGGAAGAAGCCAAAAAGCGGTTAGGTGCGTGAAATATCAAATCCAAATCGCCGATAAAATCCTAAAAAAATTAGCGAAACTTCCTAAAATGGATAAAGAGCGCATTGTTGAAACCATCGATTCCCTTGTAGAAGAACCAAGGCCAGGAGGGTGCAAAAAGCTCAAAGGAAATCGTACGCCGATACGCTATCGAATTCGAGCTGGGAAATATCGGATTGTTTACTCCGTTCAAGATAAAGTATTACTAATCCTCGTAGTTGAAGTCGGGCACAGAAAAGATGTGTATCGATAAAAAGCACGTCCATGTTTTCAAATGTGAAGATAGGTTCTTAGAACCTGTTTAAAATCTTTCTAATCCTGTATAAACAATTATTTTCCAAGACAATTGTAGGTATTTTATGCCCCATTGCTATCCTAGCGATATGGATCGTGAACAGTTTAACAAAATTAAACCTCTTCTGGAATCTGCAAGAAAAAAACACGTCCTAGAGCGGTCGACTTATATGATGTAATTTGTGGCATTTCATATGTTTGAAAAACCAGTTTACATATGGTCATCCTTGCTTTTGTCGTTTTATTCGTAAAACAGTTTTGAACGAGTTTTTAAGAAAATAAACTACCACAGAGCCCACAGAGAACACAGAGGGAGGACATATAGATTGTTTAGTGCATCCAGAAATGTCTGAAGAAGTTGTAGAGGATCAGGTAATTATAGAAATTAAATCTGTGAATGGAATACCTCTAATACACGAAGCACAACGACTATCTTATTTAAAGCTCTATGGAACTTGTGCTCGAGGATTGCTGATCAATTTTAATGTGAAACGATTGGTAGAAGGCATTCGTCGAATGAAAATATAACCCTCTCTCTGTGCTCTCTGTGGACTCTGTGGTAGTTTTTATTGCTGAGATATGGCAACCAAGTTTCTTAGGCAAAGCACATTGTAGGAATTAGTTATTTAAGAACCTGTCTTCATTCAAATGGCTAAATTCGAATTTATTTTCTCCAGGAGACGACAAAAATGTGTAATAGTAAAAAATATGACCCGCACATTTTTGTCGTCTCCTGGAGAAAAGAATCGAATTTAGCTCATTTCAAGTATGAAGACTGGTTCTAAAAGATTTTGAACAGGTTCTTAATCCCAGATTGCGCTGGTTATAATAAGGCATAATCAGCGTAATCGATTTGTTTTATAAGATTACGCTGGTTATAATAAGGCATAATCAGCGTAATCTTATATATCGTCCTGTTATGGCTATTCAGATTGTAGGTCGTCGAGAAGAACAAAAACGGATTAAAAGCCGGTTGAAGTCTAAAGAGGCCGAGTTTATGGCCGTTTATGGGCGGAGAAAGAGAAAGTGGGTAAAACATTCTTAATTCGTGGTTCCATAGAAACTCTAGAACTGCCCTTTATCGAAGTCACTGGACTAAAAGACGGAAATCTTCATAACCAACTCGGCATCTTTATACGGGCATTTGAAAAAACTTTTCAACCACGTTATCCACTTGCATCACCAACAAGTTGGATGGAAGCATTGGATCTATTGACCAAAGCAATCAACGTTTTTCCACAAAAGAAGCCTTTTGTGATTTTTTTGGATGAATTACCTTGGTTAGTTACGGCAAAATCGGGACTTTTGCAAGCCTTGGATCATTTTTGGAATACTGAATGGGTGAACCAACCCAATATCAAACTCATCGTTTGTGGTTCTGCTGCTTCTTGGATGATCGATAATATTGTTAACGCAAGAGGTGGGCTTCACAATCGTCTTACAATGAGCATGTTGCTCAATCCATTTTCCATTCAAGAGATTGCCTCCTTTCTTGCTATACGCTCGATACGCATGAGTCATCAACAAATGCTCGACCTTTATCTAGTTATTGGAGGGATTCCCTTCTACTGGCAAGCTATTGAAAAGGGCCTATCTGCACATAGAATATCGATCAATTATGCTTTAGGGCTAGTGGATTGCTTTACGGAGAATTTGATCGTTTATATCGATCTCTTTTTGATTATTCTGAAGCCTATATTGAGATCATTCGCGCTATTATAAAACAATCACAAGGGATTGAATTTGGGTTACTTGCACACCGATTAAAATTATCTGCTACGGGTGGAACGTTGACAAAGCGGCTTCGTGAATTAGAAGCCGCGGGATTTATCATTAGTTTTGTGCCCTATGGACACGCAAAAAAAGGTGTTTACTATCGCATTATTGATGAATATACCCTTTTTTATCTTCATTGGATCGAGCCCATCTCTAATCGCATTAAACTCGCTTCCTCTCAGTCCCATTATTGGCAATCGAAACATCAAAGTGCTCTTTGGAAAAGCTGGGTAGGCTCTGCCTTCGAAGCGTTTTGTTATAAACACATCGATCCGATCACAAAAAGTATGCATGTTCATACAGGATTTACCGTTGGTACTTGGCGTTACGTTCCTCAATCAAAACAAGAACAGGGAGTACAAATTGACTTGCTTCTTGATCGAGATGATGGAGTGATCAATATCATTGAAATCAAATATGCGCAAAAACCCTTTCGGATCACAAAACAGTATGCAACGCAATTGGGAAACAAAATCGATGTTTTTCGCGAACGGCTCAACGTGAAGAAAGAGATCTATTTAACTATGATCACCGTTGCTGGTCTATTACCCAATGAATACGCCGATGCACTCGTTTCTAATGAGGTGATTCTTTCGGATTTTTTTTGATAAAAAATCTTTGTTGTCTATGAAGAAAGGCACAGCCAGTATTTTTCACCTTCTTTAGTGCAAGTGACCTCTTTACCTGCATTTATAGCCCACAAGAGCACCCATTTTGCTGCAGTCTCCGGAAAAGGATCGACTTGTTTAATAGGTAGGTGCTTTTCATTAAGGCGTTTTTCTAGTTTGCCTTTATTTTCCTGATAACACGCATAAAAGGAAGAAGATATGGGCATTGTAAGATTTTTGTTATTCTGGAATTGATCACGAGCTTTGGTCATTTCACGGGAGAGAGCGGCATAAAGAGAAGGGCTTTGACCACTGTTGTCAATAAACAATTGGCAATGAGGGAATTCGCGACTGATTCGACGCGCTGCAATGCCAGGAAGGCCATCAAGACAGAGTTGAACAAGAAGGGGATCTGTGGTTTTACCATCCCATTTTTCCAGGTCGATCATGTTTTTCTCTATTGGATCAAAAAGAGGGATAAAGGAATTGCCTTGGTTTGGTAATGCCTCCCATGTTTTTCGTAGGGTCTCTAAGGCTTTTTGCCCTCCATAGCGTTCGTCTGTTTTTGTGTATTGTAGGTGAGGATGTTTCGTTGGATAGAGCAAGTTTTGGAGATTTTTTGAGCAAATGGATGGTACAACATCAGAATGTGTCCGATCTAAAAAATCATCGATAGATGTAGAAATGTTGGTCGTTGCCCGTTGGGTCGTATTAAAACTCAATAGATCGGGAATGCCGTATTCTCGTTGCTTGTTGACATAATCTTCATGGGTAAAGAGAGTAAAATAAATCTCCTCACAGGATAGAGGAATGCCGTTTTCAAGAGCATAAGTACACAATTTGCCGATTTTTTCGATTCTCTCTTTTGCTGCAGTTTTTGCTAATGCGCCATAGGATATTTTTTTTGAAAGTCCATAAAAAAAATGTTTAAGCTGACTTTGAAAGGGATAAGACGAAAAAAGCAATAATAGAGCACGGCTTAAGGGTTGTTTGGCTTGATCCAAACCCATTAATGCAATACGAGCACCTCTTCCTTCAGAAGAGAAACCTGTCTCGTAATATTCAAATGGAAATGCAAAAGTCTTTTCATTGTCAATATCCCACAGTTTCACAAACTTATCACCTTCAGAAAGCTGGATAAATGTATTATACAGATGACCATCGCGCTGACCTAATAGCATGGCTTGAATGAGGTAAAGTTGGAGATAGCAAGAGGGAATGGAGTGGAGTATGGCCGCTGCGTTGGGATTTTCGTTGATGAGTTCTTCGACAAGAGTCACCCCCTCAGTTAGAAATTCTTGGATAGTACCCTCCCTCCGTTTTGCAGGGATGGTAAGAGGGACCGTTTTTGTAGATAGCAATTGGGATATCTGATAAGCGCCAATTTCTTTCTGGTCGACTTCACCTTGGATGAATTTCGCAGCCACTGGTCCTTCTCGGCTGGGAACAGAATATAAATTCTTTCGACTGGTTTCTTCTTCAAAGGGAATTTTTTTGGCCTATGCAATCATCAACCCTGTTTGCAAAATCAACTTCTTGCAAAAAGTCGACAAAATCTGTAAGAGACGGGTGCGTTTTTGTTAGTGAAAAGAGAATATTGAGAATTCTTTCCGCATCATCTTCAGAGTAATCTCCTTGAGCAAGCTCTTCACAAATTGCGATGATGTTGTTGTGAGGTTCTACCTCTTTTATTTCTGCGAGGCCAAAATAAAACTCCATTCTCTTCCATTTGCGTAGGAGATGGGGTTCTAGAGAGTAGAGAGGTGAAAATTTCTTCAAGAGCTTTTTTGCTTTTTGAGTCTTGTGAGATTGTCGGTTTCAGCTAGAATTCGGGGAGAACATCGATCTTTCGGTGAGAGTGACATAGCCGGAAAAGGGTTAATCTTTTGTGATTTAAGACAATTTTTTAAAACCTGACGTAAGAAGAATGTCATACAAGGGTTTTCAGGATGCGCATTGTCCAAAGATTGGGAATCAAAAGAGCTGGCAAAAGAAGAATTCTCACTAGCACTTGATGTCGTCTTTGACTCTTCCCAAGGATTTCCATCTTCTGGGGATTGTGAATAGGAGGAAAAAGAATCATTGCTAACGGTTAAAAATGGAAATGTCCTCCTGGATAAGCTGTGATAATGGTGGGCTTTGCGTGGTTTTTTGTGGCGTTGTCGTGGAGGCGTGAAAGGAGAGAGGTGGTTGGTTAGACAAGAGGTGGCGTTGGAAGAAAAGTGTAGGAAAAAAGGGAGTGACCGATGGTATATGGATCTTAGTGATGCACTGACGGCAAAAGCGTTTGGCTCTCTTTTTTTTAGATATTGGGTGTTGTGTCGTGTTCATGTTATCAACACGCCTTACTGGAGAGTGGCTGGATGATGATGATATTTCCATAATACAAAAACTCCTTGATGGTCTTGTACCGACCAATCGTTAAAAACGAATTATAGTTTTTTGTTCTTCATCGTATTTTTCCGAAAAATAATCTGTCACAAGAGATCATTTTAGACAATGGTTTTGGAATTTGTTTGGGTATAGCCTCTCTACAACCGAATTTCTTTTTAGGAATTGTTAGAATTGGTATCATCTGAAAATTCATCCAATGAATACGGAACTGAAATCGCATCGATGCCACATTTATCTTTTATCACACGTTTGTTTTCCTCTTGTTCTTGTCTTACTAACCGTGGCCTGTTCCCGCCCGAATTATCACTACAACGTCTATGGAGCGAACGAATTCGTTATCGACTCGCATAAGATCCGACAAGGAAAACTTTCCATATTGGAGATGGAAGGAGTTTGTTTAGAACCCGTTCCTCTTTGTGCTATGCAGGAATATGAAGATGTCATCGACGAAGGCGATATTCTGCGCATTGCCCTCTACCATCCGAAGCGGATCGATCTCATGGAAGCTGTGCGAACCATTAACGATCAGATTGGGTTTCGCGTTCAGGAAGGTGTGGTCGCTCTTCCCGATGCGCCTTCGGTTTTTGTCGCAGGTCTGACTCTTGAACAAGCAAGACTCCATCTTCGCAATGCTTTACAAGAACAGATACAAGACGTTGATGTTTTCATCACCTATCAGGAACGATTGAGAAGAAAGGTCGAATTGACGGGAGCCGTTGCCGTTCCGTTGATTCCCGTCGATGGAAGAATTCGCCTCTATGAGGTGTTAGCGCGCGCGCAAGTTCCCAACCAGTCCAACCTCTTTATGAGCTATGTGGTGCGCGATGGATCTCCTTTAGCTATCGATCTTCATCGGCTTATGAATAAAGGGGATCTTACTCAGAATATTGTGATGCGAGGGGGCGATAAAATTTTTATTGCCAACATTGCCGATACGAACGTGATGGTGATGGGAGAGGTGCTTTCACCCCGTCCCGTTCACGTTCCTTATGGTTACATCTCTCTGAGGGAGGCTCTTGTTACGGCGGGAGGAATTCCCTACACGGGGAATCGCGATTGCATCCAAGTCATCCGTGGCAACTTGCGTTGTCCTAAAATTTATCTCCTCTCTTGGGACCATATCGTCCATCTTCCCAATGACAGCCTGCTCTGTATGCCAGGAGACACCATTTATGTGACAGAAAAACCGATCACGCAGTGGAATCGTTTTATTGATCAACTGTTGCCCAGCTGGTCGGGGCTTGAGCGATTTTATACGCTCTACAAAATTTCCCAGGAGTCGTGATGGGTCAAAAGCGCACGAATACGGATTGGGTTACCTTTTCCGATGTGGTCCAACTTCTAAAAAGGAAAAGGGGAGTTTGGGGATGGTATACTCTTCTTGCTATATTCTTAGGCGGTTTTTTTGCTTTGCTAGGAAGAGTCGAGTTTATGGCCGATGGAACCTTTCAGGACAAAAACAAAAAGAATGCCAGTGTCGATAGCACGCTATTTTCCCTTGTCGGTTTTGAGGATGCCTCTAGCGAGGCAGAAGGGATGACGATGATGCGGTCGCGTCAGCTGTTGGAAAGGGTGATTCACGATCTTTCCCTTCAAGGAGAAATTGTCGAAAAAAGAGGCCTCTGGAAGAAGGGGTGGCGGAGGGTGCGGCAAAATTTTTCAACGGAATGGGCCTATCTGCTCCGGAAAGGCGTGCCCGTATTGCCCGATCATCCTGAAGAGCTGGGAGTGCAACGGGTCGAATACAGAGGGCTCTACCCAAAAAAATTCACCGTCAGGTTTGTTTCGGAAAACGAATTCACCCTTTTTGATCCCTCTTCCGAAGTGGGCCAAGGTCGGTTGGGAGAGGTTTTTATCTTTGATGAAGGAGAATTTCTTCTCACACAGCAGGGCGAGAAAGACCTTACGGGCCACACCTTTTTCCTCCATCTACGCCCCTTATCACAACAGGCAGAGCGTTGGAGAAAGCTGTTGCGGGTGCAATGGGATGAAAACAAGAAGCAGATCCTCCATCTCTCCTTTTCCCATCCCGATCGGTATATCGCTGCAGCGGTTGTGAATGCCATGATGGGTTGTTACCAAGATTATCTCGAAAGAAATCATCGAGAGCAGAGCCAGCGACAGATGGGGTATTTGCGTTCTCGAAGAAAGGAGAGTCGAGAAGATTTGGAAAAAGCGCTCATTGATTTTGCTGACGCACAGAAAGAGGGGATTTCGACAGCGGGTATAGTCAATACTCAAGAAGAATTCCGTTTTTTAACGACCCAACTCCAGCTCTATAAAGATCGGTTGTTAGCCAATGAGCTCGATACACGTCGGATGGAAAAGGCTCATGATCAAAAGAATTTTGTCTTTTTCAATCCTTATGCAGAAGAATCCGATGCGAGTGATCTCAACGATCTTTTGAAAAAAATCCGAGAATTGAAGCAACAACGCGATGATATCCAGTATGCTTTGATTCACAATCACCACCAAGACTACGAGACAAAAAAAGAGAAAACTCTTGCTCGATCAGTAGAAATTTCTTTTCTTCAGAAGAAGATTGCCGATTGTGAAATGCTTTTGCAAGAAGTGGAGCACAATGGAATTCTTCATCGAGAGCTCTCTCTGGTACAGGATAACAACTATCTCGTTGGTTTTTTGGCATGCGTTGTGGCAAGAGAGTTCGGGAGAACTCAAAGATGAAAATCGAAGCCATTTGATGGATTATCTTCAAAATTTGCTCCGCCTTTTCCAGATGCAAGAAGACATTCTTATTGGTCGTATGTATGGAGAAAGGGAAGAAAATCAGGCATTCGAAGGGATTTCGTTAGAGAGTGCTGAAGAGCTGTTCCTCAACTATTGCAAAGATAAAAGTTTTCTAGAGACAGAGGAAAAAAGTTATGACTTTCTCTTCGAGGCTTTGCAAAAGGCATCGGTTGAAATTCCTTCTCTCAGTCATCTCGTCGTTGATGATGTCGTCGAAGCGGCGATTCTTGAAGCAAGAAGGACCATGATCGACATGCAAGACGAAAGCAATAGAAGCGTACGAGAACAAGAACGTCTTCGCGAAGAACTCGCATTGCAACGCCATTTTTTGGAACAATATCTCCAACAAGCACGGCTTTTGATGCAACAAAAGAAAGATTTGCTTGAAGAGAAAATGTACTCTTTACGAGAAGTGATTCTAGACCTTATCCATCAACGGATCTCTTTGTATGAAAATCACTTGATGGATTATTTGCTCACGCGGATGGACAATCTCCGTCAAGATCGGGGAGTTTTGGAAGAACATCTTCTACAAATACAAGGGGAGATGGCGACCTTGCCCAACAAGTGGGTTGCTGAACAACTCGTACATGAAGAGGTCAATGCGCAGAGGAAATTGGTCGAGGAAGTGACAAGAATCGTTGAAAGTAAGAATATTCTCTACCATCTTGAAATGATCCAGTCCAAGCCGATTGATCGCGCTCTTATTCCTCTCCAATCGCGCTATCCAGGATTGTTGTTATGGATGGCTTTGGGAGGGATGCTTGGTTTTTTTGGATCGATGAGTTTTTTATTGCTCGGTGTGGCGCGCGGTGATATCCCGCTCTCTCCAGAGGCGTTGGCGAGTCGTTCTCTCCCTTATGTCGGAGAGTGGAAAGGACATCCCCCAAGAGAGTCTCTTCGTGCGCCAAATAATACCGATCGCGATCTTTTGCGCAAGATTGCCCATTGGATCAGCGAACAGTACCAGACAAAGGACATGTCATCGCAAAAAATTCTTCTCGTGGAAGGGAATGGCCCTCATTACGGAACGGAGTTGGCCACGCTTTTTTCTCGGATGGGCAAACGCGTTCTTTTGATGGAGTTGAGCTTTGATCGAGATGGAGACGCATCCTCTGGAGGGGGGCTGTTGGCTTATTTGGAACATCGCACTCCCGTTCCTGTCACAAAAAAAGAGTTGTATGGAGCTAGTCTTGAATCAGGAGGCATTTCGTCCTATGTAGGCGAGGTGCTTCAGTCAGGGGATTTCGAAAAAATTCTTAACCGTTTTAGTGAGAGCTACGACATCATTTTGGGATATAGCCGTTCCGAACCTTCTTCGTCAGAATTGCTTGGAACAAGCACATTGTTTCCCCGTTGTGTCGTTACCTATACGAATGAAACGTTTCAAGAGGTCTCTCCTTTCATAGGAAAATCTCTTTTTATTTCTTGCCATTTTTCTGCAACAGAAAGTGCAAGAGGGGCCGCTTCTTTGCCGTATCCGCCAAATCGCAAATAGACAATCACAACGAGTTCGGGTTCTCCGTTGGTATCGTGCGCAACGAAAGCTTCTCTTTCATTCGAAGAGAAGGAGATGCCCCCAAACCAGACGTGGGAATAGATTTGTGATCCGAATTGGGCATCTAAGTCGAGTGTTTCCACGGCTTCAGCAGTACTGGTTTTCCCGATCCAATTCGTTCTTGGCTGGGCAAAAGCATCAATGAGAGCTGGGTCATCGGCATACATCTGACGCAAACTGGGCACTTGCCTTTTTTGGGAACGTTCGATCATCTTTGCCATTCCTTGAAATAGAATGCGTTGGACGGGTTTGGGAAGGAAGAAATTTTCTCGTATGGTGATTGCTGTTTTTTCAAAAAAAGATGCCGCATCGTTGGTATGGGATGCGATTTTTGCACCCACCAGTTTGGGTTGTAGCACGGTGCCTCCATTGGCAAGAGCCGCCATCATCACAGTGGTTTGTAGAGGAGTGGCCGTAAAAGCTCCCTGACCAATGGCAAAGGCATAGAGCTCGGTTGGATTGATGTCGATATTTTGCGGGAGTTTCCCTGGAATTTCGTAAAGGAGGTCGATTCCCGTCTTCTGTCCATACGATAGGTGTTGTGCAGCGATCAGCAGGTCTTCTTGTGAAGAGAGGTGTTCTTTTGCTAGAAGCGAGAAATAGGGATTACTCGAATAAGTAATGGCTGTGAGAATATCGGTCGTTCCGATCTGTTTGAGATAACTTTTTGGCAGTCTTCCTCCCTGAAAGAATTGGGGAATGGGTTTTCCTTCAGCATCATAACCGATATACCACTTCTCTCTCCGTTTGTAGACCTCATCAACCATCGTAAGGGGATTTAACTCGGTAAGGGTGGGATACTCCTTACGCACCTTTCGATACTGTTGTCGTAGTGCCTCCCATGCCGTGACGAGTTTAAAAATCGATCCTTGGTGTGTCGCCTGTCGAAAGGCGTGTGAACGAGCGCATCCATAACCATAGCGGGGATAGAAGGCTGCAGCAAGGTGGCATTCCAAAGAGAGTCCTTTCTCTTTTCTCAAGGAGCGATAGGAGCCATGGAGAGGTTTCTTGAGATCCGAATAGGTGCGTGCTGTTGCTAAATACCATTTGGAGCGGGTCTCATCGAGATCTTTTAGAGATTCTTGTACGAGTTGATATAAAGGAAAAATAGTAGGATCCGATACCACTCTTTCTCCCCATTTTTGAAGGGCATTACAGAGAAATGTACGATTAGGATCGCCATTATCGGGAACGTATCGACCTAAAAATGCCAGGAAAAAATCCCAGTCATTCTCTTCCCAAATGTTTTTGAACTGTCGACACTCTTCTTCGTCAAGAAGATCGAGATAAGGCCTTTGTATCCTCTTTTCCTCCTTTTCTTCCCGCCGTTTCTGTTGCAAAAAAGCCTTTTGGTGCTCTTCACGCCAAGTGGAGAAGATATTTCGGCCAAATATTTTCTGCGCTTCTTCATGAAGGAGGGACAACAAAGAGAGGCTCGCAGCAGAAAAATCGCGATATTGGTTAAGGGAGTGGTGGCCTATTTTTTCGAGAAGATCGGGAGAGAATCGTTCGATTGGGGCGATGAGATGGCATAGATCCACCAACAGGACTTTATCGTAATGCAGGGGAAGAGAGGTGAAAAAAGGGGCGAGTTTTTCTCGAAAAACAAGAGCCTGGTCAGACTGTGTGGCAAAAAGTTGTTCGAGGTGGAACCTCTCTTTTGCAGTAAAGGTCTCATCGAATGTCTCATGACCTTCCACATCGGCATAGAGAAAGTTGAGAATATAATGGAGTTGGTCTTGTTGGCTCCAATCGAGGAGGTCGGTAATGACTTCTTGTAGAGAGAGGGCAAAAGAGAGGGAAGGGTTTTCTTCTAGAAGAGCTGGAATAGGATGGTCTTTAGGAAGAATCATCGTGAGATAATCTTCCCAGTGGAGCCAGAGAGGTTGATCGACGATATTTTTTTCTTTGCGATCATAGATCTCTCGTTCTAAAGGAATTTGTTGATTCCAAATGGCTCCGATAAGACCTTCTGACTCAACCCAACGATCAATTTTCCTTTTTCTTTCTTTCTGCTCCTGTCGCGAAGTGGAACGAATGAAATCATTGGGATCATAGCGAGGATATGAGGCCATAGCAAGGACTTCGCCGGAACGAGGGTCCATGGCAACGATCGCTCCCCCTTTGATCCAAGGTTCCTTTTGCGATAACACCGTTCGTTTCGTTCCGTAAATATTGGAGGAGAGAACATGACGAATCTTTTCATTCTTGATCAATAATTCTTCACAATATTTTTGTAATTCGATCGATAAAGTAAGGATGAGGCGTTTTCCACTTGAAGGAGGGGTTGAATCGGGAAGGGGATAGAGATATTTCCCCTTTGCATCGACGATGAATCTCTGTTTGCCACGAAATCCGCGCAACTCTTGTTCATATTTTCCTTCAATCCCCGCTTTACCGACAGAGTCGTTTAAGGTATAAGAGAGTTCTTCAAGAGAGTGGAGGCGTTCTTGCACCTCTTCGACAGAAGCAAAATTTTCTGGGAGTTCTAAGGTTGGATTTTGTTCAAGATCTCCCAGATAATGCTTCAATGCGTGTATCTCTGTAAAAATTTTTTCGTATTCTTTTTTATCTATCGCTCCCATATAGCCTATAATTTCTCCTGCGACACGACCAAATGGGTACACTCGTTGCGGGATCTTTTCCACGCGAAGGCCTGGCCAATCTTTCTCTTTTGCTTTTAATCGATAATATTGTTCTTCGGAGAGATTTTCTCGTAGAGTAAAAGGGAGTTGATAGTAGAGGGCAGCCTTGCTGTAAATCAAATCCTCGATCCGTGTCGATTCGAGGTCGAGTTCTTTGGAAAGAAATTGGCTGAGAGAGGTGATGTATTCGCGTCGCAAAAATCGCTTTTTTTTCTTCCCTCCGTCCTCTTTTTCCCATGTAACAGCTGGAATTTCGCGAAGATCAGCATAGATAATGGCGGCTTGGTAGGAGACGTGGCTAGTGGCAAGGGGAATGTTCATCCGGTCGCAAACAGGACCTCTTTTAGCTGGAATGAGGACCGAGCGTTCTTGGGGGCGCAAAGCCTCCTCACGTCGTTCTTCGTGGACAACGACAGCGAGATACCAAATACGAATCAGAAGGAAAATGAGAGCAACAAAGACAAAATGAAGAACACGGTTTGCCTTATCGGGGACATCACTAATCCGGTTTTTTTTCATGAGAGAGATTATGTATTATCATTTCTTTGGTTGCAAAGAATCTGTTGATTCGAGGATAATAATTGGCTGGTGTGCGCCTGTAGTTCAATGGTAGAACAGTAGCCTTCCAAGCTACGAGTGTCAGTTCGATTCTGATCAGGCGCTACTCGCACGAAATTCAAAAAAATTAACCAAGACCGAAATCTCATTGAAAATGAGATGCCGTGTCAATAAAATAAAGGGACAAGGCTTGGCTACAAAACAAGACGATCATCCATCTGTTCTCGTCTCCATTAAGGAGCTCTTAGAGGCAGGCGCCCATTTTGGGCACCAACGACACCGTTGGAACCCGAAGATGAAAAAATACATCTTCGAAGAACGCAACGGATTGCACATCATCGATCTGGCAAAAACCCTTCAACTCCTTCGAAAGGGTGTCGAAGTGGTTCGCGAGGTTGTATCTCGACATCAATCCATTCTTTTTGTCGGAACCAAGAAACAAGCCAAAGCCGTCGTTCGCGAAATCGCCGAAGAGTGTGATGAATTTTACATCTGCGAACGTTGGTTAGGTGGTGCCTTGACGAATCTGCCTACGATTCGCAAGTCGATCAAAAAGCTCGAACGCATCGAAAAGAGAATCACCGCAGCCGATGAAGGATTGACCAAGAAAGAAATGGTCCTCTTGACCAAACTGCAAATAAAATTGGAAAGAAACCTTTCCGGCGTCCGTGGAATGCGCAAACCTCCCGGATTGTTGATCATTGTCGATCCGAGCCGCGAGCACCTTGCCGTCGCCGAAGCCAATAAACTCGGCATTCCCATACTGGCTCTTGTTGATACGAATTGCGATCCAGAGCCCATTGATTACGTCATCCCTTGCAACGACGATGCCTTAAAAAGCATCAAACTTTGTCTACAAACGCTCTCTCGTGCCATCCTCGACCAGAAACAAGCACTTAATATGCACCGACAGAAAGAAGCGGTCGTTGCTAATGCCTCAGAGCAAGAAGAAGGTCTAATCGATGAGACAGAAATCGGCACAGTGCAGACCCAAGAAGAGGAGAAGGTATAATGGTTGTGACTCCAGATAAAATTAAAGAGCTCCGTCACCGCACCGGTATCGGTGTAGGAAAATGTAAAGATGCCCTTGTCGAATCGCAGGGAGATATCGAACTTGCCATAGCCAATCTTCGCAAAGCAGGGATGGCTCTTGCTGTCAAAAAAGAGGGAAGAGAAGCAAAAGAGGGGAAAATTGCTTTTGCAGAAAATGATGAAGCCATCGCTGTTGCAGAGGTGAAAGCGGAGACCGATTTCGTTATTAATAACGAACGATTTGTCTCTTTCCTTGACGATATCGTCAACGAGGTATTGGCGACACACCCTGCATCTCTAGATGCTTTCTTATCCCAACCATCCAAAAAAGATCCCTCGATTACAATTGACCAGTATCGAGCCACACTGGTTCAAGCAATTGGAGAAAACATTCAGATTGAAAGGATCCATTGGTTGCCTAAAAAAAGCGATACCTCTTTGGGTATCTATTCTCATATGAATGGGAAAATTTTCACTTTCGTAGAGATCCAAGGAAGCACAACGGATGCAGCGCTGGCAAAAGATATTGCGATGCATTGTGCAGCAGCAGCGCCTGAATTTCTCTCTCCGGAAACGATTCCCGCAGAGGTGGTTGCCCATGAGGAAGAGATCGCGCAAAGCCAAATGAAAGGGAAGCCTGCAAACATCATGGAAAAGATTATTCAGGGCAAGATCAACGCTTTTTATGACCAAGTCTGTCTCGTGCGTCAGAAATTCATTAAAGATGATAGCATGACCATTGAAGAACTGGTCCAAAAGTGTGCCAAAGAGGGGAATAAACCTCTTAAAGTCACGCGATTTCTCCGCTGGAGCGTGGGTGAAAATGAGTCGTAAAAAGACTTGAAAAAGTGAGGAAAGGGAGTTAGAGTCTTTAAGAAAGATTCTCTCTTAGAAAAAGTCTCTTACAACAGTAGGTGTTTATGCAGCTTCTTATTGATGAGATTCAGAAAAGTTCTCAAGCAATATTGCAGCTGCAAGAACCCTCTTCTCTCTCTTTTCTTCAACGCGCTGCCGATCTCCTCTCGAGTTGTTTTGCTACAGGTCATAAAGTACTCGTTGCAGGAAATGGAGGAAGCCTTTGCCAAGCGACACATTTTTGTGAAGAGATGACAGGTCAATTCCGAGACCCACGTCCCCCTCTTCCTGCGATTGCTCTTGCTGATTCTGGACATATCACCTGTACTGCCAATGATTATGGCTTCACTCATATCTTTTCTCGAGGCATTGAAGCTTATGGGAAGCGCAACGATATATTCCTCGGCCTTTCCACAAGTGGAAATTCGGATAATGTCTACAACGCCTTCATGAAAGCCATCGAGCTTGGCTTGAAAACCATTGCTTTATTGGGAAATGAAGGGGGAAGATGTCGAGGTGTTGCTGATGTCGAATTGGTGATACATGGCTTTCCCACATCAGATCGCATTCAAGAGGCACATATGACAGCATTGCACCTTCTCGTTGAGCTCGTCGAAAACACTCTCTTTCCCATTAAACCCTCCCATTTTTCTTTGTCGCAGAGAGAGAAAGAAAAGAGGACGACTCCTATTGGATAGGCCATGAAGAAAATCGTTCTGTATACGGAGCGATATTGGCGCGATGTCGTTCAAGGAAGAAGAAGGGGCATACTGCCAATCCTTCTGCGTTTTTTTCTCCTTCCCTTCAGTTGGATTTATCGTTTGGTCACGTGGATTCGCAATGTTTTCTACCAAAAAAGATGGTTTCGTACCTATAATCCCCCTGTCGATGCTGTGATTAGCATTGGCAATATCGTCGTGGGAGGGACGGGAAAAACGCCCTTTACCCTTCTCCTTGCAGAATCTCTCTATATGCATCATCGATTAGGAATTCTGTATCGAGGCTATCGTTCTAAGGCGGAAAAATTATCGACTCCAATGACTCTTTGCCGAGGGAATGGTCCCATGTTTTCTGCAGCTTATTGTGGTGACGAGGCCTATCTCTTAGCAAAAAACATCCCCAAAGCGCACATCTTTGTTGGAAAAAATCGTCGCATAGGCGCTCGTCTTGCTGCCGATTGTGGGGTTCAATGCCTCATCATGGATGACGGTTTGCAACACCGCCGCATTGCGCGCGATTTTGATATTGTTCTTATCGACCATGATGACCCTTTCGGGCAGGGGTATTTTCTTCCACGAGGCCTCCTTCGAGAAGATTCCTCCGCTCTCCAACGGGCACATCTCATCGTCGTTTATCCTGTTCGAAAGCATCAGGATTTTCTTTCTCTTCGCGATCGCCTTCAAAAATCGACATCAGCCCCGATTATCGGTGCAAAAATGGAAATCGTTGCTGTGCGTACCCAATCGGGTGAAGATATCGGATCATTGATTGGAAAAAAGGTGGGCATGTTGTGTGGTATTGCTCAGCCTAAACGGTTTCGGCAAACCCTTGAGGAAGAGTTGGGTGCCACCATTGTTTCTGAGGCAGTTCTTCCCGACCACATGGGCATGCAAAAAGAAGATTTCATTCATTTCATCGAAGAAACCATGGAACAAGGTGGTGAAGCGATTGTTTGTACCGAAAAAGATTGTGTTAAACTCGTCGATGAAGAATACCCTCTTCCCATCTTTTGGGTACAAGTCAAGATGTGTATTACCGAAGAGAAAGAGCACTGGGAGGCATTTCTCTCCCAGGTGCACAACAGGATAAATAAACGATAAGCACTCACGATTTTGTATCTATACCCAAAAACTTCAAGATTTTTTTTATAAAATTTGTTTTGGGGATCGTAAAAAATTTTTGTGAGTTGATACCAATCCTACAAATTGTAATTATCGGCTGATATTGATACAATGAGCGAATATTTTTCTTAGGTTGTTCATTCATGAAACTTTGGGTAAAGATCTTTATCGCTCTTGTTGCAGGCGTTGTGATCGGTTTGATTTTTCCAGGGCTTGGACCCTACACCCGTCCTATTGGCGATATCTTTCTTAGCCTCATCAATATGATCATCATTCCCCTTGTTCTTGCTTCAATGGCTGTTGGAGTAACAAGCATCCATGATCCCAAAAAATTAGGTCGTGTTGGAATAAAAACTCTTTTTCTTTATTTGTTTACAACCGTTGCAGCCATTTGTTTTGCCATTCTTTTTTCACAAATTTTTACTTTAGGCGGAAGTCTTCATCTAGAGAAACCGCAGGATATCCAAATCAAGGAAGCGCCAACAATTGGAAAAATTCTTTTAAGTATTATCCCTAGCAATCCGATGACGGCAATGGTCGAAGGCAACGTTCTTCAAGTTGTCGTTTTTGCCGTTTTTGTTGGGATTGCCATCAATTTCTCCGGCCAGAAAGGGCGTCCTTTAAAAGATTTTTTAGAGTCTTTGGCCGATGTCATGTACCGATTGACCTCGATCATTATGGAGTTTTCTCCCATTGGTGTTTTCGCCTTGACCGTTTGGGTAGCGGGTACCTATGGCGCTGGCGTTTTGCTTCCTCTTGTCAAACTATTAGCCGTTTTCCATCTCGTTTGTATCGTTCATATTCTCATTGTTTTTTGTGGGTTGATCCATTTTCGCGTGAAAGTTCATCCCTGGCCCTTTTTCCGAGGAATGGGGGACGCTATCATGATGGCCTTTTCTACAGCAAGTAGTTCAGCAACTCTTCCCGTTTCGATGCACTGTATTCAGGAAAATTTAGGCGTATCAAAAAACATTTCCAATTTTGTGCTCCCTTTAGGGTCCACTGTGAATATGAATGGATTGGCGATTTGGCAGGTTTTAGCGACGACATTTATCGCTAATGCGTATGGTGTACCGCTTTCTCTGCAAAAATTTATTATGATTACGATTACGACAACGCTCTCATCGATTGGTGCAGCGGGAGTGCCCGGAGCTGGTTTTGTTATGATGACGATGGTATTGAGTTCTGTTGGGCTTCCTCTTGAAGGGCTCGCTCTTATCGTTGGGATCGACCGGATACGCGACATGACCTCCACGGTATTAAATATCCTTGGAGATAGCGTGGTGGCTTTATATGTCGCGAAATCGGAAGGGGAACTCAATGAACGGCGATACTTTAGCAAAGAACTCGTGGATTTGGAAGATGTTCTCTAAGAATTTGAAGTGTGAAGACAGGTTCTAAATATTGGACTGGAGCAAATCGCGGAGAGCGTCGAGGTTTTGAAGGCCGACAATTTTTTTAATGGAATTGCCATCTTTAAAAAGAACAAGAGTTGGGATTGACGTGATTTGCAGTTTTGCTGCTGTCATTTGGGATTGATCGATATCGAGTTTTCCAACTTTTGCTTTTCCATTAAATTCCGTAGCAAGCTCTTCAATAACGGGCGTCATCCGCTTGCAAGGGCCACACCAATCGGCATAAAAGTCGACAAGAGTGAGTCCTGACGAGATAGTGCTATCAAAATTTTCGTCGGTAAGAGTAACAACATGATCGGACATAGATTACCTCATTTTGTCGTTATTTTACCTGATTGATTTTTGTTTGAAAAGGCAAGAAAATAATCGATCCTGTATAGTGCGCATATGGCTACTCTTTTCTCCTTTCTCGTTGCTATAGCGATTCTTTTTTATCCTGCGGAGTCTTCATCTCCTGCATTTTTTGCGTTTGTTGGACCCTTGATCGCTTTTGTAGGGGCTCTTTTCCTTTTTCTCATGCCTTTGCTCAACGTCCTGCTTTTTCGTTCGGTACAGAAAACGGCGCTTCACTATTCGGGAACCGCTCTTGAGATTTTCCGGAACGACAAAATTTTCCATATCGCCAATCTTTTGATCGTTATATTCTCCATTTTCTCTTTTGCAGTGGCCATAGATCCCTCTTTTATTAAAATTGGGAATAGTACGGTATTAGTTGCTCTTTGGATTTTTCTTCTTGGCATTGTTATTGATGGGACGTGGCTCTTATTGCGAAGAGGATTGGGATATATCTCTCCGGAGAGGTTAGTCGTATTATGCGAGCATAAGGGGAGTCGTGCCATTCAGTCCAACGATCACCGCTCTCTTTTAGATTCTTTCGATGCCTTAACGGAGATTATTTTGGGAGGTCTTCGCAAGAATGCGATTACGCTTCCTGCTGATGCCTTGCAACAGATGCAAAGAATGCTAAAAAATTATTTTTATTCGTGCAAGAGCATTGCCCATCAAGAGGCGACTTCAGAAGAAGGAGGGGATGAGATTGGATTTACCCTTGGGTATCTCTTGCAGAGAATCGGTTTTCTTGCTGAACAGGCATTTCAACAAAAAAACGAAGCTTTTTTAGGAGAAGTTGTGAATGTTTTGGCAAAAATCGTTTTGTCTTCGGCTTCGTTTGATTTCTCATTGACACCCCATCCTTTACATCTCTTGCGAAAAATAGCGGTTCGGGGCGCAAAAGAAGGTTTTATGGATCTTCCCGTAAAGGCAACCTGTAGCTTACTTGAGATTGCTAAACGGATTCCGCATCAGATAGACATTGCATATGCCGAGTTACAGCCGACATATCTAGGGATTATTTCCCTTTTTGAAGCGTGTGCTAAGGAGATTTTCCGATGCGATAAGAAGACCCCTTTCCCCTTGTTGCGCCACCCCTTTCTTGATTTGACCGAGGAGTTAGAAAAACCTCCTTTATCGGAGCATCGCGATGCCGAAGCCATTAAGAGGGATATCCAGCGTGTTCTTGAAGAGTTCTCTACATTAGAGACGGTGATGAATACCATCCCTCCTCTGACAGGAGAAAAGACCTCTCAAGCAAACAAATAGTGTCGCAAAATTCTCAAAATATTTATTCATCAGTGCTTTGATGATGAATTATAAGTGGTTTTCTTAGTGCAGCACATTTTTTGGAACGAAAAAGTGTGTAAGCACAACATTTATTGGAACGAAAAAATGGCGAAGAAAAGAAGTTTTTTGTATCCTGGGGATTATGGAAAGAAGACTTTTTGCTCAACTCGAAGCCTGGAAATCAAAAGCAAAGCGAAAGCCTTTAATTTTAATGGGGGCTCGTCAGGTAGGAAAAACTTTTTTACTCCAACAATTTGCTCGAGAAAAATATCACAATTTTATTTATTTAAATTTTGAAAACACGCCAAATTTGAAAAAATTATTCACTGAAACGCTAAAACCTCTTGATCTATTGCAAAACATTGGCATCGAATCCAATGTTCCTATACATCCAGAAAAGACGCTCATTATTTTAGATGAAATACAAGAATGTCCCCAAGCATTGAATAGTCTTAAATATTTTTGTGAATTAGCCAATGAGTATCACATATGTGCTGCAGGTTCTTTACTAGGAGTTAAGTTAATTAATACGCAGGGATTTCCTGTTGGAAAAGTCGATTTTCTTCATTTGTACCCGCTTGGTTTTTTTGAATTTTTGCAGGCGGTAGGTGAACAGGAACTTTACGAGTATTTGGAGCATTATCAAAGTATAACCCCTCTTTCGATGTTTCTTCATGATAAACTTCTTCGTTTGTTCAAAGTCTATCTCTTTGTTGGAGGAATGCCGGAAGCAGTGGTACATTATATTGATTCAAAAAATTTTCAAGAAATTCGCAATATTCACCAAGCCATTTTACAAGCGTATAGTTTAGATTTTTCTAAACATTCTCCTAAAGATCAACTTATGAAGATCAATCAGATATGGAATTCCATTCCTGGACAGCTTTCCAAAGAAAATAGAAAATTTATTTATTCCGTTATTCGATCAGGGGCAAGAGCTCGAGAGTATGAATTAGCATTACAATGGCTTTTAGAAGCAGGTCTTATTCATAAAGTGTACAATGTTTCTTCTCCTAAATTGCCTTTGGAAGGGTATGCAAATTTTGATTTCTTTAAGATTTATTTGTTGGACATAGGTCTTTTAGGCGCAATGACGCATCTCTCTCCCAAGACGATGATGGATGGGAATGATTTGTTTCAGGAGTTTCGTGGTGCATTAATAGAAAATTATGTTGCACAAGAACTCATACGCCATCAGCAAAATCTTTATTATTGGACAAGCGAGGGTAAAGCAGAGTTGGATTTTCTCCTTCAACAGGACGATGTCATTTATCCTTTAGAAGTAAAGTTGGGAAATTCGGGGAAAAAAAAGAGTCTTCGCGTATATGACGAAAAATATCATCCGAAATTACAAGTTCGTACTTCGCCGATGAATTTAAAGAAAGATGGAAAGTTACTCAATTGTCCTCTTTATTTATTAGGGCGCATTGAGCGTTTTATCCAACGCTGTCACAATGATACCAATGACACACCCTAGGCATTGGTGTTAATTTTCTTTTTTGAAAAGATCGTCAAGAGTAGCCACTTTATCAACCATTTCTTCCGAATAAATATTTTTTTTCAGACCATTTGCGGAAATAATTCCCAAAAAAATTTGTTTGTTTGTTTTTGTCTTCTCTTTAAATATCTGGATTCTTTTGTTTAGTATTTCCGCATATTCTTTATCAATCACAAAAGGGGAATTGGTATATTTGATTTCGCAAATGGTAATGGCATGATCATCACGGTTAAACAATAAGTCAATTTGCGCTCCGCGATCTTTAGATTCTTTTCTTGGCATATATCGCCATGTAACAGGTATAGCTGTGGGGCTTAAATCAATAGCTTGACTAATTTGATGGAGATGCTTGTAACATATGGCTTCGAAAGAATAGCCCGCCCAGCTTGCCCATGATGGAGATTTCATCATTTTATCCCAATACCCTTTTCGAACGCCTTTTTTTAAAAGAGTGTCTCTTATAGGCTCTATCCATTGAAAATAAAAAAGAGTGTATTCATCGATAATTTTGTAATGGATTCCTTTTTTTTTGTGTTGATAAGCTTTAAAACTCATAATGAAGCCGGCTTCTTCTAATTCTTCTAATTTGCGAACAATCGTTCCACCTTTGGAAATTTTTATTTGCTTAAATAAATTTTCCTGATGAATACCGAAACGATGACGAGCAATAGCACGAACAATTTCTACATAGATATGGGCATTTTCAAATAGAGAAGAATAAAGCTTGTCAAATTCTTCTAATAAGAGACTGTTTTTGGTGAATGCCAATCGTTCTATTACCTGGGATGCAGAAAGTCCTGAAGAAATGTGAGATAAATAAAAAGGAATTCCTCCAGTGACCATATATATTTGCGAAATATGCTGATGGTTCAATTTGATTCCCATACTATGCAATAAATTTTTTGTGTCTTTCAGGTTCATGGGATCTAATCGAATGGTTTGTGTGAGTCGGTTATGTAATCCTTTTTTGTTTTTAACAATATTTCTGATAATCCATGATGCAACAGAGCCGCAAACAATGACTTTCATTCGAGGGTCTTGAGACCAATAGCGGTTCCAGTATAGGTCTAATGCTTGGAGAAGTTTGGCGCGAGGCGTTGCCATCCAAGGAAATTCGTCGAAAAATAGAACAACTTTTTTATTTTTAGGAACTTGTTGTCGGATGGCATCGGTTAATAATGCAAAAGTTTCGATCCAAGAATTTCTCTCTTTCAATTCCATTCCTTGAAAGAAGCACGCACTGATTTCTTTGGTAAATGCTAGTAATTGTCTTTTGAGTGATTCTTTATGGATGCCCGTGGAGTTAAAAAAAATGCACGATTTTTTTTGAAAGAAACTGCGAATGAGAAAGGTTTTACCAACTCTTCTTCTGCCATACAACGCTAAAAATCCAGCGCGTTTTGAGAGGAAAAATTCCTCTAACATTTTTTGTTCTTCGGATCGCCCTTTTAATTCGTTTCCTGAAGTCATGGTTACTTTGATTTTATAGTGCTAGTTATAATATTGATATAAGTGGCACTATAACGCAAGAAATTTAGTTATAGTGCCACTTATAATGCTGCTATAAATAGCACGATCGCGTCGTGATGGCGATCCTCTCTTTGGTAATGGGGTGAGGAAAAATCGCTTTTGTATGTTCAAGAGCAATGCCACCGGTTTTGAAGGGCATTTTGCTTCCGTATTTGCTATCTCCACAGATTGGATGCCCGCGTGAGGCCCATTGGATCCGAATTTGGTGGTAGCGTCCCGTTTTGAGGTCAATGGAGAGAAGGGTGGTGTTTTCTCTTTCTTCAAGAACGCGGTAGTGAAGAAGGGCGCGTTTCCCCCCTTTTTCATCGGGGATAGCGATGCGCGCTTTGAAAGGATCGTGGATGAGGATATCTTCCAAGATCCCCTCTTTTTGGTCGATACGGCCTTCGACAAGAGCCGTATATTCCTTGTTGATTTCTCCATGGCGCATCGCTGCTTGCATGCGGGAAAGAGCTTTGCGCGTCTTTGTGAAGATGACGATGCCGCTAGCCGGTTTGTCGAGGCGATGGATCGGTTCGAGAAAGACGTTGCCCGGTTTATGATCGCGCACTTTGATCCATTCTTTACAAAGGGTGGTGAGGGATGGGGTTGGTGAGTGGTCGTCTTGTGTCGGGATGCCCCCTTTTTTATTCATGATGAAAAGGTGGTTATCTTCGAAGAGGAGCGATTCTTTCATTGTAACGCGCTACCCCGTTGACGGACTCCTTCGAAGAGGAGGAGGGTTGTTGCTGTCGCGACGTTAAGGGAATCGGCGCGGCCGTGCATGGGGATGCGCACTTGGATATCGGCGTTTTGCATCCATGTGGGTGAGAGACCATATTGTTCGGTTCCTACAGCGATAGCAACGGGACCATGAAGAGGGGTCTCTGTGTAGAGGTTTTTCGCTTGCGGTGTTGAGGCAACGATAGCGATCTGTTTTTTGCGGAGCCACTCGATGGCCTCCTCACTCGACGCTTCGATGACCGGAACGGTGAACAACGTTCCCACGCTAGCACGTACGACATTGGGGTTGTGGATGTCGGTACAGGCATCGCAGATGATAAGAGCATCGACTCCTGCTGCATCGGCAGAGCGGAGGATGGTTCCCAAGTTACCCGGTTTTTCGATCGCTTCGGCGATAATGAGAAAGGGAGGTGTCGTCTTAAGGAGTTGTTCGAGGTCAGTCAGATTGCGATGTTTTTGTTTTGCTACAGCGAGCAAGCCGTCGGGGCGGTCGCGATAGGAAATTTTTTCAAAGACCTCTTTTGTTACGCGGTAGAGGGCAGTTCCTTCTGCGGCAATCGCATCGATCAATGCATTTTCTTGTGTTCCTAAAAATAACTCGGGACAATAGTAGAGCTCTTCGAGATAACGTTTTCCTTCTGTCGCACGAAGAATTTCTCGATATCCCTCGATCAGAAATTGTTGGGATTGTTCCCGTTCCCTACGGTTTCTCAAGCGGACCTGTTGTTTGATCCGCGGGTTCGTTTTGCTTGTGATCAACGGGTTCATGAAGTTCTCCATTCGGCAAAGAATCCGTTCGGTAGAGGAAAAGCGGGAGATGGTGCAGGAATCACCATCTCGCCTGATGAAACACTTCCTCCCTTGGGTGCAAGCGCCTGTTCCAGGACGTGCTTCAGTACGAGAGACGAATATCCCGGCGTATGCGATGTCAAGATCAAGAAACGGGCCTCTTCAGAAAGAAGAGAACAGCAGAGTTCGAGCAAAAACAAGAGGTCGCGTTCGATCAAAAACGTCTCGCCTTTTGTTCCCCGGCCAAACGTAGGAGGATCGAGGAGGATGCCATCATATTTCCTTTCTCGTCGGATCTCGCGTTGGAGAAATTTCCGCGCATCATCGACGATCCATCGGATTGGGGATTGTGCGAGGCCGTTGCGTTGAGCATTTTCTCTCGCCCAATCGACCATTCCCTTGGCTGCGTCAACATGGCAAACCGTTGCGCCTGCTCGTGCAGCAAATAGGGTTGCTGCTCCCGAATAGCCAAAGAGGTTGAGGAAGCGCATTTTGGGAAAAAGTTTCGTTTCTTCTTCGAGTTTTTTCCAGACGATCTGATGTTCGGGGAAGAGACCTATATGGCCAAATTCTGTTGGAGTGATGCGGAATACGAGGTTGTCGATTTCTGTCTCCCAAGATGGCGGAGGGGAGCGTTGCCACTTCCACTCCATTTTAGGTGTTCGAGAAAATGTGGCATCGGCCGCTTTCCACGCTGCTTCGTCAAGAGAAGGATTCCATGCTGCATGGCCACAAGGGCGTACCAGTGTATATTTTCCGAATTGTTCGAGCCGTTTTCCTTGCCCGCTGTCGAGTAGTGCATATTTCATGAAAAAAATTGTAGCATAAAGAAGGTTTTGTTACCCCTTTTCCCTATGGAAGATCAGAAGAGACCTATTCGTCGACTATTGCTTAAAATTTCGGGAGAGACGTTGCTTGGGCGTGAGGAGATGGGCATTTCTATTAGTGCCTGTCTACGGGTTGCCCAGTTGGGTAAGCGGCTTGTTGAGCAAGGATTTCAGCTCGCCATTGTCATAGGGGGAGGGAACCTTTTCCGTGGACTGCATCTACAAGGGGCTGGTTTTCCTCGTGCTGCTGCTGATCAGATGGGGATGTTAGCTACCTTGATGAATGGATTGGCCATGCAGCATGCTTTTGCTTTAGTAGGAGTTCCTCTCACCTTATTCAGTGCTCTGGAGTGTCCTGCTGTTGCAGAGAGGTATACCATACCAAGAGCTCGCGCAGCTCTGGATGCAGGAGAGGTGCTTTTTTGTGTTGGTGGAACGGGAAACCCCTATTTTACTACCGATACCGCTGCTGCGCTGCGCGCCAGTGAAGTAGGGGCTGATCTTTTGGTGAAGGCGACGAAAGTACCCGGTGTTTTTGATAGCGATCCCATGCAAAACCCTTCAGCAAAAAAGTATGATACTTTAACCTATCAACAAGTTCTTGCTGAAGAGTTGCAAGTCATGGATGCAACGGCCTTTGCTCTTTGTCAAGAAGAGAAAATTCCCATTTTTGTTTGCCAATGGGAGAGTTTGGAGCGAGATTCCCTTCACAATATCATGAACAATAAGGCAAAAGGGACTTGGATAGTAGGAGAAAAAAATGAGTAGAGAAACGGAACAAAGCATGAAAGAAGCGATCGATCATTTTAAAGAGGAAATGCGCAACATCCGCACCGGCAGAGCCAATCCCGGAATGGTCGAGAACGTCTCTGTTGAGGCATATGGGACGACAATGAAGATTAAGGAGTTGGGGTCGATTACGACTCCTGAGGCGCGGACGCTTCTCATCACCCCATTTGATCCGCATACGACGGGAGCCATTGGAAAGGGAATTGAGAAGGCTAATCTCGGTTTTATGCCCGCTGTCGATGCCAATGCTGTGCGGATTACGATCCCAGAGATGGACAAAGCGATGCGTGAGGAGATGGTCAAGATGCTCCATCGCAAGTTAGAGGAGTGCAAAGTGCGCATTCGGAATTGTCGTCGTGATGCCAATGAGAGGGTGCGAAAGCAGAAGGCCGATGGAGAGATTGGAGAAGATATTCAGAAGAAGGAAGAGAAGAACGTTCAGGAGCTTACGGATAATTTTTGCAAGCAAGCGGATGAATTAAGCGGTGCAAAAGAGAAGGAAATTTCTACGATCTAGTATCGCGAGCATTGCAAAAAAATCCTATGAGTAGGTAAGCTATTTGTGTTTGCTTTTTAGGTAACTATTCAGATAGGGGGCTTCATAGAAGAAGTCTAGGTTGAGATACAGATTTTTTGGATTGCCACGAGGGAATCGCTTTTGTTATTCCCAAGGAGCAAAATAAAAAAGATGCGATCAAGATCGATTTCCCCTAGGAAGACCCCATCTGAATGGTTACCTTTTTAGGCCCCATCGTCTAGTCAGGTCTAGGACACCGGATTTTCATTCCGATAACAGGGGTTCGAATCCCCTTGGGGTCATTTAATGAATGAGTCTTTAGCTCAGTTGGTAGAGCACCTCACTTTTAATGAGGGTGTCGTTGGTTCAAGTCCAACAAGGCTCATTTTCTTTGTAGCTGTTCACGTCTCTTTGCGAAAAGAAATTCAAACTTCAGCTACTGATTTCATTCTGAAGTCCTCGATCTGGCATCCTCTTCTTTCTCTTTACCATTTTCACACTTATTTATCGAAAGGACGTCAAGAAGACCCAGACCAAATCTTTGATTGGGTCTCTATAGTTTATAGGTTTTCGCGTTGTCCATGGGGTGTTTTGAGAAAAAATGGATTGAAAGAGGCTTCAATGTGGAGTGCGGAGGCCTTGGCCTCCGCTGTGGTAGATGCCGGCCCTGCCGGCATCATTAACGCCGGCAGGGCCGGCGTTTGAAAAGCGATGGCAGGGCCATCGCACTCCATATTACAGCTAATTTCAATGTACCTTCGGGAAGGTGTGAGGAAGTACAAGGGCCTTGGCCTTCGCTATAGTGTTCCTTTAGTTGATTAAATAGAATGACTATGAACCTTACTCTTTTTTCCAAAAAGAAAAATCTCTCCTAACTAAAAATCCTATAAACTATAGAGGCCAAATCTTTGATTGGGTCTGGGATGAATGGACGCCCAGTAATCAAACATGCGCTTGATTTTGCGCATGTTGATGACGTTTTAGTTTTGGGGGGAGTCCAGTCTCTCCCACACAACGTTATCTATTTGTGCCAAAGGCACAACCCTTATTGGATAGGATTGTTATAGGGCGTGTCATCAATTGGATGAAAAGAAAGTTTTTTGTTGGGAAAGTCGATCAAGATGCGGTGCGATAGAAGAAAGGGCATTCCTAGAATCCCGTCAATGTGTTGATGGTTTGTGAATGTTTCGGGAAACGAGCGATTGGTTGCAAGAAAATCGATGGCAAGAGAATGTCCTCCAACGACAATTTCGGATACATTGCCATTTTGCAGGTACATTGGAGTTGAGAGGGCATGTTTTTTGCCGAGTAGAAAATTTTTTGATGCACCTGTATCGATCATCAGCCAACGCGTTTCACCATCCCATTGTGCAGGGATGACCATCATTCCTCCCCAATACGCAAAAGGAACTTCAACCCATCCATCTTCTTTGGGCAGAGAAAATTCATTGTCGGAGAAAAAATGGAGTTGTTTTTGAGAGAAATCAAAGAGAATACGATGTTTTTCAAAAACTTGATTACCTAAAATAATCGGATATGTCGAAAGAGAACTAGATATTTCTACTTGTTCTTGAGATCCTTGTTGGATTTTGTCGAAAGGGGCAGTAAACGTATCGAGTAAAGAGGTTTTAGGGACTCCTAGAACGCGAGAAAGGAGTACATTGCCGATTTTAGCTTGTCTTAATTCGACATGACGCAATTCCTCTATTTTTCCGGTGAATTCACAAAATAAAATGGATGTATCGAGATTCCAGATAGCTTTTTCAGGGATCGTATTCAGATCGATACAAGATGAACTACGGTCTAAGAACCTGTTCAAAATCTTTTAAATGAACAATCCCCTACAATTTGCTTTGCTTAAGAAACTTGGTTGACATATCTCAGCAATTAAAACTACCACAGAGCCCACAGAGAGCACAGAGAGAGGGTTATATTTTCATTCGACGAATGCCTTCTACCAATCGTTTCACATTAAAATTGATAAGCAATCCTCGGGCACAAGTTCCATAGAGCTTTAAATAAGATAGTCGTTGTGCTTCGTGTATTGGAGCTATTCCATTCACAGATTTAATTTCTATAATTACCTGATCCTCTACAACTTCTTCAGACATTTCTGGATGCACTAAACAATCTATATGTCCTCCCTCTGTGTTCTCTGTGGGCTCTGTGGTAGTTTATTTTCTAAAAACTCGTTCAAAACCGTTTCACGAATAAAACGACAAAAGCAAGGATGACCATATGTAAACTGGTATCTTGGAAAATAATTGTTTATACAGGATTAGAAAGATTTTAAACAGGTTCTAAGAAAAGACAAGGAAAAAATGCGTAATGTTGGTTACTAAATAAAACGATTTTTTATATTATATGGATAACTTTATGAGGATTTTCAGTGGAATCATTCAATCTTAGAACCTGTTTAAAATCTTTTTAAAAGAAGAACTACAAATGCTAAGACTACCATATTTAAGCTAGTATTTAGCTTTCTTTCACAGTTTTTCCATAATCTTCTACACTTTTCAAGCCAGCTAAAAGAACGTTCCACAACCCATCTTTTGGGAATCACTTTAAAAGTATGCAATTCATTTCTCTTGGCTATTTCTACTGGGCAACCCAATATCTCTTGAATACCATCTGAAAATGGCTCTCCAGAGTATCCTCCATTAGCTAAAACGTTTTTTACTTCAGATAAAAAACTCTTCTTCAATGAACATGCTTCTAGCGCTCCTTTCCTATCTGTAATATTTGCTGTAGTTATATGAATTGCATGAGGTAATCCTTGGGTGTCTACAGCGATGTGTCGTTTTATCCCTGAAATTTTTTTTCCTGCATCATACCCTTTACTCTCAGCTGTATCGGTATTTTTAACGCTTTGCGCATCAATTATTATAAAACTGGTTTTCTCTTTCCGACCATTATTTTGTCGGACCTCTCCAACCATTTTTTTTTAAAACTTTCTCAAGGATGCTTTCTGAATGATCATCGCTTTCTTTCCATAACTTGAAATAGTAATAGCAAAGTTCCCATTTAGGATATTTCTTTTGGCAACATACGCCACTGACAGCCACTTTTTAAAACATATAAAATTCCACAAAAAAACATCAAAAAGGTCGACGGTTCTAGGGCGTGTTTTTTTTTCGCACAGACTCAAGTAAAGGTTTGATTTTGTCAAATTGCTTTCGAGAAATATCGCTTGATAAGAGTGAGCCATCATTGCCTCCAAAGTTTTGAAAGCAATTTTTATACAGGATTAGAAAGATTTTAAACAGATTCTTAAGAAACTTGGTTGACATATCTCAGCAATTAAAACTACCACAGAGCCCACAGAGAGCACAGAGAGAGGGTTATATTTTCATTCGACGAATGCCTTCTACCAATCGTTTCACATTAAAATTGATAAGCAATCCTCGGGCACAAGTTCCATAGAGCTTTAAATAAGATAGTCGTTGTGCTTCGTGTATTGGAGCTATTCCATTCACAGATTTAATTTCTATAATTACCTGATCCTCTACAACTTCTTCAGACATTTCTGGATGCACTAAACAATCTATATGTCCTCCCTCTGTGTTCTCTGTGGGCTCTGTGGTAGTTTATTTTCTAAAAACTCGTTCAAAACCGTTTCACGAATAAAACGACAAAAGCAAGGATGACCATATGTAAACTGGTATCTTGGAAAATAATTGTTTATACAGGATTAGAAAGATTTTAAACAGGTTCTAAGAACCTGTTTAAAATCTTTTTAAAAGAAGAACTACAAATGCTAAGACTACCATATTTAAGCTAGTATTTAGCTTTCTTTCACAGTTTTTCCATAATCTTCTACACTTTTCAAGCCAGCTAAAAGAACGTTCCACAACCCATCTTTTGGGAATCACTTTAAAAGTATGCAATTCATTTCTCTTGGCTATTTCTACTGGGCAACCCAATATCTCTTGAATACCATCTGAAAATGGCTCTCCAGAGTATCCTCCATTAGCTAAAACGTTTTTTACTTCAGATAAAAAACTCTTCTTCAATGAACATGCTTCTAGCGCTCCTTTCCTATCTGTAATATTTGCTGTAGTTATATGAATTGCATGAGGTAATCCTTGGGTGTCTACAGCGATGTGTCGTTTTATCCCTGAAATTTTTTTTCCTGCATCATACCCTTTACTCTCAGCTGTATCGGTATTTTTAACGCTTTGCGCATCAATTATTATAAAACTGGTTTTCTCTTTCCGACCATTGTTTTGTCGGACCTCTCCAACCATTTTTTTTTAAAACTTTCTCAAGGATGCTTTCTGAATGATCATCGCTTTCTTTCCATAACTTGAAATAGTAATAGCAAAGTTCCCATTTAGGATATTCTTTTGGCAACATACGCCACTGACAGCCACTTTTTAAAACATATAAAATTCCACAAAAAACATCAAAAAGGTCGACGGTTCTAGGGCGTGTTTTTTTTCGCACAGACTCAAGTAAAGGTTTGATTTTGTCAAATTGCTTTCGAGAAATATCGCTTGGATAAGAGTGAGCCATCATTGCCTCCAAAGTTTTGAAAGCAATTTTTATACAGGATTAGAAAGATTTTAAACAAGTTCTAAAAACTGCGATTGTACTCAATTTCTCCGTAAACTTCATTGTTTCCATTGTCTAAAAATACCATCTTTCCGAGCGTGGAGGAAGAGGAATAGGGGGAATTCTTTTCGGGCGCGATCTTCCATTTTCTTTTTTGGTCCTGTACTTTTTTTGTCCGAGATCCACTCTTCGAGGTTTTCTGTGACGAAGCCGGCTTGATGAAGAGCAGAGAAGTAGGCGTTAAGAGGGCGATGGTGGTGGTATACCTGAGGCGATTTTTTTCCTTTACCTGGATTGGTTTGGATGGGGATGTTTTGGGATGACATGTAGAGATCGACCTTGCGTGATTGTCGTTTCTGTTCTTCATCGATAAGCCATCCGCTTTGGCGGGGAATGCGGTAGCAGGGGTGGTTCAGCACGATCAAGAGATGGCCTCCGGGAGCGAGGTGTTTTTCCGTTGAGATCAACGCCGCACCCATATCATCGATATCTTGAAGAGCCAAAATAATGGTTGCACACTCGAAAAAATCTTGCTTTCCTTTGAGTGAAAAAGAGCAAGCATCTTTTTCGAGAAAATGGTGATTGCCAGAGCGATTTCTTTCAACTGCTGTTCGGATTAAGGAGCGCGAGTGATCGATGCCCCAATATTCCATTGAAGAGGGTAAGTGGCGAGACAAAACTCCTTGACCACAAGCTACATCTAGCATATTTTTCGGGCGAATCGCTTCAATTTTCTGTAAAATGGTGGGAACAATCAGCGATTGATGGTAGTAGTGTCCTTTGTCTCCGACAAGAGCATCGTACCAATCCTTCACAGGCTCCCAGGATCTCGTTTTTTTTCGCATAAAGACTCCAAAAAACAATCGTTAAATAAGAAATTTTACTAGAATTTGTGATTTTTATAAAAAGGTTATTTTGTGTAAAATGAAATAAGAGAGGGTTTTCTTTATCGAGGAGATGATTATGTCTATGCACCAACAAAAGTCGCGTCTTACGATTGAATGTACTCTTGAAGAAAAAACATATATTAAAATGTTAGCTACCAGAGCACACATGACGATTAGTGAGTTTGTGTTAACATATGTCCGACCCGATTTACCTGTTAAAGAGACAAAAAAGACTGGAAAAACCAAAAAACCCAACAAAGAGACTTTAAAAGCGATGCAAGATGTCGAAGAGGGGAAAGGGGTCATTTCTTGTGATTCATTGGATGATTTTTGGAAGCAAATGGGAGTAACACCCCGTGCTAAAAAGTAAATACCAGGTAAAATTTAAGAGAGATTTTAAAAAATTCAAATACCGAACAGATATCGTGGATGAATTAGATAAAGTCTTGAGTCATCTAATTCATAAGAAAAAATTACCAAAAAAATATAAAGAGCGCGCTTTATCTGGAAATTATACTGGGTATCGTGAGTGCCATATTAAGCCCGATGTCTTGTTAATATATAAAATCGATAAAGAAGCCGTTACTTTGACGAGAATAGGGTCACATTCAGAGGTATTTTAATGCGAACGTATAGAATGAAAGGTCCTACATGAAACACATGAAACAGCGATATCGATGGATTATGGGTAAGCATGCGGTGCAGGAGTTGCTAGCAAGTGCTCCTGAGCGGATTGTTGAGGTGCATACCTGTGAGAAAGGGGAGGGGTTTGTTGATGCTTTGCGCAAGGAAAAGATCCCTTTGCGAAAGGCGTCGAAGGAGCAGCTTTCTCGTCTTGTCCATTCCGATTCGCATCAGAATGTCGTTGCGGCTGTGCGTGAGCCGGGAATACCTTCTTTGGCCACTTTTTTAAAAGAGCAGCAGGAGCAAAGAGTGAGTCTTGTTCTTATGCTCGATTCGATACAAGATCCGCATAATTTTGGCGCGATTTTGCGTGCTGCGGAGTGTTTTGGTGTCGATGGAGTGGTTTTTTCGAAGAATCGAGGTGTAGGGGTAACGCCTGTTGTCAGCAAGGTGAGTGCAGGAGCGACCGAGCTAGTTCCTTTGCTTCGCGTTGCCAATCTCGTCGAAACGGCAAAGCGATTTCGTCAATCGGGATATCTTTTGCTCTCTGCAGAAGCCAAGGAGGGGGCTACTTCTCTTTATGATTTTTCTTTCCCTTCGCACACTCTTATCATCTTAGGTTCTGAAGGGAAGGGGATTCAGCCCCTTCTTCGAAAGACGGTCGACACCGCTTTAGCCATTCCAATGCAGGGAAAGATCGACTCTTTGAATGTCTCTCAAGCCACTGCGGTCCTTCTCGCCAGCTACCGAAGAGAACATCCGCTGCAAAAGTGAATAATTTACAGTATAGTATGAATGATTTTTCCACCTTGTATTTCTTGTAGGATAGGAAGATACTTTTGTTGAATTCATTTTTAAGGGATTGAGTCTTTTATGGCCTTTGTTCAAGCAAAAGTAGGTCCCCCTAATGTCGGTGATCCTAAAAGTAAATTCACAGTCCAATATTTTGATGAACAAGGTAACATGACTATTCGAAGTGGGGGTAGTCGTGCATGGAGATGCAACAATCCAGGAGCTCTTCTCAAAAGCGCTTATAGTATTGGTAAGGATAGGCGCGCCATCGGTATAGCCGGATTTGGTGCATACATATATGCAGTTTATCCGGATTATGATACTGGGCATGAAGCTTTAATTGTCATGTTAAGAGGCAGTCGTTATCGTAACCTAACTCTATTAGAAGCTTCTCTTAGATATGTTGAGGAAGATCCTGGTCACGGACCAAAAATTGCCAAAATGAGCAACTTAGATCCAAATCGTAAAATTAGTTCACTATCTGATGAAGAATTTGAAAGATACTGGAAAGCAATAGAAAAAAATGAACGATGGGAAGTTGGAAAAGAAGATTTCATTGAAAAATGGATTATAGTAGGTGTTCATAAAAAAAGAGGCGTTATTTTTGAGTACTTTGTTCAAAAAACAAGAGAGAGTGTATGGCTGAATAAAGAACAAGCCATTATTTTAGCTAATGCAGGAAGGTTACATGCAATCATTGTTCATTTGAAAAGTGGAGGAACTTACCTTCGTCCTGAATATGGTCATTGCTCATTCCCAGTTATTTCTTGAAAATTCAGGGAATTTTTCATGGTTATTTTATTTTTTTTTCTATCAATGCTGATTACAAGTTGTTCTTCAGAACAAGTCAAAGGGTATAACAATTTGAATGAAATAAAAAAAGATTTCATCGATACAATTCTATTAGAAAGTTTTTTAGATGAAGGCCCATTTGAGATGAATTATCAATTAAAAACCGTTCTCTTTTCCGACAATATCGTTAGTCTTTTGGGTGAAATATTTGTCTATGCACATCTTCCTCATGGTTGGCTAAGGTATGAAGGCAAAACTTTTGTAAAAATGAATGGAATTTTTAAAGAAATCACTTTGGATAATCTATTTCCAAAAAGTAGCCAAAAGGAATTTCTCAGGAGATATTGTGAAGAATATTGTAAAAACACGTTTGTAAACGGTAGCTATTTTCAAGGGGAAGACCCTCTTTGCAATGACTTAGATCTAGAACTCATAAAAACATTTGTTGTTGATCGCGAATCTTTAATCATTGTTTTTCAACCTTATGAAGTAGGTGGGTTTGCAGATGGACCATTCGTTGTGAAAATTCCATTTAATGAGCTAATGGGGAAATGGCAAGTTGGAAATATCCTTGAAAAACAGTTACCTATAGCTACCAATTTCCTTTCTTCGTGGGAGGAAGAAAACTGGGTATATGATATTCAAACCTGAGTTACGCCCTACATCATGCATGAAGAGGCCTGCACTTGCCGATTGAAATGCTACGTACCTCGTCCAAGTCTCGACTTGGACTTCGACACGTATCCTTCCACTCGTCAAGTTCGACTATGTTCATGCATGATGTAGGGCGTAACTCAGGTTTCAAGCCGATCGCTCAGTTATATCAAGCGCAATAAATAAACACACAAATTGATCTTCATCTTTTTTTGGATCTTGCAAACTCACAAGAGTTTGCTGCGATCTCCAAAACAGATTTCATAAAAAAAATCTTGAATTCAATATATGTGTTTATTTATTGCATTTGATATTATTTTTTATACACATTTTTTCGATGATCAATTTCAATGATAAACACGACAATTCTTTCTTCATACACGCGATAAATGATGCGATAGTCACCTACACGCAATCTTCTATATCCGCGCCACCCTCCTGTTAAAGGCTTTCCGTAGTTGAAGGGGGAATTCATTAATCGTTTTTCAATGGCCTCACGAATTCGAGTTCTCATTGTTTTGGGAATTTTTTTCAGCTTTTCTTCAATACGGATGTCATATTCGACTACATATCGAGTTTTTTCCACAATTCCTCATGCGTTATTGTCGGTTTGCCCGCTTCTTCCCATTCTTGTTCAATGTCTTCAACGCTTTTAGCCAACAATGCGTCTTCGTAATCTTCCAACCAATCCTCCACCATTTTTTTTATCAAGGAAGACATAGTTAAACCTTTTTTTTTTTTGCATAGAAGATGCATGACTTCGGCATCAGATTGATTCAATGTGACACTTACCCTTGGATTTTTCATAGAAGGCTCCTTTCATGCGAAGTGGAGCATAAGGGGGGGGGGGGGGGGGGGTTTTTTTTTTTTTTTTTTTTTTTTTTTTTTTTTTTTTTTTTTTTTTTTTTTTTTTTTTTTTTTTTTTTTTTTTTTTTTTTTGCAGCACTTTGTCTAGGTGTTTTGTATACCCAAACGACTTCAAGGATCGGATTTATGGCTTTGAGAAAACCCCGGGATCAAACGATCAAAAATGCCCTCATATTATAATATGAGGGCATTTTTGATCGTTTGATCGCGGAAATTTTCTCTTTGCCAGAAACCGATGCTTGAAGTTGTTTGGGTATAATTTAACCAAAATCCAGTAGCCATTTCCATATTGGAACGATCTTGACTTTGCGTTGATTGATTTCCAGGCTCCTTCTTCATTTTCAGTGAGGATCCATCCTTCGTTTAAGTTATAGGCATCCATGGCTTCGACAAGACCATCGATTTCTCGACTCCTGACTTTTTGATCGGTGAGTTTTACAGCCACTTGAATAGCTTGAACAATCCGATTATTTTGTCTGGTGATAAAATCACACTCTTTTTGTTCCCTTATGGAAATAGATTTCTTGTCGATGCATTTTTAAGTGAAGGAAAACGATGTTTTCAAGAAGCCTTCCCCGGTCATCACTTACTCTAAAACCGATGGTGCGAATGAGAGCGGGATCGATCATATAACATTTTTTATTCGATTGAATCTGTTTTTTGAGAGAATGACTATAGCGATTCAAAAAGAAACAGAGGTAACATTGTTCTAAATAAGAGCAATAATTAGAGATGGTATGCGGGCTGCTCAAACCGATGGCTT
>CALOCV010000046.1:0-62920 GCA_942491955.1 Parachlamydiales bacterium
AAACTTACGGTGTCGACGGACGCGTCCTCGTGAGCCAGTCACCACCAGGTCGACGTACTCAGCCCAGTGCTTGGCGCCGCACGTCATGTCGCCACAAATCCGCAGTCAGAAGCCATCGCGTGCCTCTCCCGTGGGTGGGTACGGCGGTCAGGTTCGACCAGGAAATGTTTATCGGTGATTCGAGCGATGACCGTTCCGTATTCGAAATCCAGACAACTACCAGCTGGTCGGCTCGTCATCCGGTGTCATTGAGATTCCGAATGTCACCTACGACAGTCCGATTGCAGACTACGTTCCTCGTCACGAACAGCTTGCCCGCGCGGATACGTTTGAATTCACTGTTTCCGCCAGCGTGCAAAGCGAAGAAGAGATCTCACTGGCTGAACCATTTACGGCGTCGTTCACAACGGCTAGCAGCAGCTGACATCGTTGGTGGACATTGAGTTCACCAATACGCGGTCGAGTCGCGGCAACGAGACGATTGCATACGATGTCGCCATCGCGAACATTGCAACGTACGGGCTGCTGACCTGCCGATGTTCTTGGTCCTGTCGCCCTGCAACCGAGTCCTTGTCTGGCCAACCTGCCACCGCGTTCGAGCGGCTTGATGACGGTTCGTTCTTGGTTCAGCTTGAGACTCCAGGCGAGACTCTTGGACCGGGACAAACAACTGATGCAACAACCGTCGTTGTCGCAGTGCCGGGAGGGCAACGTCTGAATGTCACGCACGATTTCTTTGCACTGCCGCTCCAAACCAGTTGCCGCAAATCAACTCATTGCCCGTTCCAACGGCTGTGGTGGGCGAGCAGTATGAATACCAAGTCGATGCAAGCGATCCGGAAGGTGAAGCACTTGTATATCTCCCCTTCACACTGGCCCCTGCTGGGATGGATCTGGACGGCAGCGGACTTCTGACGTGGACGCCCGCGCAAATCCCGCGCAGAAGGTGTCCACTGCCGCTCCGGTGATCTTCCAGTGTCCGATGCCCGTGGCGGTCGAGCTACACAGGCGTTTACGCTCACGGTCGAGGGTGGCAAGCTCCGCCTGTCATCGCTCGCTTGACGACGAGTTTACTGTTTCTGAAGGGGAGTTGCTCGAGATGCCGTTGTGGTGGTGACAGATCCAGATAATGATATCCTCAGCATTTCCATCGAGGAAAACCTTCCTCCGGGCGCTTGCTTTTGACTTTGCAACGTACGTTCCGTTGGACGCCCAGTTTCACGTCTGCAGGTACGTACGAGAACGTGACGTTTGTCGTACGTGATGGGATCAACGAGGTTCGTGAAAGCACGACAATTCTTGTCTCGCCAGTCAGCCAACCACAGGTACTAGCGACCCCGCCCGATCAGACACGTCTGGAAGGTATAGTTCCTCCTCTTGCTGCATCCGCTCCCATTCAGCAAATCGCAGCGCTGCAACGGCGCTCCTTTGCTCCCCCTCACTTCCAAAGAGGCGCACCTCTTTGTCTTGGAGAAAGAGTTTCCATTCATCGCGGTGAGGCTGAACGAGTGTCGTCCCCACCTTGTCCTTTTTCGCAGACGCTCTATCCCCGTCGAAATCCCTCGCCGTCTTCATCTTCCCTTTGGGCTGATGAACCTGCCAAGCTGGAAAGAGGCCTCTTTGCACAAAAATGAATACATGGCACCAACAGGTGCGTTAAGATCCTCGATCAGCCTCCTTCGTTGTTGTGTCAGGTAGGCAGCAGAACGAGCCATCTCGTGTTCCCATATATGGATCGTTTTTTCATTCTTTTCTCGAAGCAGACGATTTCTTTGTTTCATTGCTTTTTGGTAGCGGACAAGAGAAAAAAGGTACAGAGGATCCACCTGTGAGAGTTGTATATCAAGGAAGTGCCTTCGCTCTTGAGGACTTCCCTTCACTAAACAAATATCATCGGGAGATAACAGAACGCCTTGCAACATGCCCAAAAGAGAGATGACGGAGGAATAGGTCGTTTGATTGTGAACGATTTTTTTCTTATGTCCATCAAAAAACAATTGAATCCGTTGAACGATCCCTTGTTTTTCGAAGTCAAGAGCAATCGAGAAGAAATCGGCTCCTTGGTGGATCAACTCCGATAATTGGTGCGTCCGAAAAGAACGCCCCGTAAGAAGAAGATAGATGGCTTCCAGAACGGTTGTCTTTCCTTGTGCATTGGGGCCGACAAGAACATTAACCCCTCGATCAAAGGCAAACTCTGCATGGCGATAGAGGCGAAAATTCTGCGCAATTGTAGGGTTTAAGCAGCATCACTCCTTATTGTCAAAGGCATCAAAACAAAAAGGCCTCTTGATTCTCTCCCTCTTCTGCTTTGCAGGATCGTCGAGAAAGATCGCCGGATTGAATAGGTCATTCATCTTTAAACGCACTCTGCTCCTTCTCGCTATGGTCGAGAATCTGCAACATGAATTTTGGATTAAAGGAAACATGAAAGGGATCCCCTTGATATCCACATGCCATGGAAACATTTCCCTCACCAATATCTGTTGCCTGCGCATTCAGATGCATGCTTCCATCGACAAAAGAAAAACAAATGGACTGTTTTTCCTGGCTTGTGAAAAGACTGACCTGACGAAGCAATCCAATGAGGGGTTCCCTCTCAAAGGCAATATCGATCGTCGATGTGGTTGGAATGACTTCTGCGACATTGGGATAATTCCCTTGTAGCAACTTCGTCACAAGGCGCGTTCCCCCCACTTCTACGGCCATCTTATCGGGCAAGAAATAGAGAATGACACTCTCTTCATCTTCATTTAAATTTTTTATTATTTCATCAACAGCTTTAATGGGAAGAACATACTCTCCTTCAAAAGAGGCCTCTTCTGGTATCGACATATTCACTCGGGCTAAACGCTTCCCATCTGTACCGATCAGTGTCGCTTTCCCTTGTGAGACATGGAAAAGAACTCCTGTTAGAACATACCGATTATCATCCCTCGACACGGCAAAAGCGGTTCGATAAAAGGCTTTGCGAAGCTCGTCTTTAGGCAACCGACACGGAACGGCCCCTCCCATATCGGGCAGAGAAGGAAATGCATCCCCGCGCATCCCAGGAAGTTTAAACCGCGCCTCTCCGGCGACAATATCGACAATGGGATCTTCTCCACAAGAAACCTCAACCTGCATGGAGGAAATCTCCCGCAACAATTGAGCAAAACGTCGTGTGGGGAGAGTGATGGCTCCCTCTTCGAAAATCTTAGCCTCGGTACGACATTGGATCCCGACCATCTGGTCGCTAGCCGTTAAAATTAGCTCCTGATTTTTTGCCTCAATCAAAAAATTGCTGAGAATAGGCATTGCAGGTTTTTGACTAACAATAGTTTGCAATTTTCCAATTAGATAGTTGAACTCTTGTGTTGCAAGAACAAAACGCATAAAAAACCTATTCTTAAATCACGGAGGCTTTTGCAAAACTCCCGTCGATCGATTCCTACCAATCATAGTGCCTTTTCTCTAGAATTTTTTCAAAGAAAAGATCTTGACACCCCTCTAATTTTTTTCTACTACAAAGATATGGAACGTTCCAATCAACAACTTCACAGACGACAGGGATTCGAAAAATTCTTTTTTATTCTTCTTGGTCTTCTTTTTGTGGGAGGCTTCGTATTCTCAATTATCTCCTCATTAGGACTTTGCGATGCAGAATGCAACCAAACAAAATTCTACCGCTTCTTCGGACAACCGTTTGCCATGATCGGCCTTTTCTTCTTCGGAAGTGCTTTTCTCCTCTATTGGCTCGCGCAAAAACGGGACATCCCCCACTTCCTCCTCGGGTGTCTTCTAGCAGGAGCCGCAGGAGCTGAAATTCGATTTATTGCTATCCAAAAATGGGAAATTGGTCATTGGTGCCCTTTGTGTCTCGCAATAGCTGGCATTATTGCCTTGTCTCTGCTCCTTTACGGAGCCTCTGCATTCCTGCGAACGTATCGCTCTTCAAAACAGGGAAACCAGGAGTTCCTGATGAAAAAAATACCCCAATCTTTGATTTTTCTTCTCTCGGGATTATTAGGCCTTTTTCTCGCCTTTACGGGAATTAGTAAACCCGACTATGCCCTGCGAGCAATAGATACCATGCAGCATCAAATTGCCTTTGGCAACAAAACGAGCCCCATCGAAGTTTATTTTGTCAGTGACTGGTTTTGTGACGCTTGCCGAACGATTGAACCGGAAGTGGATCAGATGGCTCCTCTTATAATGGGAAAGGCACAAATGTACTTTATCGATTATCCCATGTATCGAGAAACCGTCAATTTTTCCCCTTTTAACCTTGCCTTTATGATCCATGATAAAGCCTCCTATCTCAAAGCAAGACACCTTCTTGAGACCGTGGCAACAAAAACAAAAACTCCCACAGAAAGCGAAATCATTTACGAAGCAAAACAAAACAAAATCCCCTTTCGTCCCCTTAGCTATTCTGAAGTGATAGCGGGAATGGGTTTCTTTGAAAAAACGACCAAAAAATTTGATATCGAAGGGACTCCAACCATGGTCATCATCAACACCAAAACAGGAATGAAAAAGGAGTTGCGCGGAACCGACGAAATTACCCAAGAAAACGTCATGAATGCCATTCATCAGATGATGGGGAAAATCAAATAGTAGACTCCTTTGGATAAAGAGGCTTGAGCAGTTACAGAAAATATTCTCAAATGGTGCATTTTTCTTTGGCATTTAGTAGAATGGTGTAAGTTTTATAGGAGCTTCCTTGTCTACATTAATGCTTACACTCATTCTCGCCTTTGTCTTTATCGTCCTTGCTCTTGCCGGGCTAGCTATCGGCTGGCTTATCACAGGAAGAGCAAAAATCACATCGGGAAGTTGTGGCAAAGCTCCCCAACAACCACGCTCAAAAGAATGCGGGCAAGACACCTCTTGCTCTCTATGCCAATCAGAAGATAAAAAAAGCGATGTACAACAAACAAAACCCCGAGACGATTCGGGAGATGTTCAATAGCATTGCAAAAGGTTACGACCGCGCTAATGCTGCCCTCTCTTTCTCTTTCCATAAGAAATGGAATCAAATCTTGTGGAATGAAATCCATAGCAAAACGCCCTCTTCTCCCCTCCTCGATCTCTGCTGTGGAACAGGAGAGTCTTCGCTTCCCTATCTACTCCAACAACAACACCCGATGAAAGCCGTTCTCCTCGATTTTAGTGAGGGAATGCTAGCTTGTGCCAAACAAAAAGGTTCTGATGCCCGACTCCACCACCATCAGATTCAATACATGCAAGCAGATGCACAAAGCATTCCTCTCCCTGAAGCATCGATGCAATCGGTCATAATGGCCTACGCCATTCGGAATGTACAAGATCCCTTTTGCTCTCTTTCTGAAATTTTCCGCGTCCTGATGCCGGGAGGGACCATAGGGATCCTAGAACTCACCCGTCCGAAAAACCCCTTTCTTCGTTGGGGACACTCCCTTTATCTACGCACCTTCCTTCCCTTAATGGGACGATGGATCACTTCTAACCAAGAGGCCTATGCCTATCTCAATCAGAGTATCCATTCATTCATTGAGCCCAAACACTTAGCCCAACATCTTTCTGAAATCGGCTTTTTAGAGATACAAATAAAACCTCTTTCAGGAGGTATCGCAACCCTGTTTCTCGGAAAAAAACGATGACATTCTCTCAAATGCGTACCCTTTCCCTTGCGCATACCGACCAGGCTGGTTGCGTCTACTTCGGTCATATCCCCTTTCTAGCCCACTCAGTGTATGAACAATGGATCGTTGAAGAGCTCGGCATTTCTTGGAATGAGTGGTTCTCCAATCCAGAATGGATCGTGCCCATCCGCCACATGCAAGTCGATTATCTAACTCCTTTACAAGGAGGCAACCAAATCTCGATTATACTGATGCTCAGTGATATCCGGATCCATAGCTTCGAAACGACATACCTCTTTTCTTATCAAGAAAAAGAGGTATGTCGCACCAAAATCACTCATATTTTTTGTGATCGGAATACCGGGGACAAGATCCCTATCCCTCCTATCCTGTATCCTTTACTGACTCAAGCTTTGTCGAAGAAGCGACTTCTGCCTTCTTCGGACGAAACCGTTTCCAACCGTTCTTGCTCAGCTGAAAGATGATCAATAGTATCAACAAAGGATAACAGATTTGTAGAGTCGACTCTGTAAGGAAAGCGATTCCCTTTATTCCAAAAATAGAAATGCCAAATGCCAACAACAAGCTAACAGCAATGGCTCTTTTTGGGCTTTTTGAGACATATGGAAGAGTGGTTTTTAAAAGAAATTCAGAGAATACCATAATCAGTGCAATGGAAGTTGTAAAACAAGCCAAAAGGATTGCTAAAGAAGCAACCATTCCATAGTAAGGCCCCATAATATGAAAGGCAATATGAGATAAAAGCTCATTTTTTGGAACGTCTGCTATTAGTAAAGTATTTTGGGAAGCTAAAAGAATCAGACCAATGTAAACAAAGCCCAGCAAGATCATCCCGACCAAACAAGCTCGAACTGTTGTAGAACAATAGGTCGTTTTGTTCGGATCCCTTTTTCCTCGAAGGATTTCGATGATCGAAGCAGCAAAGAAAAATGCAGCAATCAGATCCATCGTATTATACCCCTCTTGCAAAGCTGTACAAAATGTAGAAAAGCTTGTTGTAGAGTAAGAAAAGGAGAGACTCTCAAAAGGATTTCCCCATATAAAAAGAAGGCCTAAACAAACCAAAAGGAGTGGGGTGAGGATCGAACCTAAAATATCGATAATCCGACCCTTTTTTTGCATCATCCAATAGACCAATAAGCAATATACTGCACTAAAAAGCCATAAAGGAATACCCTGAACAATGGGTTGTATACTTCCATAGGCAACAACGACACATCGAGGAGCCGAGCCCAATGGAATCCAAACGGTTAGCAAAAGAGTAGCAAGGGCAAATCCCACTTTATTTCCCAATTTCGAGAAAAAAGAGGTGTAGTCTCCATCAAAAACCACCATCGCCATCACTCCGATAAAAGGGATACAGACAGCTCCTATAAGAAAACCGAGTATTGCCCAAAAAGAATCCGTTCCAGCAGTCATTCCAACAAATAGTGGATAAATCAGATTTCCCGAACCAAAAAACATCGAGAACAGTGCAAGACCAACGATCCAAAATGATTTCGATTGATTCTGTGTCATTAACTGTTTTCCTTAAAAAAATTAAATAAAATTCTTAACGCAAGTAGATCATACAAATTTTAAAACTATAAATCAAATATTTTGTCCCTTTTTTCTTTCCCTAATGCCGTTTTTTCCAATAAATCAACCTCTTTTATCTCATCAATTCGTGCGAATTTTGCCGATTCTTTGTGATATTGTTCGAGAAGACGGGGAACGGAGACACTCCCTTCTCTATCCACAACGATCACAATACGAGAGCCGTTGCGCCGATCTTTTTTTGCCGCAATGACAAATTCCCCTTGTAAATCCATTTGTTTTTGAATTTCCCGACACCGTTCCTGAATCTCAGTAAGATCTACCTTCTCTCCGCGCACCTTAATGATATCATCGCTACGGCCAAAAATGATGAGCCCACCTTCTCGACACTCTCCCCGATCCGACGTTCGATACCACCCCTTTTGTTTCGGATCTTCTCGTTGATGGTTATCCATATACGCCGTCAAAAGAGAGCGACTCGAAAGAAAGAGAGTGTGATGGCTACCTTGGCGGATTTGAACATGTGGCAAAATCTTAAGTTGAGGAAATTTTTTTTTCTCTAACGACTGTAGCGATGCCGTCGCCACTTGTGATGCACACTCCGTTAACCCATAACTTGGCAAAAGAGGCCACCCCTTTGAACGCGCAGCAAAATAGAGATCTTCATCGATCTTGGCTCCCCCTACAATAATGGCCCGTAGAGAGGGGGGCGCTTTTACCCCTATCCTCACCAAATCGTACACCTGTGTCGGAACAAGTGCAGAAAGAGTCGCAAAAGAAGCCGCCTCCAACCACTCTTCTGGATCCCAGCTTCCCCTTCCCACCGCCCCCACCCGAATCACTTGTGCCCCAGAAAGCCATGCGCGCGCATCGATAGCTAACCCACCAATGTGAAAATCGGGCAAAGCATGAAGCCAAATATCTTGAAAATCGGAACGTAAATGAGCATTCACAGCTGCTGCCGAAGTAAGAATTGCCTCGCGTGAGAGACCTATCCAACGAGGCGCTCCTGTTGTCCCTGAAGAAGCGATCCAAATCACGTCTTCTTCCTCTTCCATTTTTTTTAGAAGGGCGTGATTGGGCTCACAATATTTTTGAGAGGAAAGAACCACAGAATCCCTACCTCGCCAATCCATGCGCATTTTCATAAATCAATCCATTCTAGCTCATTAAAAAGATTATCGAAGCCAATGCCTTTCCCTTGTGGTAATAGAAGGAGACTCCCATCCATTCTCAACGCACGACTCCACTCCGTTGCATCATAGGCAAGGTGCGTTGCCAATCCACAAGGAAAAGAGCATCCCTTTTCTACAGCTGTCGCTGCCGCGTGGAGCTGTCCTACAGGATGATCGAGATAAGACGTAAAAATAACGGTTTGTTCAAAAGGGATGCGATCCATTAATGAGAGATCATCAACAGCAGGTTTGATGATGAGGTAGCGAGCCGCTTCACTATAACCGATCGCATCGACAACATGGCAATCTGCCGCAAAGACAAAAGGAAGAGATCGAACCCCTTCTTCCCAGACCTTTTTGTCAAAAGGAAAAGGGTCTTCGACAAATTCGATTTTTTCACCAAAAACATCGGCCAAATCGTAAAGATTTTCCAAGGAAAGGGTACCGTTTCCATCAAAACGGAGACGATCAAAAAGCAAAAGATCGTCTTTCAAAACGAATAACGAAGGCAAAGACAAAGGAGTGATCTTTAGCTTGGCTACCCGAAAACCATAAGAGAGCGCCCATTCGATGGTGGAGGAGAGTCGCTCATGCGTCTCTACGATCGTGTAGTGGTTGTCAATGTGCTTCTGAACGAATAAAGAAACACCTTGCTTGCGCGCTATCGCATCCCTCTGTGCTGCTACAACCGACTGCCTCGTCAAAGAAGTCCACCGCCCCTCTTTTAGCAAAGCAATCTGCTGAAAAAGAGGGAGATCTCCACGCTCTGGCCATGGATGGATATCGGAAAAACCGATACATCCGTCTGCATCAATCACCTTAAGTAAAGCACCCCGTCGGCTTCTCCCTTGGCCACAAAGTTCATAAGGGAAAATCGCATGCACTACATTAAAAATCCCACTGCAAGAAGAGTGCCAAAGAAAAAATGCAAAAGAGCTGCTTGAGCCAGAAAACGGTTGTATAATTCACTCGGTTCGTGCCTCCAAATCGATAAAAGAATCCAAACCCCCATTGGAAATGTAGCAAAGGGAAAAACAGTCGCAAAAGGAAATGAGAAAAATACCCAAATTCCATTCAAAACAAAAGGAAACAACAGCAACAAAGTGATTTCCATTTTGGCAATGTGAAGACCATATCGAACAGCAATGGTTCTTTTATGAGCTCTCCGATCTCCTTGAGAATCGCGAATATTATTGATAGCCAATAGCAGGGTAGCTAATGCTCCAATTTGTAAACCCAAGACAAAAGATGCGAACGAAACCGCTTGCGCCTGGATGTAATAAACTCCCATGGTTCCCAAAATGCCAAAGAAGAGGAAAACAAAGAAATCACCAAGCCCCAGATAAGCCAATGGGTAAGGACCGCCTGTGTAGAAATAGCCAGATAATACCGATAGCAAAATCAACAGAAAGATGGGAAACCCTCCAACAATCATTAAAGGGATACCCAATAATAATGCAATAACGAAGCACATCACGCCCGTCCCCAACACTTGAGTGAAATTCAATAAGCCTGCCTGTGTCACACGAAGAGGACCCAAGCGATCTTCCCTATCCACTCCTTTTTGGAAATCCAAGGCATCATTCACAAGATTGGTACCCACTTGAATAAAAAAAGAACAAAATATACTGAAAAAAAACAGAGGTAAAGAAAAAAGCCCCGTCAAAGCATACGCAAGAACACTTCCTGTAAATACGGGAATTGCAGCAGCGGTCAAGGTAATCGGACGTACCGCACTCAACCACCACCTCCATCGCCCTCTAACAGGTGTCGTTGATTCATAGACTTGTTCTGTCACATTCATGGCAACCTCGGAAATTGTGAAAAATCGGGTTTTCTTTTCTCTAAAAAAGCTTGTCGTCCCTCCTGAGCCTCTTCTGTCATGTAGTAAAGAAGCGTTGCATTCCCTGCGAAATCGAGAAGACCAATTTCTCCGTCACAGTCGGCATTCATTGCCGCCTTCAGACATCGCAAAGCAAGAGGTGAGTGTTGCAGCATCTCTTGACACCAACGGAGAGTCTCTTCCTCCAAGGCTTCAAGAGGAACAACCGCATTGACCAATCCCATATCCAGTGCTTCTTGCGCGCCGTACTGCCGACAAAGAAACCAAATCTCTCGCGCTTTTTTTTGTCCGACAATCCGCGCAAGATAACTGCTACCCAATCCCCCATCGAAAGAGCCTACTTTTGGTCCTACTTGCCCAAAAATGGCATTGTCAGCAGCTATTGTTAAATCGCATACGATATGGAGAACATGTCCTCCTCCAATGGCATACCCCGCCACCATAGCGATGACAGGCTTGGGAAGAGAACGAATCTGCTTTTGCAAATCGAGGACATTAAGCCGAGCAATCCCTTTCCCATCGCGATACCCTTGCTCACTTCGTACTTTTTGGTCGCCTCCAGAACAAAATGCCCTATCTCCTGCACCTGTTAAGATGATCACACCAATCGTTTCATCATCACGACAAAGAGCAAATGCTTGCTGCATCTCCTGCACGGTCTCGGGACGAAAGGCGTTGCGTACATGGGGACGATTGATTGTGATTTTGGCCACACCCTCTTCATTTTTCTCCAAAAGAATATCTTCGAAAGTCCGCATAGGGACCCATGTTGCTGCAAAAACCGGCACAACTACCTCTTAATTTTTCAACGTATAGTAGAAGAAAAACCCGTTTGTGCCAACTAAAAAGAGTGGTTTTGGGGTCAGGCTTGACCCCAATGTGAGTCTGAAACCCATTCAATCAACACCGGCTTCTTCTCTTCTGGTAAAGAATCGGGAATCGAATCCCATCGATAGTAGGACAGACCCCACATAGCCGCAATAGGCTCAAAAGAGAGTGTGTGTCGATTTTGCAAAGAATCCCCCCCCTTCATACGAGAAAAAATTTTTCCCCCTCCATTATTCACAACCACAATCCTAATGCATGCATTTTCCATTTGCTTAAGAACCCAAGGAGCCCCCATATCATACAACGTCGTTTGATCCCCAAGAATCGCCCAGTTCTCTCGCCCCTCCTGAGCACAACCAAAAAATGTCGCAAGCTGTCCATCAATTCCATTCAAACCACGACTAGCCAACACCGTGAATCCACGATTTTCTTCGGTAGAAAAGCTATCCCATTCACGGATGGGTTGACTGTTTCCTAAGTAAACCAACGACCCTTTTGGGATTTTTTGCGATAGTGCAAAAAAAAGAGCTGGCTCAGAACGCGGTTCTTTCCGTAAACACCTTTGAAGATCTTCGAGATCCTTTTGATCCCTTTCTTTCCAAAGAGTCAACGAAGCAAAAGCAGAAACAGGCAATGCCATCAAAGATTCCCACTCACTATGTGTGCGCAACACAGCGATCTGTCCCCCTGGTGTCCCAGAAAACGGAAGATCGCTCAATGAGAAAAGAGGAAGATTCCCCTCTTTCCTTTCCAGATCTCTCCACAACCCCAATGTAGGAATTCTTCCAATGCGCAAAATCCCATCGACATCGTATTCAGAAGCTATAGCCGTTTCTACAACGCGTTCTCGCCCATGGATCAACAGATGAGAAAGCCTCTCTTCTTCACGCAATCCGGAAGTCGCTTCGGCAATGATCGGCATCTGGCAACGGAGAAGAAATCGGATCACCACCTCGCGATAGGAAGGAGACAATCCCGATACAATGGCTAAAGGAGCCTTCCGACTAGCCAACCAAGAAGACAATAAAACGGGGTTTGCGGAAGGGAAATATCCGCCTCTCTCCTGTACATAGGACGGTTTTCTTTGAAACGGAATACCATGTTCATCATAATCGGGCTCTTCGAAACAGACGTTCACATGTGCTGGTGTCCAAAGGTCCCACTGTGATAAATCGATCTCTTCATCCGTAGCCACATCCCAAGAATAAGGTGTGTAAATGCCAAAGATCCCTGCCTGCTCCGCACATTGAGGCGCTCCTGTTCCCCGAAACCTCCGAGGACGATCGGCGGAGATCACCAACAACGGATCTCCCGAATAGTAACCCTCCATAACCGAAGGGAGGAGCTCTCCCACCGCTGTCCCAGAAGTGGTGACAACGGCGACAGGAGCTTTTTGGCTACGCGTCCTTCCTAGGGCATAAAATCCAGCAGAACGTTCATCAAACCAACGGGTGACTTTGAGTAAAGGATTGCTCTCGATCTCCCAAAAAAAAGGGGCATTACGCTTTCCCGGGCAGAGACAAAATTCCTGCACACCAAGAGCCAGTATCTTTTCCAATACTCCTCGCGCAAGCGTCGCATTCACAGAGCCAGTAAATTTCGTATCGACGCGATCTTCTGTTGCAACTCTCTCCATTCGCTCTCTTCCTCACTCTCTTTGACAATGCCACAACCGGCAAAAATTTTGGTTCCTCGTCTGTCCCACATGACATTGCGAATCGCTACAAAGACTTCTGCCTCTTTAGCTGTCGCCCAGCCGACGGGAGCTCCAAAATACCCTCTTCTCTGCTTTTTGTCATACTCTTCTAACCACCTCTCCCCCGCTTTTTTCGGATAAGCCCCCAAAGCCGGTGTGGGATGCATACAACCGATCAAATCGATAAGAGAAGGCTGCTTTTTCAAGATACCCACGATCGTCGTGACAAGATGCGAAAGAGTACCAAATGGTCGCACAAAAGAATCCCCCACACAAACATCGGCAAAAGGGGCTAAAGTTTCTCGGATGCCATCGATCACCCACTGATGCTCTTTCATCAACTTCGGATCGGCAGCAAAATCTCCCAGCCCCACTTCTCCTGACAAGGTGCTCGCTACTGCCATGGTCTCCACGCTCCCCTCTTGTTTGAGCGCAAATAATTTTTCAGGAGAGACTCCAAGAATTCCTTCCCTATCACTCCATAGCCCGTAGATGTATCCATCATGTTGCATCAGAAATAAAAGCGCAGAATGGATAGATCGACATCGCTGTTTGGCATCGATGCTTTTTCGGGAAGAAGCGGCGAGATAGGGAACCATCTTGTTGATTTCGTTGGAGGCAAATCCTTTCTGACAAAACTGCCAACACTCGGAAAATGCCTTTCTTTGTGGCAAAGACCAAGAAAAAGCCGATAATAAGCCTCTCTTTGCTTCGGACAACATCTGCAATAAGTGCTCATGAGAAATTTCTAAGCAATGTTCAAAAAGATAGAAAGGTGACGGTTCTCGAAGAAAAAAATCGGTGAAAAGAAACGCACGCTTACCCTTGGGAATAGCAGAGACGCACTCCCTCTCTCCCCATCCCAACAAAACGCGCTGCGGTGCCAAAGACACGATCGCACCTTGTTGCAACCAATGATCTATAAAAAGAGAATCCATCACCCCTTTCTTGCGTTTTTTGTGGTGTTGGAATATAGAAAAAAGTTTATACTTCATCTTTTTAACAAGCAAGGACGCAATGATTTTTCCTCCATCAACCATGAAAAAAATAACGCAAAGACGTAAAGGCACAAAGAGACAGAGAGAAAATAAAGGAATGATTTTCTTTTTTGCTTTTTGCCTTTTTTTCTCCTCCACTCTCCTTTCTGCAGAGACGTTGTGGCTGAGAGAGGGATTAGAACAAGCACACGAGGGAGACTACCTCGTTACCTCGTGTAATAAAACCTATACTCTCCTTCTCATCCGCGAAAAGCGGGGCGACTCCATGGTCTTGGAAGAAATCTCTGCCCCTCAAGTGCGCCTCAAAGGGAAGCCCTCTTCTTGGAAAGAATGGATCGCCCAAGGAGCCCCTCACCACACCTCTTGGGTCGCCTACGATGTCCACCTCCCTTCTGGGCAGATGCATCGATGCTACTCCTTTTCCAAAAATGCCTTTTTCTCTCTCCCTGATGAGAAAAATTTTTTTTCGACACTGATTCGCATCCCCTTTGAGAAAATTCCCGAAGAGAGAAGAAAAAGAACGGGATGGAGCGATAAAAATGGCCTTGTCACCAACGGTAGACGGTTGTGGCAGCCCGTCATGATTTTTGAAGGCACCGTCGTTTCAGGCATCACCATCGATGCCTGGAAAACGATCTGGCCCAAAGATAATAGCGAACTATCCGGAAAAACCATTGAAGTCTATCTCCCCAGTGATCGCAACGCCTATTCCTCTTATTTTCCCTACTGGCTCCAGATTACTGGTACAGCAGCACGCGCAATGATCCGCGTTGTCGACTCAGGGAAAGGACTCGCTTCGCCACAACCCTCTTTGCCAGAAACCAATTCTTGAAACACAACGTGATTACGCCCTACATCACGCGTGAACACAGCCGAGCTTGCCGAGTGGAGGATACGCGTCGAAGTCTAAGAACCTGTTCAGAATCTTTTTAATAAATAAATTTCAATCGATAATAATAAAAAACTACCACAGAGCCCACAGAGGACACAGAGAGGGTTTTATATCTTCATTCTGCGAATGCCTTCTACTAGTCGTTTTACATTAAAATTAATAAGTAATCCTCGAGTGCAGGCTCCATAGAGCCGTAAATATGACAATAGTTGTGCTTCATGTATTGGCGCTATTCCGTTCACCGATTTAATTTCTATGATTACTTGATCCTCTACAACCATATCAAGACGATAGCCACAATCCAACATGACATCTTTATAAAAGATGGGTAGAGGTTGTTGTGCTTCAACTTTCAACTTCCTTAGCCTTAATTCATAAATAAGACAAGCTTCATAGGCTGATTCAAGCAGTCCTGGCCCCAGGGCACGAGGTACATCGACAGCAGCCCCTATGATCGCACCTGTTAAAGGATCAGTTTCCTGTCCTTCAGATACTTCAGAAACCAAATAATTAATAAAAAACCCTCTGTGTTCTCTGTGGACTCTGTGGTAGTTTATAATCTTTTCACAACCAAAACAGCAAAAGCAACTATAACCATATGTAGACTGGTATTTAGCTTTCTTTCGCAATTTTTCCATAACCTACGGCACTTCTCTAACCAGGCGAAAGAACGTTCCACAACCCATCTTTTAGGAATTATTTTAAATGTATGAAGCTCGCTCCGTTTTGCAACCTCTACTTTGCAGTGGAGAAGCTTTTCTACATTATTTGCAAATGGGTCCCCACTGTAACCTCCATCTACAAGAACGTTTTCTACATCCGATAAAACATCTTCATGCAATGAAAACATTTCCAAGGCCCCGCCTCGATCAGTAATATTTGCAGTCGTGATATGAATCGCATGCGGCAACCCTTGTGTATCGACAGCAATATGACGCTTGATCCCTGATACTTTCTTCCCTGCATCATAACCTTTCTCTTGAGCTGTATCAGTATTTTTTACGCTCTGTGCATCAACAATAATAAAACTAGTTTTTTCTTTCCGTCCATTGCTTTGTCGGACCTCTCCAACCAATTTTTTTTAAAATTTTTTTAAGAGTGCTAACTGAGCTATCATTTTTCTTTTCGCTCCAGACGCTAAAATAATAGTGGCATGTACGCCATTTAGGGAACTCTTTTGGCAACATTCGCCATTGACATCCACTTTTTTAAAAAAACATACAAAACCCCACGGAACACATCATATAAATCAATGCTTCGAGGGCGAGTTTTCTTGCGCGCAGATTCAAGAGTAGGCTTAATCTTGTCAAATTGTTCGCGATTGATATCGCTTGGGTAGGAATGAGTCACGGCGATCTCCAAAACAAAATGCTGAAAAATAAACCTTATATACTTTTCAAGAGATTTTGAACAGGTTCTAAGAACCTCAACGATGAAAACGATGAAACTATTCGGACTAAAACGGATCATTTGCTTTTTTCACGTTTATTTTATAAACTTATTTCACGTATTTTTTCCTCCATTGAGAGTGAGCGAGGGGGTCAAGGTGCAACGATTGCGATGAAAGCCAACTCCCTGGAGTTGGTTGAGGAGCAATAGGTGGTAGATTGGCCGCCGCAGCACTCTCAATGGAGGAAAAAATGCGTGAAGTAATACCAATTCCGGTAAGAAAATGCATAAAGTGGATTCAGGATTTTTTTGCGAAATTTGTTTTGGAGATCGCAGCAAACTCTTGTGAGTTTGCAAGATAGAAAAACAGATTGCGCAAAGAAAGATGAAGATCAATTTGTGCACTTTCTTACCGGAATTGGTATAAGTTCAAATGCTTTTCCCATCCTTATTTAGGAAAAACGGCTTCCCTCTATGCCACATCCCTTCCAAAGCTTTTCTTCACCCTACTCGCTTCGTCGATGTCGTCAAATTCTTAAAAACGTCTATGCCCGTTTTTGTAGCTGCAAGAAAATGCTCTCCTCTTCTGTGGAGAAAAAGATTCATGAACATCTGCTAGCTCTCGATGATGCTCTTCTTCAAAAAAATCGAGAAGAAGCGGATAAACAGGCTCGTATCCTTGAAGAGTTGCAAAAAGAGCATCTACCGAAATCGTTGATTTCATCCGTAAAAGATGTCGTTGTTGCTATTTCAGTGGCTTTTTTCATCGCTATCCTCATACGAAAAATCTGGTTTGAGCCTTATGAAATCCCCTCTGGATCGATGCGCCCGACGTTTCTTGAACAAGACCACCTTACCGTTTCCAAAACGACCTTTGGCATCAATTTTCCTTTCCAAACAAAACACCTCTACTTCGATCCCGATCTCATCCAAAGAACCAGTATTTTGATCTTTTCGGCCGATGGCATCGAACACCTCGATGGAGAGAGCAAATATTTTTGGGTCTTTCCTTTTAAGAAACGCGTCATCAAACGATTAGTTGGTAAGCCTGGTGATTCTCTGTATTTCTATGGAGGGAAAATTTGGGGCGTTGACAAGGAAGGCAACGATATTTCTGAACTTCGCAATGCACCATGGATGAAAGAATTGGAATTCATCCCCTTTATCCAGATGGATGGAAAACGCGTTCTCGTTCCTCCAAAAAAGGGGGATACAGCCACACAAGTCCTCTTCTATCAAATGAATCAACCCATAGGACGGCTCCTATTTGCGCAAAATGGCAACCTAACGGGACAAATCTATCGAAACGGCCGCTGGGTCCATGACAACCCAAGCATACAAGACAAAAGCCATCAAACCCCTCAAACCTATACCGATTTTTTGGGGATGCGAAATTTTGGCACAAGCCAACTATTAACAAAAAAACAAGCAGAGAGAAGAGTCGGAAACGCCCTTCCAGAGAAGGATGAAGCGATCCTGTATCTCGAAATTCGTCACAATCCAGGATTAGCCTATCCCAAGCCCATTTTGAAACCACACGCGATCTACCTCAATGCCTTCACAAGTTGGATTCCATTAAAAGAACACCACCTCAAGTCGTTGATGGAGACCATGTATACCGCTCGTTTTGAAGTGAAAGAGGGCCGCGCTTGCCGCCACACCCTTTTGGATACCGGTTGTCCGACCATGCCTCCCTCTTCTTGCCCTCTTCTCTCTGATGTCCCGGACGGTGTCTACGAATTTTATGATGGCAATGCAGTACAAGTCGGTTGGATGGGGGTAACAACGCCTCTTCCTAACGATCATCCTTTGTACAGCATGGATCCAAAAAATGTGCAAACGCTCTATAACATGGGGATCGAGTGGTGCGACAATGTAGCACCACGTGACAACCAAACCGACTATCCCAATCGATACGTCTATTTTCAGGAAGGAGACCTCTATAGCATGGGTTCTCCGATAATCTTGAAGGAGGACTCGACTCTGGTCAATTTTCATGTCAACGAACAGTATCGAAAAGAATCCGCTCCTTCCGACCAACCCTACATCCCCTTTGTCGACTATGGAGCTCCCCTGGATCCACAAGGTGACATTGACGTCGAATTTATCCGTACTTTTGGTATCACAGTCCCAGAAAAAAGCTATCTAGTCCTTGGAGACAACCATGCGATGAGTGGCGATAGCCGCCTTTTCGGTTTTCTACCCGAAGACAATATCCAAGGAGCCCCTAGCTTAATCATATGGCCTCCGAGTGACCGGATAGGTCCTCCGAATCAAAAACCCTACCCATGGATGAATTTTCCTCGTTCTCTCATCTGGGCGACAGCCTTTCTTCTCTTCGGGGGAACACTATTGTACCAATATCGTAAGCGACAAAAACCCACGATCCCCCGTGACTAAGGATTGAGGTCAGGACAGACCCCAACGTCCCATTCCATCAAAAATCCTTGCTTTTTTTTCTTCTTTTTATTAAAATTTCTCCTATGAACCCAACAACCGTATGCCATTCTTGCAAAACTGCTTTTTTCTCATCCTCGGACCCTCTATTTTATCGGTATGAGGACCACCGTTCACTACCGCAAAAGATTACTGACAAAACGCGCGCCATATTCAATGAAATCCATTTTGCTCTTCGCGCATTGCGCCCACTGTTTCTCTGGAAGAAAGGGTTATGGCACAACGACGTTTATTGCCTTTATAAGAACGGTGCATTTTCTAATCTTCCTTGGAGAAAGGCTCAGGAAAGTAAAGGGTTACAAGTATTTGTCACAGGTCTTTTTGGCAACCCGGTAGGATGGAATTCGTATATTTGCGATGTAAAAAAAGAAAACAAGGGAACGCATCTTCTCGTTCCAGAAATTCCCAATGGGGGAAATTGCTGCTTAGAAGATGCCGCAAGGCCGATTTTACAACCTATTTTGGATTATCACAAAAAATTTCCCCAAGCACCTATTTCTCTTATCGGTTTTTCCAACGGAGGTCGCATTGTTGGCTGGCTAGAGAAACAACCCGAACTCAAGGATGCCAAAATCCAGGTGATTTCCATTGCAGGAGCTCACTACGGTTCTTCATTGGAAAAAATTTTCCCAAAAAAATATTTTGATTGGAAGAATATCCATCAAGCATTGCGCAATGAACTCGGGTTTGAAAGCTCCATTGGAAAAACAATATTAGAAACCTGGAAAACGCAAGGTTTAGCACAAGAACGCATTTTTTATGCTTCTACAGAGGATACTCGGCTATTTCAACCTGCATATTCTTTACCAATCATTGGTCAATATGACCATCATAACCTTGTCCATGCACAATCACATCTCAGTATCTTGAGTGCTGTACAAGACGAAGTTCTGCGTCAGTCTCGAGACTTCATTCAGCGCAACATCTAGGGTGTATTACCTCGCTTTCTGAATAGAGATCGTCGTTTTTTCTCCATTGAGGTCCCATAAAGTGCCGTGAGTGTTGGGAGAAAAGTCGGTTTTTATGGCAAGCACTTCGGATGTGATATAAGGGCCGTGTTGAGAAAAAACCTCTTCTAAGCGTGGTGTTGGAGAGAGGGTGATGGTAATCCGGTCGGTGACAGACAAGCCTGCCTCGCGTCGCATGGTATTGAGTTTATTCACAAGTTCCCTTGCAAGGCCTTCGATAAGCAATTCTTCTGTTAATTCCGTATTGAGAGCGATAGTAAGCTCTCCTTCGTTAGCCGCAACAAGACCCTCATGCACGGTGCGTTGCACCTCAACATCCTCTGGCGTGAGGACGATGGTTTCTCCCTCGATAGTGATCGAGACGTTGCCTCCATTTTGAAGAGTATGAAGAGTGTTTTGGTCGAATTGTTCGATAGCGGTTTGCACACTACGCATCCGTTTTCCCACTTTTTTCCCTAAAATGCGGAATTGTGGTTTTGCTTGTAGGTGGACGAATTTTTTTTCCTCTTGATGGAAAACTACTTGTTTGACATTCAATTCCTCGGCAATGAGGTGCTTTTCTCGTTCGAGAAAGAAGAGGAGTTTTTCGTTTGCAGAGACGATATGCGCTTCCGAGAGGGGTTGTCGCACCTTTTTTTTGCACTCTTTGCGCAAGGCATGGCCCAAGCTAACAACGGTCTGTACAGCAGCCATCTCTTCTTCCAAAGCGGATTCCCTCCTCTCTGCTTCTATTGCCGGGAAATCGGAGAGGTGGACTGAGAGAGGATCTCTCTTTTGACGCAAATTTTGATAAATCGCTTCGCTAATAAAGGGAACAAAAGGAGCCGCAACTTGGCTCAATTGAAAGAGCACGCGATAAAGGGTAGAGAAAGCCTCTTGACGATCTTGTGTCGCTTGCTCTTCCCAAAAGCGTCGTCGAGAACGTCGGATGTACCAATTTGTCAGTTGATCGACAAAAGTAACGAAGGGTTCTACAGCTAGGGAAAGGTCGTACTCTTCCATCCCCTTTTCGACATCTTCTTTGAGTTTTTCCAATCGAGAAAGGATCCAACGGTCGATCACAGCAGAAGGTTGGCGTTTCCAATCCTCTTCCGATGGTTCCCAATCGTAGATGCGTGCGTAGGTAACGAAGAAGGAGTAGGCATTCCAAAAAGGGATGAGGATCTGTCGCAACACGAGTTCGACAAGCGATTCCGAGAAGCGCATATCATCCGCCTTGACAGCAGGGCTATGCATCATCGCTAAGCGGATCGCATCGGCTCCGTACTGATGAATCACCTTGTGCGGCGGGGGATAGTTTTGCAGACGTTTTGACATCTTCGCGCCATTTTCTGCAAGGACGATGCCATTCACGATGACATTCTTAAATGCAGGTTTTTCAAATAGCGCCGTTGCAAGGACAGTCAATGTATAGAACCATCCGCGTGTTTGATCGAGTCCCTCGGCAATAAAATCGGCGGGAAAATGTTTTTCTACCCATTCCTTGTTCTCAAAAGGGTAGTGGTTTTGTGCATAGGGCATCGATCCCGATTCAAACCAACAGTCGAATACTTCAGGGATACGGCGGAAAATTTTTCCATCCTTTTCGATAGTCAACGCATCGATGTAGTGGCGATGGATATCATTGAGCTTTTGTCCCACCTTTTCTTCGAGTTCTTTAACACTTCCGATAACCATGATCTCGCCATCATCGGCCCTCCAGATCGGAATAGGGGTTCCCCAATACCGATTGCGGCTGATGGCCCAATCTCTAGCTCCCTCAAGCCATTTTCCAAACCGTCCATATTTCAGATGGTGGGGCGTCCAATGGATCTGTTCATTCGAAGCTAGGAGTTGCTCTTTGATCTTTTCGACATGGATAAACCAAGTCTCCATAGCGCGATAGATGAGAGGGGTATCAGAACGCCAGCAGAAGGGGTAGCGGTGTCGGATGGTGCCATGTGCGACAATATGACCCCGTTGCTTTAGGTTCGTGATGATTGCCTTATCAGCATCTTTGACAAATATCCCTTCATACTCGGGAATTTCATTGGTAAAACGGCCATTTGCATCAACTGGACAGACGAGGGAGATCCCTTCGCGTTGGCAGGCATAGAAATCGACCTCTCCAAAAGCTGGAGCCGAATGAACAATCCCCGTTCCCTCTTCAGTAGATACACTCTCTTCGCCGATCACACGAAAAGCACCATTTTTTTTATGAGAAGCAAAAAAGGAGAAAAGCGGGATATACCGCATGCCAATGAGTTGTTTTCCTGTTACCGTTGTCACGATGTCATATTCGTCTTCTGTCGCAAAATAGACAGATAGGCGATCCTTTGCGAGAAAAAAGAATCTCCCTCCCCTTTTTTCCTGGACTTTGACATAAGAAATATCCGGTCCTACCATCAGTGCGAGGTTGGAAAGAAGGGTCCACGGCGTTGTGGTCCAGGCGAGGAAAAAGGTATTTGCTTCGCCCTCTACGGGAAAAGCCACTGTTAGAGAAGGATCATCGACCTCTTGGTAATTCTCACCAGCTTCAAAGTTAGATAAAGGGGTTCCTAACTTCGCTGAGAAAGGCATCACCTTATACCCCTCGTAGACGAGACCTTTCTCATAAATCTGTTGGAATACCCACCAAACCGACTCCATAAAAGAGAGGTCCATCGTTCGGTACGTTTGGTCAAAACTCACCCACCGTCCCATTCGCGCAACGGTCTCTTTCCACTCTTCTGTATAGCGAAGAACGATTTCACGACACGCCTCATTAAAACGAGCGATACCAAATTCTTCGATCGACTGTGCACCCGACAGTCCTTCCCGTTTTTCAATCTCGTTTTCCACAGGAAGACCGTGACAGTCCCACCCATTGTGGCGAGGGACATAAAACCCTTTCATCGTTTTGTAACGCAAAACAATATCTTTGATCGTTCCGGCCAACAGATGCCCATAATGAGGAAGACCCGTTGCGAAGGGAGGGCCGTCGAGGAAAGTAAAATAGGGGCAATGTTTTCTTTGTTCAATCGAACGTTTAAAAACATTTTCCCTCTCCCAAAAAACAAGAACCTCTTTTTCCCGCTCGTCGAAACTTTGATTCGGTACCTCGTCAAACGCCATCTATTTTCCAAATCCTTCATCAAGAGAGAAAAGGGGAAGAGGTGTTTCTCCCCGTTCTTGTCGCTTTTGATTTTCTTGTTCGAAGAGTTCTTGAGACGCCATACATACAGCAGCTCCATTTTTTGCTGCGGGGAGGATGATGGCCTTTACGGCCTCGACTACATCTTGTTTGCTCAACTGAAGAAGGCGTTCTCGAAATGTTTGACGCACCTCAAGCGATTTTCCTTCTTGAAGCCATTGGTAAGCAACGCCTCCGCGGCTTCCCGGCGCAATCGGTGCATCGATTGCTTGAATCATCTCCAGTTTCGCCTCTTCCAAATGTTCTTCCGTGAACTCCCCCTTGGCAATCGTTTCGATAGCTTCATCGAAAGCTTTTAGTGTCGTATCGATATTGGGATCGCGATAGCTTTAGAAAGTAAAGCTACCTGCCAGAGCATTCGCCGCTGCCCCCCCGCCATAGGCTCCTCCCTGTTCGCGAATTCTTGGATGAAGGACTAGGTTGTCAAAGAGAAACGAAGCCACATTGAGTGCAACGGCCGATGGATCGACATAGGAGACCGTTTCGAAGACTTTGGCAATGAAAGCAACACTAGAGGAGATTTTTCTCCCTTGGGTGATGACAGGTGATGGTTTCCCATACCACTCCCAAATGGACTCTTTGCCGTAGGGGAAATTCTTCAGTCCGAAAAATTCATTGTCATACAACAGATTCCCCATATCCTCGTCACAGGTAATGACCAAATCCCCCCGACTTGGATGAAACAGTTTGTTATGCAAGGAGAACAATTTTTCGGAAACATCATCTAACCGTTCATCGAGATGAGCAACCAGATCACGCAAAAAGACGAGATAGGGCAAACCAAACCATTGGAAAGCGAGATGGGATCCCAAGTTAAGTGCCGACGAAGAGAGTTGGATCGCATAGCGCATGGCCATTTGGTTGATACGGCTTTCTATCGATGTCGCCTGTTTATAGATCAGCTCTTTCAAGCGCTCTCGATCGCTCCAAGAGACTCCTTTTAAAGTATCCATGAAGAGGGGGAAGAGGAACTCCCCCTTTCGATCGAGGCATTTGCCTCGCAAAGTAATTGAAGGAACACAACGACGGTGGTCTTCAACATGAGAATGTAGACCCAGTGCTGCACCGATCCCTCCCGTATGCGCTTGCATGTATTGGAGTGTCTCGATATACGACCTTCCTCCCGATCCCATCTGCGTTACAAGAGAAACAAATAGGGGTAGATAAGAAATTTCTTCCGGTTCTAAATGAGGAAGAGGAAAATGGAATTCGGCATAAGTAATACCATTAGTAAAAGCCGAATGATGGTACGTTGTCAGAGCATCGAAAGGGCGTACATTCAAGAAAAAATCACGCGATTCTTTGGGGACATCGCTTAAACGGATTTTTGGCAAGACATCGAGATTTCCTTCAAGAGCCTTTTGATGATCAGCTAAACGCGTTGCTTGCAAAACGAGGTTTTTTCTCTCCTCTTCGGTCAACTCCTCTTGCAGCTTTTGCAAAACCGCTTCCTCTGCCTCTTTTTCTCGATGAACGAGTTCTTTATCGGGATAGAGAACAATGCGCACCCGATGGGGGTTATCGATGAAGTATCTTTGTACCAATTTCGAGAGATAATCGGGATCCTCCCGAAGTTGTTGTCGTATGCGGGAAAAATGTTGGTGAAGAGTTAAGCCATTCTCTGGAGCCACGCCGTGTTGTTTCAAAAGGGCAGAACGCATAAAAAGAACAAGACCAAAGGGATAGTGATCACCTGAGATCTCACTCCGCTGCAATTCTAATTGATGGAGAGCCATCTCGACGATATCTTCGGGAAAGCCCTCTTCAGCGATACGAGTGAGCTCTTCGAGAATAAACTCCTCTAATGCATCGGCATCGTCGGCTTCGCATCCTTGGCACGTTAAAATCCAAGGAAGTTCACTCATATCCTCTTCCAGATAAGCGGAAGCTTGTTTACAGAAACCCGAATGTTGCAAAGCGCGTTTTAAAGGAGAAGCATCATTGTCCATGAGGATGATCTCCAACATGGAGAGGGCTAAAGCCTCCTCTTGATTTTGGATGTCACAAGTGAGCCAACCCAAAGAGATCCATGTTTTCTCTTTTGTTTCTTCTTCTTTTCCAATGGGATAAGGCGCATCGTAGGTAACGGGCGCTTCCAAACGAGGCTGCTTATCCAACCGTTTAAGAGGAGGTAAAGGATCGACTTGAAGAGCGTGTTCTTCGATAAAAGTGAGATGTTTTTCTAAGGGGAGGTTGCCATAAAAGAAGAAGAGGCAGCGGCTAGGGTGGTAGAATTTTTTATGAAATTCAATCAATTCTGCATAGGTCAGATGAGGGATTTCTTTTGGATCTCCCCCCGAATTCACACCGTAGGTGATGGTGGGAAAGAGGTGTTGATTCATTGCCTCATGGAGTCGCGCATTAGGTGCTGCCATCACCCCTTTCATTTCGTTGTAAACAATACCCTTTTCTCTCCAATGAAGACATAGGATCGTTAGACACAGAAAACTCGAGGCGATGACCCTCTTGGAAAAAACTCATTTTTGATAGATGGGGATGGAAAACCGCATCGATATAGACTTCGAGCAAATTATAAAAATCTTGTGGCACCTGTGTCGAAGCAGGATAGCAGGTGAAATCGGCACCCGTCAAAGCGTTCATAAAGGTATTGAGACTACGGCGCTGCATGCAAAAAAAAGGGTCTTTAACGGGGAATTTGTCTGATCCACAAAGGACGGTATGTTCGAGGATATGGGCAACACCATTTGACGTTGTTGGGATCGTTTGGAAGGAGAGGCAAAAAAAATTTTCAGGGTCGTCTTTCGGCAAATGCATCACTTTTGCCCCTGTGGGGCCATGCTCCAGCTCGACCAGCGCCGTTTTTAATTCTGGAATCCATTGACATTTAGTGACTTGAAAATTCCCTATCGAATCCCCGATGCGATACGTCTCATTCATAGATTAATCCCACTCAAACTTAAGAAAACAAAGGAATAGTGTAAAAAATTCTGGCATTTCTGCCAATAAAGATGCTATGGAAAATATAAAATGAAACCTCATATATGGACCCCACTTCTGATGAATATCATCCCCGTCGTCTAACAACAATTCCGGAAGATCAGAAAATTCCGGAAGAGGTGATTCCTAAAAAGGAACAACAACGGGCTGACTGGGAAATTGTTGTCGCCTTTATCCGAAAAATCTTTCGTAAGATCCGCAACTGGTTTCGTCCTCCAAAGGCATCTTCAGAATTAGCACGGTACGTTTTTTCCCAACAGTACAACGATTCGTGCCATATCGGCCCCATACGCAACTTACAAATTCTGCAACAAATCCGAAAGAACGGTTATCAATGGAAAAATCAGATTCAATCCTATAGCCGCCGCCAATGGCTTGCAGAAAATCAAGATATGCTCAAAACCTGGCACACCATTTTTTCCAAAATCCGCCTGAGTGACGAATCCTTTCGGCTAGAGTATCCCAAGCTCTACCAGTATATCCAAAATGGCATCCGCGAAGGGCCGAAATTTCCCGAATTCTATAACGAAAAAGGAAAATTGGCATTTACAGGAATAAAAGGACTCATTGAATTTTCATCCATGCCCTTGTTCTTGGAAGAGAACAAGCCCTTGCCTACTATTTTTGCCTTCAATTGCGGACGGCATGGTATTCCTCGGTCAATCCTGAGGCAGCCATCAAAAGTTTTGAAATTGGCACGACCAAGATTCCCAAAAACATTTTCCATCGTTGGCTCAAAAACCGGTTTAAGAATCGAAAAACAATTTCCCCAATGCAAGAAGGAGAAAAACCTGCCAAAGCCTCTTTTCTCGACGTATGGAAAAACATCCGAGAAACGCTAGCTCCTCAGCTAGTTGATCAAGGGATCACTGATCTCATGTCTTTTGACGAGCATGGATGGGTGCTCTCTTTCGATCCTAAAGTGATCCGCTTACAGAATAATGAGAGTCCTCGCATTTACGATCGCTCACTTCTTCACGATCTCGGGTTTGCCGGTATTGAGTCGTGGATGAGTGGTGAGCTCGACCTATGGTACAAGCACTCGGTTACGCCATTGCAGCAGAAGCTTTAGCCCAAGTTTTGGATCCAACCATATTGGTCTTTTTTGCTCCTGCATTGCCCTTTTTCCCGGGTTTACGGTAAACCAAATTTGTGGTACAATGGAGTTGATATCCACAAGGAGGTCTTCTTATGGAACAACGTCCTACAAAAAAACTTACGATAGACTTTCCCGCCGATGAGTTCGTCTATTTAAAAATGGCATGTGCCAAACAAGACATTTCGATTAAAGATTTTGTCACTCGTGCAGTCATAAGAAGCATAGAAAATTACGAGGATGAATTAGATAAATTATCTATTGAACAAGCCTATAAAGACATTGCTGAACATGGAACTATTTCCTGGGAACAAGCCTGTAAAGAGCTTGGATGGGATGCATGATTTATAAAATTAATTTTACAACAAAAGCTTTAAGGCTTATCAAGAAATTTCCCAATCAACTCAAAATGTTATTACAAGATGACTTGAAAAAACTAGCGGTAAATCCTCGTTTGGGCGAAAAATTGTCAGGTAGAACCAATCACTATCGTTATCGCCTAGGAAAGTATCGCGTGATTTATGAAATTCAAGATAAAGAATTGATTATTTTAGTTGTGAATTTTGGTCATCGCAAAGAAGTTTATAGATAAATGAATCGGGAGATTACATCCATTCTAATAGATCCTTTGGACCGCCGCTGCGCACACTTGCGCCCGAAGAGAAAATTCGAGCAAAGCGATCCCCTCCATGAATGGTTGATTTAGAAGTCATCGACAACAGTAACTTGGTCTATTTTAAAAGAAGTGACTGTATGATAATGTCCTAAAGAGACGTGTTCTTTGAACCAACATGCAGAGCACCAAGGATACTCCTCTGCATTTACGACCTTTCACTCCTTGATGAGCTGGGGTTTGCCGGTATTGATTCGTGGATGAGTGGTGAGCTCGACCTATGGCACAAGCACTCGGTTACACAAAAATCGTAATTTACTTTTCTTAAAAAAACCATTAAAATGAAGAGGCTTGTAAAAAACTATCTACTTAAACAATTTGAAGGGAAAACGAGTGCCTGAGATCAGTCGATTTCTTGGTATCATCATTGCGATGTACTACAAAGAACACAATCCCCCACATTTTCATGTGCGCTACAATGCGTATAAAGCGACCATTTCCATTAATGATCTTGCCCTATTAGATGGAAAGCTACCTCCAAAAGTGTTAGGTTTGGTAATTGAATGGGCGAGTATGCACCAAGAATCCTTAATAGAGGATTGGCAGTTAGCAGAAAAATTCGCTGAGCTAAAGAAAATTCCTCCATTGGAGTAATAAAATATGTTATACGACGTAGTCGAAGTAAAAGTGATTAAAAATTATATACTTTTTTTGCGCTTCGAAAACAACGTGCAAGGAGATATCGATATTTCTACGGTTATTCCTTTTAAAGGAATTTTTTCAAAGTTACAAGACAAAGATTACTTTACAACTGTCTCCGTAAATAAAGAATTAGGAACCATTGTTTGGGACAATGGTGCTGATCTTTCACCTGAATATTTGTATTCGATGATTTCTACAAGACAATGAACAGTAGGGATTACGTCCATTAAAAACTTGCGTTAATTGATTTGATACAACAAACTTGATATTCCTTCAAAAGGGCATCCTTCATGAAGTTAGACAATTACATCAAAACGATGCAGCTTGAAAACAAGCTGATCGGTTTCAATCAGTTGTTGAACACAGAGCCGAAAGATGCTCTGCTTCGTACAGAAGTCTCTTTTTGAGGTGGTAGAAGAGTTCGCATCAAGGGATATGAGGGATCTGTTTCTCTCGACAAGATTGCCCTAAAGCTATGCTCTTCGGGTAGAAAACGGTGTGATTCGGATGATTTGACGACAGAAGGCTTTTTTCGTGGTTACAGCAAAGAGAAATTTGCTTCCGAGTTTGGCGATGAAAGAAATGGGGAGATTACATCCATGTCTAATGGATCCTTTGGCCCACCGCCGCGCATACTCGCACCCGAAGAAAAAATTCGAGCAAAGCACTCGCCTCCATCATAAGAAGACTTTGCTCTTGTCATTCATTTGGTATAAAACGCAAAGAAGCAAAGACGGTAAGACGCAAAGAAATTATTGGCCATTCACGACTCTATGGATCCCATCCTTAACGCAAGATTGACCGAAATTAGCTAGAAGACCTAGCTTAATTCCGGTTAGCCGAAGATAGGTTAAGAGCTGTGCTTTGTGAATATCATGTTCCTTTTCAGTTGCTTTAACTTCGATAATAACCTTATCCTCTACAAGGATATCAAGACATAGAGGATCTCTTACAATCGTATTTTTATATTTTACGGGGATAATGAGTTGTTTTTGGATTTGCAGCCCCCTTAATATTAACTCGTGACAAAGAGAGCTCTCATATATACCCTCAAGAAGACCCGGACCCCCTAACGTGCGATGGACCTCAATTGCAGCTCCAATAATTTCATATGAAATCTCATCTTCATTTCTTTGCGCCATTCCGTCTTTGCTCCTTTGCGTTTCATTCATGTATGAAGGATATGATGTTAAAACACAGAAGAGTTTATGGCCACAATCATAAAAATTTTAATTCAAAAAACTATATTTAAGGAGACAACCCTGGTAGTGCGCTTTCTGCTTTTGCTTTTTTCCAGTAGTTTTTTTTCTATTTCTGGGAAAGAAGCGATTCCTTTGCACTTCACTTCAGAAAAAATCCCCTATTGTGAAGGATCGATCGATGGGTGCACCTATCATATATGGATCGATTTAGGAAGGGCTGTATCGCAATTTGATCAAGAAAAGGTGCCGGAAAAAGCACTCTCTCCTCTCTACAAAAAATTCCGTCTCGTCAATTTCGAAGGGAAGAAAGAGATCCTTCAGGGATATACGATCCATCATCTTCGTCTAGGATCTTTTCTGTTCTCTCCCATTGATGTCGCTCCTCATGCGGGTGAAGGAGTTATTTACACTTTTTCTGAAGACACATCTACACACCGATCGCAATCTCCCTATCCATCCATTATTTTGGGAAATCCCGTCTTTGAAAACCAAGTCGTTCTCTTCGATTTTCCTTCCCATTCATTAACCCTCTTTGATTCAGGAGAATCTTATGCCTCTATAGTCAAAGATTGGATCGAGACAGACATCACCCCGGGTGCCGGAGTATGGACTATCGATGCGACCATCGAAAAAGAGCGGCGGACGTTTTGCCTAGACACCGCCTCTTCGCACAACTTTCTTTTTTCCGACAACGATGAAGAGCTCTTATCGCAACCTCTTTGCATCCAAAAAACCTCTCTTGATCATTTATTATTGGCTCAAGAACCACTTGCAGTGGGTCCCTTTTTTCGCATCAATCGCTCCGATTCTGATGTCGATGGATTACTCGGTGCTCCCTTCTTTTCCACAAGACCCATCCTCATCGATTTTCCTCAGAGAAAAATGCACTTTCCTCTCGATTGATGACACGCCCTAAAAAAAGCGAATGATTAAAAATACCAGACGACAATAATCGGTGCATTTTTAACTCCTTTGACTTGATAGTTGAGGAAAGAATAATCTCCTTTTAATTTTTCTAAATCCGTTGCAACACTTTTTTCGTTCATCTTCCATGATGGAGGAATTTCCAGTTCAATGGTTCGTCCTGTTAATTCGTCTAAAGTACTTTTCCTTGTAGCAAAGGCTTGGAGAAAATATTGAAATAATCGTTTTTGATCCTCTGTACATGCCTTTAATTTTTCAATGAATGCTTGTGCTTTATTCTGCTTCTCATCTGTCTCTAACAGCTTACCTTGATAATACGCTTCATATAATTCTTTTTGTGTATCATTGCATACCAACGCTCTCATTAACCATGGTATGGTTACTTCAATTACAGGTAGTTCCTTTCCATTGCTAGGTTCTGGAGATGTGTTCAATTTACTTAATTCTTTCCGCAACGTTGTCGCACTAAGTGAACGTGGCCTTGTAATAGGTTCCGGTGTTTTCCAAACCATTTCAACCAAGTCTTTATATTCTTTTCTTTCATCAGGAGAAGCTGCTGGTATTTTAATCATGTCGCTGCACAACAATTCTGCATGTTTTTTTCTATATTCTTCTCGCTTTTTGCTCAATGCAATAAATTCACCATAATCAAAAAATTGCTCCTGTGTTGGGAATAATTGTTCAATGGTTGCTATTGATGCAAAACAGCCATATGCCTTTCTTAGACTTCCCCTGTTCATTCCACACTTATCAACATAAGTTATTCCATCGCTTGTTAAATCAATAAGATTGTATTCGATGGTCTTTTCAGAAGCAGGAAAATTAACTGGAGCTGTATCTACCCATTTAAGATGTTGGGCAATCGTGTGCACTTGTCGAAGAAGTTCACTATGTATTGTAGGAAATTTTTCTTCCAACCATCGTAAACGACCTTCTTGCGCAATAAAATCCCCGTCACAATAAAGTGTTTTTTTTCGCTGGACCATGAAAAATCGATTACCAATCTTTTCTCCTTTTTTATTGTTCACTGGTACAGATGCTATCCGCTGAGCAGGTACACTTAATAAATAGAGGGGGTCTTGTTCATCTTTACAGCGTTGCATTGCCTTGTTAGCTACGGTAATTCTTTCATTTATTTCGTTTTTTGTGCGAAGTTTTTTTCCATTCCAACCGAATTTTAGAATCAATCCTGGTCGGCTCTTTAAAGAAAAAACTAATTGATCCTGATCAATTATACTTGTTTCTTTTTTTGTTATTAATATTACGTTTTTAGGATCAGGCACTGCACCTTTGGTACAGTAATAACGATATACAGCATTAATTAAGTTCTGTTCTTTTTGATTAAAAGTCACCTCTTCATCAGTAATTTTTGGATCTTCAACATAAGCTGGTTTTTCACCTTTTGTCACTTTCTCCTTATGTTTTTCATAAAGTTTTATGAGATGCTCTTTTTCTTGTTCGATTTTTTGTTGTTCTTCTGTAAGGGGGCGCTTGATGACAATCGGCCTGAACTCTGACAAGGGATCTGTTTCGCTGCCGGTTTCCGTTGTTTCTAGTGTCGTTTGTGTTTCTTTTGTTTCAAAAACAGGTGAGTCTGCAGGTGTCTTTTGCTTCCACTCCCAGCTGGATCCTGGGGCTTCTCTTCTGGGTTGTCTTTCAAAACGATTTTTTTCTCATTTAGTGGGGCAGGAGGTGGAACAGAATCTTTCTGTTTTTTATCCATATGTTGTTGAGTAAAGTGTTTTTGAGCAACAAATGCCGCCCTCTCTCCCAAAGCAAAAAGAGGTCCAAGGATAGGAACATGCATCAAAACGGCAATAATCCGATGCCCTAAAGTCCCCTTTTTCCAGTGACGCACAGCATCGATTGGTGAAAACGGAAATAGAAATTTTTCAAACCTAGGTATTGCATAAGCAGGCAAAAAAGGATATTTCATAAGAAACCTCTGTTTTGTTGTGTAAGGGCGACGAGTGTATGCCAGAAAAACTTTTTTGTCACTTGCTGTTGATCGAGCGAATTGCTATACTTTTCTTTTTTATGGATGCAGATTTTCTATGGAAGTACTTCCGACAACAACAAAAACAACTCTTGAGCTAACGGAGATGTTCGCTAGCATCCAAGGAGAATCGACATGGACGGGGTTGCCCACGACGTTCATCCGCACAGCGCGCTGCAACCTCCGTTGTTCGTGGTGCGACACGCCCTATTCCTTTCCTCGAGGCAACTCTTACTCGTTAGAAGCCATTGTCCGACAAGTCGAGACCAATGGTCTTCTTCACGTCTGCATTACGGGAGGAGAACCCCTCCTTCAAGAAAACATCCATCCCCTTATCCGTCAACTCGCTGACAAGGGCTATTGCGTCAGCATTGAGACAGGGGGCTCTCTCTCGACGGCATCGATCGACCCAAGAGCGAAAATCATTCTCGACATCAAGTGTCCTGGTAGCGGAATGGAACAGAAAAATCATTGGGAAAACCTATCCAACCTCCGTCCTCATGACGAAGTGAAATTCGTCATTAAAGATCGCAATGATTACGATTGGGCCAAAGAGATCGCAACGACCTATCGCCTTTTCGAAAAAGAGTCTCCTCTTCTCTTCTCTCCTGTGCATCAGGTTCTCGACCCACAAGATCTTATCGACTGGATTCTAAACGACCAACTCCCCGTCCGCCTCAACCTCCAAGTCCACAAATGGATCTGGTCACCGGAGACGCGCGGCGTATGAAAGCCATTATTTTATTTAGTGGGGGTACTGATTCCACTTTGGTGCTTGTCAAAGCTCTACGCGAAGGGAAAACGTGTTTGGCTCTTACCTTCGATTATGGTCAGCGGCATGCGGTTGAACTCGATGCGGCACAAGCGCTTGCTACTCATTACAACGTACCGCAGAAAGTGATTTCCCTCCCTCCGTCTACCTTTGCCAAGTCTTCTCTTGTTGATGGCACTCCTCTCCCCAAAGATCGCTCTCCCGAAGAGATCCAGCAGGAAGGGATCTCAACGACCTATGTTCCGGCGCGCAACACCCTTTTTTTAGCCTATGCCCTTGCCCAAGCGGAAATCGAAGAGGCCGATGAGATCCATTTTGGAGCCAATCGCCACGACTGGAACGGCTTTCCCGATTGCCAGCCCCTCTTCATCAAGCGCTTTCAAGCGTTGATTGATGTCGCTACGGCTCGATCGCTCCAAGGCCATCCTCCCCGCCTTATCACCCCCCTTCTTGAGATGACAAAAGAAGAGATCTACGCTGCAGCGAAACACCACAAAATCCCTCTAGAACAAACGTGGAGCTGCTACGATCCAACGCCTTCTCGCACCCCCTGCCAACGCTGTGATGCCTGTAGGCTCCGCAACCATGCCTTGGAGGTTGTGTATGCATAGTTTGCAGCACGAAGAGAACGTTTCTGTAATTTCTCCCATCTCTTATTTGTTTTGTTGCTCTTTCTCTCCGCAGTTTCCTCTTTTTTTGCGCGAAAGTGGTAGTTTTCGCGCAAAAACAAGGAAACTATGGCACGACTATCGCTATAAACCGACGACAAATGCAAGGCCGCAAAGCGGCCGCGGGGGGTTTTGGGGGACAGGTCCCCCCATGTTGAACATCATCCAACTCGCTATTACGATTTTTCTTGTTACCAACCCGATAGGCAATGCGCCAGCGATTTTGGCATTGGTGAAATCGTTTCCCATTGCCAAGCAACGGTGGATTTTATTGAGGGAGGGTATTGTCTCCTTATGTCTTGCTCTTTTCTTCCTTTTTTTAGGAGAGGGTTTTCTCTCTTTGATTGAGGTGAGGGATTATACCGTGAGTTTTGCAGGGGGGATTTTACTTGTCATTGTCGCTCTTGATATGATTTTTGCTCACCATGCCCATCTCGTTGAGAAGAATAACGGTCAACATGAGCCTTTTATTGTCCCTATTGCAACACCACTGCTTTCGGGACCGGGTACTTTGTCGATCATTATGTTATTGAGTCATGAGGTAACGTATCTTTTTTCCTTGGTGATTGCCGTTGCTATTTCATCTTTGGGAGTGATTGGGATCCTTCTCCTCTCTCCCTTGTTGTTACAAAAAATGGGGAAGAGAGGTCTTTCCATTCTTGAGCAATTGATGGGACTCATCGTGTGCTTGCTTGGTGTGCAGATGATCATCGATGGAATCAACAAATTAATTGGAGCAAAAGGTTAACTCGTATGCCGTTATTTACTATCATCCTTGTCCTTTTTTTCATCATGGACTCTTTTGGTAATTTAGGAACTTATGTCACCCTATTGGAGAGAATAGCTCCAGAAAGAAAGTATCGTTATGTGATCCGTGAGATGTTGATTGCTTTGTTTACAATGGTTTTTTTCCAGTTCTTGAGTCGATTTTTATTCGAATTTTTGCAAATTTCTGAGGTCAATATCCGCCTCTCATCGGGATTGATTTTGTTTCTTTATGCGATCAAAATCCTCTTTTCGTATCCCAGCAGTCCTCGCAAGCAAATCCCGCATAACCATGAAGAACCGTTCATCATCCCTCTTGCTATTCCCCTCGTTGCAGGTCCGGGACTGTTGGCGACGATATTGCTTTTTGCTCGGCTCGAACAAAATGCGTTCATGATGTTTCTAGCGATCTGCATTGCGTGGTTAGCGACGTTTTGTGTCTTCCTTGCCGGTCCTTTTCTCTACCGTATCTTAGGGAAAAATGGTCTTCTTGCCATCGAAAAGTTGATGGGTATGGTGTTGATATTGTTAGCGATTCAGCGCTTTCTCGATGGAGTACGGGTCTTTATTGGACAATACTCGTAATCCCCATTCTAGGGCGTGTATTACCCAACAGAAAACGACGTGCGGTATCTTTCTACTCCGTAGAAAAGCAGTGCTGTTGCAATAATCAGGGCAAGGGATCTCTGCTCAAGAGCGTGTGTGATCTTGGGAATGATGGCATGCATGGGAACCCCTCCCTCCCACTGCCAATAGGGCCAAAGCGCAGGCAATGCTCCGAACAAACACCCTGTCAGGAAGGCGTAGGTGGTGTTGGAATAACGCGACAACATCCGTTGTATCACCCCAACAAATCCGATACCTCCAATAAGAACTCCCACACCGAAAGGGAATAAGATACGAAAAGCCGAGAAATCCCCAATGCGAAGACGTGCTAATGCATCAATGATAAAAGGGTATGCCCCCATAACAACTAAGAGAGTGCTCCCGGAAATACCTGGTAATAATGCCGCACAAATAGCCAAAGCTCCACAAAGGAAAAAAAATACTTCCCAATGAAAAGGAAAAGAAATCCTTTCGAAATATTCATGAACCGCGGGCAGATACGAGATCCCAAATGTGATAAAAGCCCCTATCGTTAAAAAAGAAAGAGAGAAGACTCCCCACTGTTGTACCCGACGGAAACACAAAGGAATCGAACCGATGATTCCTCCAAAAAAAAGGGAATAGAGCCAAGTGCGCGCTTCGTGATCATGCATCCAGCGAGAAAGGTGTGCGGGAAGGATAAAAAGAGAGATGGCGATCCCGCCTAACAAGGGAAACAAAAAAGAGAGTCCTTCTCTTCTCCATCTCTTGAGATGGTTAATGAGATCGGAATAAATCCCTAGTAAAAAGGCTACAGTCCCTCCTGAAATTCCTGGAACGACATCAGCGGCGCCAATTGCTAGCCCACTAAAAAAAGAGAGAGTAATTTTTTCCCTTTCATCTAAAAAACCTCAAAATACCGAGCAGCAAACCATGCGACGAGCAGTACGCCACCGAAGAGAGCAATCCACACGGCATTGGGAAACCATTTGACATGGGTAACAGGGGTTCCTCTTTTCTCTAACGTACCGATTCCATAGACAAAATCTTGGTTGTCAAGCCGCTGGAATAAGTCGGGATGTTCTCGAAGAATTTTTTCTCCATCGACTCCTAGATAGGTTGCGTATTGTTTGACAAATCCTTGTGCATAGACGGGCGAGATCAATTTATGTACTGCCCCCTCTTCAATCGCTTGGAGATAGCTCATGCGTATCGATGTCGCATTCTCTGCCTCTTTGAGAGAGACATTGATTTCTTTTCGTCTCTGGCTGAGATCGCTACCGATCTGTTTGAACACTTGTATGCGCTCTTTCGTTATCATGTTTCGACTCCTAACACAGACAACTTAACGGACATGAACGAATCATCCATTAATCATCATTTTTTTTCTTTTTTTGAAGAAACCAAGTTTCCCCAATTCTTTGTGACAGTTTACGCGATCGATGAATTTGGTAATAGATGAGGGTGTTCAAAAGAGAACTTTTTGGTTATACTGGCATCTTTTTGCGACGAATATAACGCTTGTCGAATATGCCTCCTTTCGTAACACCACTCCCCTCGCATCTTCATGAAAAACTGCGCAACGATTTAAGCAGTCAAGGCTTCTCTTTCTCGCGCCCTCCCTACACGATTTTTGCGGCACGAAAAAAAGGGGTCTCCTGTACCCTCTACACTTCGGGAAAGTTGGTCATTCAGGGAAAAGAGATGAATCCCTTTATCGAATTCTATTTAGAACCTGAGTTACTCAAAGCCTTTCCTTATACCCATACTCCAACACAACCCGTCCACCCGCATATCGGTGTCGATGAATCGGGAAAAGGCGATTTCTTCGGCCCTCTTTGTATCGCTGCCGTCTTTGGCGATGAAAAGCAGATCGAAGAGTGGCGATCTATCGGTGTTGGCGACTCGAAAAAGATCGCCGAAAAAAAACTTCTCTCGCTAGCTCAACAAATTCGGAAAGGGGGTCTTTATAAGATTGTCTCTCTTTTTCCCGAGCGATACAACACTCTTTATGAGAAGATGCAAAACCTCAATGATCTCTTAGGGTGGGGGCATGCCACTGTCATCTCGGATCTCGTTGAACAATCGGGTTGTACAGAGGTCCTTATCGATCAATTTGCCAACGAACGCGTTGTCGAAAGGGCTTTAGAAAAAAAGGGTACCTCGGTTGCGCTCACCCAGCGCCATCGAGGAGAAGAAGATATCGTCGTCGCTGCTGCATCCATCCTTGCGCGGGAGGCATTTATTCAAGGGATTCAACAGCTGGAACAACGTTTTAAGACTCCTCTGCCAAAAGGGGCCTCGTCTCTTGTCGTCCAAGCCGGAAAAGCCTTTGTAGAAAAGCATGGAAAAGACTCTCTTCCTTTCGTTGCAAAGATGCACTTTCGAACACTTTTTCAAATCACCGGTTCCCAAAAAGGGTAATCCACATATTTTTTAGCCACAGCCGGAAGAAGCGCCAAAGATCTTGTTGGGTAAAAATCCATTTTGCCGCTGCCCACAGACCAAAATAGTGGTAGATGATCCGCACCGTCTCTGTGAAGTGGACATAAACGGTAGAGCGGTCCACCTCATTCGGCTCACAATCGATAAAAACGCGATAATACGAAGCAAAACGCAGTGTTTCGTACTGCATAAAGCGACAAAAGAAATCAAGAGATCCGCGTACAAAAAGATCGGTTCGAAACTTTCCCATCACACGAAATGCCTCGCGCGCAATCCAGCACGATTCGATTCGGGTAGGCTGCAACCCGTCGTAAAGAAAATGACGATCCAAAGGACGAAATAGTAAAGTAGAGTCTTCTCCTCTTTCGCGGACCAAGCTGGCCGATAGTATCAGTTCAGGGGAGAGTTGATTCAATGCGAACCCCATAGCGACTTGTAATGCTAAAGGAGTGAGATAGTAACTTCCGGGGTAGAGAAAATGGAGATACTCTCCTTGGGCCAAAGAGATCCCTTTATTCAACATCTCATAGGTGTGATAGGAAGAAACCGAGAAAAAACGAACCCGCTCATCGTGGTAATTTTCAACAATTGCAGTGGTCGAATCATCCGAGTTCGCGTCCACGATGATAGCCTCCCAGCGAGGATATTCTTGAGCAAAGACACTCTCCATCGTAAGAGGCAACGCCTCGGCCGAATTGTATGTCGGAACGACAATGGAAACGAGAGGATATTCTTCAATCGGATGGACAAAAGGATCCCTCTGCAGCCTTTCCCAAATGTTGCGATGTTTTTTTGCCATGAAATTGGGTCGAGCCTATCTTGCTCCTCCTTGAAAAAAATGGTAGAATTTTTTCACATTTAGTCAAAACAGTTTTTCTTAGGTACCTACGATCTCCTTCCAAGAAATGATTCGCCAACTTATCGCCTTCTGGGAAAAACAGGGGTGTATCTCCTGGCAAGGATATGATATTGAAGTAGGTGCAGGTACTTCGAATCCAGCTACCTTCCTACGTTGCATCGGTCCGGAACCCTTCTCTGCCGCCTATATTGAACCATGCCGGCGACCTACCGATGGACGCTATGGAAAAAATCCCAACCGCCTCCAACATTTCTTCCAATATCAGGTCATTCTAAAACCCTCCCCGCCCGACATCCAAGATCTTTACCTCGCCTCTCTTGAAGCGATCGGCTTCTCCCTTAGTGATCACGATATCCGTTTTGTACAAGACGATTGGGAACAGCCCACCATTGGAGCCTCGGGCCTAGGATGGGAAGTGTGGATGGATGGAATGGAGATCACCCAATTCACCTATTTCCAAACGCTTGCTGGACAGACGCTCCATCCCATACCAGGGGAAATCACCTATGGCATTGAACGGCTTGCCATGTATCTCCAAGGAGTTGATAGCATCTACGACATTGCTTGGAATGATACCCTTCGTTATGGCGACATCTATCATCAGAATGAGGTGGAGTGGAGCCACTATAACTTCGAAAAAGCCGATGTCGCTATGTGGTTGCGCCACTTCAATGATGCAGAAAAAGAAGCGAACCGCCTCATCGAAGCAAACCTTCCCATCCCCGCTTATGACTTTGTGATGAAGGCTTCCCACGCCTTCAACATTCTCGATGCACGAGGAGCGATTTCGGTAACGGAACGAACCGGCTATATTGCCCGCACAAGAGATCTTGCCAAGCAGATAGCCAAAGCTTATCTAGAGAGTCGGGAAAAGATGGGTTTTCCCCTTCTTCGCCACCTCCCGCCTCCTGTTCCAGCATCTACCCCCTCTTCAACCCCTTCCGAAGAAAACGAAACGACCTCTTTAGAAGGAGAAGAAGACTTTCTTTTAGAGATTGGATCGGAAGAACTCCCCTCTTCCTACGTTCCAAAAGGGATGGAAAGCTTGGAAAAGCAATTTCGCATGTTCCTAGCAGAAAATCGCCTCGCTTACAAAACGATTACCGTGTATGGAACGCCGCGCCGCCTGGCTATCGTAATCCGGGGACTACAAACAAGCACGCACTCGGAAAAGATTGCCAAACGTGGACCTCCTATTCATCAAGCTTTTGATCACGAAGGAGGGGCACGTCCTGCTGCGATTGGTTTCTTCCGTTCGTTTGATCTCTCGACTCCCGATCTCTCCACATTACGGGAAGGAACGATTGAAGGAGGAAAGATCATTCTCCACAAAGGAGAGGAGTATCTTTTTATGGAGAAGACTCTTCCAGCTATCTCGACAAAAGACCTTCTCATCGAGGCCATTCCCTCTATCATCCAACGCCTCTCTTTCCCAAAAAAGATGCGTTGGGGTTCCTCCTCTCTTATGTATGCCCGTCCCCTTCGATGGCTTGTTGCCCTTTTTGGAGAGAATGTGCTTCCTATTGCGATGGAATATCTTTTTTCTGGAAGAATTTCTGAAGGGCACCGTCAAAGGAATCCCGCTCCTTTTTCGATACAACACGCAACGGACTATGTCGCAACAGCAAAAACCCATGATGTCCTCGTCGATCCTGAGGAGCGCAAAACACTCATCCGTCAACGACTTGCCGCTATTGAAAAGGAGCGCCATGCTCATGTTCTTGCAAAAGAAGAGGTTCTTACTGCTGTGGCCTATCTCGTCGAATATCCTGAACTCCTCATTGGTGAATTTGCCGACTCGTTTGTAAAAATCCCCAAAGAGGTTCTTATCTCGGAGATGGTTGAACACCAAAAGTACTTTCCATTAGCGCATCCCGATGGAAGGTTGCAATCGGCATTCGTTGTTGTTGCCGATACGAAAGGATCGGAGGCAATCTGCAAAGGGAATAAAAAAGTCTTAACCGCTCGACTCAGCGACGGCGCTTTTCTCTACGAGCAAGATCTTCAATATCCTCTTGAAACGATAAACGAAAAACTCAAGCATGTTACCTTCCAAAAAGAACTCGGCTCTCTTTATGACAAAGTGGAACGGCTCATTGCCCATGCATCTCTTATTCAAGATCATCTAGGTATCAGCACCAAAGAAAAGGTATCACGAGCGGCTCTTCTTGCAAAAGCCGATCTCGCAACGGGAATGGTTTACGAATTCCCTACATTGCAAGGAACGATGGGACGCTACTATGCCCTTGCCGGAGGTGAAGATCCCGAAGTGGCGCAAGCCTTGGAAGAACAGTGGCTTCCGAAGGGGGAAGGGAGTGCTCTTCCCGAAACGGAGACGGGCATCATCCTCAGTCTGGCTGACAAAATCGATAATCTTCTATCTTGTTTCCGTATTGGCTTACAGCCGACCTCTTCGGCTGACCCTTATGCTCTTCGACGACAAGCTCTTGGAATGATCCGCATGCTCCTTGCAAATCGATACCATCTCGACCTTCCTTCCCTTTTGTCAGATTGTTTGGACCATTTTAAGACGCCGATGAAAAAGGAAAAAGAAGAGATTCTTTCATCCCTCTTGGTATTTCTACTACAGCGAGCAAAAACCATTTTCCAAGAATACCAAATCGAAAAAGACGAGGTTGAAGCAAGTCTTGCTAGTGGATTAAGCGATGTATGTGATGCTCTTGCGCGGGCGCAAGCTCTTCATGTCTTTCGCCACCAAACCTCAGAATTTCCCCTCCTTTACGAAGTATACAAGCGAGCAAAGGGGCAAATTGCTCAAGGGAAACCAGCTCCTGCATGCACCCTCTCTCTTTGTTCTACGGAACCGGAAAAAGACCTATATAACAGGTTGCTTTCCATGGAGCCTCATCTCGAAAATGCGATCGAACAAAGGGATTATTCGGCTGCTTATTCCCACCTTGCCTCTCTGCAACCTCTATTATCTCGCCTATTTGATGAGGTAAAAATCCTTGATGAAGACCCCGCCATTCAAGGAAATCGTTTGGCACTGCTTGAGAAAGTTTTTTCTCTTTTTGGGCGTCTGCTGCATTTTGATAAAATCCAGGAAAAGCCATCCATTCATCGCGCAAGTTGATCGTAATTTTTTGCGATCATGGCAGAATGTCCCCCTTTTTTTTGGTACCAAAAGTGTTCATCAAAGCTTGAATAGGTGAAAAGATGGGTTGTTGGAGGGAAGATGCCCCCTTCGACGCCTTTTTTTGCCATAGCAGAAGCTTGAATGGAATTTTGGTATTCTAAGTACTCCATCGATTCGACATAAGCATCCCGGCCGATCTGTCTTGCCGAAGCTAAGGCATCGAGGTGGTCGATCTTTTTTGTGATTGAGGCATTATGTAATTCGAACAGAATCGAAGCGATCACTTCTCCTTCCGACCCGTGCCATGAACGGTTCACGAAAACAACGCGGAGATCGGGATCCCAAAAAGCTCCGAACTGTCGTGCCAGAGGGTGGTCACTCAATGCAACACGTACTTTTCCTTCTTTTAAAATGGATTGGACCAAAGTCTTTCCCTCAGGAAGCACTTCTATTTTTCCTATAACAGACTCTAATGAAGGGGGACATGGAAGAAGAAGTTCTCCAGATGATGAGGAGGCCCACACTAAAGATGAAAATAAAACCAAACACGATAAAACAAAAAATTTAGCCACTATAAACCTACAAGCCTTTTTAATACCATTTATCAGAAATAACCTTGAAAATTTACCTGGATTGGCGAACTAGATTTTGACGATCGTTTCGAAACTCATATTATTAAATATGAGTGAGAAAGGATCGATCAAAAGATTGCCGCCAAGCTAGAAAAATTTTCAAGGTTATTTCTGATAAGTGGTATATAATCAAAGGCTTACAGTATATCCAATCCCATCAATAAAAGCGACAAGACCTCTTGACGACCAGCAATTCCCGCCATTAATGTCTACCACGGAGGGACCGACGGATTATGAGGGCGTGTACTTCCATTATTTGACAACACGTGTCATTTGCTCACAGCACTATGATATAACACCTTGTGTGTTGTGATCCATTGAGAAGTGATGAGATTGGAGGATGTGACAGGACTCGAACTGTGCCACCTGTGTGCCATGGCGCAATAGAAAGGGGTTTATGCCCACATAAAACCTAACGAATGGTTAGGTGCTTATGCTTTTTCGGGACGCAGAGAGAAGTGGAAGACTCGAGCCAATGATTGATTTGAGACACAACGTCTCCGAATGAAGATGGAAGAGAAACACTTGATTTTAGCTCCTTGTAGTAATCATTCCAAAGAGTCTGCAATTTTGCCATCCCAGTTGTGTCAAAATCGAGAGGCAACTTCTGCAGGAAAGCCCCTCTATGATTGAAAACATGGATCACCACTTTTTCTGCATAGCCAGTGTTCAAACATCCAGGAAGAGACACAAGCGAGTGGAGATCATGAAAATCTTTCATGCGAGAATTAGCTCCACCCCGATAAATCACAGTCTCGAGCTTCTCTGCAAAGATAAATTCCTTTGGATAGCACTTTAGCTGAATTTTGCTTTCAAAAAGAGGACCTTTCCGTGTCGAAGTTAAGGCAATGGAGTGATCAACAGGCTCAACAATGTCACCGAATCCGAGATCGATCTGTAGATGCGTTCTTGTTTTACCTAATCGAGCCAGCAGTGCTACCTGGGCCCCTGTATAATGCATATGGGGGTGTGTTAATGGACTTATTTTTACGCGTTCAAAGGAAAAGGCATCGTCGAGATCGATATGGCAAATGCGATCAACGGCATCACCTACTGACTCAATTGCATTAGCCATCTGCGCAACAAGAAAATCCAAGTCTCGCGTTTCTCTCCCCAGGTCTATGTAACGAGCTAGAAGCGACCCTCCTTTTAAAATGAAGTGCTCCCTGTGTTCGGATTGATGGAGACGAGCTAAAAACCTTTCCAAAATTAAATTTTGCCAAAGTTCTGCAAAGGTAAGGTCTCGCTCTTTTGAAAGTGTTCGTATGAGTTCTTTAATGGATTGCTCTTGGGGTCTCGTCATGTTGTAAGGCTCAAAATATAGGGTTGTATGTCAACCCGAAGCTGTTTAGCATAAGCTACAAGTTTATTCAGATTAGGTTTATGATCATCATTTGGACGGAGGTAAGCTTGAAGTGCTTTAATGGCAACCTCCTGGCTTAGATAACGAAAGGCGTCAACCACCGTCCGCTCTTTATCAAATATTTTCAGAGAATGGTCCCCTATTTTAATTTCTGTTTGCCCAAGCTGGATATTTCGCATACGTACAATTCGCGTCTTAGGCCTTTGAGGACTCTTGGATGAGTTAGGCACAGCGATCCAAAACTCTCTCATGATCTGGTCTGTTAGTTCGTAATAGCACAGTGCTGAGATCAAACAGATCACTCCTTTTGAAATGCTCATGGCAACAAGTGCAAGATCTTCCCACTGAAATTCAATGTCTAGATCGGCTTGGGTTCCCATATATACCCCACGGCTAATGCGTTCAATCACCCCTTTTTTGCAAAAGTGAGAAAGCATACGAGAGGGAATACCAGCCTCTTTAGCTTCCGCAGCTGTAAAGACTGGCTTTTGGGCAAAATATTCGATTTTTGGGCCATACTTGGACTTTCTCATACCCTTAATGTAACACAAGCACTCAATTAGAGTAAGTGAGTACCTGTATTACATATAATTTTATGATTCTACGAGAAAATTTCCTCTTTTTTCTCTACGAAATGGCTTCCGTCATAAAATAATTCTATTCTGACGATCTGCCCATCTTGAAATTTAAGCAATGATGCACCTGGAAAAGCTTCCATTATTCCAGGAATATCTACGTCATAAACAATCATCGCCTGTTCTCCTTATAATGGTCCCCAAAAACTGGACCACCCGCTAAGCTTATAGCCATTTAGAAATGGAGAAATTGAATGGCCAATATTCGAAAAAAACATTCACCAGAGTTCAAGCTCAGGGCTGTCCTTGAAATACTCAAAGGCGATAAAACTGCTTCACAGCTGGGCGGTGAGCTAGGAGTACATCCGATGATGCTCTCCAACTGGAAAAAGCACTTCCTTGAGCATGGGCCAGAAATTTTTGAAAAGAGTGCGAGGAGCTTACGCCAAAGCCAACATCAAAAGCAAGAAGAGGAGTTGTTTGAGCAGATAGGACGACTCAAAATGGAAAATGAGTGGCTCAAAAAAAAATTCAAAGCAATAGCCTAGAAGAAAGGCGCACTGCGTTTGAATGGGATAAGCTAAGTTACTCCTACAGAAAGCAATGCGCCCTTTTGGGAATCAACCGATCAAGTTTGTACTATGAGCCGAAGTCGGTAGGCCAGGAAGAGGTCGAATTGATGCACTTGATTGACGAGATTTATACAAAGCACCCGTATTATGGACGGAGGCGAATCAAAGCGGTTTTGGAGAGGAATGGGTATGAACAAGGAGAAAAAAAGATTCGAAATACGATGAGAAAAATGGGATTAGAAGCGATCTATCCAAAGAGAAATTTGAGTCAGGGGAAAAAGGAGCATAAGAAATATCCCTATTTACTTAGGGAGAAGAAGATAGAAAGACCTGACCAAGTGTGGGCAGCAGACATCACCTATATCCGGCTCGTAGGGGGATTTGGATATTTGTTTGCGATAATAGATTGGTACAGTAGGTATGTGATTGAATGGGAATTTTCGAATTTATTGGTTACTGAGTTTTGTTTAAGAGCGTTGAGCAGAGGGTTGGAGAGAAAGCGTCCCGAGATTTTTAATACAGACCAAGGGGTGCAATTTACAAGTAGAGTGTTTACAGAAAGGCTGGAAGAAGAGGGGGTACAAATCAGCATGGATGGGAAAGGGAGGGCTTTAGACAATGTAATGGTGGAAAGGCTGTGGAGAAGTGTAAAATACGAAGAAGTGTATCCGAAGGGATATGAGATGCTGAAGGAAGCGAAGAGAGGGCTAGAAGAATATTTTGGATACTACAATGAGGAGAGGCCTCATCAGGGGCTAGGATACAAGACACCCGGAGAGGTGTACAACAAAAAATTTAATTAACCCCCCTCCCTCCCCCATGGGGGAGGGAGTGGGGGGGTGACCCCTTCGGGGGGCAAGAACCCTTTACACAAAGGGAACTACAATGGAGAAAACAATAACAACCGCTATAAGCTTAATTTTCTCGGTTTTTGGTCTTGACAAAGGGCCCACCTCAGGTTTTATGGACAATCGAGATTACTGGGGGAATGCTTTTAACCTTTTAAAACGGAGCGAAATGTTTTTAATGGATCACATTCCCATATCAGGGCGAGTTGTCCCTGGGAAATTGATTCGAGAAGACTATCCACTTTACCCCTCTCTTGCTACTCGAGAGGCGGTGGCTAATGCAGTTTGTCATAGAGACTATACTACGCATGGCGGAGCTGTTGCGATTGCCATGTATGATGATCGGCTTGAAATCATTAATCCTGGTATTCTCCATTTTGACATCACTCCAGCAAAATTAACTAAACCTCACGAGTCCAAGCCGTGGAATCCCATCATTGCAAGTGTGTTTTACCGTGCTGGAGTGATTGAAAAGTGGGGTATGGGGACTCTCAATATTATCGAGTGGTGCAAAAAAAATGGGAACCCCAAGCCAATATGGGAAATTCGGGCTCAATCTGTTGTAACCACCTTTTTACCCTCCTCCTTCTTTTCTACGGGCAAATCACCCAAAAGGCCTGACTCAGGGCCAGGGTCGAAGCCCGAGTCAAGGCCTGAGTCGCTTGAGGAGCAGGTTCTTATTTTACTTGAAAAAGGCCCTTTATCAAAGAGTGAAATATCTAGGGCTTTGGGACATAGGAATATTTCAGGAGGACTCAAAAAAGTATTGTTATCCCTTCTTAATCAAGGGAAAATAGTCTATACCATCCCAGAAAAACCAAATAGCAGACTTCAGAAATACAAACTGAATTGATCGTTAAATCGCTGAATTTAAATTATATAAAGATATTTATTGGGTGTGTCTTAGTTTGATTGGTATTTAAAAATATGATATAACATGGCTAGCAAGTAGTTGGGGTTTTAAGTGTCTTCGTGTAATAACTTTCATCTTCATTTTGTGAGTCACGCCCAGTCCTTTGATATTGATTTTCAACAACAAAAAAGGGCTTCTTCAGAAAGTGTCATCATTGATGGAAGGCACTATGTGTTGCGTGGCGATGAATCACAACTCATAATGTAATTGCACAAGGCCACTCTGACTTATCACCACAACGCGCTTTCCTTGATATGGCCATTCATCAAATCCAGAAACAATGTCATACGTTTTTCTTCCCATGACCAAGACATCAATGCTATCCATAAACTCCTTAAATCCAAAATCTTCGTTAGGGGTGGGAGTTCGTTCAAGCCAATCAGGACCACCATCTTCCTGCGCGATGTACCTCAATGCTTGTTGCGATGTAAGTGGAAATTTTTGGTCGTTTTAACGGTTTGCTAGTATTCATTTGCCGTACCTTCAGCTTTTTGTGATTCAGAAAAATGTTTTAACAAAATTGAAGCAATAAGTTTTTGTAGATCAGAGTTAAAAGTCATATGCCCCATACCCGAAATGACCTGCAATGTAGCCTTCGATGTCGCATTGGCTGTATTTATTCCTCCTTGTACGGGAATAAGAGGGTCTTTCTCACCATGAATAAATAAACCCGGAATCGCAAGCTTTGCTAGGTCCTTTGACAAGTCTCCAATGCTTTCCTGAGCGTGAATATGATTCCACGCAACTCCAACGTCATGATTGGATCGGTCGTAAAGTTCTCGGGTATATTCTTTTGCCATCTCCCTATCCAAGGGGACACTGCCATTTAAGATTTCCCATGACCGCATAAATCCAGCCAGGCTTTCTTCAAAATTCTGTGTTGGCTTGTTTTCGAGCAAAGCTGCCATGGTTTCATCTGAAGGCTGAGTAGTGTTTCCCCCAACAGTGGCGACAGACATCGATGTATAGCTAAGGATTCGATCAGAATGATGGATAGCCAACAACTGAGCTATGGTTCCACCCATGGAGTGACCGACCACATGCGCCTTCTTGACTTGGAAATGATCTAGAATCGCAAGAACATCTCCGACAAGATCTTTGACAGTATAGGGTTTTTTTTCATAGTCGACTGCTGAAGACCAACCTGTATCGCGATGATCGAACCTAATAATGAAGTTACCACCTTTTACAAGCTTTTCGCATAAAGCATCAGGCCAAAACCGAGCATGGGCTCCTGCACCAGCAACTAGAATAACAGCAGGATTTGCGATATCTCCTAATGTTTCCACCCAAAGCTTGACAGAGTTATTATTGATAAATTGTTCTTGTTTCATAAACTTTCCTGATAGGTCTAATACCTCGTCTGTTTTGAATGCTATGTCTACCACATCACCAGGTTCAAATATGCTTATAAAGTTTTGGTACATTTCCAGCCTTGTTTCACCACCAATCGTTTTCAATAGCAATGCTTCAGCGTATTCTGCGATATCTACAACAATACGCTCATGTCTGTAATAGGCCAGTATGATCCAATTGATGTCAGTTTTTCCGTAGCCCCTGTAAAAGAGTCGTTCCTCGCTCGGGGCGTTCCAGACAGTATCCACGCCTCCACCAATAAACATCAAATCGCGTTCCTTGGGAGCCATAATGGGTTCATCCCAGTCAACAACAAAGATAGAACCATCTTCATCTATCAATACGTTCCCACCATGGATGTCTGAGTGGCACAACACAAATTCAGATGATTGTTCCTTGGCCTTTTGACTTAGGTAGTCTGCCCGATCGACGATACGGTTAATCACGTCTATATGATCTTTTATAAACGTCTGTAGCTTCAAAGCCGTTTCATCACCGGTTAAATTTTTATTCACATGAACACCAAGGGATCGGACAGCGTCTCGCCACTTTGACGAATAAGTTTCTTTTCTAATCCGATCCTTAATTAGTAGCGGCACATTAACCTTGTGAACTTGACTTAACACTTCTCCTAGAGCAATCCATTGATCATCTGTTAGATTCTGACAAAACCCATTCTGTCCATTTACAAATGGATACACTGTAAGGGTGAAATCACTACTGCGATAGGTGAATTCAGCATCGGTAGTCTTGATGGGAGGAATAATATGTTGAACCCCTGATGACTGTAATAATGCTAATATTGTAAAGGTAATATCATCGTGATGCCCATGTTTTAGCTTTAAAAAATAAGATCTTCCGTCACGAGCCTCAGCTTTATAAACTGATGCATGCATGTCAGCCCCCAAAGGAAGCAATGTAAGCTTTGTTACTGCAATACCGTAATGAGTGTTTAAGCAATTAATAATGTCTCCACGCGACAGCGACTTTTTTTCAGTCATGATATTGCAAGTCCCCCTATCGAAGCTGTTATAGTATCATTCAGTTCCTGCCTCACCAATGGCAGAGAATAAAATAATTGCAGTCGAGAGAAAGCTGAGCAACGCCATGTTATATAGACTTGTAATCCTTTTAAAAAAATCCATGATTTACTTAATCCATTTGAACGAAACACCCTATCTCTCCTGTTGCTTATAATCCGAAAGAACTTCGTCAATAATCCGCCAGCACTCCGTAGATTCAGTGTTATTTGGATTTGTAAAGCCAGCAGCTACAACTAGCGCTTTCCATAGCGTCCACGCTCGACCACGGTTCCATGTTTCAGCATCTAACTGAAGGGATTCCTGAAAAATTTGCCTGCTTTTTTCTTCAAACATTGTCCATGCAATTTGCATATCGCAAGCAGGATCGCCTATTGCTAATTGCCCAAAATCAATAACAGCTCGCAGCTTTCCATTTTTGACCAATAGGTTACCAGCGCTAATGTCACCATGAACCCATACGGGGGCTCGGACCCAATCTGTAGCAATAGCTTCTTCCCACATTTCAGTTGCTGTTTTAGTGTCAATCTTACCTTTTAATCCCTCCAATGATCTTTTAGTCTCGTCATCATATACCTTTAATGAACCACCGCGATGAAAACTGTGAAGGCCAGGTGTAGGTCCTTCTGCTGTATCAATCTTTTGCAAGGCAGCTAAAAACTCTGCCAAATCAATAGTAAACCTACATTGATCTGCGATCTTTGCAGTAGCAGCATTTTCCCCTTCAATCCAGCTATAAATAGACCACTTCCATGGATAAACCTCTCCAGGCTTTCCCATGGCTATCGGCTCTGGAATTGCGAGTGGCAATAACGGAGCAAGCTTTGGTAGCCATCTATGCTCTTTTTCAACCTGGAGTTCATAATCTACTGCGCTGGGAAGGCGAACTGTCATCTTATCACCAAGGTGGAAGGTTTTGTTATCCCACCCATTCAAAGCGACTTTCTTAATAGGTAAATCTTTCCATTCTGGAAACTGCGTGGTAATTAGCTTTTTGACTAGCGATTCATCGATTATCATTTAATCCCTCCTTCCACTCGGTTGCTTGAACTCGATACAACACATGTCGACACAATCGATTTTCTTTGGGCAGGTTTGGATGATCAAAATCATCGGAAGGATCATGATGCATCCCAATTCTTTTCATCACAGAGATGGATCTATGGTTTTGTATTGATTCAGGCACTAGCATTATTTGTACCTACACCCATTTCCGTGAATTTGATTAACTTTATTCAAAAATTGACAAACTTCTCCGAAAAATTCTGAAGGCTTTTCAATGTAAGGGAAGTGTCCACATTCTTCCAACATGACCATTTCCGAATTAGGAATCGCTGCATGAACTTGTTCTGCGGTCCAATCTGGAACAATATCTTGCTTTCCATGCAAAATAAATGTAGGAATATCAAGTTTTTTTAAATCTGGGAACAGGTTGATACCTGGTTGCATCCAATCTGTTTTTGACATTTCCTCTCTGACTTGGAATCCACTTTGTGCTGATTCCTCAGAAAGGTTCAAACTTAAATTATCGATCAAGCTAGGGTCATACAAATAAACAGAGAACAACGCTCTGTAGGCGTTTGCAATTTGAACAGAATTAAGCTTCTTAAAATCATCAAATGCGAACATGTCTTTGATGTCATCTTGTACTGGCTTAGTTCTTACCTGAAATTCATTTGCGAAAGCTGTTTGTCCTTCGTAATCGGCGGGAGCAGAATTAAGTAAAATTAATCCATGTAGATGATCCTGATGTTTTATAGCATATTGCATGGCAAGTAACCCGCCCCATGAATGCCCCATCAAAATGAACTTATCAAACCCCAGGGTCTTTCTTAACACCTCCAAATCTTCTACAAACTGATCAATGTTTATGTACTCTGGCCCAAGTTCTGTATCAAGAGATCTACCAGACCCCCTCTGATCGTAAAATATTAATTGGTTATTGCCAGAAAATTGCAATAGTTGCGGCAATAGATAACCTTGGTCTAGTCCAGGTCCACCATGTAATACGATAATGGGAACACCCTGGCCGAATTTTTGATAGTACAACCTTCCATTTTCAACATTAACATACTCCTCAGTGCTGTTATCTCGTATAGAACATTCATAGTGTTTGTGAGAGCAACCAGCAAATGCTGTCTGTATGAAAAGACAAAAAACAACCACTTGCCATTTTAGTAAAGTCCGCATCTATAAATTTTCCTTCAAAAATAGTTTAAAAATTCTTCGGTATCACGAGTATTTTCTATTACCTTAAAGTCAATATTAGAACGGTATTGATCCTTCAGTTTTTCTATTCTCCAGCTTTTGTCTTTTGCGAAGTTCCAAATATACTTTATAAGTGTCCAATTCGCCAATCTTACACAACCGGAATTCGCCAGATTTTTATCAAAAGCAAAAGGTCTTTTCAACACTCGCCAAATACATTGGATTCTTGGGATATCCAGGTAAATCACCATATCAGCATTTTCGAACCGCATTTCTAGAGTCGAAATCGAACATCCCTCGATAATCCAAAAATCTTGATCCACTAACTCCTGTTGAATCTGAACCAGCTCCTGTTTAGCTGTTTTATTACCGTTTAAGAAAACATGTGTGTCCAAATGGTGTACTGGAATATTCAGCAACTCCCCAAGTCTTGTAGCAAGGGTGGACTTACCGCTTCCAGGGTTGCCAATGATCGCAATACGTTTTGGTGTATTCTTCTTCATAATATTTTTTTACTATTCAAGGACAAATTGTAACACAAAAGACCCTTACAAATCATTCAAAATCAGGTCCAGTTGACCTTGTTTGGGATGTCTGAGACGTTTTTTAGACGCGGAAAACCGCGAAAAGGGTGGAATCCTGAAAAAAGTTCTGACATAATATTCTTTGTTGTTGTGACAAGAGCATTATGCCAGAATGAAATGACTAGCTTTAAGCTAGTTAAGTAAATGGGGCAAGCTGGACTTGAACTAGCGACCGACGGGTTATGAGTCCGCAGTACCGCCCCGCCATTTAGCAGCTAACTGCCCTACATCATAGCGGAAAGTGTGCTTTTCCATCTACCGCGAAGTGTTGTGATTTATCGCTCTTTTTTGTAGGTCAGTGGTCCACAAATGGTCCACGGACAAAGGACTGTCAGGATTTACAAAAGAAGTGAGTTTGATATAGGGGACGAGCAAAGTCATTGGATAATCGTCAAACCCACTTACAACATAATTCTGGAAAATAAGTAGAAGACCTTTTTCAGTCAGAAGGAACGCATCCAAATCTTGAGGATTGAATCCTACCCAAGAATAATCATCATCGCTGTAGTATCCGCATCGATTTAATTTAAAATAGTCTTCGCAATGCCGAAAAAGCCATTCACGATATCCGGGTAAGAAAAGATCGTCCAAGGATAGCTCGCGGATTGTGTTATCTTGCTGCCAAAATGTTTTTGTTATGTACCGCACAGACCCGTGAGCACCACCGCGATATTGATATTTGCTGCCATAAAAGCTTATCAAATCGGGAGTAGAATGGACTAAGCTTAAGTCATAGCGTAACGTTCGTTCATCTCCATCTTCTTCCCAAAGTTCTTCCTGCGGAGCGCTCATCTCTTGCACAAAGAGATCGTACAACTCATGTGACTCTTTTCGCACAGCCTCATTCACATAACGTGCAAGAAGACTGGTTTCTGGCACACGCGAATACGATATACTCGCCTCAATATGTACATTCGTATCAAAGGCTGTTTCGAAGGAATGCGATTCGCATTCAACTGGAGAAAGGGTATCTCCAGTTCCATAAGGAAGTAGAATCGTGAGAATCTGTGCTAGGAAAACGTACATATGCTTTTTGGAAGAGGTTGCTTTTAGGTTTTAAATATGTAGACACGGTCCGCTTTATCCTCAGGAACAACCGCGGCGATATTTTTTTGAAGCTGGTCTTTTGTTACTCCACTCGCGATGACGGTATTGTCAATGATTCCAAACCATGTTTTTTCTAGTCCAACTTTTTTCAGCTGTTTTGAGAAATAGGACGCATTTACTTTTCCCATTTCTTGATAGAAAAGATCGCCAAGTTGCTTGGTTTTTAAAGAGAGTTCAATAATTTCATCCCAGTGATGATCCCGATTGCTTTTGTTTTTCATGTAAAATTTAAGTTTCTCAACATCATCCTTTTCTCCTTCACTTCTCTCGCTCAAAGGAAGTTCTGTAACAAGGCCAAAATTATGCTTTGCCTTTTCATAGGTATCTCTGATGCCATTACGGATGCCAGAGCCAAAATGAATGGAATATCCCATGATAAGCCCGTCGTAGATGATGCGATCCTTAAAAGGGAGTAGAACTGTTTCAACAAGAACCGGGGGGTAGGGGAACATTTCTTCCAAAGGATCGAAAATTCCAGATACTGCAAACGCTTTTCCTTTGCCTGAATCAGGGAGAAAAATCGAGTGCTTTTTAAAATGCTTGTAGATGAAAAACTTACCTCTCTCAAAGTACTTCCAGCTGCTAATAATAGCAAGTTCATCACTATTAAGTTCTTGTGCGCTTTGACTTTTGATAAATTGGTCAATGTATTCTTTTTGATTGTAAAGGACATCTCTTACTTTGACCCTTTCTTCAAGGGGGAGCGTGACAAAATCATCCGGGGAAAGCAGTTTAGACTGAAGAACTTTCGCTTGTTTGTTTACGAAGCATAGTAATCTAGAATATAGCTTATAAAACAAGTCTATGTCTTTTTTTTCGAGTACGTTTGACACGGTTTTCTCCCTATCTTGAACAAAACATAGAAGAAGCGTACTTCCATGTTAATTTCTATGTTCAGCAGAATAGAAACTTAGCTTGACACCAACGCTCGTGGGGCAGCAAAGTTAATATATCCTTTTCGTCCTCCTCGCTTGGTCCAGAACTTAATTGATTTTTCAATTCGTTTGAGGCAAAGGAGTAATTCTTCTATTGTTATAGGAGTGCAAGCGATTTCCTTGTTCGGTGGTGGAAGTCTCCCTAATCGCCACTCACACATGGAAAGGACTCTTTCGAAGATGTCTTGGTGAATGTCAGTTAATTTGCTCTGGGCGATTGCAAGATTTTCCCTTCGTTGAGATTTATAGTAGGTTAAGGTTTGTTCTGTGATGCGGAGCATGTCGTGATCGGACAGCTCAGGATGATCTTTTACCAATGAGAGGAGGCCCCATTCGATATTTTGTAGAACGTCAAGATAGTGGTCTTCGAATTCTGTTAGCATCGCAACCCCCCTTTGCATCGGGCTGATCTTTTAATGGGGAAGTTTACTGAATAGCCATTTTTCGCTCACGAACTTTTCATTAAAAATATCCACCTTTTTAGACAACTTGATCCCGATGCGTCAATATAAAGACTTCGTCGTTTTCGGATAAATGGTAGTCAAAAGGTTGCGAACCCTGAAGACTCGATCTTCAGGGCTCTTCAGGGTTTGATCGTGACTGATACCTAGAAAATGGATCTTCCAGGTTTTTCTAGGTTATTTGCTAGGTTGGCCTATTTTTGCAAGTCCTTAAATATGATAATATTGCATGCAGAATCTAATATATGTATACCCTTTTAACGTTTGGGAAGCCTAGTAATGAGATTTTTTCTCTTTAACTATTGCTGTTTTATCAGAAATCGGCTAACATAAAGTTATATTGAGAGAAATTATCTCATAAAGGAGCCTCCTTATGCTGATTCGATTTTCAATTGAAAATTGGATGTCCTTCCAAGCCAAAGCAACTTTTTCGCTGATAGCAAGCCGTGAGCGTCAACACGGGGAGCGCATCCCTAAAATAGGCAAACTCAAACTAGGGGTTCTGCCTGTTGCGGCCGTATATGGGGGGAATGCATCCGGGAAAACCAATCTTTTTAAGGCCCTGCATTTTGCAAAAGGACTGATTGTTAAAGGAACTCAACCATACAGCCTAATTGCTGTAGATAGTTTTAGGCTTGGAAATGCACAAAAGGTCGAACAGCCAGCCCAGTTTGAGTTTGAACTGCTAATCAACGAGACGGTTTATGCATTTAGTTTCTCTATTAACCGCAAAACCATTTTAGAAGAAAAATTGGTTCACATCTCTGGTAATAGCGAAAAGACGCTCTACCATCGAGTATCAGGGGAACCTAATTTCGATTCATCTTTAAAGAGTGACCAATCGCTCCAGTTTGCTTTCAAAGGCACTCGCGATAATCAGCTCTTCCTCACTAATTCAGTTTCTCAAAAAATAGATGCCTTCAAGCCAGTGTACGACTGGTTTAAAGATACTTTGGAACTGATCGCGCCTGATTCAAGATTTGAACTTTTTGAGCAATTTTTAGATGAAGCACATCCCTTGTACGCGACGATGAATAAGATGTTGTCCCAATTAGACACTGGAATATCTCACCTGGGCGGTGAAGAGATTCCGTTTGAAAATCTACCCTTGCCTGAACCAATAAAGATGAAGTTGAGAGAAGAATTGGCAGAGGATACGACTGTCAGATTATTGCCAGAACCTGGGAATGAGCGTTTTGTCGTAACCCGAAAGAATGGCGAGTTAATCTCAAAAAAACTGGTCACCTATCATTTAAATTCTGATGGTTCAGAAACGAAGTTCGATATGAGACAAGAATCGGATGGTTCTCAACGTGTTATCGATCTTCTTCCCGCTTTTTTAGAGTTATCTGCGGCTCAATCCAAAAAAGTCTATGTCATCGATGAAGTAGATAGGAGTTTACATACACTGTTGATCAGGCGTCTTCTAGAAGGCTATTTGGCAAAATGTTCTCATAATAGTCGTTCTCAGTTACTATTTACCACTCACAATGTGTTATTGATGGATCAGGATCTGCTCAGACGAGATGAAATGTGGATTGCAGAACGAAATCCAGAAGGGGTTTCCAGCTTGCTGTCTTTCAGCGAGTACAAAGATGTGCGGTATGACAAAGACATTCGAAAGAGCTATCTGCAAGGACGTCTAGGAGGTGTTCCACGCATTCTTTTACAATCTCCTATCGAAGGAAGCGACTAATAGCGAAAAAGCTGCGTTTTCAAAGACCTCTAGGAGAGCGCCGATACAAGAAGCTATTTGTGGTCTCAGTGGAGGGTTCCAAAACTGAACCCCAATATTTTGCCATTTTTAACCAGCCGCAATCGATCGTCCTAGTAAAATGCCTTAAGAGGCCATCAACAGAAAGCTCGCCGATTCAGGTGCTTAAGAAGATGCAGGGTTATTTGCGGAAGGAGTCTTTAAGAAAAACGGATGAAGCTTGGATTGTGGTGGACAAAGATGATTGGACAGAAGATCAGCTTAGAGAGCTCTTACAGTGGGCAAAGAAAAGCGAAAACCACGGCTTTGCTCTTAGCAACCCTAACTTTGAATATTGGCTTTTGCTCCATTTTGAAGATGGAAAAGGGATTGCAAACTCTCAAGAATGTCTGACTCGCCTAAAGAGGCACTTGCCCAATTACAAAAAAGATATCGATGGCAAAAAAATCACGTTGGACCTCATCGCCAAGGCAATTTTCAGAGCAAAGCAACGAGATACCAATCGATCCAGTGACCTTCCACAAATATGGAGCACAACTGTCTATAAGCTGGTAGAAAAAATCATGGATCATAAGTGAGAAGAGGAGTCTATGGAAACTAAAGTTAAGAGGGTCGGAGCAGATTTTCGTACAGGAACGATCGCTTACTACGGTCCTGATGATAAGACTGTTACCAAAGTTGGGGAAATAATCACGCACGCTCACCGGAAGGACACAAAAATCCTGAATCCACTTTATGCATTTTCTTACCGGAATTGGTATAAAATGACAGAAGGGTTGGAAGCAAGAAAAATGGATGTGAATGGAAAATAAAAATAAATTTATGAATGATTGAGGCCGAATTTACAGAAAAATTCTTGCTTTATTTTCGGATGTCCTAAATTACTTACGTCTAGAGGTTTTAAGAACTAAATATTTTTCCAAGATCGGTAAAAAGATCGATCTTGAGAAAAACCCTTTATATGAGGTGGTCTCTCTCTTGGCTGCAGCTTAAAAAATCCCTAAAGTCGAGTCTGTGAGCTCTGTGGTGTAAACCTTTAAGGACGAGTGCAAAAAACAGTGGGAGCTGCTGCTTTACGGCCTTGGCATGGGATTCAGAACCTGTCTTCACATTTCAAATGGCTAAATTCGAAATTATCGATACAGGAACGACTGAGACACTCACGCATCCCAGTCGTCCCTTCAGTTATATAGAATGGATGGTTTATTTAGCAGAGCAAGAAGAAGCTTGTCCGCTATTGCATCCGTTCATTTGACATCCGTTCATTTGGCAATTATTTGTTTCGCAGCCATTGGTTTGGCAGCAAGGGTTGCATGTCCGTTTGTAGTAGTAGCGAGGAACGTAACGACATTTTTGTTCGCAATAGTACTGTTTGCACGTTTTGCAATCCTCAACTTGATAATACTCAGGTTCATATCGGCAATAAGTTTCGCAATAGTACTGGGAACATAACGGCATTTCTGTACTTCATAATACTTAGGAACTTGTCGACAGCATGTTCTACACGTTGTGTAAGGAACATCACAACATTTCCATTCATTGTAATAGCAAGGATCGTAGTGACAATACATACAACAACAATCTCCACAAGGGTGGTCTGCTGGTGCGCATGGATCACAACATTGTGCATTTCCATTGTTTGCATACCCTTGAGCAAAACAATAAGGAGCAGCGAATAAGCCACTCATAATAACTGCTAACTGAAAAAATTTTCTCATTTTTTCCTCCTTCTGACCTTTGATCTCTCTCTTAATTTATGAGCTAAACAACACGATGTTTTTATCGTGAATAAACGGTCTTTAAAAAACTATCTCTATATTCATAGTTATAATTAGTAAGGAATTTTTTTAAAAGTAATTAAATAAAAATATTTTTTCTTTAACTATTTTGATGCATTTCATGAAAAAAATCGATCGCGATCGATTTTTATAGAACAACGCGGTTTTTCAGGAAAAAAACGGTGTCGATGCCGCGCTACCCAGCGATATCCCCAATTATAGACACAAGCCGGCAAAAAAAAGGGCCATCCCAACAATTGCCACCGTCCTCCTAGAAGCCACAAGATCCGAAAAGCCCCTTTTCCCAAAGAATAGACCGAAAATTTCTCTTCTTGAAAATTTTCGATCAAAATAACCGAATTTTGGGAAAAGAGCTCTTTTGCTATTTTTTTCTTCCACAGCGCTGCTGTCTCCCCCTCTAAACGAGCGAAAAAGAATGCTTTTTTTCTGTCATTACGGAGAATAAATTGCACCGTCCGGTTGCAAAGACCGCACTCCCCATCAAATAATAGAAGATGTTCCTGCATCACATCCTATGCATCTGCCGTCTCTTGAGACCATTTCACCGTGGGAGGTGCCTTTTTTAATGCGTCAAACTCCTTTGCCCCCCCCCCCCCCCCCCCCCCCCCCCCCCCCCCCCCCCCCCCCCCCCCCCCCCCCCCCCCCCCCCCCCCCCCCCCCCCCCCCCCCCCCCCCCCCCCCCCCCCCCCAAACCATCACCTGTTCATTGGAACCTTGATGCATCTGGATTTTTTTCCGCACCTCTTCTCTTTTTTCCAGCCAATTTCGATGAAGAATCTTCTCCATGGTTACCCGAAATAGCTCACGACTCTTAGCTTGATTCACTTTTTTTCCTAATAACCGCGTTATTGCCTCTTGCGCACCAGGATCTTTCATCTCTGTAAGCAATGTCAGCCACTCCCCAGTTTTCCCTTGTTCGGCCCACAGTGCAATTTTTCCGTAAATTTTTTGAAACAGGGGGTGGCGAAGATCTGCTTCATGCAGATTTTCCTTTGCCCAAGAAAAAAGAATCCGATCCTCTTCTCCGCATAGGAGCAGCCAACGCAAGAAATCCTCCTCTAAAACGTAGTAGGCATCCAGCTCCTTCCATCCTGCAATCGATCCCATTTTACGCACTGTCATGGATGAACGAAACGCATCTCCAACGCCAATTACCTCCTGGGGCAACTGCAACAACTGAGCCAATCGACGGAGACTCTCATGGATCAGAACCGGCTGTTCCCAAGAACGGATCTTTTGTACCATCTCCTTTGCCAAAGCATTTTTTTCGGGGGGCGATTGTAAATTCCTTCCCTGCGAAAAGAAAGAGACTAAAAATTCCAAAAAAGGGCGACTTTTTTTCATTGCCTCGATAAAACCCTGAATTCCATAAGCACGTACAAACCCATCAGGATCTCCCCCTTCAGGAAACACCACCACCCGAACATCGACTCCTCTCCTTGCAAAAAGATCGCCTATCTTCTGAGTGGCTTCTCGTCCCGCATGATCGCCATCCATAGCAAGAAAAACCTGTTCTATTCCCAACTTCATCGCCTCATCGACATGATGCACACCAAACGCTGTACCTTGCCCAGCAAGCGTGATATTGACTCCTTCGTAGATCAAGCGCAATGCATCCAGTTGGCCTTCAACGATAACGGCTTTTTTTTCTTTGGCAATCCTTCTACGACACTCGGCCATACCAAAAAGAACGTGGGATTTTTTAAATACCGTCGTTTCGGGGGTATTGACATACTTTCCCCCAAAGGTCGTCTCCTGGATCTTACGTGCCGAAAAACCAATGACTTTTCCCATACTATTTTGGATAGGAAAGGTAATTCTTTGGCTAAAAATCGAATGTCCTCTCTTTGTTACTAAACCAACTGCGACCAGTAATTCCTCTGTTGCTCCCTCTGCTAATAGCATTTTCTGGAGAAGGCCCTCCTCTCCCAACCCCCAACCCAAGCGAAACGCACGAATGAAATCGAGGTTCACTCCTCGTTGATACAAATACTGTAAAGCACCCTTTCCTTCTTCGGTGTGCAAAAGAGTATAGTGGAAAAATTCTTGAGCCTTCTCTAAAACCTCGTGCATTAATGAGCGACTAGGTCCCTTTTCTTCTTTATCTTCCTGTTCTAAGGCAACATGAAATTTTTCGGCTAAATACTCGACCGCAGCAGCAAATTCCATTCTCTGATGCTGCATCAAAAACTGGATAGCATCTCCATGGGCTCCGCATCCAAAGCAATGGAAATGAGAATCTCCCTTTTGGATGACAAAACTCGGGGTCTTTTCATCATGAAAAGGGCAAAGAGCTTTATATGCAGCGCCAGCGCGCTTGAATTCGACAAAAGGAGACAACACCTCGACAAGATCGATTCTTTGCCGCAGTTGCTCCAAGCTTTCACCAGAAAAATAGGCCATAACCGACAAGTATCCTTTGGATGATCGGTAGTGTCAATGGAAATGTTGGATATTTGAACAGGGAAACCAAGGCCTAGTGATCCGTCAACCCTTAATATTAAGGGTTGACGGATCACTAGCCACTAAATGAATATTTTATAGCTAATGTTTAAAAAATATTTTACTATAAAACTGATAGATCCCATTTCTTTTTCTTAATATATTCTTATAGAATGACTTATGGAAAAAACACAACCATCCGACCCAACTCCAAGTCCCATCCACGGAACCGTGCATGGGACAGAATACTCCATTACACCCAAAATCGAAATGGGACGTCGTTTTTTTGTCCTTAGTATGCCGGCAAAACCAACAAAAGAATTCTCCTTGTTCCAACTCATCCAACATTTGAACCAAGAAGCTACAGACAACACAGATTTATTGGAATCGGTGCGGTTGATTCAAGAAGCAAAAAGCCAGGGAGATAAGCTCCTTCAGCAGCAAGGGAAAATCACAAAAGCCATTCACGCAATTCGTTCATGGTTTGGGAATAGAATCCACAACAAAGAGAAAATGGAAATACAACTGATTGATAAAATGCTCAATAAAATCGATGAGGATGTAAAACAATGCGTTGATGAAGCACAACGCAAAAATCCTGAAGTCCTTAAAAAGTTAAACATGGCGCAACACCTTAAAAGCATCATTACACAACCAAAATTCCTATCTGCAAAAGAAGCCTATGAATTAGCTGATCCATTTTCGGAACCACTGCAACAGATGAGTGATGATGAAATACGCTCTTGGTATGAGACAAGAGATTGGCTAAACAAACACTATCCACAAGAAGAATTGGCCAATCAAAAAGCATTGGGGATGACTTTGATGCAATTCAAATTTACCCGATTTTTTGCAGAACAAGCATGGTCTAAGGAGAAGATCTTTGATTATTGTTACAGTCTTGATGATCTTGCAACGACTTATGCAACGAATATGGCAGCAAAAGATACTGAAGATGTGCCTTATCTTCAAGTTGTTGAAGATTGCAAAATGTGTTACGACCATGTGGGGGAAGTATTTTCTGAAGAAAATTTTTCCTACCAACAACAATTTGAACTTGCTTTGATCATCAAGGATCTCGTTTTTTTTGTAAAAAAACAGATTGACAATGAAAAAAGTCCTCCACTAAGAGAAGGGATCTCATTTGAAAAAAGAGATGAACGATTTTCTTTCGATTTCTCTGTTCAATTCTCCACGGAAGAATCAGGTCCTTATCGCTATGTATTGGATCCCTCTCCTCTTGTTAGTGGCCACGATGTATCTGCAGAAAAATTCGTACAAACAACGGCTGATATGCTCGCTTATGAGCTAGGCCATGACGTAGTCACCGACCATCCTACGGTCGATGATGTGCGGTATCGCCTTATCTTTCACCAGAAAAGCAATGACTAATAAGAATCCTTTAATGACTTCATAGACTCGATGAAAAACGCGCGCATAATCTTGAATATGTTGATAGATCGCCCACGCTTTACTTTCGTTATAGATATGGGACATGTCATTGCGATCATGCACATTTGTATCCAATATGCCTCATCATCAATCCATCCTACTTGAAATGCCCTTTGTAAAGATTCTCGTGGAGTTTTTACGTCGATTCCCTCTTCGTTCAAACATCGTTTCAATGTTTCCCAAAATAGCTCAAAAGTGCATTCAAACTGTTGAATCGTTGCATCGATAACGATTCTTTGAGAATCCGGCTCCAAAGCGACAGGTTCTTAGAGCCTGTTCAGAATCTTTTTAATAAATAAATTTCAATCGATAATAATAAAAACTACCACAGAGCCCACAGAGGACACAGAGAGGGTTTTATATCTTCATTCTGCGAATGCCTTCTACTAGTCGTTTTACATTAAAATTAATAAGTAATCCTCGAGTGCAGGCTCCATAGAACCGCAAATATGACAATAGTTGTACTTCATGTATTGGCGCTATTCCGTTCACCGATTTAATTTCTATGATTACTTGATCCTCTACAACCATATCAAGACGATAGCCACAATCCAACATGACATCTTTATAAAATATGGGTAGAGGTTGATGTGATTCAACTTTCAACTTCCTTAGCCTTAATACATAAATAAGACAAGCTTCATAGGCTGATTCAAGCAGTCCTGGCCCCAGGGCACGAGGTACATCGACAGCAGCCCCTATGATCGCACCTGTTAAAGGATCGTTTCCTGTCCTTCAGATACTTCAAAACAAATAATTAATAAAAAACCTCTCTGTGTTCTCTGTGGACTCTGTGGTAGTTTATAATCTTTTCACAAGCAAAACAGCAAAAGCAACTATAACCATATGTAGACTGGTATTTAGCTTTCTTTCGCAATTTTTCCATAACCTACGGCACTTCTCTAACCAGGCGAAAGAACGTTCCACAACCCATACTTTTAGGAATTATTTTAAATGTATGAAGCTCGCTCCGTTTTGCAACCTCTACTTTGCAGTGGGAAGCTTTTCTACATTATTTGCAAATGGGTCCCCACTGTAACCTCCATCTACAAGAACGTTTTCTACATCCGATAAAACATCTTCATGCAATGAAAACATTTCCAAGGCCCCGCCTCGATCAGTAATATTTGCAGTCGTGATATGAATCGCATGCAGCAACCCTTGTGTATCGACAGCAATATGACGCTTGATCCCTGAAACCTTCTTCCCTGCATCGTAACCTTTCTCTTGAGCTGTATCAGTATTTTTTACGCTCTATGCATCAACAATAATAAAACTAGTTTTTCTTTCCGTCCATTACTTTGTCGGACCTCTCCAACCAATTTTTTTAAAATTTTTTTCAGAGTGCTAACTGAGCTATCATTTTTTCTTTTCGCTCCAGACGCTAAAATAATAGTGGCATGTACGCCATTTAGGGAACTCTTTTGGCAACATTCGCCATTGACATCCACTTTTTAAAACATACAAAACCCCACGAGACACATCATATAAATCAATGCTTCGGGGCGAGTTTTTCTTGCGCGCAGATTCAAGAGTAGGCTTAATCTTGTCAAATTGTTCGCGATTGATATCGCTTGGGTACGGAATGAGTCACGGCGATCTCCAAAACAAAATGCTGAAAAATAAACCTTATATACTTTTCAAGAGATTTTGAAC
>CALOCV010000047.1:0-20209 GCA_942491955.1 Parachlamydiales bacterium
GTATAATTCATAACCGTTCACATACCCACGTCGAAGACGGGTGTATGTGAACGGTTACGTTTTACATGATGAGAAGAGAAAATACAAAGGCAAAGAGCGCAAAAGATTCGATAATCCCAACAGCGGCAAAACATTTTCCATAAACAGCCGGTTGCTTTAGCGAAGCCTCAATACCCGTTGCTGCTGCCTTGCCTTGGAAAATAGCCGATACCATAATCGCAGCTCCTGATGAAGCTCCTATCGCAATCCCTGATAAGGGAGAGAGCGTCCCCGCAAGAACACTCCGACTCATCAACAACATCAAAATAAAGCCATAAATGACCTGCGACGACGGCGCTGCCGCCAATCCAATAAACTTTCCATGCCCCTCATCGGTTCGCGTCATGGCAGCATGCGATGCCATCCCCGCAATCGAACACCCAATACTGCTTCCAATCGCACTCAATCCCAATGCTAATGCGGGTCCTACCATTCCAAAATCCATGTTTCTACTCCTCTATGAGCTATATTTTTTTAATTGTCTTGGTTTTTTTGGGGTTCTGCCCCAAACCCCGCTGGGGAGCATGGCTCCCCAGACCCCTGACGGCCGCTAATGCGGCCTTGCGCTTGTTGCAAGGCTATAGCGTCAGCTTCGCTACAGTGTCTTTGCTTTTTCGAGAAAGCTATCGCTTTCTCGAAAGAACGCCATCGCACGAACGTTCCGTTCGCGCTCCGAGCCTCTCCCTTCGGTCGAGGGTTGAAGGTTCGTAAACGACCAAACATATAGGCCCTTTTATTCTTCTTTTGCAAGCAAGCGAAGGGGTCGGAAGGCTTTTCCGCCTCCTTCAAAGCTATAATGGTACCACTCCAAAAAATTAAGACGAAGTCCGTGGATGACACCGCCCATAATCGACAATAGAATGTTAATCGCATGCCCAGCCAAAATGACAAAACCTGCAATAAAAAAGGGCATAGCTCCTGCCATTTCATTGATCGTCTCACTCAAAATCCCTCCAGCAAGCCCTAGGGCATAGAGACGGACATAAGAGAGCGTATCAGCAAAGACTTGCACGAGATTCATCGGTTCCATCAATCCTCCCCATCCGTTTTGTATCAAAGAGAGAAGCCAAGCGAGGATGGCTCCTATACCTAAACACTCCACTCCAACCAGAGCTGTCGATGCGGGATTGACGCGGAACAAGATGTTAAACAAACTCTCAACACCAAGATAATAGGGAAAATAGAGGTACCCTCCTATGAGAAAGGCAATCCACCCAATACCGGCCCAATGATGGGGGAGATTTCTTGCAAACGAACAAATGAGATGAATGACGCCAGTTAACAGCGCCAACTCGAGAAGGATATTGCTGCTCATCTGGTTGAGCAACTCAAAAGTTTTGGAACCATCCTTTTGCACAACAACGGCTTGGCTAATAAAGATATTGGGGTCGGTAACGGTCACATTTTCTTTATAAAGTTGTGTCCATTCCTGATAGACGTCATCTTGTGCTTCGATGTGATACGCCACCTTCTCCTTAGCAAGCCAATGGAGAAGAGAAACGCGTCTTAAAGGATTATCGGGAGCCACTTGCAATCCAAAAAAGGAGGTCGTTAATACACCCCACCCGATGCAAAAAATGGCGAGAAGCGTAACAAGACGAAAGAACCGTTTGGCGGTTTTTTTGGCATCGGGATACTTGTACTTTAAATAGAGGGCTAACGCGAGAAATCCAAGACCATATCCTCCATCATTGATGATAAAAGCAAAAAAGAAGGCAAAAGACCAGAGGACCCACATCGAAGGATCTTTATCATGTATTGAAGGGGTATCATAAATGTTCATCACATCCTCTCCCACTCTTGACCAGCCCTCATTTTCGAGGTAGGTGGGAATGCGATCGAATGGTTCTACAGCGATTTCTTCAAGATAGACACCCTCTTGCTCGGCTAAGAGACGCACATCCTCTTGCTTATTCATGGGAATCCACCCTTCCGCAACAAAAAGGGATCCATCCATCTGATGGGATGCATTCCCTGTCGCCCTTTCAAAATTTTCTTCATCCATTTTTTTGATCAGGTGGGAACGGAAGGCATCTTCATATTGGCCATACTCTTTCAACTTTTTTTCTTGGCTTTCCATCTCTTCTTGTATCACTTGGAGACGTTGACGGAGAACTTGAGGAGGGTGTTCAATCTGGACTTCAATCATTTTTTCAGGAGCGATGGGTTCTTTATTAATACCCATAAAAAAGTCGAGACGATGCTCCGAACGGATATGCAAAAGCGTCGCCTGCTCCGGCAAGCCGTGGAATATCCCTTTCTTGGCAAAAAAGAATTGGATACATACCCCCCCTTCTCGTTCGATATAAAGGAGATCTTCCTGAGAAAAATCACCAAACAGGTCGACACGGGCCAATTCGAGATGGGTCTTTCTACTCTCTTCTTGTAACTGCTCGAGCCTCTCTTTTGTGGCAATCACTTCTTCTACCTGCTTTTCGACAGCAGATGAGGAGAGTTTTTCTACTTGTGGGAGCATGGGAAGCGTTTTTAGGATTTTGATGGCGCGAAGGAGTTGTTGAATGGGTGTCGAGCCTTCTCGCATATAGCGCTCTTGTTTATCGATGAAATCAATGATCCCAAACTGTTGTGCGCGAGAAAAAAACGCCTCTTTTTTCTCAGCAAGGCCAACAAATAAGACTTTTTCCACATCAATGCGCATGTACTTTCCCGCGTTTGTTTTTTGTCACTTTCGCTCGAGACACTTCTGCCAATTGTTGGTCTCCCAAAAAGATTTTAATCTTCTTGATGTGTTGCTGGGCTTGAGGAATCAATCTCTTTTCAAAGAGATTGACCCGAATGGTGACATCGCGCAACTCCTTTTCAAGAGCCACCGATCGTTCCTTAGCGACGTCAACCTCGATCTTTGCTCGAACCAATTCCTGCAAGGCAATAATCCCGCGATCAACCCATCCTGGGGTGCTATACAAAGAGTAGGTAGGAGAGTGAAATACGAGTCGATCGATATAGGGAACTTCAACGCCTGCAATATTTTCATACCGTTTTTCAACAATATCAAGACGCACTTGATCTGCAAGAGAAAATGGGAGGGATTGTCCCCAAAGAGCGATCGATTCCTCAACAAAAACCAATCGCTTATCCGCATCTTTCTGAAGCCGTTCAATTTCTTGACGTATTGCTGTGATCTCCGCCTGAAGCATCGCTTTTTTTAATTGCAACGTCGGCAAATACTTCTCGAGCTGTGCCAAACGCGTTTGCTGCTCGCGCATCGAACTTTTTGTCAGTCGTACTTCTGCCATTTATTGTGCTACAAAATCACGTGATGGGTTTTTGGCCAATACTTGTCGATCCACTCTTTCTTGATCCCCACTTCAGCGGATTCAAAACAGGCGGAGAGGGTTTCCCACCCAAGGTCAAGAGCATCATTAATCGCGAGATTCACTTCTAAATTCATCATCCTCTCTTCGAATAGGTATGAGTAAGCAAGCAGTTTTTCGTCCCAATGGGAGAGCTTAAAACCCATGCTTTGTCTCTCTCGAGCTTTTTTTGAATCGGCATAGAGCTGGATCATGGTATTAGCCAAGCTATTGTGGTCTTCTCTGGTTACCTTTCCTATCACATTTTGTTTCAAACGGGAAAGAGAACCAAAGGGATCAATCTGTTTGTTATGGAGATAGAGCTGTCCTTCGGTGATATATCCCGTATTATCGGGAACGGGATGGGTAACATCGTCTCCTGGCATCGTCGTCACACTGACGATAGTGATCGATCCGCTCGCCTCAATGGAAACGGCCTTCTCATAACGAGCTGCCAAGTCGGAATAGAGTGAGCCCGGATAGCCCCGATTCGAAGGGACCTGATCCATGGTAATGGCAATCTCTTTGATCGCATCAGCAAAAGCCGTCATGTCCGTCAAAAGAACGAGGACATTTTTCCCTGCTACGGCAAATTTTTCTGCACAGGCGAGCGCCATATCGGGAACGAGGATGCACTCCACAGCGGGATCCGTGGCACGATGAATGAACATCGCCGTTTTCTCGGTTGACCCCGACGTCTCTGCATTATCGATAAACGCTTGATAATCTTTGAAAGTGAGTCCCATCCCTCCGATGATGACGACATCGGCGTCCGTCTGATTGGCAATGCGCATCAAAAGAGCATTATAAGGCTCCCCAGGGATAGAAAAGATCGGAATTTTTTGCGATTTGACCAAACAATTGAATACATCGATCATAGGGATATTCGTCCGGACCATCTCCCGCGGAATGGTCCTCTTTACGGGATTGAATGAGGGGGTTCCAATGGGAATGGCTTCCCCTTCTAGAGCAGGTCCTCCATCGATAGGGACCCCTGTTCCTTTCATTCGACGACCTAATAACGCTTCCCCAAATGTTGCTTGTACCTCGTGTCGCAGAAAGGTAACATGGTCTCCCGTCGAAATACCTCGTGCATTCTGAAACACCTGTAAAGTCACCTCGCTGCCCAAGATACGGAGTACCGAGGCATAAAGCGTACGACCATCGCGCAGATCGACACGAGCCAGTTCGCCAAGCCCAACATGACGCGCCGTCACTGTGATGAGATTGCCACGAATATCATTGATTCTTTCGTAAACCATTTTCATAGGGCAGCCCCCTCTTGACTAACAATCATTTCTTCCACCTCTCCCAGCATCACTTTATATGGATCGGATAAATAGGGCATGAAGTTGAGATTTTTGATTTTCGATTGGATCGAAATAAAAAATTTGCGGGCCTCATCATGACTTAAGAAATGCGTCTCTTGCTGGAAAATGGTGTTCATTAGAGAAAAAAGAGACATTTGCCTTTGGAGAGAACAGTAGGCATCCTCCTTGTCAAAGGCATTTTGTTGCAAATAACAAAAATCAAATAACTCCGCTTTGAGGTAGATAACGAGCTCATCAATAGCCGTTCCCTCTTCGCCAACGACCTCCATCCGTTTTCCAATTTCATCTCCTTGGAAAAGAAGGGTGTGCGCGTGGGAAACCATCTTAGTCCATCCTGGAAAGAGCTCTTCCAATGTCATGCCGACATCGGTTAGGTATTTGGTCCACGAGATCAGGGGATCGATGGCAGGATAGCGGCGTGCATCGGAACGCGTACGAGAAAGACCCAAAAAGGCCCCGACAACAGCAAGGGTTGCTTGTGTCACGGGTTCTTCAAAGTTTCCTCCTGCAGGAGAAACAGCCCCCCCTATGGTGAGGGAGCCCTTCTTCCCATCTTGCAGAAAAATAGCTCCTGAACGTTCATAGAACTCGGCAATACGCGAACTCAGATAGGCAGGAAACGCCTCTTCTCCAGGAATTTCCTCAAGGCGACCTGACATCTCTCGCAATGCTTGAGCCCAACGTGAAGTCGAGTCGGCAAGCAACAAAACGTCAAGCCCCATTTGTCGATAGTACTCTCCAATCGTCGCTCCCATATAGATAGAAGATTCGCGAGCAGCGACGGGCATCGAAGAGGTATTACAGATAATGACCGTCCGTTCGATGAGAGCATCTCCAGTATGGGGATCTACGAGGTGGGGAAACTCGCGCAACACCTCAACGACCTCTCCTGCGCGCTCACCACAAGCACAAACGATGACGATATCAACGGAGGAATACTTTGAAAGGTGGTGTTGCAACACGGTTTTTCCCGCTCCGAAAGGTCCTGGCGTACAAAATGTTCCCCCTTTCATCACGGGAAATAGGGTATCGACGGTGCGAAGCCCTGTATCCATCACTTTTTCGGGTTTGATCCTCTCCCCTTCGAAGAGAGAGGCTTTAATAGGCCACTTTTGCACCATTGTCCAAGCGTATTCCTTCCCTTCTTCATCGACCGCTTTGGCAATGACCGTATCGATGGTGTAAGCCCCATTGGGGATCATCCAGGTGATGGTATATTTTCCATAGCACGAAAAGGGAACCATGATGGAGTGGGTGAATCGCCCCTCCATGGTTGTGGCGAGCGTTTCACCTCGTTGGACGTGATCTCCGGGTTTGGACACTACTTCAATATCCCATTTCCGAGCATAGTCGAGCGCGGGAAGGTAGAGTCCACGTGGAAGGAAAAAACCGGCTTCTTCTGCAACTTTTTCTAGAGGATTTTGCAATCCATCATAGATCGAGGTTAAAAGTCCAGGGCCCAATTCGGCCTCGAGAAGGTCGCCTGTGAAAATAACGTCCATTCCCTCTTGTATCCCCGATGTATCTTCGTAGACTTGTAATTTTGCCATGACACCTTTGATTTCGATGACTTCTGCTTTCAAAGAGGCGTCTTGTATTTGAACAAAAGCGACCTCTCCTTGCCGGATAAAACCTTCACATTTTACCTCGAGCAAATTCCCAAAAGCATTGATAACGGTTCCTTTGGCATGGGATATATTTTTCATAAACGACTCCGAGCACTAACGAGTTGGTCGATTTTTTCTTGACCGACTTTTTTATCCAATTCCCACCATTGTTCCACCAAAATGAGCTGTATGACGTATCCAAGAATCCTCTGTAGAGAGAAAATATCCAATCGGATCAAACGATCGATGTAGTGGAATCGATATTCAAGAGTCGCTTGGAAAAAAGCAAAGGGATGGTTTGCATTTTCTTCAAAAAGAGCTTGCAGGTGTTCGTAGCCAACAGGTGGAACATAGTTGGGTGCGTCTTTCTGAGCAAGAATCTGAAGGACGAGGGGATCTAGGGGATCTTCATATTGCAATTCTTCTGTCAGATCACGATGGAGGTATTTGGCACGAAAACCGAGAAAGATCAATCGATGTGTCCGTTCAAAATCGAGGTAGTGGGCTAAAAATCCCGTTGTTTGCTTCTTTTCTTCGCGAAAAAAAGCAGCAATAAGAGCGGGAAAATGGTGCAATCGATCTTCTGTCGTCCCATATACTGCCAGAAAAGAAAGGATGTAATCGGGAAACCCCGTTTGGGTCAGCAAATTGTAGACAAGTCCATTTTGATCTTCATTCCCATGGGGATCGATACTTTCCCCCAACCAATAGCGGCGCATATTCTCGATATCATAATAGCGTCGGATCACAACGACATTTTTCCAATCTTCGTTCGTTAGATGAGTTTGCAAGAGGGCCATACAGTCTTGAAACCTAAGTTCTGCAGGAGCTCCGATGGACAGAGGAGGGAGTACGGTACCGATGAAATAGTATTTTGTCATATTGTAGGTATTATATTGTGACGACTAGGATTCGATAAAAAGCCATTTTCGAAAATCTTTGTGGAGGTATTTCTCAAGAAGTTCACGCAAACTTTTTTCCGTCATATCGAGAAAAAGACTCTTATCCTCAACGCGAATAGCGGCTCCTCCTGCAAAATCGCCAATAACGACACTCTCTCCTTTGAGTTTTTTCAACACATGATCAAGAAGAAGAGCATTGATTTCTTGGGGAGAGGCTGTTGTAGGAATGAATGCTGCAAGATCCATATGCACCCCTTCCTTTTCTATCGCGTGGACAAGGGCTTTTATGATATCGCAAATGATTTTTGGTTTTTTCATCTCCTCATGAACGGCATCTTCCAATTGAGGTTGAAAAAGTTTGTTTTGAATCGCTTGTTTTAATGATTCGATGGCTTGGCGACCGGCTTGAGCAAGAGAAGAAGAGCAAAGAATTTTCTCTTCTTCAATCTTTTCCTTAGCAGCAGCGATCATCTCCTCGGCTTGTTTTTGTGCTTTCTCAAGAATTTCGGCAGCACGTATCTCGGCATCGGCAATGAGTTTTTCTGCCTCTTCCTTCGAAGGCTCGAGAACCTTGTGCCGCAGACGATCGCAGATCTCTTCAATGGTTTGTTGGCTTGTTTGCGGCTCGTTCATGATGAATCCTTTCTATTAGAGAATCTAGCTTTTTTATTCAAGCGTTCCCAAAAGAGGATGAAGTGTAACAAAAAAAGTGATTTTCCGCTAACCCTTGGACCTTCTCTTCCAGAAATGAAACGCACTTTGGGGTCAGGCCTGACATTCGGACATTGGTTTCAAATGTCCGAATGTCAGGCCTGACCCTAAACTCCTTGATTTTCGTTCAAGAATTGCGATATGATCCGCGCAACTTGCAACTTTAGGTATGCTATGCAACATCCTTCATTTTTTTTTCTTACAACATGGTTCATGCTTTCCTCTCTTTATGGTACTGACATTCCTTCGAAATCTATTGAAACAGAACGTGCTGCTACTATTAAGGAGCGGTATGAAAAAAGTGCTAACATACCAGGCGCAGCTCTTTTTACTCCGCCAGAAGGATGGTTAGCTTCCGATCCCGACACACTCCCTCCACATGTTCATGGGATGGTTGTTGGGCCTGCCAAAAGTTTTTTTCCACCTTCGATCAATTTAGGAACCGAAAATTTCTTGGGTTCCGAAACCGAATTTTTGGAGAGGATTCGCAAATCCAATGATTTACAAGGCTTTGAAACAAAAGATCTTGGAAAAATCCGCACCCAAGCAGGGAATGCCCATCTCATTCAAGTCGACACCAAATCGGAATGGGGCGATCTCCGTTTGATGCAAGCTTTTTTCTTAAAAGAAGGCATCGCCTACATCCTTACCGCAGCTGCTTTACGCGATGAATTTTCTGCATACTATAAAGAATTTTTCCAAGGTATTCGTTCGTTTCGGATCAACCCTCCCCTCCTTGAATCGCTAGCCAGTACCGAAAGAAAAAACCATTTAAAAAAAGAAAAAGAAGCTCTTTTCCTAGATTGGGAAGAGGCTAAACAACAAAATGCATCGAATATTACCTCCTCCGAAGTTTTTCATAGCCCCTATTTTCAAGAAAAATGGTCGCAATTTGAAGAAAAAATCGAAAAAGAGTATCAAGATCTTGGAAGGGAGTGGCTCGCTCAATTTTTAGAGGATACCGAGAATGCTCTTATTGCAGTTGATGATTCTGCTGAAGTTTCTGCATAAAAATTCTTGGCAAAGAAAAATGAAAACGCTATAAAAAGTATCAATGGTAAAAGGAGAAAAACATGAAATCGATCAGGAAACATTTTAGCGCAATGGCTGCAGCTCTTCTTCTTGCTGTATCAGCGCAATCGCTAGAAGCGGCAAATTATTGTACAGATGCTGGAGGATGTGGATACGAAGAGTGCAGAACAACTCCTTGTCTCTCTCCGGCCATAGCTCTTGGAGCTGTTGCCATCGCAGCAATTGTTGCCGTAGCATTGCAAAACTCTCATGGGAAGAACGGACACTCGCACGCATAGTTTTTCTCGAAGTGTTGGCAAGTCTGGCATAAAGAAAAGAAGAGCCATTATTTTTATGGCTTTTCTTTGTTTTTTCTGTGCCGCTTGCCAATCGCGGGCAGGAGACAGAACCGTCTATTCTTTTTCCCATGAAGGGTGTCAGTCGGCTCGAACTTTTCTTTATTCAGAAGAGTTCTGTTCTTCGATGATGCTTGAGATTGTCCGTACGATACGAGGCGTCCGGTTATACCTCAACCTCTGCGCTTTTTCCCTTCCTTACGAAGAGGATTCTTCTATGCGATTTCCGGTAGAAGTCACAATCCAGGGAGAAGTGTTTTCTACAGCTCTTTATTGTTTTTCTGGAGGACAGAGACTTCTTTTCCCTCCCGAAGCGGCCCATTGGCTTATCGAGCACCTTTGTTTAGGAAACGATGTGGTTATTACCATGGATCGCATACAGGCTCGCTTTTGCGCGACAGGTTTTTTTGATGCTTGGGAGAAAGTGATGGCGCCCATCATGGTAGAGGGGGAGAGCTTAAAATACGATGAAGTCCGCGCCTCTCCATTCAGTTCCGTCTATCGATAGTGGTCGTAGTGATTCTCGATTTTTTTCTCTAAAAGGTTCTTTCCAGGCAATTGCTGTTGTTCCGTATCGGAAAGAAATAGGAACAATCTCCCACGGATGGATTCCACTATATCAACGAGATGGATCCTTTCTTGAAGAGTCAATTGCTTTTTTGCTATTGCCTCACACTCAAATAAAAGAGTGTAAAGCGTACCTATGTATAGAGTTGGGAGGGATTGGTTTAGCCTATATTGAGCAAACAATTTGTCGTCTTGTTTCTTGATCGCCTCTTTTGCCTCTTGATAATACCCTTGGCGAATGGCCTCTACAATCGCAGATAATGTTTGAGGCTTGTTTTCCAATGGTTTCTTTTTTTCTGCCATCGCTTGGATCTTTTCTCGAGCCGTTTGGCATTCAGAAGGAAGGGCAAATCCGTTTTTCTTGCATTGCCTCTCGATTTTCAAGAGGATTTCTAAAGCAATGGTTTGATGAATAGTGGTGGTTTCTTTTGGAAATCGCCGGATCCTTCCATAGAGATAGGTGAAATCCTCCATCCTTGTATCGAGTTTCCACTGGTCGTACTGTTTTTGATCTAAACGCGATTTGACTAAAGGAAACATCCATCGGTGAGAACACGATCCCCCTTGTTGTTGTTTTATCCAATACTGTTTCTCCTTATCTGGATCTCGCATGGGAGCTACCTTCCCTTGTAGGGAGGGGAGTAGAGTTTTGTAAATGTACTCGCTAGGATCTGTTTCCGATATTTTGCTCAGTCCATAGACCTTTCCTAAAAATTCTCGGTTGATCAGATGTTCCTTCGATATATCCCGTATCTCATAGATCGCTTGCCTTTTATAAGCTTTCTCCGGACCAGCAGAATAATGGAATTGGAGACCATCACCTGTATTCACAACATCGAGTTGGAATCGACCATCTTTTTGCTTTCGAATCACCCACTCCATTTTGTGACCAAGTCCAAACTTTATCCCAGCGTGTGCTGGATGCCACGAACCATCCCAAAAACACTCTTCACCTTCTTTCAAATTTTCCAATTGTTGGATGCGGCTATCGACCCAAAATTTTTGAATAAGCTCCAATCTCTGCTTTTTAACGAACAGCTCACGAATCACAGTAAAAAACTGAGAAAGGTTACGAATTACAAAAGGAACCGACAATTTTTCGGCACGTTCAAAAAGAGAACGAAGATAAGAAATGTTCTCCCCTTTTTGATGACTCAGTTGGTAACGGGTTCTTCGAAATAAATCGGCATCCCATTCTGTTGGTCGACCCCTCATCAGCCTCGTTTTGCGAAACAGGTAGTTCACTCGGTTTGCCATATGCTCTGCACTTCGTCTCGTTGCAAGATCCAAACGAACAGCATCTTTTTTTGAAAAACTAAGGTAAGTGGATTGGTAGCAATTTTCAAAAAATAAGCGAACTTTCTGGCCTATCCTCGAAAAAGACGAGCGATTGAGGGTGTTGATTTTCGCTAAGCTTTGTCGATGGCATGCGATTGGTGGATAAGATCCTAAAGAATTGATACTCATGGCAGACATGATAGCGTAAATTTACATAAATTTCTACTGCTACTCATATTGTTTTTGAATTTTTTGAATTTAGGTTTTGCTACTCTTACAACCCGCATTGGGTGCGGAATGTGGGTTACGCGTAATGGGCGTAGTGATTCTCGACAGCTTTTGCTAAGAGATGCTTACCAGGGAATTTTTCCGTTTCCTGCAATTCCAAATTTTGATTCAGCTCGCGATAGATGAGCTGCACCGTTTTTGCAAGAAGGATTCTTGCTTGAAGGGTCAAGCACGTCTTTTCCATTTTTTCACAATCTAATAAAAGAGTGTGAAGTACGCCAATGCGTAGCATATTTTTCTGTTTCCAGCGACCAGGGAGTGCTTTTGTTTGTCCCTCAATAGCCTCTTTTGCCTCTGCATAGTACCCTTTGCTAATAGCTTCTATAATCGAAGAAAAAGTTTGAGGCTTGTTTTCTAATGGCTTCTTCTTTTTTGCCATGGCTTGGATCTTTTCTCGAGCCGTTTGGCATTCAGAAGGAAGGGCAAATCCGTTTTTCTTGCATTGCCTCTCGATTTTCAAGAGGATTTCCAAAGCAATGATTTGATGAAGAGTTGTAAATTTTTTTGGAAATCGCCGGATCCTTCCATAGAGATAGGTAAAATCCTCCACCCTCGCATCGAGTTTCCACTGGTCGTACTGTTTTTGATCCAGACGTGATTTCAATAAGGGAAACATCCATCGAACGCCGCAAGACCCCCCCTGCTGCTTCTTTACCCAATATTTTTTTTCCTTGTATATATCCCGAATGGGAGCTACTTCTCCTTTTAATGTGGGAAGTAAGGTTTTGTAGATGTACTCAGCGGGATCTTTTTCTGATGATGATCTCAGTCTATAGACCTTGCTTAAAAATTCTCGGTTAACTAGGTTTTCACGCGGTATATTGCGTATTTCGTAGGTCGTTTGACACTTGAAATCTCTTTCTTGGCCCGCATAATGATGAAAACCGAGACCCTTGCCTGTATTCACTATATCGAGCTGGAATCGACCATCCTTTTGCTTTCGAAGGATCCATGCCATTTTGTGGCCAACGACAGGCCCTTTTCCTAAACGCTGTGGATAATACGACCCATCCCATAGATACTCTTTTCCCTCCTTCAGGTTTTCCAGCTGTTGGATGCGTTTATCGACCCAAATTTTCTGAATAACGCCTGCTAAAGGCTTGCTATAAAAAATAGCACGAAGGCAAACAAAAATATCGCTAATTCTAGGGAGAATAGAGAGATGTGATGTTTTTTTGGCACGAATAAGAAGGGCACGGAGGCGCGAAATATCCTCCCCTCTTTGATAACTGAGCTGGTGGATCGTTGCTTGAAATAGATCCCCTTCTCTATCTTTTGTGCTTCTCCAATGTGGGACCGAGTCATGCACAGCGTTTGTCATGTGTTCGGCACTTCTCATCGTCGCATCTCTTAGCCGTGCTGCATCTTTTTCCCAAAAACCTTGAGAAGAGACCCTATAGGGATGGAGACTTTCCCAAAGTAAGCGGAGATACCGGAGAATACTCGAAGAAGAAGAGCGGTTCAAAGCGGCAATTTTTGCCACATTTTGCCCACGAAATGCGATGGATGCCTGAGATCTTAAAGAGGTATCAATCATGCAAATATTATAGCATAATCAACACATAATTTAAACTTTAAACTATATCGAGAAAATCTTAATCCCTTTCTTCCCACTTCAAATGATACATTGAAAATTCACACGTCGCGTATTACTTCGTAGTAAGATGGGTCAATCCGCGGTAGACAATCCTATTTTCCGCTAAATCAAGCACAATAGAAGAGGCGATCAATGTAGCAATGGCAATCAAAGGAACAACAGGAGTAATCGGAGCAAAAAATAGCGATATCGCCCCAATTGTCGTCAAATTACGCCCAATTTGAACCGATTGCAATGCAATTTTCCGTTGAATCACCGTTTTCATCTCGCTTAAGATTTTTTCTGGCGGATGCTCCGAATCATTCGATCCTTTCATGACCTGCTTCATCAATTCAACAGCTCGACGATTCGTGGCTCTCTCCATCCCCTTCTCCTTGCGATAGATCACCCGCTCTTTGAGTTTTTCTAAGAGCTTTTTCTCTTTCTCTTCGCGCTTCAACCCATCCATCGATCGGAATTTTTTCTGGGAAACGGCTTGCACCTTCTCGACGATTTTAGCCTCTTCTGCCTCTGTAACCCCTAACATCGATTGCAAAAGAGGAATCAAGGCTGCTGGATTCTTACTCTGTGCTTCAATCACTTCAATACGGTTGAGGTCCCTCCGAGCCAAATCCATTTGAATGGAACGAGAGATAGCACCTATTCCCGCAATCCCCATATTAATAAAGGGAAGAGGCTTAGCAAAAAAACTCACAGTACTTTGTACATGATTGGAAATCGTAAAAATACTTACGAATCCTTCAAATGCCGTATTGATGGAATCCATCATACCGAGTCCCGAGCCGATTTGCCCAAGGATACCTAAAGCCATCCCTTCATGGTCGCCTTGTTTCCTAGAATGATGAATACTCTTCGTCTCGTTGACCATCCCATGTAAATTCAAAGGAATACTAATTAGTGTGAATAATTTTGAGCGGCCAATGACGAGTTGGATTCTCTTAAAATGTGATGTATTAGGTGATACGATTTTTGATGCGGCTTGAAGCCCTTTCCGCATTACAAGAATACCACGACCGATTTTCGACCAGGTACTGCGAAATTTTTGATAAATTTTTTTGGTGCGTTCTTGTACGTTGGAACGCATATCGTGAACGTGTCCTTGGAACCGTTCACCAATCGTTGGTGAATGTCTCTGTATTGCTGGTATTGTCATAGTATCCCTCCTAATTACCCTTTAATATGTACAAGCCCCCGCTGTAGTAAATAGTATTTACCCCTATCGAGAGCCATTGCGGCTAAGATCGCTCCAGCAATGACCAGTGTTCCAATTGCTGGGTGGAGAGCTGGAATAAAGAGAAAGACTCCTCCCGCTCCTCCAATCAAACTTCTTGCCAACGAGAGTGATTGGTACACAAGATGGCGCTGGACGACCGTGCGCATTTCCCTAAAAATTGCCATTCGCTTTTCAACGGGAAAATCGTCTCCGTCCTTTTTCAATGATACAAGCATTTCTTGCGCCACACGAGCCGCTTTTTTTGTCGTTGAGCGTTCTATATTTTTTTGCTTAGCAAAAACGAGATTGCCTTTACTGATCCGGTATGCCTCTTTCTTTCTTTCAGCATTCCATCCTTTTTGTTGAGCGACTTTCTCCACTTTTTCTGCAATAATCCGCTTCTCTCCATCAGTGACTCCTACCCAAGACTGTAGGAACGAGAGGAGAAATTTCTCTTGGTCGACATGTTCCATTAAAAGATCGACGTCATTCTGTAGTTTTCTATGCTGATCCATTTTGTAAGAATTGATTCCAACACTGATCGTTTGCACACCAATTTGCAAAGCCCCACCAATTTGACTTACTACACCCAGCACCGCTTCGACTTTTGCAGGAAGATGGGCGAGAGCAAGCAATCCATCGGAAAGGTTGATGAGTTTATCGCTAAGATCGAGAAGAGCGGCCCCTAATTCAAAAGAACTTAATATCAACGTTTTGTGATCTTTTTTCTCTCCATAGGCCTTTAAAGCAATCCCCTTTTCAATAGCGGAATGAATGGTAAGGGGGACAGTGATCGCGCCTAAGAGCTTAGAACGTTTGCTTATATAAGCAGCTACCCGAGCCGCTGGAGTCGTTCGATCGACCAGAAGAAGGACTCCTTTCGTAAGGCGACGTCCCGTGGCAAGGGTTTTACTCACCCAGGTCTTCCAGAAATTTTCGAATTTTTGGAACGATTTTTTTGGCAATTTTGCGACATTTTTCCTGATTTACACCGAGTTTGGTCGGTAATGGTTCCTGCTGTTTCAACAGGATGCCGCTACAATCTGAAATAGGCATCAAATATTCAGCGTTCATATCCCCTCATAAAACACTGTAATTCAGTATATTTAAGGGAAAATCATAAACAATAAATTATTAATGGTCAATAAAATAAAATGAAGATCCATGCATGCGTTTATTTTTACAAATTGGTACTATTTACCAGGATTGGTACAACCCTCCATACAACCGTTCTGCACACCTGATTTTCTTACACCAACATGCACATCAATCCGACCAAAATGCAACTCGCTTAATGGCTGAGATGCAACAATGGCAACAAAATGACAGGGAGACTGCTTTGTGAATCCATGTTCCAATGGAGATGATCTAACTCTAAATCTTTTGCATTTTTATGCAATGGGACCTGGTGCCCCATCTCAAAACGCACAAACACCTTTTGAAAATCTAACGGAACAAACGTTTAAACATCTTCAGAAACAACTCGATCCTGATGGTCCCAAAGATTGGCATCGATCTGTATTAAAGGATTGCGTCTCCTTGAGTCAATCTCATCGATGGAAGTATTACAAAGACTATCCCTTCAATGCCATTAGCAAAAAATTTACTTTATATGGATTACTCCAAGTTTTCAAACACTATCTACCTAAAAGAAAAACGCAGACTCTCCTTCCATTGTTTAAGACATTTATAGATCGCGAGCAACTGGACTCTTTGGACTACTTTCTCCAAAAATACAACCCCTTCCGGGAATATGACCCCACCATGTTTGTAGAGCAAATGCATGACATGCTTTCGAAAATTTTGCAAGACAAAAACATACGAGATGAAATTTTAATAAATAGCAATAATCCTGAACTTGTCTGCATCTTGATTTCCCTACTTCAATCCCTCTGTTATAACCTGTGCACAGAGATCTCTCTAGAAGAGTATTTCGACCGTAACGCTCATCAAAAAGAATCGCTACGTGCAACACAAATAAGAATCATTTTTCTTGAAAGCCTCGTATTTTTAAAGGAAATAGAACACCATTTGCCCCAATCCGACCCCTCCTTTCCCGAGCACAACGAATTCTTGTTCCATACAGGCGTCTGTGCCAATTTACTCGAATATCCTGGTGACATAGAAAGAGCGATTCAAAATCACTATATATCTATTTCCTCTCAATCTAACCACCTCCTTTTCGAAGCTCTTTGTCACGTTTATTATGTAAAAATTTGGAAAGTTTACCTTAGAATGCTCTCAGAAAATAAAGAAATAACAACCCCAAAAACAACCCTCGATACCATTAAGAAAACCATCGATGATGGAATTGCCAATTATTTAAAGAAACAGGAGTACATCTCTCCATTGCCATTTTGTTTTGAAAAAGCCTCGTATTTCGCCCATGGAGCCTCGCTTGTATACCTAAAAGCACAATCTGAAAATTCTTTGCCATTTTTAGAGATCGCCAACACGATGATGGAAATTACAATGAACTATTTTCATCATGAGTGGTGGAACGGATGGTTTATAGCCTATGATTCATGGCTTGTGCTCGAATTTCTTATTAAACAGAGCAGAGGATGTCATCACGTTGATTCTTCACAAATAAGTTTTTTACAACAATATGCTCCTAAATCCCCAGAAATTTCCCAATTGATTGAGATAATGAAAAACCAAAAGTCTCCTCAGTAAAAAAAAATCGGACACGGACACATCAAACCAAGCCTTCAATTGGTTTGGGTATACACCAAAACACGTATTGGGATATACTCGACTTACACACTCATTTTCAGGTTATTATGGAACCAATTTCCTCTTCACCCACTTATTTTCAACCACCACCAACAACCCCCTTTGAACAAGAAACAGAAAGCCTGCTTGCCAACCTCATTACCACGGTTGAGAACAAGCAAAATAACTGGCAAGAAGATGCTCCAACGATATGCCAACAACTCGTCCAAAACCATCAATGGAAATATTTCCGACATTATGCTCAGTCTGAAGTTGCGAAAAAAATGGCACTTCTAGGAATTGCCTGCCTTTTGCATAATCGTACTATTGAACTCCAATGGCCCGAGAACATGACAACCTCTTCTTTACTGGAAAATAACTCATTTTTCCAAAATATTTCAACTTGCTTGAACAATCAAATAGCGGATAACGCGATTCAACAAAAATTATTGCAATCAGAATGGAGTCAAGAACAAAAAAACCACATCTTTCACTTTTTACGAGCCCTTTGTCACACCCTCCCTTCCACAACCTCTCTATCCACCTATTTGCCTATCGATGCTCATAAACATGAATCTGTGGAACAAAAACAAACACGCCAATATTTTACAAATATCTTCAAATTGATAATGCAACTTGCTGATCTATGGAAAACCGATTTGATACTCGATCCCCATCCGCATGGACAATTTGTCCTCGATGTTTTTCCAATCGATTATTTGGCAAACCATCCGGGTGCTCTGGAATCGATGATGCTAGCGTTGAAAAATTGGGTGCATAACAACTCTTCTTCTGTTTTTGTTAAGGCTTTTTTCTATAAATTTTGCACACATGTTAACCACGCTTTATTTACCCGATCTCCACAAGCATACCAGTCACGATATACTACCGAATATTACACAAATACAGCCCTTTATCTTGAGTTTTATGATTCTATTATTGCTCTGTCTCCTTCGATTGAACGATCTTGTTATTTTTTCTGTATCGCAGAACTCGCATACCAACATTATCGTGCTAGTCCCGATCAACAATGGCTAAGAAGAGCGGAAAATGTACTTGCAAATTCTATGAAGTACTTGGAAGATCATTGGAAAACGGATGGATGGTATATTTACTACTCTGGATGGATCCAACTTCACATCACTATTCAGAAAGAAATAGACCCCTATCACGATTTTTCTCAATGGAAAATATTGTTAAAAAACCATGCTCCTCAACAAGATCCTATTATTCAAGAAATTCTTAAAAATTTTTCTTAAAAATGCGCATTCCGCAAGGAAAAGTAATGCAAAATTCACATTATTGCTGATGATGGGCATTCCTTATAGCGAAAAAAAAAATAATATGAGATCATGAATCTGGTCTCTTGAACTTTCTTACGGATTTTTTTTAACGTTTTACCTGTTCCATGCCAATACCATCGACATCACTCCCTTATTCATGGATCCGCAAAATCGATCCTTCCCTTGCACAACTTGATACCATCCCATTGAGTGGTCAAGAATCCCCTTTTCCATGGGAACCTCTTGCTCAACAGTTGCAGGGTATCTTCGCCCTCTCCTCCTGCTCTCTTGTTTGCAAAGACGTACAGTGGCAGACAGCCGAAGAACTCTTTGCCGACCTTCCTGAAGACCTCGCACCCCTCCATTTTTCCCTCTCTTCTCTAGAAGGCAAAGCCTATTGGATCATGACAAAAGGAGAATTACAAATTCTTCAATCCCTACTCCTTATGCATTCTCTGGAACCCGTCGAATTCCTTGAAGCGACTCCTGAACAGGGCTTTTACCCCTTTCTTGCCTTAGAAATTCTTCGCCTCCTTGATCAAAGCACCTTTTTCCAAGGTGCTGTCCCCTTCCTCGAAGAAGATGGTACGATTCCACAAGAGTCTTTTCTTACTCTTAATATCGCTCTTCAAGCCAATGAGATCACTCTACATGGACGCCTTCTCATCTCGTCTAAACTGCAAAAATCATGGAAAAAACATGTCGCAGAAAAGCCTCTCTTGATTTAAGCAAACAGAAAGATATCGACCTCCTCGTACATATCGAAGTAGGAAAAACAACGCTCCGTTCTGAAGAATGGAAAGAACTGCACCCGGAGACTTCTTACCCCTAGATAGTTGCTCTCTTAATCCCGATTTTGCCGATGGAAGAGTCGTGCTCACCATCCACCAAACTCCCTTCTTTCGAGGAAAACTCAAAGAGGGAAAACTCAAAATTATCGAATATCCGATTTTTCAAGAGGTCAATACCATGGAAGAAGACGAAGACGAAGAGTTCGATGAAGACATCACCTCTTTTGAAGAAGAAGAAACCAGCCATCTGGAAAATGAAGATGAAGAGGAACTACCCTCTCCTGAAGAGAACGAAGATGAAGAATTAGAGACCTTTGAAGAAGAAGAACCCCTTTCTCCTCCACAACCCCCTCCCGAAAAACCCATCCCCACTGAAGAAATTCCCCTTCCTATTGTCATTGAAGCGGGACGATTAAAAATGAGTGTGGCACAATTAGTTCAGTTAGAACCAGGGAACCTGTTAGAACTCGATATTCACCCAGAAAATGGAGTCGACCTAACAGTACATGGAAGATGCGTCGCAAGAGGAGAGCTGATCCAAATTGGAGATGTCCTTGGCGTGCGCATTCTAGAAAAGGGATAAGTTTTGGAAGAAGATTTCCACAAAAGGATCACCCTCCCCTCTCACCTCTCTGGGAAGAAAAAACTCCCAGCAGAGTCTCTTCCCGAAAGGATAGGACCCTACCGTATCGAGGCTTTGCTGGAACGGGGAGGGATGAGTATCCTCTACTTAGCCACTCATCCAGAGACAAAAGAACCCATCACAGTCAAAGTCCTCTCCCCAAAATACGTCTCCAATCCAGAGGTCATTAAACGCTTTCTCCAAGAAGCCGAAATCATCGCTCTTACCGACCATCCCAATATCGTTAAACTCTTTGGACAGGGAGAATGGGAAGGGGGACTCTATATCGCTATGGAGTTCATCCGCGGCATCTCTTTGCGACAATACCTCCTCCGCAACTTCATGACATTGCGAAAATCGTTGGAGATCAGTCTTGAAATCGCCTACGCCCTCTGCCACCTCCATAGTCATGGAATCATCCATCGTGACCTAAAGCCGGAAAACATCCTTGTCACTGAAGAGGGACAAATCAAAGTGATCGATTTTGGCATTGCACAACTTCTTACTGTAGAGGCTGAGAAGATGCCTGAAGGAAAAAGACGCCTCATCGGCACCCCCATCTATATGAGTCCTGAACAAAAGGA
>CALOCV010000048.1:0-73964 GCA_942491955.1 Parachlamydiales bacterium
TCATCACCAAAGCCATTGGAACCGGTGCGGATCTCGAGCCTTCTGTTCATTTATCGGATATTCAAGTAGGGGATGTCTATTTGCTCTGTTCAGATGGTCTCAGTGATATTGTCTCTCCCATAGAGATTGAAGAAATTTTATTGAGTAAGAGTCGATTAAAAGAGATGGGCAGTTCTCTGATCGATCGTGCCAAAGCAAAAGGTGGTCCTGATAATATTACCGTTCTCTTGCTCAAGATTGAAGAAGTTGAAGAGGAATCTACCATTTCATGACTTCCATCTATCTCGATAACAACGCAACCACTCCTATAGATCCCTCTGTTAAAAAGATCATACAAGAGGGGTTATCGCTATTGGGCAACCCCTCCAGCATTCACGCTTATGGACAACATGTTCGCAATGCTATTTCTCGCGCTCGTAGGAAAGTGGCGCACTATTTCGGATGCCCTCCAAGTTGTGTGATTTTCACTTCGAGTGGAACTGAGGGAATGAATTTGTTGTTGCAGGATTTTTTGGCCTTCATGCAGGAGGACATCTTCTTACCTCTAATGTGGAACATGCTTGCGTCACTGCTACCTTGCAAGAACTATCTCTTCAAGGGGTTGATGTAGAATTCTTGCCAGCAGGCCTGCACGGTGCTGTGCAAGTGGAGCAGGTGGCAGAAGCCATTCGTCCTGACACGCGATGCATCACTTTAATGGCTGTTAACAATGAGACAGGAGTGAAAACCGATTGGGAATCGATAGCAGCATTGGCACAGGAACATAGGATTCCTTTTTTTGTTGATGGCGTTGCCCTTCTCGGAAAAGAATTTTTCTCTCTTCCAAAGGGTGTAACGGGTATTGCATTCAGTGGTCATAAAATCCATGCTCCTCAAGGGATCGGTTGTGTTATTATCCATCCTCACTATGTACCCCATCCACTGATAACCGGGGGAGGGCAAGAACAGGGGCGCCGAGGAGGGACCGAAAATGTTTTGGGAATTCTCGCTTTTGCCGAAGCGATCCGTTGTTTGGAGAAAACTCTGACTAGCGCTTCGATACAGATGGCGGCACTGCGCGATCGTTTTGAAAAGACCATTAGCCAAGCTTTACCTAATGTGACCGTGAATGGGACAGGGCCAAGGGTAGCTAATGTCTCGAATCTTTCATTCTATGGGGTTAATGGAGAATCTTTACTCTTCCAGCTCGACTTAGAAGGGATTGCGGTAAGTCATGGATCCGCTTGTTCATCGGGTGCTCTTGAACCCTCTCGCGTCTTTACAAATATGGGTTTGCCTAAAGAGTTGGCCGATTCGGCCATTCGTTTTTCTTTAAGCCGTTTTACAACAGAAGCAGAAATGGATCAAGCGGCTCAAGTTGTCATTCGTTCTGTTTCTCGTCTTCGTGACCCAAAGAATTTTTTTCAGCAGGTTGGAACTTAAGAGCAAGAGAATTGACGCAATAGCGTTTACCTGTTGGAAGGGGGCCATCGGGAAAAAGATGGCCAACGTGGCTTTCGCAGCGTGCACAATGAATCTCTGTTCGTGGATATGAGAGTTTGTTATCGATCTCCTCTTCCAAACATTTCGAAGAGATCGTTTCCCAAAAACTGGGCCATCCGGATCCCGAGGCAAATTTTGTTTCCGAAGAAAATAAGGGGGAACCGCATCCTCTACATAAATAGGTTCCTTCTTCATAAAATTTGTCATAGTGACCCGAAAATGCCGGTTCGGTTCCTTTTTGACGAAGAACATAGTATTCTTCTGAAGAGAGTTTTTTTGTCCACTCTTCGTCCGATAGGGGATGAAAGGAATGAGGATTCATAAAAACTAGAATTTTATCGATTTATTTATTATATAAAGGAAAAATCATTTTTTTGGAGATATTTTATGGCTATTCTCATTTGGATCGTTTTGAGCGCTGTGGCTGTCTATGTCACATCTTATGTTCTTCCAGGCATTCACCTGAAAAATTTTGGGGCAGCCATTGTGGTTGCGGTGATTTTAGGAATTATTAATGGGTTTTTGGCTCCCATCCTCTATGTACTGACCCTTCCAATTAATATTCTAACACTAGGCCTCTTCACATTTGTTGTCATGGCCCTTCTCGTGATGCTCACAGGAGCTATCGTTCCGGGCTTTGTTGTTGACGGATTTTGGTGGGCTCTTGCTTTCGCTTTGATCTTTGCTTTACTCAATATGTTTTTTGCTGGTGTTCTATAACCTTTAGGAGTTCTGTTGTATGGAGGTTGGGGAACCGAAGAATCAAGTTAAGGCTGTTTTGTTGTTGGCAAGTACCATGACGATCATGGCCGGTGCGGTTATCTCCCCCTCGATTCCGGGTATGGAAAAGATTTTTTCTGAGGTGACCGATGCCTACTGGATCGTACCTCTGCTCCTCACGATGCCGGGCCTTCTCATCGCCCTTACAGCCCCCTTTGCGGGTTTTATGATGGATGTATTTGGCAGAAAAAAACCTCTCATGGTGGGTCTATTTTTTTATGCTCTTTCGGGAAGTTCCGGTCTTTACCTTACTACTTTAACGACTCTTCTCTTAGGAAGAGCTTTGCTTGGCCTGGCCGTTGGCCTTGTCATGACGGCAACAACGACGCTCATTGCTGACTATTTCTCTGGTCATCAGCGCGATCGTTTTATGGGTTTGCAAGCGGCGTTTATGGGATTGGGAGGGCTTGTTTTTTTGATTACTGGAGGAATGCTTGCCGACCTCAATTGGAGAGCTCCTTTCGCCATTTATCTCATCTCTCTTTTCCTCATCCCCTGTGTTGGATGGTGGATCGACGATCCAATTGAGAAGGGAGGCTCTTTAAAAACGAATCAGGTTCCCAATAAAACACCGCTTACACAGATTTTTTTTATCTATGCGATGGGTTTTTTAGGGATGTTTTTCTTCTATCTATTACCCGTTGAGCTCCCTTCTCTTCTTGTTAATAAGATCCACGTTTCAGCGGCAAAAGTGGGCATTGCCGTCGGGTTTGGTGCCTTTTTTTCCGCTATTGGAGCCCTTCTTTATCCGCATATTCACTACTATCTCTCCGATATGGTCGTTTATGGATTGCTTTTTCTTCTCCTCGGTTTCGGTTTCCTCGTCCTTTCTATAGCAAATAGTTTTTCGATTGTTGCCGTTGGAACCATTTTCTGTGGTCTTGGTTTTGGCCTTCTCTTCCCTAATTCTTCTGTTTCTCTCACCAATTGCATTCCGGCTAGAAGTCGGGGGCGGTGGATTGGAGGACTTAGTGGGTCAATTTTTCTAGGCCAATTTCTTGTTCCTATTGTCTACTACCCGCTTGTCGAAGCATGTGGCCTTCAAGGTCCCTGTGGCGCTTTTAATGTGACTTGTTTTGTCTCGTTAGGTCTAGCCATTCTTCTGTTTAGTATCTCTTGGATTACTGGTTTTTTCAAACCAAATACCAATTTTTAACCTCGCCAACTTTCAAACTTATAGTATTTTAACCCACATTCCGCACCTAATACCAAACGCAATAAATAAACATATTGTTGCGTTTAAAATAATGTGAGTTTTGGACCAAAATATGAAGATGTAGCGGGAGTCAATGGATCAAATTTATATAAAAAAATATACAAAAAAAAGGGAAAACGTTAAAATATTTATTTAAAATTTAATTTTAGGTGGTTCTAGTGATAGCTCCTACTGTCTATGGAAACGAATATCGGACTTGGAAAATTGAACGAGACCAATTCAAAAAAAAGTATAAAAATTCTCTAAAAGATAAGGTTAAATTTTTTTTTAAATTTTATGAAAAGGAATGGAAAGAACACAATCAAAAATTGAAACAAATATGTCAAAGCACAAGTAAAAAGGTTACTCTGAAAGATATAGAGCATTCTTATTCTGATTCTATATCAAATAAAGAATTAGCTTTTTTAACATCGGTGATACGCTGTCATGGTGAGAAAATTAATGAACGTAAAGACTTTGTGGGTTTTCATTGGAAGGTGACAAATACAACAACGGGCATAGAGCATTACGTTGTAGGTACTTGTCATGCGGCAACAAAAAATATGACCCAGCATCCACGGATAAAAGAAGCGATTCAAAATACAAAAATTCTTATAACAGAGTTAAAAGGCAATAAATTGTTTTTTGTCTTGCGAAGATTGGAACGGTTATTTACAAAGTCTCTTATAAAATATGCGATTGACGATGAATTGAGCCGATTAGCTGCGAAACAAAAAAAGAAAAATATTGGTTTAGAGACTATAAAAAGTCAGATCCAGATGGGGTCAGGAGATGCGACGTTGAAATATTTTTCTACAATTAAATGGATTGTCCGAGTGACTCAATTTAAGCAGCAGTTGAGCAATTATTGTAGTGTAGAATTCTGGCAAAATGGCAATGAGAAGGGTATGGATTTGGATGAGATACCTAAAACATTGTTGAGAGATCGCAATATCCGTTGGTTAAGAGAGGTTCCTTGCGCAGACACTGAAGGAAAAAAATTCAAAGGGTTAGCGGATTTGCTGCAAAATACAAATACGCCTATCTGTATTGCTGTTGGGGCAGCCCATTGTATTGGTAATGAAAAACAACAAGGATTGATTTGCATGTTTGAAAAGGCAGGATTAAAAATTGAGAGAATCTATGCCTGATATCAATGGAAAGAAATAAAGAGACAAATTCATATTCATTTTTTTCCTTAAAATCGATTTTTCGCTCTTGCAAACTCACAAGAGTTTGTACCATTTCTTAAAAATAACCTTGAATCCAATTTCTGTACTTATTTATCGTGTTTAGTATAAGGAGCTATCTTTTTTGAGATGCCATCCTAGGCTTTGTTCTCAGCCCCAACAGGAATCGTTCGCTTACGACTTGGTATAGTGGCAATGTTGGCGGAGCTCTTCGAGACTATTAGCATGGGTATAGTGGAAGATGGTATGGGTGTTTTTTGTGCCACGACCGAGAAGAGCTATCCTTTTTCTATTTTGTTTTCCTAGTGTCTGTTGAGCAAATTGAAGAAATTCTTGATAGGAAAGCTGTTCAAGGCCATCCAATTGCTTTTCTTTGAGAGCAAATTCTTCGTTTTTGTCGAATGTAAGAGCAAAAAGATCATTGGCTCTTTCGTGAATATCCGGGGGAGGGGTCGCGATTTGCTCGATGAGACTCACTTTCATTTGTTCAAACCGCTCAGGAGACATCTCTTCTTTGAGGGATTTTTGGAGATAATTTTCGAGGAAGAGTTCGAAACGAGCGAGGAGATCTCTCGAATCGTGGGTATGAGATTGCACGGCAAAAAGAGAGAAGAGACGATTCTGGATTTCTAAAGGCTTTGCAAAGACGACATAGCCCGTTTGTTGTTCTGTTCGGAGATGATTAAAGAAACGACCACTGATATCGTGAGATAAGAGAGCAAAAGTGGCCCAATGTTTTGATGAAGAGGCGTTGTTTTGGATGGCAAGGAGAGCTGCGTTCCCTTCACAAGAGAGGGGAATATCGACGAGGAAAGGGCCTTCTTCAATAGGAAGTTCTAGTACTTGAGGAAGTGCCATTTCTTCTTGCCGGCAGATCTCCTCAATAGGCAGGGTGTTGCGTAGAGTTGACCAAATTTTTTTTGTGCTTGGGATTCTTGGATATCACCATAAAAAATGGCTTTAACATGCACTTTTTTATAGAGGCTATTAAGAAAATCTTCCCATTTTTTTTGATCGATTTGTTGGATAGCCTCAAGACGTTGAGCAGGTAGGGTGGATTCTTTGTAGATGAGAGAGAGAAGATAGCCAAGAGTTTGTTGAAAAGGGTTTTCTCTTGCAGCATTTTCGTAGCGCTGCGAAAGATTCTCGTGAAGAGAGTTAAAGAGATCGGCTGTGAGGGTCATGGATGCAAGACGTTGAAGAACGTCGTTGAGTAGAGGAAGCGTTTTATCTCGATATCCTCCTAAAGTAAGGACGAGGCCGCGAGAGTTTCTCGAAAGAGAGAAAAACATCCCCGCTTTAGTCGCGTCTTTTTTAAGAGAAGCCAACCTCTGTTCTGCAGCGGCAACATAGAGGTCGCCTAAAACCTCTTCTTGAGCCATCCCTTTCGTGATGGCGGGGGTAGAGATTTCCCAGGAGGTGAACAGGTGAGGAAGCTGGTAAGAAGTGTCGGGGAGAAGATGGAGAGTCGCAGGTTCTTCAAGCGAAATTTTTTGTGGGGAGGCAGAAAGGGGATTTTGTCCAATGGAAAGATCGATCTCAAGGTTTTCAGGAAAGTAAGGATTGAGAGAGGGGAGTTCGAATGAGTTGACAATATATTGTTGCCATTTCTGTAGGCGGTGCTCAGGTAAGTCTTCAATATCGTATGCGACTTCCATCCATTCCTCGGTCAAAGGATAGTGGCGGGTTTGTTCTCCTTTCGGAAGAAAAAGGACGTATGCGGCCTTTTCTGGTGAGAGGTGATGGAAGAGATCTTGTATCGTTTTTGGGTCGTAATCTGTGATAAGAGCATGTTGTTCAGGAAGGGTAGAGAGATCCTCCTCTTGCATTAAGCAAGCGAAGTCCATAACCGTTTGAAAAGCATCTCCAAAAGGGTGAAATTGGTATTGCAACTGTTTTGCATATGCGATTTGTTCAAAAAGAGGTTCAGGGAATGGGATGCGTGCGTGATCCTGAAGAATGGGAAAAGAGGAGGGAGGTCATAGCATCCAATTGTTCCACCCCTTTTTTTGTTAAGTCAAGAGATAGGGAAAGGACTTCTGTCCCATTGCCAAAACTTTTTACAACATATGCGTGGAGTTCTTTGACATACCCTTTCTCTTGTAAAATGGCACTAAGGCTGTTGGGGTGTTGTGAATCAAGCAGGTGGCCAACGATATGGGCCGTTTTATGCTCCTTTTGCTCAGAAAAAAAGGAGGGAATTTCCCAAAGAATATGAAAATCACGAGTCTCTTTTATAGGATCGATCAAGATGAGCTTTCCCTGAATTGAAGGGGGAAGGATCGGAAGCGGAGAGAGCGTTGCCCTGGCTTGTGTGACGGGAACAAGAGAAAAAAGTGCGTCCACATGTTCCTCGATCTGGTCGATAGGGAGAGGGGAATAGACTACAAGGTGCATCAGAGAAGCGCTATAATGATCGGTATACCATGAGCGAAGGCGTTCTTGAGAGCATGGTTTTAGCGTTGGGGAGGCATTCCCAGAGGCAAATCTTCTTCTCGGGCTCTCTTCAGGAAATAGTTCTCGGAGAACATGAAGAAAGTCGTGACATATCGGACACTTTGCTTTTTATAAACTCTTGGTCGATAGCGCGGAGTTCTCGATCCAACTCCAGAAGGGTGAAATAAGGGATGAATAAAGAAGTGTGCAAAGCGATCCAGCCCTTCAGTAAATGCCGCATGAGCGATGTTAAAGCCATAACAGGTGTGGTCATTCGATGTGAAGGCATTGGTTAAACCATGATTCTCTTGGACAAATGTGTGAAATTCTCCCTCTTTGGGATATTTTTCCGTCCCCAAAAAGAGCATGTGTTCGACGAAATGAGCCATCCCGGGGATGTCATCGGGGTCGTCCCAATATCCTTTTCGGACACTAAGGGCGGCTGATGAGGTGGGAGCCAGCGGATCGGAGATGAGATAGGCCTCCATCCCATTGTTCAGGCGAATACGACGGATTTGTTGTTGCGCCCTATGGGGGTTGAGAAGAGAAATCGTGGTGTTATCTGGGATGTGTTCAAAGGCAGCAAAGATAGGGGATAGGGTAAAGAGATAAGCAGTAAAAAAGAAAATGATTTTTTTCATGGGCATAGCTCTTGGTATAATTGTTTGACGGTCGATTCAATCCGCTGAGCGCGATGTTCTCGACGCGCTCTTTTGTCCATTTCTGGAGGGGCTTCTTCTTGAAAAATTTCTGAGCCAAAATAGGCATGAATGTTGGTTCGTAGCGTTTCACGGGACTCGCCGAGTTGTTCGGAAACTTGATGAGGAGGAGGAAGAAGGTTATAGGTCCAAAGAGCAAGGGCAAAAAAATGCGTCGGGCGGGCGATTTTTTTTGCAAAAAGGGTGAACATCTCGATGCTTTGGGGATCGAACGGAGCGATAGAGACAACCCCGTTTTCATCGGGACGGTCTCGACCGCCACTTGGTGCGACATAAATGCAATGGCCTCCTTCTTGAAGCAGTTCTCCCATTTTCTTAAGGGTCATTTGATTATGAGCCATCTTCTCTTGCTTTGCTTCAGGAGGAAAATCAATATATTTTTTCGAATAAATACAAAGGAGATTGCAGCCAAGGCTAAATGGGACGGCTAATGGATCCGAGGTTACGCGATGACCTGCAACAAAAATCATCTCTTCGGATAGGAAAGGGTGTTTTTTTTGTAGGAGGAGGGCTAACAACTGGGGATCGGGTTCCGTTTGGTGGTTAGCAAAAAGGACAACATTTTCTTGACGTTGGATGTACTCTTCAATTTTTTTGATTTCGGATTCACCTCGCAAAGTAGAGGTACTCCAGTCGACAAGAGGCTGGAAGAAGGAGAGACCAAAGGAAAAGTAATCAAACGGTTCACGTAAGGCTTTGTGATGAAGAGAAAACGGATAAGGGTGGAGCAGTTGTTGTTCGACAAGATCGATGTATTCGAGAATGATGGGCAAACCCTCTTTTACAGCACTTCCTTGTTTTTCAAGTGCTTGAAAATAACTTGGAAGGAAGTTCTGGATCGTTTTGCGGATCGTAGGAGGAAAGGGACTCTGATTGAGGCGACATTCAATGGCTTCAAGCATATCGACGACATGGTTTAGGCTTCGACTTTTTCACCGCTGACAGTGGAGTAAAAGGCAAAATCATTAAGGTGGAGGTTATCGTTTTTCTCAATCATGAGTTGCGCATGGTTTTTATCGGCAAGTTGTTCTAGATATTCTTCATCAAAGGTAGAGAGATAGTGAGCCAGTTCGGGATGAACAACGAGTTTCAGCCCAAATTGTTGATGAACATGGATCGCTTTTTTAAGGGATCGTTCAATTTCAATGGAAACACTTTCATGGGTTTTGATGGTGCCACTACCATAACAATAGGGACAATCACAAAAAATAGTTTGGCCAAGAGATCCACGGCTGCGTTGACGTGTCATTTCGACAAGGCCGAATTCGCTCATGCCCAAAATCGTACATTTCGCAGGGTCTTCTTTCATGCACTCTTTGAGTTTTTCTAGAACGCGACGTTGATTTTTGCGCAGGCGCATATCGATGAAATCGATAACAACAAGACCTCCAACATTGCGAATACGGAGTTGGCGAGCAATCTCTTCAGCGGCTTCGAGATTGATGCGGACAAGAGATTCTTCAACATTGGATACGGAGTTAGCACTTCGTCCCGAATTGATATCAATGGTTGTCATTGCTTCGGTGCGATCGAAGAAGAGGTAACCTCCGCTGGGGAGCCAGATTTTTCTGCGGAGTGATTTTTCTATTTCTCTTTCGACATTGAACCGTTCGAACATGGGCACTTTGTCTCGGTAGAATTCAATGCGTAGATCATGTTCTCCTGCATAACGACCATAAAGGCGTTTACATCGTTGATATACGGTAAAGTCATCGATGAGAATGCGCAAAAAGCGGCGATCGATAGCTGTCATGACAGCGCGCTTGATTAGGTCGGATTCTTCATAAAGGAGTTTTGGTTCCGTTGATTCTTCAAATTGGGTACGGATTTTTTGCCAGCTAGCGAAGAGTTCGTGGGCTTCGTCGATGAGAAGGTTGTCGTTGGCCATAGCACTTGCTGTTCGGCAGATCAGGCCCATATCGTGGGGCATTTCGAAGGAGCGGATGAGGCGTTTGAGGCGTTCGCGAGTGGAACGATCTTCGATTTTGCGGGATACACCTCGGTGGGCTGAATTCGGGAGGAGAACGAGATAGCGTCCGGCAATGGAGAGTTTGGAGGTGAGGCGTGCCCCTTTCGTACCGATCGGTTCTTTGACGACTTGGACTAAGACAGGTTGATCGGGTTTCAGGAGTTGTTCGATATCTTGATTCTGTTGAGAGGAGGAGTCATCGATCTGGGGAGCCGAATCGAGATCGAAATCCATGTCGAAGAGTTCTTCAAATTTTTTTGTATTTTCGAGAATATCGGAGATATGGATGAATCCGTTATCGCCCTCTCCGATATCAATGAAGGCGGATTGGATATTTTGCAAGATATTTTTCACTCTTCCACGATAGATGTTCCCCGTGAGACGGCGTTCCTTTTTCCGTTCGACGATGAGGTTGTGGAGAAGGCCGTTCCTCAGATGGGCGTAGCGGGTCTCTTTCGATTCGATATTGAGAAGAATTTCATCCATGACAGAGAGTGGGGTATAAAATATTTTGAAAATGCAATTATAAGCCAATCTTGATTCTTTGTATACTGAAACAGAAGGTATGCCCAAACAACTTCATCTAATTGATGACACACCCTAATATTTGAGGGGCAGCCCTTGGCGAACTTTTGCATTTCTTGAGATGGTATTCTATACTGGCCTTCAGCCCAAGTTCCGGAAAAATAAAATGCACTTTCTTCACCTTTTTGATTATCAGTTATTTACAAAATCTCATTTGGTGACCACACCAAGATTTCGATTGTTGTAAATACCTGATAATCAAAAATCCATCGAAATTGCTATTCCATTTTTCCGGAACTTGGGCTTCAAGTTCATCAAGGGGTGAGAGTGGTTACTATGGTAATACCAATGGAAAGAAAAACGGCGATTATCTGGTTGCGGCACGATCTTCGTTTGGAAGATCATTCTTCATTGACTCTGGCTCTAGAGAGGGGATATACCCCTGTACTGGTTTACATTTGGTCCCCAAAAGAAGAAGGGGAATGGGCACCCGGTTCTGCTAGTCGTTGGTGGTTGCATCATTCGCTTGCGTCATTGCAGAATTTGTGTCGCGAAAAAAAGCTCACCTTTGTTGTGCGCAGGGGCGAAATGGAAAAGGAGCTTGAGCAACTCGTCAAAGAGACTTCTGCTGAAGCGATTTTTTGGAATCCATGCTATGAGCCAGATCTCACGCAAAGGGATGCTGCGATTCGTGCATTCTGCAAACAAAAAGAAATTGCGGTGCATACGGCTCATGATTCGGTATTATTTCCCCCTTGGGAGATTGCTAACCGTCAAGGGAAACCGTTTCAAGTATTCACCCCTTTTTGGAAAGCGTGTTTAGCAGCGCCTCATCCAATCAAACCGCTTCCCATACCCCGCTCTTTCCCTTCATCGTCTCTTTCTCTTCGTTCTGTGTCGTTGCATGATTTACAGCTCCTTCCGAAAAAAGGCGACTTTGATGCCTTTGCTGCTTCCTGGGTACCTGGGGTTGAAGGAGCCCAGCAACGAATGCGATCGTTTTTGAAACAGATGAAAAGCTACCCAAGCGATCGGGATTTTCCTGCAAAAGATGCCACATCGCGCCTCTCTCCCTACCTGCATTTTGGAGAGATCAGTCCCAGACAAGTATGGCATGCTTGTGTGGGGAAAGAGGGAGGAGAGGTTTTTTTACGCCAAATAGGTTGGCGTGAGTTTGGTCACCATTTGCTCTACCACTTTCCCCACACACCCAAAAAACCACTAAGATTTGCTTTTTCTGCATTTCCATGGAAAAAAAACCAAAACTCTCTACAGGCTTGGCAAGAAGGAATGACTGGATATCCCATCATCGACGCTGGGATGCGACAACTCGCTGGGATAGGGTGGATGCACAATCGATTGAGGATGATTGTCGGATCCTTTCTTGTTAAAGATCTTCTTATTGATTGGCAAGAAGGAGCTCGATGGTTTTGGGAACACCTCATTGATGCGGATTTGGCGAACAATACGTTGGGTTGGCAATGGATTGGAGGGTGTGGTGCTGATGCTGCACCCTATTTTCGGATATTTAATCCTATCTTGCAGAGTCGAAAATTCGATCCCAATGGAGAATTCATTCGAAAATGGATTCCTGAGATAGCACAGTTGCCTGACAAATGGATCCATGCTCCCTGGGAATCTCCCGATAACATATTAGAAAAAGCAAGAGTGGTATTAGGAAAAAATTATCCTTTCCCTATCGTCGATCATGATACTGCCAGAAAACGGGCATTAGAAGCCCTTGCAAAAATTTCTTAACTCACCTTACGCATTTTTTTCTTTCGTCGTCTCCAGTAATCTCTTCCATAATCTAAGGTGAGTTCTTCTCCCGCTTCAATAGGTCGTTTTGCAATAAGAAGAGTGTGGAGAAGATGGGTATGCAGGGCTACCTGTGGATAGAGATTGGGTTGATCACTGTGGTTGATGAATCGGCTGTAGTTTCCATGCTTTTGTGCATCGACCATGAATACTTTCCAGAATAGATAACCGCTTGGATAGTGGAGACAATAGCCATTGGTGTTCGGATGGATCCGATATCTTCGGTGAATCAGGCCGACATATTCGGCAATAAAATCACCCTTCTTAAGAGGCGTATTGGCAAAAAGACCATATCCCATCTCTTCATGAACCCATCGGATGGACACATTGGCCACGCTTCCATCGGAAAAGTCTTTTTCATGTAAAGCGCCTAGCCATCGACACTCCCTTCCCAATGGGGTTTTTGCAAGCCACCAGGGGCAAGCGCGAATCACTTCAGATAGTCGATCATAAGAAGAAAAGACCGGTGTGGATGTGTAGATCACACCTGTTTTCTCGGTGAACGTCGCTTCCGAACACTCGTCAATAGAGGAAGATCCCTTCCATTGAATTTGGATTGGAGTTTCCGGTCCTGGTTCGAGAACCGAAACGATTTTTTTGTGTCCCAATAGTTTTGCTAAATAGAGCGGAGGGATTCCCCATGCATTGGGTTGACCCAGCCATTCTGGAAATTCTTGTTTATAAAGGACCACACTATCGATATCATTGGCTATCACAGCTTCATGGAGCGGTGTATTATTTTCTCTCATGGAATCACACGAAGAATGGCTGTACCTTGGATTTTGTCATTTTTTAAATCGAGCAAAGCTTGATTGGCCTGGTCTAGCGGATAGGTAATCATATGGGGGCGGATAGGAATTTCTTCTGCAATGCGAAGAAGTTCTTCCCCGTCTTCTCGCGTATTGGCCTCGATACTAACGAGGGATTTTTCATGAAAGAGGCAATCGCGGTAGTTCATTTGGGGGATGTCACTCATTGCAATGCCCGCAAGAGAGACCGTGCCTCCTTTTTTATCGATTCAAGAGCGATAGGGACGACAGGGCCTGCCGGGGCATAGACGACAACGCCATCAAGGAGAGTAGGGAAGGGTTTTTCTGCCGTACCGACCCAAGAGGCTCCCATTTCTCGTGCCAATGCCTGGTGTTTTGGATCGCGAGAAGCGACAAAAACCTCACATTGTTGATGAAGAGCAATCTGTAAGGCGATGTGTGCGGATGAGCCAAAGCCAATCATTCCGACTTTCCCTCCTCGAGGAATACGGGCCTTTTTGTAGGCTCGATAACCGATAATTCCAGCGCACAGGAGGGGAGCCGCCGCGTCATCAGAAAAAATTGGGGGGATAGGATAGGCGTATTCTTCAGGAACAGTAGCATATTCAGCATAACCTCCCCCTGCATGATAGCCTGTATAACGGGAGTGAGGACAGAGATTTTCCTTGCCAGACAAGCAGAACGAACATTGTTGGCATGTCGACCGGAGCCAGGCAACACCCACTCTATCGCCGATGGAGAAACGGTGTGTTTCAGGGCCCATTTTTTCCACAACCCCAACGATTTGATGACCGGGGATTAATGGGAGAGGAATAGGGGGTAGATCGCCTTCAACAATATGCAGGTCGGTGCGACATACGCCGCAAGTATGGACACGGACGAGGATCTCCTTTTTTTGTGGTTCTGGATCATCGATTTCCTTTCCGATAAGCGAGTGAGGGTGGAGAGGCCCTTGCTTTTCAAGAATCATTGCATACATGGGGATAACCACCTCTTCATCTTGCAAAAAACGAGCGAATCATCTATCTTTGACGTACTCTTCTTTTTACTTTCGCCGAATTCGGTAGAAAAGTGCAAGGCCCTGGGGGTTTAGCTCAGTTGGTAGAGCATCTGATTTGCATTCAGAGGGTCAGGAGTTCGAGTCTCCTAACCTCCACAACTTCTTCGCGGTTATAGCTCAGTTGGTTAGAGCGCGACACTGATAATGTCGAGGTCCCAAGTTCAAGTCTTGGTAACCGCACCATTTTTTTGTACCCATGTTTTCATTGAGCAGATGACAATGTGGGCAACGCGTCAACGAGATGTGGGATTTAGCTATGTATTTTCCACAGCAGAAAACACATTGATAAACCTTAAGACTCTCGTCAGCTCGAATGCACCCTTTTTTCATCAGCGATCGAATAAAAAACAGGAGGAGCAAAGAACAAAGAGCGATGCATAGATAGAGGAAAAATAGATTGTGTATGGCAATTTCAAACATATACCCAAACAACTTCAAGAATTGGATTTATGGCCTTGAGACAACCCCAGGAACCAACGATTGAAAATGCCCCCATATTGTAATATTACGCGATGTGCGATTTTTTCATGGCAATAACTAGTCATTCCGCACATTTTCCCTAGAGTGCATAGAAATTAGCTTTTTGGATCCCGGGGATTTTCTCTTTGCCAGAAACCCATTCTTCAATTGGTTTGGGTATACAGTGCAATCTCTACTCTTCCATGAATATCGTCCTTCTGTTGCTGTGTTTCCCAGCGAAATTCTTGGAGGATCTCCATGATTTTTTTATGGCTCTTTTTATCGACCACTCCACATGGAGAATTCCAATAGATCTCCCCACTTAAAGAGTCGATGCGAACCTCGTAAACAAAAATCCTCCACCCATCAAAATGATCGATAGAAAGATCCGGACTTTTTGGTTCTTGGATACAAGGCAAAAGTGCAAGGCCATCCAACAATTCCACTTGAAAGAGGGGAATACTATAGGAACAAAAAGAGGGTACCGTTGCATCAGGTTGTCGAGACCACTCCAAATGGAAGGGGGCAAGAAGAGGGGGTTTTAAACCACTCCACCTCTCTTCTTCATTCCATTCGATCTCCACATGAGGTAATGATGTCGGCCACACCTCGACGATCTTTGATTGGGTAAGGGGAGCTCTTGGATAGGGGACAATGGTTACACAAACCAACCCGAAGAGATGAAGAATAGTTGCTATAACAAGGGCAAAGAACAGTGGAAACCATGTTGCTACCCCCTCACTTTTCCAGTGAAATTGGAGCAATCCAGGTGTTTGCCGCAGGCTTAAGCGCATAGGGTACCCTCTTCTTGCTGTTGGAAAACTAAGCGAATGGGGTAACCAAGTTCTTGGGTTTGAGAGAATAAAGGCAAAAATAATTCATAGGGCGTTCTTTTATCAATGCTAAGAACGATCGTTGGCTGTATCGGGGACCCCTTGCGTGCAAGCAACGTCCATTCTCTTTCTAAAACTTCTTTTACTTCACTGAGCGCAACGATGTGTTTTTTTGATCCAACGTAAATCACTTGTTCCGCATCGACGGCAACGACGAGTTGCGAGGTAAGGGGGTTTGCCTCTTTATCAATGGATGGAGGTGTTAAATGGAGAGATTTGAGAGGGAGGATATCGGAAGTGACAACAAAAAAAATGAGAAGAAGAAAAATGACATCAACAAGAGGTGTTAAGTCAATCAATGAGGGTGAACGGGAGAGTCGTGTTGTTAGGTGAATCATTACACGTACGGATTGTGTTCCTGAAAAAGTTCGATCACTTCGGTAGAAGTGGCTTGCATCTCTAAAACGATTTTTTCTATGCGACCAACGAGATAATTGTATGCAATCACAGATGGAATGGCGACAACCAAGCCAGCTGCTGTCGTTACCAAAGCGTATTCCATCGCTTCGCCCAGGCGAGATGTCGAGATGTCGACAAGACCACTCATCCTCATCTCAGCAAATGCTTGGATGAATCCAAGGACCGTTCCGAGAAGACCGATTAGAGGCGCGATATGCGCGACAAGCGAGAGAATTTTTGCATTTTTTTCCAATCGCGCAATTTCTAGCTTTCCTGATATCTCCATAGCCGCTTCCATATGTCCTGAAGATTTTTCATGGCGGAGGAGCCCAGATCGAATCATACGAGGAATCGATGCCATCGATTTTTCGCATAGCTCGATCGATGCTATAACTCCCCCCTGTTCGAGGTGGTCGCGTAGTGTGATCATGAATTTTTGGGTATCGATTTCTGCTTGACGCAATTGCCAAATGCGTTCAAAAAATACACCCACACCAAGGATTGAAGTGAAGAGAAGAAGGAGAAGAATTCCATTTCCATTCGGTCCATAGTGCCAATACGAGAAGAGGGAGAGAATCTGATCCATCAATGATCCTTTTGTATGGCCATCATTTGAGATAAAGCTTTTTTCGCCCAAATTCCCCCTTTTTTTTGGATGGCATCCCACTGTTTTTTCGCTAGTTCCATCCGACCCTCTCTTTCATAAATCTCGGCGCGCAAGCACATAGCTTCAATGCGCAGACTTGAGACACTAGGGTCATTAATAATGCGAGAGAGGAGTTGCATAGCTGTTTCAAATTCACTCAGGGAATAGAGACATTGGCTTTGATGCATCCATAATCGAAGCTTTTCATCCGTTGTTAAAACACCTTCTCCATGTTCTTCTCCTTTAGAAAAAAAGTCGAGAGCCTCCCGAAACTTCTTTTCCTCAAAAGCTTGAAGGGCCTTTCCTATGTAAGCAGAGTAGAGTTCGTGGGAATGGGTTGATGTTTGGAGGACGAAGTCCCACTCACTGTAAGCAAGATTTTTTTTTCCTTGAAGGAGGTAAATTTCTGCAAGATCCAAAGCAAGAGAAGCTTGCGATATTGAAGGAGGGGACTCTTTCTTCAGCTCTTGGAGTGTTTGAAGGGCATAATGGGTATAAATGGTTTGTTTGGTTCCAGATGCTTGTTGTCCAATGGCGAAATAGGCCAATCCGCGCTCTCGTTTGGCTTCGTGGACAATGGCTTGATAATAGGAAATCTCATCCATCGGTAGCGCTTTTTCCTTACTGAGACGATCATAGCCCTCTTCTACTTTAGAAAAATACATAATCGCCTTTTTCCAATCGGGTTCTATTTCTCCCTTTTTTTGCGTTCGTTCGAGGCCTAAGTAGTAATAAGCTACTAAGGATAAAGGAGATTTAGGGAAAAAAGAGGGGAGGGATTGCAAATGTCTTCTTGCCTCTTTGTTGGTGAAATATTCCTTAACAGAATAGAAACAAAAATAGGCCTCAGGTGCATAAAAAGAATCGGGCCAATAAGTAAAGACCTGTTTTCTATAGTGTTGGACTTGTTTGCGATCGGCTCCTCTGGCCTCCGCAGCCCGAGCTGTCCAAAAAAAGCCCAAGTCTTCTCTCTTCTTTGCGATGGTAAGAAAGATTTCTTCCGCTTCTTGCCATTGTTTTTTCTCAAAAAACTTTATCCCTCGATGATACATTCTTTGCAACCACTGCTTTTCAATCAATTTTTCCCTTTGCTCAAATCGAAAAAGAGGTGTTAAAAGCTCTTCATCGGGGTAAGGAATATGGGCAATAAGAGGGAATGCTAAATCGTAATCACCTGATAAATAAAGAGATATATCAAGAAAAATGGCTTGAATAGGAGAATTGTTTTCTACAGAAGAAAACGATAGAAATGCCTCTTCTTCCTCTTCTAAAAGGGGTTTTAGCAAGAGGGGGGAAAGGGAAGAAGATTGTTCTAAGATGCTTGTAATTAATGAAATACAGTCCTGTTTATTCCCTTCGCGCGCAAGACGATCGATACCCACTTCGTTTGGAAGAGGGGTCCAACTCGATAAAGGAGAGAGGGAATATAGGAAAAAATAAAGAAAAAATTTTTTCGTCATAAAATTTTCTCTGTTCAAGCGCTTTTTCGCATTGTACATTTTTTTGGCTCGTGTTTCCATTATAAACAACAAAAAAACGTTTGACAGCACATTCTCGATGAGGTTTTTGTATAAGAAAAATTTCGAAAAAAGGAGGTGATGAAAAAAAATATCAAAAAAATATGAAAAAATTGTTGCAGGTTTTTTTTAGGTGCGATATGGAAAAAAGTGTCATGAAACTCTAAATTGGAGGAGTATTTCACATGGCCTTGAAAGATACGACAAAGCACATGAATACCCTTCTCACGCAAATTTGCAACGATTTGTCAAAAGCGGAGAACGGGAATAAAGCAGCTTCTCAAAGAGTACGTACCTGTACCGTGAAGCTGGAGAAAGTGGCAAAACTCTTTAGAAAAGAGTCGGTTGCCAATGAAAAAAGGGGCGGAACAAGAAAGAAGCCCGCCACAAAGAAAAAAGCAAAAATTAAGACAAAAGCCAAAAAAACGACAACAGCCAGAAAAACAACAAAAGCTAGACCCAAAACAACAAAAAAATCACCACTAAAGCAAAAAAAACCACTTTTGCTAAAAAAGCATCACCTCGTCGTACAACAAAAAAGAGCCCAACAAAGAGAACGGCAACAAAAAAAACAGCAAGTCGGTCTCGTACCAGTGCTCGATATACACGCACTACAGCAACCCCTAGAGCATTTCGCGTGAAACGTTCGACAGCAAAATTGCCTCGACGCATTCGCGCTCGTTAACGTTTTCGTTGATTATCTGTGACTTAAGGAAAGGAGATGCAGCCATGTTTGCATCTCCTTTTTTTTTTTTGTTCGATGTTCTATCATTCTTCCATGGAAAAAGGAACTCAAGATACTGAGCATAGGACCTTTACCGTTGTTACTCTCTCGCGCAAAGGGAAAGGAGTAGCGCATGATCAAGGGAAGGAGGTGGAGATTCCTTATGTCCTTCCCGGAGAAGAAGTTGAAGCTGTTCTTTTAAAGAAAAAAGAAAAAGGTAAGCAGCAAGCTTCACTCTCTCTCTTGCAAAAAACCTCCCCTTTTCGCGTCTCTCCTCGATGCAAACACTTTGGTCTATGCGGCGGGTGCCAATGGCAACACTTGGCATATGCCGAGCAATTGGAATGGAAAGAAAAAGAAATTGCGCGTTGTTTTGCCCGTCTATCTCATGTTCCTCCTCCTCTTCACGCCATTCTTCCATCTCCATCTCCATGGCATTATAGGAATAAGATGGAATATACCTTCTCTATGGATAAGCGAGGGAATCGGTACTTAGGGTTGATGATGCGATCCGGTCGAGGAAAAGTTTTCTCCCTTGAAGAGTGCCATCTCGCTCCCGAATGGTTTGCCGATGTGACAGCACGCGTACGAGAGTGGTGGGAAGAATCAACTCTAGAGGCGTTCCATCCCATCAAAAGAACGGGGGCTTTGCGATACCTAACGCTTCGTGAAGGGAGGCGTACAGGAACAAGAATGGCTGTTATCACGACTTCTGGCGATCCTCAAGAGGCGTGGAAACCGTGGCAAAAGACCCGGTTGATTGATGCTTTGCAGCCTGTTTGTCATTCTATTGTCTTGCGCATTGAGCAGAGCAAAAAGGGGATGCCAACGCAGTACTATGAGATGATTCTTTCAGGGGAGGATAGTATCGAAGAAATTCTTCATATACAAGAGGATCCTCATGTACCTCCGATTTCCCTTCGCTATCGCATTGCACCTACGGCCTTTTTTCAGCCTAATACTCTTCAGGCAGAGGTGCTTTACTCGCAAGCATTGCAAATGATTCCATCAGCGACTCTCGATGCCGTCTATGATCTTTATTGTGGCACCGGAACCCTAGCTCTTTGCTTGGCACAGAAGGCAGGATGCGTTATCGGCATAGACCTCTCTCATGAAGCGATCGTCGATGCCAGAGAGAATGCCAAGCGCAATCAACGAGAGCGCATCACCTTCTATCAAGGTGATGTTGGCAAGTTACTCGCAGAAAAAAAAGAAGAGTGGCCGGCACCAACTCTTGTTGTTGTCGATCCACCAAGAGCCGGCTTAGGGGCGAAAGCGATCCAAGAAATTGGCCTTCTTAATCCTCCAGCGCTTTTATACATCTCCTGCAATCCTGTTACTCAGGCAGACGATCTTCTCGCTTTTGAGCAACTTGGCTACCGAATGACAGCTCGACAAGCGGTGGATTCATTTCCTCATACAGTACATATTGAAAACATTGTTTTTATGGAAAAAAGGAGCCATTACGACTCGTGAATTTTACTGTAACAAAAAAAGATTCCCATTCCCAAGCCCGTTTGGGTCGGCTTTCTACGGCGCACGGAGAGATTATCACACCCATGTTCATGCCTGTTGGGACGAGAGGGTCTGTCAAGGCCGTTACCCATCAGCAGCTCAAAGAAATAGGCACAGCTATTATTTTAGGCAATACCTATCATCTCTTCCTTCGTCCCGGTATGGAGGTGGTACGTGCTGCAGGCGGACTCCACTCCTTCATTGGGTGGGATCGCCCCATTCTTACTGATTCGGGTGGGTTCCAAGTTTTTTCCTTATCCGCATTAAATAAAATCACCGATGAAGGAGTTCATTTTCAATCCCATATTGACGGAAGGAAGCTTTTTATCGGACCCAAAGAGAGCATGGAGATCCAAAAAATATTGGGATCGGATATCGTGATGGCTTTTGATGAATGTTCTCCCTACCCTGCCACAAGGGAAGCCGTAGAAGCCGCTTGGAAGAAGACTTGGCATTGGGCAGAGATTTGCCGTGAATATCCTTTGCAAGGACATCAAAATTTATTTGGAATTATTCAAGGAGGGATGTTTGCCGACCTGAGAATCGAATCGGCAAAGAGATTGATCTCTTTGGATTTTCCAGGTTACGCCATTGGTGGTTTGTCAGTAGGAGAGCCACATGCTCTGATGTATGAGATGCTAGATGTTTTATCCCCCATTCTTCCATCCGAAAAACCTCGCTATTTGATGGGAGTGGGAACGCCAAGAAATATCATTGAAGCAGTAATGCGAGGGATTGATCTATTTGACTGCGTCCTTCCCACCAGAAATGCGCGCAATGGGACAGCCTTTACCTGGTCGGGAAAAATTTCCATTAAAGCAGGGCGGTATGCCAATGATTTTTCTCCACTCGATCCCGATCTCGATTCGTATGCCTCTGGATTTTCCAAAGCCTATATTCGTCATTTGATTCATGTGGGTGAAATCACAGGAATGACATTAATCACTCTACAGAACCTCGCTTTTTATATTGATTTCATGCGCCAATTACGGCAAGCTATAGAGAAAGAACAACTTTCTACATTTTATCAACGCATTTGTCGCATTTATCCCTTATGACGTAAAACCCAGTCTTTATAAAGGTAATTATGAAAAAATTTCTTCTCTTTTTTTCTTTTCTTCCGAGCATTGTATTGGCCCAAAATGGGGCCGGAGAAGCTCCTCCCGCACCACCTTCAGACCACAGCATTTGGCAGACCGTTGTGATGTTTGCTATTGCCATTGTTTTTTTCTATTTTATCCTATGGCGCCCTGAACAAAAACGGCGTAAAGTGATGGAAACGCAACGTAGTTCTCTCAAAGAGGGAGATCGCGTTACGGCAATGGGTATTATTGGTACCGTTGTCAAAGTAGAAGAGGCTACAGTGATTCTCCGCCTTTATGACGGAGCCAAGATGGAGGTTCTAAAGGGAGCGATCAATGATGTCGTTTCTGGAGGAAAAGAGGGTGGAAATGGAGGCAAACCGTCAAAATAAGTGGAGGGAGCTACGCGATAGGATGGTCGAAACACAGATTGTCGCACGGGGCATTAAAGATCGTGCAACGATCCAAAGCATGAAGAGTGTTCCTCGCCATCTTTTTGTTCCCTCATCACTTGCTGAAGAGGCCTATTCCGATTTTCCTCTTCCCATCGGTGAGGGGCAGACGATCAGTCAGCCTTATGTCGTCGCCATGATGACCGAATATGCCGAAGTCGATTCTTCCTCTACGGTTCTCGAAATAGGAACTGGATCTGGGTATGCAGCCGCAGTTCTTGCGGAAATCGTGGAACAAGTCTATACGATCGAGAGAATCGCTCTATTGACAGAAGCAGCTAGTGCACGTTTTTCTGAGCTTGGCTACAAGAACATTGAGGCCAAAACGGGAGATGGAACCCTTGGATGGCCGGAGAAAGCTCCTTTTGATGCTGTTATCGTTACAGCAGGTGCACCTGTTGTTCCAGAGAAGATTGTCCGACAACTCGTTCCTGGAGGACGTCTTGTCATTCCTGTTGGCGACCAATGGTCGCAGCAACTTCTTCTCATACGAAAGAGTTTAGAGGATGAGTCGTTTCAAGAAGAAATCAAGCAATACGTGCGGTTTGTTCCTCTCATTGGAGAAGAAGGGTGGTAATACTTTTTCTCTCTCGTCGCAATTTTTTGATTCGCCCAATTACTGCGGCAACATTCTCTTTGGAAAGAATTCCATTTGGAAGATCTTTTAAGAACCTGTTTAAAATCTTTTTAAAAGAAGAACTACAAATGCTAAGACTACCATAGTTAAGCTAGTATTTAGCTTTCTTTCACAGTTTTTCCATAATTTTCTACACTTTTCAAGCCAGCTAAAAGAACGTTCCACAACCCATCTTTTGGGAATCACTTTAAAAGTATGCAATTCATTTCTCTTGGCTATTTCTACTGGACAACCCAATATCTCTTGAATACCATCTGAAAATGGTTCTCCAGAGTATCCTCCATCAGCTAAAACGTTTTTTACTTCAGATAAAAAACTCTTCTTCAATGAACATGCTTCTAGCGCTCCTTTCCTATCTGTAATATTTGCTGTAGTTATATGAATTGCATGAGGTAATCCTTGGGTGTCTACAGCGATGTGTCGTTTTATCCCTGAAATTTTTTTCCTGCATCATACCCTTTACTCTCAGCTGTATCGGTATTTTTAACGCTTTGCGCATCAATTATTATAAAACTGGTTTTCTCTTTCCGACCATTGTTTTGTCGGACCTCTCCAACCATTTTTTTAAAACTTTCTCAAGGATGCTTTCTGAATTATCATCGCTTTCTTTCCATAACTGGAAATAGTAATAGCAAAGTTCCCATTTAGGATATTCTTTTGGCAACATACGCCACTGACAGCCACTTTTTAAAACATATAAAATTCCACAAAAAATATCAAAAAGGTCTACGGTTCTAGGGCGTGTTTTTTTTCGCACAGACTCAAGCAAAGGTTTGATTTTGTCAAATTGCTTTCGAGAAATATCGCTTGGATAAGAGTGAGCCATCATTGCCTCCAAAGTTTTGAAAGCAATTTTTATACAGGATTAGAAAGATTTTAAACAGGTTCTTAAGACACTTGGTTGACATATCTCAGCAATAAAAACTACCACAGAGCCCACAGAGAGCACAGAGAGAGGGTTATATTTTCATTCGACGAATGCCTTCTACCAATCGTTTCACATTAAAATTGATCAGCAATCCTCGGGCACAAGTTCCATAGAGCTTTAAATAAGATAGTCGTTGTGCTTCGTGTATTAGAGCTATTCCATTCACAGATTTAATTTCTATAATTACCTGATCCTCTACAACTTCTTCAGACATTTCTGGATGCACTAAACAATCTATATGTCCTCCCTCTGTGTTCTCTGTGGGCTCTGTGGTAGTTTATTTTCTAAAAACTCGTTCAAAACTGTTTTACGAATAAAACGACAAAAGCAAGGATGACCATATGTAAACTGGTTTTTCAAACATATGAAATGCCACAAATTACATCATATAAGTCGACCGCTCTAGGACGTGTTTTTTTTCTTGCAGATTCCAGAAGAGGTTTAATTTTGTTAAACTGTTCACGATCCATATCGCTAGGATAGCAATGGGGCATAAAATACCTACAATTGTCTTGGAAAATAATTGTTTATACAGGATTAGAAAGATTTTAAACAGGTTCTAAGACTTGAACAATCGCTAGACTGATTGAGGTCATTGTATTGAAAATAAATGCTTGCTTATCCGCTAACTTGTTTTTGTCGTTGTCATTGCCTGCTATTTCTTCGAATACCAGTTTTACAATAAGTGCTTCGGTAATGATTTTTAGTGAATAATTTTTGAGAAGACTTGCATTTTTGAAATTTTGAAAGAGGTCATTGAGGCGTTCATTAGTTGTAGTGGAAATTTTTTTAATAATCGATCCTTGGGTCTTCTCTATGAGCTTTTTTATATCGTACTCACACTCCTGCATTACTTTGCCGAGTGTTTGTTCAGAAGAAATCTCTAAATTAAGATCTATTGGCATCTCGGAAAAAATCTCTTTAAATGCAAGCTCAGAGATCTGCGGATAGAGAGATACAAAGTGGGAAAATTGAAAATTTTCTCCTTTCTCATTATCTCCAGAGGAAGTTCGGGAGACTTCTAAGAATTTGTCAAATAGATAGAAAGGATGATATATCTCAAAAAGACGAATTAAAATGCCACGCATTTCCTCTGCTTCTTGATAGATTTCAAGAGCTGTACAAATACTACGAGCGAAGTTCATTAAATTCATGCTTACTTGGGAATAGTGCCACAGACCCATCATAAAATTTTTATCATTCAAACTTGGTGGGGCGTTTTGGTATTTGCTACGAAGTTTATCGATTCTTCTTTGTTCATCTGTGACAAGCAGTGGTTTCGCTACAAAGAGCGTTTTTTCCCATTGCAATCCTCCTTCTTCCTTAAAGGCAGAACCAATGAGTTTTTTTGACTCGCCTTTCTGATCATCTGAGCTATTTGGATTATCCCCTCTATAAGTCCATTTGCTAAATTTTTCTACACTAGGAACACGTATCCCGAAAAATGCCTCCGTATAGTAAACGGCCTGTGGAATATAACAAAAAACGATCTCTCGAACGAGGTTGTCTATTGCAACAGCAAGATCAGAGATTAGATTCGATTCTTCTGCCCAATACCCAAAGGAAATAAGATCGACCTCTTCTCCTTTTTGCTGTCGCTTAACAATGGTTTGGTCTAACTTTGTTAAAATGCCTTTTCCATCTTTTTTGTCACAAAGGCGTTTGAAATCGGGATCCATTGTGATGCAGTAAACAGGTCTTCCTTCATCATAAAATCGTTGGATATGCTTTTGCGTCACTGTGTGATTTTTGATTGTATTGCGGATGCTCCCAAATGGAATCTGATCGTATTCGCATGGTTCTGTTTGGGACGATGGTTTCCATGTAAAAGGGAGGATGGAACATTTTAGGGGTAAAGAAGCAGGTTTATCCGAAGATTGAATAAACTCCTTCCATTCATCGGTTTCTGGCTCTTTGGTATTTACTCCAAGAACAACAACGATGCGGCGAGTAAGATTTTGCGTTTCTTTTGCACAACCTTCGGTTACAAGTTGATTAATAATTGTTTTACATTGATCCCATTCACTTTCCGAAGAGGTGAATTTTTTTGGCATTAAAATGACATAACCAGGTTCTTTTGTAGCTGTCTTTTCGACGCTTGATGAAGAGATATCTAGTTCAAAAGGACTATATATAGTTTGTATTCTCTGTTTTGTTGCAACTTCCATGTTTTCTTTCCAGTAGGTTTGAATGACAACTCAGGCTCGAAGTATCAACGCGTTGAGTTTTCCTCAACCGTGCACTCCCAGCATAAATCAGGACGGTTGAGAGCTATGATTGCTGCGTTGTGTATGTTTTTGATCTGCTCATAAGCATCAGGAGAAACCACGTCTAGCGTTCCTAAACGATTGTTGGTGTTTTCATTTTTAAACCAACGGGCGGCTAATAGGGCATCTTCGTGGACGCCATTGCGATAATAAAATTCGATTTCATCAGCATAGGCAAGAAAAGTATCTAAGATGCGTTGCGGAAGTAATTGTCCTTTTTCCATCGTATCATCTTCTGTCGCTTGGACAAAAATTTTGTCCCTCTCTTCGATCGATTTCCATCGCACATCATCAGGAGCAGAAATATGTAGGAGGCGGATTTTATATCCTTGCTTTTTTAGGAAATGAAACCATTGGCACGTGTGAGGACTTGTCGATGTCGTTCCAAAGTAAAAGGCATACTGTTCTCGGATGAGATTTGCCAAAACCAAATGAGCAGCGGCATTGGAACCCGGCCTCCATTTATCATAGGCTTCTCTTCTCGCTTGAATCGATCCGTTACTCGCTGCAATGTCTATTTGATACGTGCGTTTTTGATTTTTTAAACAAACGTCATCAGGACAGACATAAGCGTAATATTTCCCTTGCAATCGATTCTTTTGAAGATCTTGCTTGAGTTTGGTTGTTTTACCCGCTCCAGGAGCTCCAGCTGTGATAACGGCTAAGTCCTCTTGCATGGGATTGTCCGATAAAATATCTGCATAAAGATCGCGAATATCGTCACATAACCGGTCGTATTCTTCTTGCGAATAGGGTTCTATATGATCAAATCCAATGCCTGATAAAAAATTTTCCAAAATGGGTTGGGGCAAAACGTATTCATACCCCTGAGAGGGGTCATAAATGCGATTGCGATCACACACATCATGCCCTATAAGAGATAGGTTTGGTAAAGTAATACAAAAGACTAGTGATAAGAATGAAAGCATGGGGAAACTCCTTGAATCGACCATGCTAACACAATGTATCGATGGAAATCTATAGCCCACATTCCGCACCTAATACCAATTCCGGTAAGAAAGTGCACAAATTGATCTTCATCTTTCTTTGCGCAATCTGTTTTTCTATCTTGCAAACTCACAAGAGTTTGCTGCGATCTCCAAAACAAATTTCGCAAAAAAATCCTGAATCCACTTTATGCATTTTCTTACCGGAATTGGTATAATACCAAAAAGGATAAATGAATATAAAAAGAGTGCGAACGATTACGCTTTTTTTGTGATGTTTTCCAAGATCGTTTTTTCATTCATCGAACAAAATCCCTTTAAACGCTCTTGGATTTGTTCGCGATGTGTATCGTGTCCCTCGCGATCACCAAAGTGTGTCCGATACCATTGCATCATATCCTCATCAGCAAAAAGAGATTCTTTTAGCGTGTATATTGCTTCTGACAAAATTTCCGTCGGATTGAGCTGCTGATAGACGGGTTGTGTTCGCAAAAAGTCCTTCCACTCCGCTTCAAGGATTTGATTCTCTAAACAGCTGTATTTTTCCACTTTCTTTAGATAAGTCCCTCTTCTTTTTCGATAGGTCGTAATGGAGTCGTCGAGTTTTTTGAGATCGTCTTCGTTCCCTTGGTGGAGCCTTTCTGCTATACGCATCATTTTTCCCAATGCTTGCTGTTCTCTCCAAGCATGCCAGTGAACGGCAAATAGTGCAGAATGCTTGCGTATCTGTTTTCCTGTTACATGGGTTTTCAGAAGGTGCGGGTGTTTTCGAATCATCAAATATAACCCAAAAATGAGAAAACTCAGCGATAAGAAAAAGAGAGGAAGTCCTCCTGATAAAATCACCAAAATCGAGGGGACTACCAACACACTTGTTACAAGTAAAATCTTTACAGCAACCCATGAAACCCATGTCGCTATGGTCGCCAAAGCCATTATTTTTCCATCGCGTCTCTTCCGATGATAAAATTCAGCAACAAGACGATGTTTTTCTAAAGCCAACGTTTGCAATGCTTGACGTGTGAGAGCGATCTTTTCTTCCCTCTTTTTTGTGTATCCTTCCGCAAGGTTCTCCAATTGATGAGGTGAGTGCTGGATCTTTTCGAAGACATCAGCGACCTCTTTGGTGGAAGAGAGCTTATTACGCTCGTCTTGGTCACAAAATAGGCCATATTTCGCAAAACGAGAAAACGTTTCTTCTAGTGAAATATTGTCCTTTTCGTTTTGCCACTGCTGGATTTCTTTGTTCAAAAGAGCAATGAAATCGTTCTTGATACGATGAAAATCGGTTCGTTTTGTTTCCAATATCTTGTCAAGAAACTCTGGAGCCGGAAGAAGAGGGGGTTGTAATGCAGTCACCATTCTTTGTTGTTTCCTATCATCATTGCGAGAATGATAATACGACCACGATTGAATCCCAACCGTTCCAGTAATAGACAAAAATGAAAGAACAGAAAAGAGAGGTTCACCCATCGATCCGAACATTCCTATCAACTCAACGATGCGATTTGTCGCCAAATATCCCGCAAAAATCCCGTAATCTCTCTCTTCTTTGATTTGGCGCTTTTTCTCCTTTGCTAGCCATTGTTTCCAATTTTTTAACGAAGGGTCTGCAGGATTCTCTTTCTTAATCGTTTGATACATCTTCTCCGCTTCATGGAGAAAGAGGCGTTTCCAAAGAATGCCAAGGCCTGAGGAAGCAAGATCTAAAGCCTCGATCCCGATAATGATCAAACCCATGGCCTGTTGGTAACCCTCCAAAGAGGGAGTCTCGTTACTAGGAATTACAGAATTCAGGACATCTCGATTAAACCAAAATAATTGGCTCAATAGACTTTTTGTAGGGGGAAAAAATGATCCGAGAAAGCCCCACGATGGTTTTGGCTTGCTCCATTTTTTCCTTTTTTTCCAATGATGGTTGCGTTATCCTCCTTTCCGGATTTTGTGCGTTCCATACCTTCTCTTCCTCTGAAGAATTTTGCTCTCTCTGAGTGGAGAATTTCAGAGTTGAAATGTTTTCTTGTCCTCTGCAGCACATAATGCCTCTAACTATGTGAGAAGGTTCTCACGATCATCCATCAAAACCGGGAAGAGCTAAATGAAACATGGCGCTTAATTTGAATTTGAGGGTTATAATATATTTTTTAAAATTTGTCGATTTTTTATCGGTTTTTATTGATAGAAATATGAGGTTTTTCGCTGTTTTTTTAACTTTTTTGCAATGGTTATTGTCAGATATCGCATATTCTCCGTATAAGAAGACTTTCATAGGAGGTATTCCATGAATCGCATATGGTGGATTGTTGGTGTTGTCGTTGTCATCTTTATTGCCTATTTCTTGATCGATCATGCAAAAGATGCCTACAAATTGCTCCCCATGAACACAGAGACAGAACCCAAACCCGACGCATATGCTATGTGGTATCCTTACACGAACCTGCAAGGAGGGTTCCTCGTTGAATTTCCCGTTCCACCACAAAATGCGACACAAAATGTTGCTATCCCCAATGCCAATCAACAACGAAAATATGACATGTTCGTTAGCGAACAACTCGATGGTACCATTTATCTAGTCAATGTCGTTACTTATCCCACAGAGTGGACAGAAGAAGAGGTCCAAGAAACCATGCTCTGCCTTATCAAATACACAGAATGACCTTCAACCCAATAACTCCTTGGAATCGATCACTTCTACTGAATTTAATGAGTGTTTCTGGTTTTGTCATTCATATCACTGAATGAACTCAAAATCCAAAGTGTTCTTCACAAGACACCGCGCACATACATCCTTAGTACCATAGGAAAGAAGGCAACATTTGATGAAAATGCTTACAAGCACTTTCTCTCTACCTTTGATCTACTCCCAGTAAAAACCTCTCAAAAAGGAGCCGCTCCATGATCGGCAATATCCTATCGATTCTTTTTCTCTCTTTGCTTGGTATCATTACACGGGCAAGAGCTAATCCAGAACCGACCCAAACAAAATCGAGAACTTGGAAGCCCGGGTATTCCAAAAGAGCGGCAACTTCCCCCGAAAAGACCAGAAACCGAGGCCTCGACCTCTTTTTTGGAGTTCACTTTACCTGGTGTCATTACTTTTCGCGATGGAAAATGGGTCGGAGCCCCCCAACTTACCTTTCTCCCTATACACATCCCTCTTGTAGTAGAGGTTACCCAGTTCTCCGGAGAAACCGTTCGGGTCGATCAGAAGGATCTACAAAGAAATGGCTGCGAACGCGTTTAAAGAACTGGGGATCAATCCTTCCTTCTCACAAGGAGAGTCCCCAGAAGAGGAAATGTCCTCTCCTTCCTCACGCGATAACCTTCCTGACAACTTTCCATTACCCTATTTCCATATTCAGATCATTCTCTACCCAACAGCAGATGGATACGTAGCAAGCGTGTCAGGGCGCCTATACGAACAGGCCCAACTCTCTCGGCTCCGCCTGGGGCCAGGATATTTTTTCCAAGCCATTACCTGGGAAAAAGATCTTCTTGTAGGCCTGCCACAAAAAAAAGCAAAGGAAATGCTGATGGAACAAGTGAAAACTTTAGTTGCAGATTTTGCTCAAAATCTTCCTTCAGAGAAAAATACCAATGGAAACAAATAATACCAATTCCGGTAAGAAAGTGCACAAATTGATCTTCATCTTTCTTTGCGCAATCTGTTTTTCTATCTTGCAAACTCACAAGAGTTTTGCTGCGATTCCAAAACAAATTTCGAAAAAAATCCCGAATCCACTTTATGCATTTTCTTACCGGAATTGGTATAAAGACAATGTGCAAAGCAGCTGCAGGGGTCTTAAGGAGCTATGCTCCCCTATAGTTTATAGGTTTCTCAGCCAAGCTTCAATGTGGAGTGCGATGGCCCTGCCATCGCTTTTCAACCGCCGGCCCTGCCGGCGTTAATGATGCCGGCAGGGCCGGCATCTACCACAGCGGAGGCTAAGGCCTCCGCACTTCACACTGGAGCCTCTTCTAACCATTTTTTCTCAAACAATCCCATGGACACCGCGAAAACCTATAAACTATAGAGGAGCTATGTTCCCCAGCGGGGTTTGGGGCAGAGCCCAAAAAAGCTCTTTCAAATGAAGTCATTTGTGGTAGGCGCTTCCCATCGATATGGTAAAAGCGCGATAAATCTGCTCTACCAACAGCAATCGAACCAATTGATGAGGGAATGTAAGGGAAGAGAAACGGATGGTGGAATGGCTTTTTTTCAGGTCGTTAGGAATTCCTTCCGCACCACCAATCACAAAGCAGAGGTTTCCTCCGCTTCTTGTGAACTCTTCCATAAGAAAGGAAGAAAAAGTAGTAGAAGAAAATTCTTTCCCTTGTTCATCAAGCAAAAAAAGGGGAGAAGAGACTTTCTCCATCCATTTCCGCAATTGGGCATTATCTTTCCCGTAAATGAACGATATCACACAGTTGGATTTCAATCGTTTACAGTATGTATCGACTCCCCTCCTGCAACCAGGAAGTGAGATCGCTCACCTACCGTAAAAATTTCAATCTTCAGTGTCATGGACCAGAATAATAAAGAAATGGGGCTTTTTATTGTATTTTAAAAAAATATATTGCATTCTCCTGCTCGACGCGATAACTAGAAAGAATGACAGGGAAGCCCAAGTATACCAACCGTTTAGCACAAGAAAAATCCCCTTATTTGCTTCAACACGCCCACAATCCTGTCGATTGGTATCCGTGGGGCGAAGAAGCCTTTAGCACTGCAAAAGACTTGGATCGACCTATCTTTTTATCCATTGGTTATGCCACATGCCACTGGTGCCATAAAATGGAAAAAGAATCATTCGAAAACGAAGAACTCGCTAAATTAATGAATCAAACCTTCATCAATATCAAACTCGACCGAGAAGAACTCCCCGCTGTCGATAGCCTCTATATGGAATTTGCGCAAACCATGATGTCAGGAGCTGCAGGCTGGCCTCTCAATCTCGTCCTTACCCCCGAACTAAAACCCTTCTTTGCTACAACATACCTCCCTCCACGTACCCTTCATGGGATCATTGGCCTCGGAGAAGTCATCGGGCGTATTAAAGAGGTTTGGTCGAGTGAGGAACGCGGTCGCGTTCTCGAACAAGCAACCAAAATTGTTCAAGTCTTCGAAGAAAGCGTGCGTACAACCGGAGAGAACATCCCAACAAGAGAACAAGTCGACGATGCCATGGACTTGATATTTCAACTCGCCGATCCTATCTTTGGAGGAATGAAAGGAGCTCCTAAGTTTCCCATCGGTTACCAACTGAACTTCATGATTCACTATAGCCTCCTTCGCGACGAAAGCCGTGCTCTCTTTTCTTGTGGAGAAAACATTGGATATGATGCACCGAGGTGGAATCTACGACCATATTGGAGGGGGATTCTCTCGCTATAGCGTCGACGAAGAATGGCTCGTTCCCCATTTTGAAAAAATGCTCTACGATAATGCTATCCTTGCCTATACCTACTTGGCTGCATGGCAAACCACAAAAAAGACGTTTCATCGCGATGTCGTTGAAGAAATTCTTCATTATATTCTTCACAGCATGCGAGGAGATACCGGAGCCTTCTTCTCTGCTGAAGATTCCGATACGGAAGGAAAAGAGGGGATTTTTTATACATGGATTCCAGCAGAAATAGAAAAGGCATTGACAAAAGATGAAGCTCTTCTCGCTATGGAATTTTTTGATATAACCCCACAAGGGATCATTGAGGGAAGAAATATCCTCCATACTCCCGTTTCTCTTGAAGAATTTGCACAACAACGAGGTATCCACCCCCTTCAACTCGCCCCTCTTATTAAAGAAATCAAAAATAAGCTAAGAGAAGTTCGGGAAAAACGTCCACATCCAATAAAAGACGATAAAATTCTTACCTCTTGGAATGGACTCGCCATCCATTCCCTAGCGGAAGCTGCTGCTGCACTACGTGAAGAAGAGTACTCTCAAGCTGCTAAAAAAACAGCACAGTTTCTTCGCGAAAATCTATGGAATGGAGAGACACTCTTCCACCGTTGGAGAGACGGAGAGACACAGTTTCAAGGGGGTATCGATGACTACGCTTTCCTCATTCGTGGGCTTCTCTCTCTCTTCGAAACCGACTGCGGAACCGAATGGCTCAAATGGGCTTTAGAACTCACTCTTGTCACACAACAACGCTTCAAACAAGATAAAGGAGCCTTTTTCCAAACAGACGTTTCCGAATCCCATATCCTTGTACGACGGTGCCCTTACTCTGACGGAGCCGAACCATCGGGTAATGCAATCCATGCAGAAAACCTCCTTCGTCTTTATCAAATCACAGCAAATCCCGCGTATCAACAAAGCGCTGCCGATATTCTCTCCGCTGCAAAACATTATATCGATCATTATCCTCCCGGCTACTGTTTCCAACTCATGAATGTTCTCCGTTACGCCGATGCAGAATCCCCTAATGCCAATATTGCTCTCAACGGAAAAGAACAATGGAGAGATCAGCTCCATCACGTCTTTTTCGAAACCCTGATTCCCCACCGAGCTGTGTTATGGAAAAGAGGAAATGACGAAGAGCTGGTTAAAATTCTTCCATGGATTGGGGAGTACACACCACAAAAAGGGAAAACAACGCTATACATCTGCCGACAAGGAGCCTGTCAAGAACCCATCACTGATTTAAAGGAAATGGTACAAGCTATCCGACAACTTTGAATGTTAAAGAGTTGCTGGAAAATTTTTTTTTCTCTATATTCCGGAAATAAGAATAATTTCTCTAGGTGATGGCTATGACGACTCCCGCTTCTCTCAAAAAAACTCTTAAAGAAATCATCGATACTAACGATTTTACCAAGCTCCATACCTTTCGCGATCCATCCTCATGGAAAAAACTCTCCCCGGATGAGCAAAACGCACTCGCCTTCCTCTTCCTGAAAAAAGGGAAAAGAGAACTCGAAAATGGTAACGGAAAAGTCTTTGAAAGCTTTGCCCTAGCAGCGGAAATCGCCCCCTCAAATCCAGAGCTGTTCTATGAACAAGGGAAACTCTATGCAGAACAGTCCCATAATATCCACTGCTTGAAAAATGCCGCTAAATCGTTTGAAAAAGCTGTTTACCTCCATCAAGATTTTTTCGACGCGCTCTACTCTTGGGCCCATACTCTTACGGTTTTAGGGAACCTTACCGAAGAAGAAACCATTCTTTACCAAGCCGAATCTCTTTTTATGAAGGCAAGCGAACGCCTTGTTGAAGATAAAAGTTGGATCCAACCCGAATTTTTCTGGCACTGGGGACTCTGCTGGTTCTCCATCGCTCAACAAGCTGGTGAAGCCTCTGAAGTCTCCAAAGCCATCGAGAAATTCCAAATCGCTGAAAATTTAGGCCTTCAAGATGGATCTTTTTGGAACGATTACGGCAATGTTATCGCCAGTTTAGCTAAGCTTCTTGATCACAACGATCTACTTCTTCAAAGTGCAGAACAATATAAGAAAGCCGCTCAGATAGAACCCGATTCTTTCGATCCCTATTATAATCTTGCCTCTCTTTACTTCGACCTCCACGAAACAACACCAACCGATGACCTCTTCTTTGATGCCGATGCCTTCTTCCGTACCGCTGCCCAACTCGCACCCGATTGTTCACAACTGTGGCTTCGCTGGGGATTGCTCTATGTTCGCGAAGGACGCCGTTTCCAAGACCCCCACCGCCTCGAACTCTGCTTCGAAAAATTCCTTAATGCCGATGCCGCCGAACCCAACCACCCACGTATCCTCTCCTCTTGGGCAGAAGGACAACTCCTCTACGGATCCCTAACCGATGACTATGAACAACTCCGCGCAGCAGAAAGGAAAATCATTCGCGCGATTGAAATCGATCCCAATGACCCCGAAATATGGGGCATCTACGGTACCCTGTTTAACGAAATCGGCCGCTATTTTAACGATCCCAAATACTACTACCAAGCCATCGAAAAATTCCGTACCGGCCTCTCCCTCGATCCTCAAGACCTCCGGATCTGGTACGGCCTTGCCACCGCCCACTACGCTCTCGGTGAGCTTAAAGAAGATGTCAACCTCATCGAAAAAGCCGCTAATTATTGCTCCCGCGTCATCGATTGCGGCGGACATAACGTTCCCCAATTTTGGAACGATTGGGGCGTTGCTCTTACCAAAATCGCCGAGATGACCAATAATAAATTCTATCTCCAAGCCGCAATAGAGAAATTCAAACGCGCTGTCGGCTGGCCCAATATCCAACTCGATAAAGAAGGAATCCAACTAGAATGGGTCGCTAACTTTGCCAGTGCCTTGGATTATATGGGTGAATGGACTAACGATGTCGCCTATTCGGAATCCGCTGTACAAATTTTTTCCCGCATTGTTGCCATCGATCCAACCGATGCCCTCTCCCATTACCACCTCGCCCTCGCCCTATCCCACCTCGCCGAACAAATCCAAGAAAAAGAATGCTTCGAAAGATCCCACCTCAGCTTCAGTGTCTACCTCGATGCCGAACCAGAAGATGAACTCGCCTGGAACGACTGGGGCGTCACCCTCCTCACCTTCGCCCTCCAACAACGTCAACAAGAAAAAAATGAACTCGCTTACGAACTCTTCCAAGAAGCCGAAAATAAACTCATGACAGCAAATTCCCTGGGAAATAGACAGTCCCTGTATAACCTCGCTTGCCTATACTCCCTCGCAGGGAACTACGACTGGGCCCTCCTCTATATCGAAAAAGCCCTCCAACAAAATTGCCTTCCCCACCTCGATGAACTCCTCTCCGACGAATGGCTCGAAGGCCTCCGCCGTACACAAAAATTCCACCAACTCATCCAATCCATCACCACAAAAAATACCAAGCCACTCTAACGTCAAAACGTTTTTTTGGGGGGGACCTGTCCCCCCAATCCCCTCTGCACTGGGGCCAAAGGCCCCAGACCTCATGGCAGCTTCGCTGCCTTGTGCTTTTCCTAAGACTATGGCGTTTGCCCCGTCACGGTCTCTTCTTTTTTGAGAAAGCTACCGCTTTCTCAAAAGAAGGCGAGCGCACGAACGGAACGTTCGTGCGATGGGCCTCTCCCTTCGGTCGAGCGGTTGCAATTTTGCATTGGAAATGCAAAATTGCAAGGTTTTTCAAGAGTCATTACTGGTTTTGAGATGTCACTGATAGCAGTCATACCAATTCCGGTAAGAAAATGCATAAAGTGGATTCAGGATTTTTTTGCGAAATTTGTTTTGGAGATCGCAGCAAACTCTTGTGAGTTTGCAAGATAGAAAAACAGATTGCGCAAAGAAAGATGAAGATCAATTTGTGCACTTTCTTACCGGAATTGGTATTAGACGAATCCATGCAAATTTTGTTTTTTAGTAAGAAATGTGGTATTCTTTCTCCTTTTTACTAAGGAAAAGAGGAACGCCATGACTTTATCGATTCCCGTATCTACCGCGCTTTGCAGCCAAACCATCCATCATTTATCTCCTGCAAAGCGAGAGCATAAGGTCTCTTCTTCTGTATTCCATAGGCAGAGATCACCATGCCATGTCCGCTTTAAAGAAGCTCTTCACAATCTGTATCTTCAGATTTTACGTTTTTTCCGAGCCATTCCTAACAAGTTCCGCAGGAAAAAAGTCTCTCCAAAACCACCCGAACCCGCCAAACCCGAACCCATCAAAACCGAACCCATCACAAAAAAAGAAACACCTCCAATCATTCCTACTTCTCCACCGATTATTCCAAAGAATTCAGACAACCCTCTTATTGATCCTAAACCGGATAATGATACAGGTAAGAAACTTGACGATCATCTTAAACTCCATAACGATGTTCCGCCCCCTCCGCCATCTAATCCTATAACACAGCCGAAGAAAGATCAACCTGATCCAAATTCATCCAATTCGGATGGATCAAAAAAAACCTTTATATTCTGATCAGGAAAATGAAAGAAACGATTCAACGCCTTCAAAAAATTCAATTATTGCTGACAAACAAACGTGTTCAGAATCACTGAATGATCCACCTTCCATAAATCTCAAGGACGAGATACAAGGAATCAGCGATATAGAAGAAGTAAGTTCCGTTGATCCCAAACAAATTAAAGAGCAAAGACAGAAAGAACGACTAAATATTTGTAAAGAAATTATTAATACCGAAATCGATTTTTTGAAAAGCCAGATGAAGACTCAACATTATATTAATAGCTTTCTTATGAAAAACCCAAAAGCAAAAAAAAGAAGCTCTCTCAAACAAGAAATCATTACGTTTTTTGAAGAGACTCAGAAATATCTAGCATCTTCAATAAAAGCAACCAAGACATTTATCGAAAAACTAACGGGAAAAAACATTGATTTAAAAAAAATATTTTCATCAAAATGGACTTATAAAGAAGAAATGCGAGATGAAGTAATCCAATGCGGGGTAAATGCATATGATATAGAGTTTGCTAACTATTATGATGGCAACGATTTCCTACATATTTCTATTCAGTCCTCGAAGTGGCATGTTTTGTCAGAACAAGAGAGAAACAATATCCCAATTTTACCGACGAATTTATGAAAAGTGCTTTAAAGGGTTGTTTCTCCCAAAGTTCTAATCAAGAAATAGTGAATGCAGGAAGCATTGATGACGTTATAAATTGCTATTTCATTGCTATGCAACGGATAACACGTCACAATCTGTTTGTTAAACAACTCATTAATCAAGAAGAAGATAAAGAAGATTCAATAGTAAAAAGGATAGGAGAGTTAGCATCAAAAGCAAATGAAGCAAAGCGGGAAGCTGAGGATGAACAAATGATCAAAATCATTGTGGAGCCCGTTTCAGTAGAAAAGAGGTTAGAAAAAGCTCTATCTTCAGAAGCAAGCGTATTTAGAAAAATCAAGACTGTTGTGTGGGATGATAGTATAATAAGTTTAGCTTCATTCCAAGAAATTAAAGAGATGGTTGTCCGTTGGAAAAATTTGCCGAAAGATAATCCAATTAGCAGTGAAAGGGGGAAGAAAATCATCAAACAGATTGCTAAAAATTTTCTAAAGAAAATTTCTCCAGAATTTCGTGTTAATAAAACATCGGATCAAAACATCGTCTTACCATATTTTATATTTGTAATTAATTATTTAATAAAGACAGTAAAAACCAAAGATTTTACTGTCTTTGACAACCTACTAAGCATTGGTCAACAGGGCTTAACCCGACCTGTTGATGTAAGCTCAGTCACTATGACACATGTCAAAGAATGGGAAAATTGGGTGGACATAGCCCATTTATTGTGCCAAGGTTGTCAAAAAAAGACTTCCTTCAAAACCTTAGTCGGTTTATTACAAACAAGGTACGATTTTCTTACTCAACAAAACAATATTAGTTGTTCTGTAAAAGATAACGAGACAATTCAGACTATTCTTGAAGAGAAAAAAATCATGCTGGATTTGCTTTCACCAAAGAATTAAGAAGCTATTTTCGTCTTTGTGCTTTTTTATTGGTATTGGCCGAGCTTGCCGCATTATTGTGCGAAAGCGGTAGCTTTCGTACAAAAAAAGGAAGCCGTAACAAGACGAACGCTATACCGATTATCAGAAATAACCTTAAAATTTTTCTAGCTTGGCGAGCTAGAAAAATTTTAAGGTTATTTCTGATAACCGGTATTAGAAGCAAGGTGAGAAGGGGAGGCCGCGGTAGCGGCCGACGGGGGGTGTGGGGGGACTTAGTCCCCCCACGGTCTTTTTGCTGAAAAAAGAATATGGTACAATTCTGTTTTTGTAGCAACAGGGGTGGGGGTATGTAAATTATTTTTTTTAGGAGTTGTATTGATGTCTTCGATAGCGTTTACGGTAGAGGGAATTTCTTCGGAGGAAGTGGTGAGGGTGCCGATGGTGATTATTCTTTTGGGGCCGCCGGGTTCGGGTAAAGGGACGCAGGCGATGCGGATTGCTGAGCATTGTAAGATTGCCCACATTTCGACGGGGGAGTTAATTCGGGACAACATCAAGAGGAAGACGCCGCAGGGGAAAGCGTTGCAAGGGTATGCCGATAGGGGGCAGTTGGGTCCTGATTCGTTAGTGATAGAGATGGTGGAGCAGCGTGTGAGGGATCCGGATAGTGGAAAGGGGTATTTATTGGATGGGTTTCCTCGAACGATAGGTCAGGCGGAGGCATTGGATGCGATTCTTCCTATGAATGCCTCGTTACAAGTGTTTCAATTAGAGGTATCGGATGATACGGTGAGTCGGCGGATTGCGGGGAGAGGAGAGGGGCGATCGGATGATACGCCTGAGGTGGTTCGTGAGCGATTGAAGACGTATCACAATGAGACAAAGCCTTTGATCGATTATTACCGGCAGAAGGGCGTTTTGATTTCTATCGATGGAGAGAAGGGGCCTGAAGAGGTTTTTGCAGAAATTCGACAACATTTATCGTGTTAGGCGAGGTGGCTGCGCAGCATCCAGGCGGTTTTTTCGTGGACGCGGAGGCGTTCGGTGAGGAAATCAGCGCCGCCTTCGTCGCCAAAAGATTGGAGGGCTTCGATGAGGGGGCGTATTTCGTTGCAAAGGGTTTCGTGATCGTGGAGGAGGGTTTCGATCATTTCGTTACCGCTGATATTGGTGGGGGATTCTTTTAGTGTAGCGAGTTCGAGGAAGGTTTTCATGGAACCGGCGGAGAGGGTCTGCAAGCCACGGATGCGTTCGGCGATATCGTCAATGGCGCTGGCGAGTTCTTCGTATTGTCCTTCGAACATTTTATGAAGAGAGTAGAATCGGGGATCGATGACATTCCAATGGAAATTGAGTGTTTTGACATAGACAACGAAGGTATTGGCGAGGAAAATGTTGAGATTTTTTGCGATTTTTTGCGTTGCTGAGGGAGTGATGATGGATTGTTTTGTCATAACGGCTTCTCCTCAGGCGTTTCGGGAATGGTTTTTTGTTGAAGATGTTCTGGTAGATCCCTCTCCTGTTCCTCTGTCAGAGAACTTCTGATTAAGTCTTGTAATAAAGGAATCTCATTAGTTGTGACAGGATGTGTGGTATTGATGGGTTCCATATGGTCTCCTTATTTGACTATACCCACTTAGGGAGTGTAGCGATGGGGTTTGAATAAAGCAATAGGGGTCGATTTTTTTTTCTTTTTTTGCGAGTATGTCTTTATTATTACATCTACAAAAGGAGAAAGGATGTTTTCAAGTGATGTTTCTTGGTGGGGTGTTGTATTTTCCACCGTTATTTTTGTGGCTGTTACGTTTTGTTGGTATTCGCCTTATTTATTTGGGAAAAAGTGGCTCGAGTTAACAAGGGTGCAGGATATTGAAGCGGGGAACATGGGTGTTCTTGTCGTGTTGACGTTTTTAGCGGCTTTTTTGATGAGCTATGTGCTGGCAGATATCGCTTCTTTTCTACATGTGGAAAATTTTGGGGAGGGGGCTTTACTGGGCTTTTGGGTATGGCTTGGGTTTATTGCCACGATCCATTTGATGGCTGTGTTGTATGCGAAGAAGCCGTTAACACTCTATTTCATTGATGTTGGAGCTTATCTCGTTTCTTTTGTTTTGATGGGGGGAGTGATTGGTTTTTTTGCCTAAGTCTTCTTCAAAAAGAAGAGAGGTGATCTCTCTTCTTTTCCTTCTCCTTGCTGCTATGGTAGTTGGGGGAGTTGTGCTTCTTGTAGGGATTTGGCATTATGATGCGTCGCATTTGTATCTTCCTCCTTATGAGCCAATATGATCCATGATTCTGCAGAAAATCGTTTAGTTTTTTTAGGGACAGGAGGGTCCATGGGAACGCCGATTATTGGATGTTCTTGTCCTGTGTGCACCTCTTCATCGGCGATGAATCGACGTTTGCGGCCGTCGGTATTCGTGGAGTATTGTGGACGTTCTTTTCTCATTGATGCGACGCCTGATTTGCGTGCACAAGCGTTGCAGCAGGGGATTTGCCGGATTGATGGCGTTTTATTAACGCATGCGCATCAGGATCATACGGGAGGGCTTGATGATTTGCGCGCATTTATTCTTCACCAGAAAAAGCCGATTCCTCTTTTAGCCTCGAAGGAGACGATAGAAGATGTGAAGAGGCGGTTTGGTTACATGTTTTCGCGAAGAGTCGGTTCCTCATGTCTTGCTTCCCCGTTTTGACATTGTAATACCGCAGCAGGAGAGGGGAGTGGAGAGATTTCAAGGGGTTGACATCCATTATTTTTCTTATTTCCAAGTGAAGATGCCGGTATATGGATTTCGCTTTGGTTCACTGGCGTATGTTTCGGATATCCAGAGGTATCCAGAGACGATATTTAAAGATTTAGCAGGAGTAAAAATTTTGGTTGTGAGTGCATTGCGCAAGGAACCATCGCCACTACATTTTACGATTCCTGAAGCTCTTGCCTTTTCTCAAAGAGTTGGAGCGGAGACAACATGGTTTACTCATATTGGGCACGAATTGGAGCATGAAAGTGCGAATCGTGAATTGCCGGCAAATATTCGTTTGGCTTATGATGGCTTAGTGATTCCTTTTTCTTTATGAAACAATCTTTGCAAGAGCCATTATCTCCTAAAGCCTATTTGGTTTCGACGTATCCTTTGCCGATGACAAAGGAGATGTGCGACGAGCATCTGCACGAGTTGGCTTTTTTGGCAGAGACAGCAGGGATTGATGTGGTGGGTCGGATTGCTTGTCCTTTGCGCAAGGTGGATGCGGCACTTTTTTTAGGGAAGGGAAAGCTAGTAGAAATCGATGAGGCGCGTCTTCGTGTTGGAGCGGATCTTATTATTTTTGATGATGAGATCACACCTTCGCAGCAGCGCAATTTAGAATCCCTTTTTGGCACCGATGTGATTGATCGTACAGCGGTGATTATCGATGTCTTTCAACAGAGGGCGCAATCAAAAGAGGCTCGTCTGCAGGTGGAATTGGCAAAGCTCAAGTATGAGATGCCACGTCTAAAGAGGCTGTGGACTCATCTTTCACGCCAGCAGGCGACAGGAGGGGGAGGAGCTTATCTCAAGGGGGAGGGGAGAAGCAGATTGAGATCGATCGGAGGATCATCAAACGAAAAATCCATCAGTTAGAAAAAGAAATTCGAGAGGTTAAAGATCAGCGTGAGGTGCAGCGGCGAGCGCGTGTACGGCAGCAAATTCCGACGTTTGCTCTGATTGGGTATACGAATGTTGGGAAGTCGACGCTTTTAAATTATCTGACGGATGCGGGTATTTTTGTTGAAGACAAACTCTTTGCCACACTCGATACAACGACGAGAAAATTTCTCTTACCCAACAATCAGGAAATCCTTTTAATCGACACGGTGGGTTTCATTCGGAAACTACCCCATTTGGTTGTAGCAGCGTTCCGGAGTACATTGGAAGAGGCTTTTGGAGCCGATTTTCTTCTTCATGTGGTTGATGCAAGCCATCCTTTGGCTAAAGAGCAGGTGGAGACGACATTTTCCGTACTCAAAGAACTCGATGCGGATAAGAAGCCACTGATGACAGTGATCAACAAATGCGATCTTTGTGAAGATACGTGTTCGATACAAAAGCTTCGTTTCCTCTGTCCGCGCAATGTGCAGATTTCGGCAAAAACGGGAGAGGGCATGGAAGATTTGTTGACCATGCTTGGGGAGGAGTTAAAAAAACGGCGCAAGAGGATATTTTTGCGTATTCCGCAGAAAGAGTACCATGTGATTCATGAAATTTTGGAAAATGGAAACATTATCCAACAAGAATATGAAGAGAATGATATCCTTCTGGAGGTTGATATACCGTTGATTCTTGTTGGAAAGGTGGAAAAATACCAAAGAGGTGATTAATGAATGCAATGTATACGATGGACTGCATTCCTACTGATGAGAGACCGAGAGAGAGACTTCTTCGTTTTGGTGCAGAAACAATGAGTACAACAGAATTGATTGCAATCATCCTAGGAAGCGGAACAAAAAGCATGCCCGTTCTTTTTTTAGCTCAGCAGTTGATGATTCGCTTTCGTTCCTTAGAAGCCATTGTGGAGGCATCGATTCGGGAACTTTGCGAGATGAAAGGAATGGGGACAGCAAAAGCGATTCAACTAAAAGCGGCGCTCTCTTTAGGGCTACGCGCTGCTCAAACCGTGCGGTCAGAAAAAACGCGAGTGACTTGTCCCTCAGAAGTCTATCTCTATCTGCAATCTTTTGCAGAGAAAAAAGAAGAGCATTTTATTGCCGTTTTTCTTGATACGCGTGGAGGGATTCTCTCCCATCATATCGTCTCTATAGGAACACTATCTGAGGCTCCTGTTCACCCAAGGGAGGTATACTATGCAGCGATTCGAGAGAAGGCTGCCTCTCTCATCGTCGCTCATAACCATCCCAGTGGTGATGTGAATCCCTCAGAAGCCGACTACCACGTGACCAAACAACTCGTTAACGTGGGGCATATCATGCAAATTCCCCTCCAAGACCATATTATCATCAGTAAAGGAAGCTATTTTTCCTTCCGCAACAAGGAAGAACACCTCTTTTGCAATACCAATCCCGGTAAATAATACCAAAAAGGATAAATAAATGTGTAAATTGGTTTCAAACCCGAGTTGCGACCTACATTACGCATGAACAGGCCTGCAATTGTCGATAAGGTTTTTTGGGGCAAAGCCCCAAAAAACCTTAGCAGCTTATGACTGGGCGTTTTGTGCTGATTTTAGCAGGATAGCTTTTCTGCTGAGTTTGATTTGGCCGCGTTCATTGATATCGATGACTTTAATGGAAAGCTCGTCGCCTACTTTGACGCAGTCTTCTAAATTGTCGATACGAACAACGTCAAATTCTGATATATGGCACAGGCCCGTTTTATCCGGAAGGATTTCAATAAACAGGCCGAAGGGGACGATAGATTTAACAATACCTTGGTAAATAGCGCCGATTTCGACTTCGGCTGTAAGCGATTGGATTCTTGCTTTCGCTCGTTCGATGGATTCGAGGGAAGAGGAGGCAAGACTGATGAGGCCGCTGTCGTCAATATTGATATCGACACCGGTCTCTTCGATGATGCTGCGGATTTGTTTCCCTCCGGGACCGATGACGGCGGCGATTTTACTTGGGCGGATTTGGACGGTTTCGATTCGTGGGGCGTGGGCTGACATCTCTTTACGTGATTTTGGCAACACGGCGAGCATTTTTTCGAGGATATGGATTCTTCCTTCTCGGGCTTGTAGGAGGGCAGCGCGCATGATGTCGGGCGTGATGCCTTCAATTTTGATATCCATTTGGAAGGCAGTGATGCCTTTATCATCGCCTGTGATTTTAAAATCCATATCTCCGAGGGCGTCTTCGATGCCTAAGATATCGGAGAGGATCATGTAGTCATCACCTTGGAGGAGGAGGCCCATGGCGATTCCTGCTACGGGGCGTTGGATAGGGACACCGGCGTCCATCATAGCGAGGCAGCCACCGCAGACGGAAGCCATAGAGGAGGATCCATTGGATTCGGTGATATTGGATTCGACGCGGATGGAGTAGGGAAATACGCTTTTTGGTGGGACGACAGCGCTAAGAGCGCGTTCTGCGAGTTTTCCGTGGCCGATCTCACGTCGGCCGACGCCGACGCGGCCGACTTCTCCAACGGAGTATGGGGGGAAGAAGTAGTGGAGGTAGAAGCGGCGGACGCCTTCTTCTTCGAGATCTTCGTAGCGCTGTCCGATGGTATCTCCGCCCAATGTGCAGGTGGCTACGGATTGGGTTTCGCCGCGGGTGAAGAGGGCAGATCCGTGGGTTCGGGGGAGTAGGGAGGGTTCGATGGAGATGGGGCGGATTTCCGTTGTTGTTCTTCCATCGCAGCGAATTTTCTCTTTAAGAACCATGTCGCGCATTAATTGTTGGGAGATGCTTTTAAAGGCTTTATCGACATCGAGTTTTTTATGAGCGCTTTCTTTTCCTGGGGGGAGTAGGGTTTCTTTGAGTTCATTTTTGATGGTGGCAAAGGCCTCTTCTCTTTCTTGTTTATCGTGGAGGCGGACGGCTTTTTGGAGAGGTTTTGTGACAATATCGGCGACTTGATCAACGGTTTCTTTAGCGGGGAAGGAGAGGGTTTCGCGATTTTTTTTCTTACCAATTTCTTTTTGCCATTGGGCGAGACTTTTAGCGATCGTTTGGATGGCTTGTTGTCCTTGATTGAGGGCATCCATCACTTCTTCTTCGGTTAAGAAGTCACAAAATCCTTCGATCATGAGGATGGCATCTTCGGTACCTGCCATAAGGAGGTCGAGTTTGGATTCTTTTTGTTGTTGGATTGTTGGGTTAATGACAAATTTTCCGTCAATCTGGCCAACCCGCACAGCGGCGATGGGTTTTACAAGCGGGATGGATGAGAGGGTGAGGGCGGCGGAGGCGGCGCAGATGGCTAGGGGTTCGGGGGCGTGTTGTCCGTCGTAGGACCAGACGTAGGAGAGAATTTGTGTATCGTGGTACCAGCCATTTTCGAAGAGGGGGCGCAAGGGGCGGTCGATAAGACGGCATACGAGAGTTTCTTTTTCTGAGGGACGCCCTTGTCGTTTCATGAACCCGCCGAGGGTTTTTCCTGCTGAGGAGAAAGTTTCTTGGTAATCGACGCGTAGAGGGAGAAAATCGACATCTTCCAGGGGGGTAGGGCTTGCGCAGGCGGAGGCGAAAACGATGGTTTCGCCGCAGCGAACAAGGACGGCACCATCGGCTTGTCGTGCAATACGGCCTGTTTCAAACTCGAGTTCTTGATCTCCCAGGGTGATATTCAGTTTCTTTTTTTCCATTTTTTTCTCCTACAGTAATAGAAAGAGGAGTGTAACAAAAAAAATGCGAAAAGTCGATAAAAAAAGCCAGACAATGGATTTGTCTGGCTTTAGTTGAGAGAGCGTTGGAATATCGTCTCCCCTCGTTTCAAGATGGTTAGAAAATGCGACTAACGACGCAATTTCAGTTTCTTAATTAAAGATTGGTACCGCTTTGTATCTGTTGAATTTAGATAATCGAGAAGACGACGTCTTTGACCGACTAGCTTCAAGAGAGATAGACGGGAGGCGTGATCTTTAGGGTTGATTTTGAGATGCTCAGTGAGCTCTAAGATCCTTTCCGTTAGTATTGCGATTTGTACATCAGCAGACCCGGTATCTTTTTCGTGCAGTTGGAACTTTTTTGTAATTTCTTCTTTTGTGCCTTTGTCCAGAGACATTCAAAATCTCCTATTTTTTCGCCCGAAAGCGAGAGTTGTATCTTAGGTCTAAGGGCACAATTATAGCATAATCCGATACAAAAAGCAAGGGGTTTATCCCTTACGGCGTAAAATCCAGTCTTTCAAGACAGGTTCTAAGCCGCTTGCCATTAATACCAATTCCGGTAAGAAAGTGCACAAATTGATCTTCATCTTTCTTTGCGCAATCTGTTTTTCTATCTTGCAAACTCACAAGAGTTTACTGCGATCTCCAAAACAAATTTCGCAAAAAAATCCTGAATCCACTTTATGCATTTTCTTACCGGAATTGGTATAACTCCCACGCGATAGTAGCATGGCTCTATCGCCCTAGAGGAGTGTATGGCGTGGGTATCCAATCCCTAGAAGCTCTCGTTTTTAAACGAGGGAGCATTCACTCTTTTGTAAGCCTTTAAAGGCGAGTATCGAGAATGACCTCAATGCAGGGGGGGTATTTTCCTGAGGTGTCTTTGCGGATAACGACGCGGAAGGGGATGGAGATTTCTCCCTCATATTTTGCTTTTTGCAGCTCTTCCCACACTTTTTTCTTCAAGGTTTCATCAACCTCTTCTTTTTGGTGTTTTTTGAGGATTTCATCGATGATTTCCTGTTCAGAGGCTCGATGAATGGGGAAACCATAGAAGGGTTTTTCTTCTTTTTCTTCCATATTTTGGGGTCATTTTCTGAAAAGGTTGTCGGCTAGAGGGAAAAATGGTATTTTTGTACTCAATGTAACGATTTATTGCGATGATGCCAACAAAAAAAGAAGATGAAATGTGGATGGGTGAGGCATTAAAAGAGGCGAAGAAGGCTTTTGATGAGGGGGAAGTTCCGGTAGGGGCTGTTTTGGTGTTCGAAGAGCGCATTGTTGCAAGGGGGCACAATCAAGTGGAGAAATTGTCGGATGCAACGGCACATGCGGAGATGTTGTGTTTGACTTCTGCTGCGGCGGATTGGGAGAATTGGCGTTTGAAGGATACGACATTATACTGTACTGTTGAACCTTGTCCGATGTGTGCTGGGGCAATGATTCTTTCTCGGGTTGGTCGTCTTGTTTGGGGAGCCCCGGATATCCGACAGGGAGCCAATGGGAGTTGGATCGATCTTTTTGCGCAAAGGCATCCCATCCACAATTTCGCCATTGAAACAGGGATTCGGAAAGAAGAGGCAGCTTTTCTCTTACAAGATTTTTTTCAGAAGCAGAGGGAAAAGCGGCGTTTATGAGTCTCAATTGGAGTGATATCGAGGAGGTTGTCAATGAGCTGATGGATTGGCAAAAAAAGCGGTTACTTCGCGAAGCAAGGGACATCATCCCCTATTTGACATCGGATGATATTTTACAGCCCAATGACTATCCAGAATTAGAAAACCACCCCAATTTCCGCTATGAAGAGGGAATCCTTTCTGGAATTCTCACAGTGCAGGCGGCTCTACAGGCAAAGAAACGAGGGGATTGATTTACTCGTTTTTTTGCTTGTTTTTTTTTACCCTTTTGTAGTAAGATTATCCTTTTAAATTGCTTGGTTTACAGGTTTCTCATGAAAAAAAATAAGCATCCTGAATATAACAATGTCCTGTTTGTGGACACCACAACGGGTAAAAAATTTGTATGTGGTTCTACTCTTCAGACGGAAAAGCGCGAAACGCTGGATGGAGTGGAATACCCTGTTTGTTATTTGAGTATTTCCTCCTATTCCCACCCTTTTTATACAAAAAGTCAAAAATTTGTTGACGCCGAAGGAAGAGTGGACAAGTTCCGTAAACGGTATGAAAAAAAAGCATAGCACAATTCTCTTAGGAGTAAGATTGGAAAATGGATCAAAAAATCGATCAGCTTCTTTCACGTCTTGAAGAAGTCGAAACCTTTCTAGGTGATCCTGCGATTTATTCCGATCAAAAAAAATTCAAAGAACTTTCGCAAGAATATAGTTATTTGCAAAGTATTCAGCAAGCCAGCGAAGAATTGCACTCTCTTAAAACGCAGCTTGTAGATATTCAGCGATTGCTCGCTGAAAAAGATCACGACAGTGATTTCCGCGATCTACTAGAACAAGAAAAAGAAATGCTTGAGGAGAAAATTCCTGTAGCAGAGACCAAATTGCATCTGATTCTTGTGCCTCCAGATCCTCGAGACCATCGCAATACGATCGTTGAACTTCGAGCAGGGACAGGTGGCGATGAAGCCGCTCTTTTTGTTGCCGATGTCTACCGCATGTACCGCATGTATGCAGATCGGCATCGCTGGACTTGTGAAATTCTCTCCGCGACTCCTTCAGATCTAGGAGGTTTTAAAGAGATCGTCATGTTGATGACGGGAAAAAACATCTACCGTTACATGAAATTTGAAGGCGGTACGCACCGCGTTCAACGTGTTCCCGAGACCGAGACCCAAGGAAGGATCCATACTTCGGCTATGACTGTCGCCATCCTTCTAGAACCTGAAGAAACAGAGGAGCTAGCTATTGATGAAAAAGATCTACGCATTGACACATATCGAGCATCTGGGGCCGGTGGTCAGCACATCAACACCACTGATAGTGCCGTTCGTATCACACATCTTCCCTCTGGAGTTGCTGCGTACTGCCAAGAAGAGAGGAGTCAGCACAAAAATAAGGAAAAAGCCTTCCGTTACCTCAAAGCGAAATTGCAAGAAGTAGAAGAGGCAAAAAAACAGAAACAAGAAGCGGCAGATCGATCGGTACAAGTCGGATCAGGAGATCGATCCGAAAGAATCCGCACGTATAATTTTCCACAAAACAGAGTGACCGACCACAGAATCAATCTCACACGTTACCACCTCGATCGCGTGTTATCAGGGGAGTTGGAAGAATTTTCTGAAGCCCTTTTAGCCTATTCTCTTTCGAAACAAGCCGCATGAAGGGATTACTCTCTCTTCTAAGATTGGCAACGGAGTATTTGGAGAAAAAAGGGATCGATCGTCCTCGAAGAGAGGCCGAAGATCTTTTGGGTCATGTTCTACAAATTTCTCGTTTAGAAATTTATCTCTATCCAGATAAACCTTTGACTGAGGCAGAGGTTGAGCTATTGCGCTCTCTTCTCCGTCGCCGGGCTTTAGGGGAGCCCACGGCGTATCTCATTGGATCCGTCTCTTTCCACGGTTGTACTCTTCGCGTGACGCCCGATGTTTTGATCCCTCGCCCTGAAACTGAGATTCTCGTCGCTCTTGCTGTGGATGCCTTGCGCGACCATTCGTTGGAAGGGAAGGTTTTACTCGATCTTTGTACGGGGAGTGGATGCATTGCCATCGCTCTAAAAAAACGTTTTCCCTCTCTTCGAGTATGGGCAAGTGATATCTCTTCACAAGCACTTGCAGTGGCGCAAGAGAATGCAAAAAATAATGATGTTTCGATCGAATGGAAAGAGGGCGATTTTCTCGATCCCTATAAAGGGGAGCAGGTCGATTTTGTGACATGCAACCCACCGTATGTGAGTGAAAAAGAGTGGGAAAGTCTAGATCCCGAAGTGCGCCTTCAAGAACCGCGTCAAGCACTAGTGGGAGGGGAGAGAGGGGATGATTTTTATCAACGTCTTGCTCGAGAACTCCCTTCCTATCTCGTATCAGGTGGAAAACTGTGGATGGAGATGGGATACCAGCAAGCTAAGACGATGCGCTCTCTTTTTCAACTCCCCGTCTGGAAACCACCGCAAATCATACAAGATTGGTCGGGTCACGACCGCTTTGCTTATACTCAAACAACCTAAGCTCTAAAATTTTTTGTCGCGTACGTCGTTTTTGTCAATTTTTTATTTTTCAATAATACCAATTTCAATAAATAAAATAAAATTGATTAAAAAATTAAAACGTGATACTATCTTCTCTAAATTTAGCAAATAATTTATGATTTTCAAAGAAGGAGGGATCGCATGAAAGTCAATTTAGAAGATAAAGTAGCCCAGTTTGAGGCTGAGTACGAACAAAAAAGGCAAGAATTTGCAAAGGAAAGCAATCACGAAAAAGTGTTAGATGTTTTTTGCAGAGTACATCAAACAAAAAAAGACTATGATTCTAGTATTACCTCTTTAACTCAATCTCTAGAACACTGGAGATCGACAAAGGTAAGTGCAAAAAATTCCTATTTTGATTCCAAAGAGATCGAATGCGATCGAAATTCTACGAAATTTTGGCATAAGTCAGCAAAGCGTATCGATAGTATCATTAATATCATTTTAGCAATAGGTGTGGTGGGAATATCATGTTGTTTTTTAGGCGCGTTGTCGACACTTGTTTTTCCCGTAGCCGTTGCTATTTCTATAGTTGTTGTAGCTGGGGTAGCAATCGAATCAACGTTAATAGGATCTGGCGTCTTTAGTTACGTTCTTCCTGAACGAATGCGTTTACGGAGAGCGGCCACAAGTGAAAATTTTAAAAAATTTGTGGAAGTATTTGTTCAAAATAAACCTGATTTCTATCTACAAAGAAAAGATCTAAAAGATAGCGAACTCCACGAACTATATAGAGAATATAAAGCAACCGTGCTTCGATTGTGATGATCAAGATGGCAAAGAGCGGCTAGGGTGCATTTCTAAGAGAAATTGTTCTACGGGATAACAGAGGATGTCTTTCTCTTTATAACGAAGCTTTCCTTGGTAAAGAAGGAGTGGAGTGGCTTCGGGTAGTCCTGTATAAATGTTTCTAACCCGCGAAGGTCGTGCGGATGAATGGTCGTTTAAAGAGAAACAAGATGAGTAGGATCGCAGGCGGCATGATGATCAGGATGATGAACTCTTTTGTATTCCGACCTTCTCTTTCGGAAGTTAATGAACAAGCCTACTAAAATAAACGTGGTTGATCTTTATCTTGCATATCTTGCCGCTTGCGATCCTTCATATCCTTGTTTTTTTAAGAAATACTACCATGTCAATTTTATTGTCTCCACCTAATGCGCATGCAAAACGCAATCTTTTGATCCCCAAAACGATAAAAAATACTCGCAATATTTAAAAATATTGCTGCGGCTTTTTATCGCCTTGAAAGCCAAAATTTTACATTTTTTAATCGCATTGGTGCGGAATGTGGGCTTTAGGCCATTTTTTTTAGGTCCCTGAGGTCCTTTTCGTCCCTTTGTCCTTTTTCTTGAAAATGAAACCATTTTCCGGTATCCTATTTGCGGTACCAATTACAATAAGAAGTAGAATGTTAGGCGCTCTTACAGAAAAGCTCCAAGGAGCTTTCGCCCGATTGCGGAAAAATCATCAAATTACCGAGAAAAATATCGGTGACGCGGTTCGCGAGGTGCGGATGGCTCTGCTCGATGCCGATGTCAACTATACCGTTGCCAAACACCTCATCCAACGCATCAAAGAAAAAGCTCTCGGTACCGATGTCATTCGCTCAGTGAAAGCAAGTGAACAATTTATCAAAATCGTTCACGATGAACTTGTTGTGATGATGGGAGGGGAAGAAAAACCCTTATCCCTCGTCGGCTCTCCCCCTGTCCTTATGGTTTGTGGTTTGCAAGGCTCCGGAAAGACAACCCATTGCGTCAAACTCGCTCGCTATCTCCAAAAACAAAAAAAATGCAAAAAACCTCTCCTCATCGCGTGTGATCTCCAACGCCCCGCAGCCATCGAACAACTCCATACCCTAGGAAAACAAGCCGATATCGCTGTGTTTAGCCAAAAAGGGGAGACCAAACCCTTGCGCGTTGCACAAGCTGGACTCGCCTTTGCAAAAACATCCCTTCACGATTTAGTCATCGTCGATACCGCCGGCCGCCTCCATATCGACGAAGAATTGATGGAACAATTGCAATCATTAAAAAACTTCCTACAACCAAGCGAAATCCTCTTTGTCGCGAATGCAGCAACAGGACAGGATGCCGTCAATAGCGCCGCCGCTTTTAATCAGAAAATTGCCATCACAGGCTCCATCCTCACCATGCTCGACGGAAACACCCGCGGAGGCGCCGCAATTTCGATTCGCGAAGTGACAGGACAACCTCTCAAATTCGAAGGCATCGGTGAAGGAATCGACGAGATCCAACTCTTTAACCCCCAATCCATGGCCGATCGTATCTTGGGAATGGGCGATACCATCAACCTCGTTCGTAAAGCACAAGAACACATCGACGAAGAACAAGCAAAAGACCTCGAAACGAAGCTGCGTAAAGCGACGTTTTCCTACGACGATTACTTGAAACAACTCCAAACCGTGAAGCGAATGGGCTCTCTTAAAGGCCTTCTTAGCATGCTTCCCGGAATGGGACAAGCTCTTTCTTCGATGCCTTTTGATGAAAAAGAATTTTTCAAAACAGAGGCAATCATCCAATCCATGACCCCAAAAGAACGCGGATGCCAAATCGACCTATCCGTCCCGCGAAGAAAACGTATCGCTCAGGGGAGTGGAACCACCATCCACGAAGTAAATAAATTAGTCAAATCCTTTGAAAAAGGGAAACAATTTTTTAAGAAAATGCCGAATGCAAAGCAATTCGAAAAGATCATGGGAGGATCTCTATGGCGTTAAAAATCCGATTGCGTCAACAAGGACGTACAAATCGCCTATTCTACCGACTCGTCGTTACCGACTCGCGCTCACCTCGCGATGGGAAATATGTCGAGACATTAGGATGGTATAATCCTCTATCAAAAGAGGAACACAATGATGTCGCTTTGAAAAATGACCGTGTCCAACATTGGATCGATCAAGGTGCTGAAATTTCTGAAAAAGCCGAAAAACTCGTTCTTCGTGCCGCACCCACAATTATCAAAGGACTCTACCAAAAACAGATAGAAAAACGGGCAAAACTTCTTGCAAAAAAGAAAGCGCGAAAAGCTAAAAAGAACTAATCATTCCTTATCCACTATGCACTTTACTATCCTGTCCCTATTTCCTGAATATTTTTCCAGTCCCTTCTCTTGCAGTATCCTCGCACGGGCTCAAGAAAAGGGGCTCATCAATATATCATTGACCAATATCCGTGACTTTGCCGAAAACAAACACGCCCGCGTCGATGATCGCCCCTATGGAGGGGGGCCAGGTATGGTCTTGCAAGCCGAACCCGTTTTCCAAGCCGTTCAAAATGCCAAAAAAATGGAAGGGAAATTAATCTATTTGACACCCCAAGGGAAGCCCCTTAACGCCGATATGTGCCGCCATTATGCTCAAGAATCCCATATCATTCTTCTTGCAGGACACTATCGAGGGATCGATCAACGCGTTCTTGATGTCCTGCAACCCGAAGAGGTGTCTATGGGAGATTTTGTTCTCTCAAACGGATGCATTCCCGCTATCGCTTTTGTCGATGGCGTCTCACGCTTTATTCCCGGAGTGCTCGGAGATGAATCCTCCGCTGATACCGACTCGTTTGAACAAAATCTTCTCGATCACCCCGTCTATACAAGACCCCCAGTATGGCAAGGACAACCCGTGCCACAACAGCTTTTAGAAGGAAATCACGAAAAAATCACCTCTTATCAACAACAACAACGGAAAGAGAGAACACGCCTCCGTCGGCCCGATCTTTGCGTTGTAGAAGAGAAATAAATCACATGGATTATACGGAACCTATGCAAAACTTGTTTCCGTATAAAAGGAGAAAATGATGACAAAGCATAAGCTCATCCAAGAATTGGAAAAACCCCAACAAAAGAAAAATCTTCCCGATTTTCGCGTAGGGGATACCGTTCGCATACATACGCGAATCATCGAAGGACAAAAGGAACGAATCCAAGTCTTCACAGGGACAATCATCGCTCGAAAAGGAGGAGGCTTGTCCGAAACATTTTCCGTCCACCGCGTTGCCTACGGCGAAGGAATGGAAAGAGTTTTCCTCCTTCATAGCCCAAGGATTGCAAAAATCGAAGTCATGAAGCATGGAGATGTTCGACGTAGCAAACTCTACCACCTTCGCGGAACCTTTGGTAAGAAAGCAAAAGTACGCGCCCTAATCGGTGGAAGAAAAAAAATCGTTCGGCCAGAAGAAACAACGGAAGAAGTTCTCGAAGAAATGAATGCAGTCGATGCTATCGAAACAAAAACGCCTCTTGAGTCGGCAAAAGAAGAAAATGTCGAACTTCAAGAAATGCAAGATGAACGATCTTGATCAGAAAGAACGCGATCGACTCGATACCATCACCGAGTTTGAGAGAGAAGCTGGCAAACAAGGCTATACCCTTGTTGCTGGAATCGACGAAGCGGGACGGGGCCCTCTCGCAGGCCCTGTCGTTGCTGCCGCTTGCCTCTCCCTCTCTTCCAACCTTCTTCCAGGTGTGAATGATAGCAAAAAATTAACGCCAATAAAACGCCAAAACCTCTTCCAAAAAATGCAAGCCGATCCCTACCTTGTCATAGGTATCGGCATTGTAGAACAAAATGAAATCGACCGTATCAATATCCTCGAAGCCACAAAACAAGCCATGGCACTCGCTGTCGATGATTTAAAACAACAACCTGATTATCTCCTTATCGATGGCATGTCACTAGATATTAAGAGAATTCCTTGTCAAAAAATCATTCGAGGCGATCAACGCTCCTACCTCATCGCCTTGGCCTCCATTGCTGCTAAAGAAACTAGAGACGCGCTCATGCTCGAATGGGATAAACTCTGGCCCGAATACGGTTTTGCAAGACATAAAGGATACGGAACACGCGAACATATCCAAGCACTCCACCAATACGGCCCCTGCCCCCTCCATCGCCGCTCTTTCGCCCCATGTCAGTAACGTTGTCATCACAACCCTTCCACTTCTTGTTTTTTGGTGGATTTTTTGCTAAGATGAATCCTCATAGGACTGTTTTGGTCCTGTGCTCAAGCTAAAAGGAATGCGTATGAGCTTTGTCCATAATGGGATTTCTTCTGTTGGGAAATTAGCTGTCGAAGGGATGGCGAATATCGGTACAAGAGAGAAAGAAAAAATTGAAATTACCCTTCTTAATGCTGCACTTAACAAAAAAATTTATGGTGCGATAATTACGATTGTCGCTTTAGCAACAACCATTTTACTCCTTCCCCTACTCCTTAAAGGAACCGCATTAGGTACCCTTTTAAGTATCGGAATTCTTACCGTCGACCTCTCTCTTTTTGTTGTTGGCTTCGATTTGTTCAAGATGGGAATGAATATCGCTCAATTTGCCGCAAGTGAAAAGAAAAAGGCCTCGTGCTTTATCAAAAATAATGAAGGATATTACCAACGATCCAAAGTCAAAGAACAGGAAAGCCGTTGCGAAAATCGACGATGGAACTACTACACAAAAGGTACGCTCTTTTTACAGCATATCGTTCACTACTACCTAACAAAAACAATGCCCCACTCTCCTTCACCACAACCAAACGTAAATGTTCCTCCATCCGAACAAGATAATATCCCCCCCCGAACAGATACCCCAATGGCAACAATTTTGGAGAAGTGTCCAAAATTGGACAAATCGACCGGCTAATACTCCAATATAGCCCCCCCCCCTCCATCTCTTTACCAGGCACACTAAACCAAGCCTTCAATTTGTTTGTGTATGTATTGACATCTATAGAAGAATTTATTACCCTATTATTTTTTATGATTGGACCGGTAACCTATGTGCAAGAGCATGACCGCCTGCGGTCAAGCATCCAAAGAGACTCCCCAAGGTCGGTTCACGATGATTCTTCAGTCCGTCAATCGGAAATGTCTCGATTTTCAATTTTCTCTCCCCCCTACCTTCACATCCATCGAAATGGATATTAGGAAGAAAATCGCAAAAAAAGTTTCCCGCGGCCATATCACCCTCTTCATCGACGCACCTTGTGCTCTCCTCTCCGCAACCCGGTTGACTCCCAATACCTGCTTTGCACAACAATATTACAACGGCTGGAAACAAGTTGCAGAAAACCTAAACCTTACCTTCTCTCCAGAAATTTTTTGGAGCGCACTCGCACGCCAAGAAGAACTCTTCTTCTTTCAAGAAGGAGACCACATGGAACAAGGTCAGGAAACGCTTTTACAACTCGTCGATATCGCCTTGGAAGATCTCCTCGTTATGAAAGAAAAAGAAGGCGCCTACCTCTGCCAAGACCTCTCTTCTCGACTCAAAATAATCAAACAGTTTGTTTCCCAGGTACAAGAGCTTTCCCACTCCGTAAAAGAAGACTATCGCAATCGCATCGCATCAAAATTACAGGAAATGACCACCTCCCTCGAAAGTTGTCAGGAAAATTTTTTGCGCGAAATCATCCTCTATGTCGAAAAAAGCTCGATCGAAGAAGAACTCGTCCGCCTCTCCTCTCATATCCTCCAATTCGATGCCATCCTCTCTAATCCATCCACAACCTGCGGAGAACGTCTCGATTTTCTCCTACAAGAAATGCATCGAGAATGGACCACCATCGGTTCAAAATCAACCGATGCAAATTTAAGCCATACCGTTGTCGATGCAAAAGTAGAACTCAGAAGAATGCGAGAACAAGTACAAAACGTGGAGTGACCTTTGCAAAAAATTTTGGGAAATCGATCAAAAGGATTGCTCTTCATTGTGAGTGCTCCAGCAGGAACAGGAAAGACCACGCTCGTACAACGGTTACTCAGTGAATTTCCTTCTATCGCACGTACCATAACAGCAACAACAAGAACCCCAAGACCCGGAGAACGAGATGGAATTGACTATTTCTTCCTATCAAAAGATGCATTCACAAAGAAAGTCGAAATAGGAGAAATGTTGGAACACGTCACTCTTTACGAAACCCTCTACGGTAGCCTTTATGACGATGTCATCACAAAACAAAATGAAGGGAAACACGTCATTCTCGTTATTGATACCCAAGGCGCTCGTAACGTGCGAAAACGTCTCCCCGTTATCTCCATCATGATCGTTCCACCCTCTCTAGAGATACTCCAACAACGACTCCAACATCGACAAACAGAAACCTCCGAAAAACAAAAAGAACGATGGGAATGGGCAAAAAAAGAACTCACTTGTCAAGGTGAATACGATTACGTCGTTCTCAATGATGATCTCGATGTCGCTTATGATATCTTGCGTAGCATTTTTATCGCTGAAGCATGCAAAACAACTACCCAACAGGAGAAATCTTTATGATGAAAATCTTTCAACAACTCACTAAGGAGAAAATCCTTAAACAAAATCCAAAAAATCCTTTTGAAATCGTTAACGACCTCATCGCACGAACAGAAGCAATGATTCGAAGCGGGAAAGAAGTTTCTACCATCGAAAATATCCCCACTTGGATTTTGGAAAAATTTCTGGAAGAACAAGAAGCAGACGAGATCCAACGTGGAGTACACTGATCCATGGACCGTAATCCTCTTTTCTTTGGCGATCTTTGCCGTTTTAGGAGGATTGGCTTTTCTTTTCTGGTTCTTTACCTGGGTCCTATCACAACCCTCAAGCCCTAGCCCCTATAGCGGTAACCTACTGCGACCAGCTAAAGATCTCTCTCTCTTTTATAAAGTCAAAATACTAGAATACCTCGAATCAATCCAAGATTATGACAATCAAAAATTTCCCTTTGATAAAGCCTCCTACTGTCGAGATACTCTGCGCCTCTTTCCAAATAGTACCACCTGGTATGGTGCCATCCAAGTCGATTGGACGTTCCTGCAAAAGCGGTTTCCTGGAAACTATGTCTCCTGGGGGAGCCTGAATGAAAAACAAAAGGGAGCTCTATTAGAAATTCATGGAAGCCTTCGCGGTTTCCAAACAGCACAATCCAGTCCCGAATCCTCACCACGACTCATCGCACCAGAATACGCTTTCCTCAAACCAGGACCTCTCTATGTCGATCTCGATACAAAAATTGTCCTTGGATGGAAACTCGTCCCCGATACGGAAATGGAGGTCCTTATTGTCCAAAAACCTCCTCGCCACACGGAATAAAATCGATGAAAAAAATTCTTATTACTTCTGCTCTTCCCTATGCCAATGGCCCCCTCCATTTCGGCCATATCGCTGGCGCCTACCTCCCCGGTGATTGCTACGCCCGCTTCCAACGCATGCAAGGAAATGATGTTCTCTATATATGTGGCTCAGACGAATATGGCGTAGCCATTACTCTTAGTGCAGAACAAGCCCATCGTACCCCAAAAGAACACGTCGATATCTTCCATACAATCAATAAAAATCTCTTTCAAAAGCTCCTCTTCTCTTTCGACCACTACTCCCGAACAACCTGTTCTACACATGCCCCACTTGTCCAACAATTCTTTCTCGACCTCCTAGAAAATGGCTACATCGAAGAACGTATTACCAATCAACTCTACTCAGAACAAGATCATCGCTTCCTCGCAGATCGCTATGTCGAAGGGACCTGCCCAAATTGCGCTTACGAAAAAGCAAGAGGCGATGAATGCCCCTCCTGTGGACATAGCTACGAAGCCACCGACCTCCTTCACCCTAAATCCAAACTCACCGGCGCCCCTCTTGTCAAAAAACCTACAAAACATTGGTTCCTCCTCCTCGATCAGTTTAAAGAACGCCTCCACTCTTGGATCACGACAAAACAGTGGAAACCTAATGTCATGGCCTTCATCGAAGGTTATATCAATCAAATGCATGCACGCGCCATCACCCGCGACTCCGATTGGGGCGTCCCCGTCCCCCTACCCAATACCGAAGGAAAAGTGCTCTACGTCTGGTTCGATGCCCCCATCGGCTACATCTCCGCAACCCAAGAATGGGCCCAACAACAACAAAAACCTAACCTATGGGAAAAATATTGGCTCGATCCCAATACTCTCCTCGTCCACTTCATCGGAAAAGATAATATCCCCTTCCACGCAACCATCTTCCCCACGATGATCATGGGACAAAATCAACCCTACCACCTCGTCGATGAACTTCCCGCTAACGAATTCTTCCACTACGAAGGAAAGAAATTTAGCAAGTCCGAAGGCTGGACCATCGACCTCGATACCTTTTTCCAACACTATTCCGCCGATCAAATACGCTATACCATCGCTGCTAATGCCCCAGAAACAGCCGATGCAGAATTCACCTGGAAAGACTTTCAAATGCGATGCAATACCGAACTCCTAGGAAAACTCGGGAATTTTATCCACCGTACCCTCGTCTTCGCACAAAAACAATGCCAAGGTACCATCCCACCCCCCTCCACCCTCAAACCTATCGATACCGCCTTCCAACAAAAACAACTCCACCTCTCTCAAGAAATTACCCAAGCCTATCAACATTTTCACCTACGCAAAGCAACACACAAAATCATGGAACTCGCCCAAGAAGGAAATATCTACTTCAACGAAAAAGCCCCATGGAAAGATGCTAAAGACCCCTCCCTCTACCCCCACTTGCAAACCACCATCCACCTATCCCTCCAATGTATCAAACTACTCGCTATCGCCTCCTCCCCCATCATCCCCCACACAGCACAACAAATCTGGGAACAACTCGGCTTCTCCCCTCCCCCACTCGATCAACAACATACCCACACCCTCATCTCCACCCCACTCCCCCCCCTACAACAAATCCTTCCCCTCCAATACCCCTCTTCCGTAAAATCGAAGACGAAGAAATCTACGCCCAACTCACAAAACTCGGTAAGACCAGAGTCTGAGCTGTTTTTTTTTTTTTTGTTGTTGTTGTTGTTGGGGCTCCGCCCCAAACCCCGCTGGGGAGCATGGCTCCCAGACCCCTGCGGCTGCTGCGCAGCCTTCCCTCTGCCCTTCGCTTTTGACGTTCGTTCTTGTTACGGCTTCTTCATTTTTTTTTCGAGAAAGCTATCGCTTTCTCGAAAGAACGCCATCGCACGAACGTGCCGTTCGCGCGATAAGCCTCTCCCTTCGGTCGAGCGGTTGAAGTTTTTTAACGGCTAAATACACAAAATTTTACTTTCTTGAATACGTTCATATACGAATCTGCAACTCCACTCGGCCGCAAGGCCGAGCTTATCGAAGGAAACTTTGGCACTTGTGCCAAAGTTTTCTATAGTTTATAGGATTTTTAGTTTGGGAGAGATTTTTCTTTTTGGAAAAAAGAGTAAGGTTCCTAGTCATTCTATTTAATCAACTAAAGGAACACTATGAACCTACTCAAACCTTTATTTCAGATATTCGATTCGTGGAGAGATGCTTTTTGCAAAGAAGAAGCTTTTATTCGAGCTAAAGAACTCGCCATCTGCAGTGATGCCGGCAGGGCCGGCATCTACCACAGCGGAGGCCAAGGCCTCCGCACTTCACATTGAAGCCTCTTTCAACCATTTTTTCTCAAAACACCCCATGGACAACGCGAAAACCTATAAACTATAGGGAGAAAGCTATCGCTTTCTCGAAAGAACGCCATCGCACGAACGTGCCGTTCGCGCGATAAGCCTCTCCCTTCGGTCGAGCGGTTGAAGTTTTTTAACGGCTAAATACACAAAATTTTACTTTCTTGAATACGTTCATATACGAATCTGCAACTCCACTCGGCCGCAAGGCCGAGCATATCGAAGGAAACTTTGGCACTTGTGCCAAAGTTTTCGAGATCGCGTTATCGTGTGATAGCGATAGCTTTCACACGAAAAACAAGAAGTCGTAACAAGAACGAACGTCAAAAGCGAAGGGCAGAGGGGAGGCCGCGTTAGCGGCCGTGTGGGGTCTGGGGAGCTATGCTCCCCAGCGGGGTTACAAGGGGCAGAGCCCCTTGTCTTCTGGACAGAGTGTAATACCCAACGCTAATCGTCCCAAGCTTCTTCTTCTTCGAGGGCGTCATCTTCTTGGGAGGAGCCTTTTGCGCGGAGGACTTTGCGGGCTTTGGACCCTTCTTGTTGGCTGACGATGCCGCGTCGTTCGAGTTCATCCATGAGGCTGGCGGCTCTTGCGTAGCCAATTTTTAGTTTACGTTGGAGGAATGTCGTTGAGGCGTTTCCTGTTCCTGTAACGATGGAGAAGGCCTCTTGGTAGAGGTTATCATCGGGTTCGTCATCGTCGTCGTTGAAAGAGGCGTTGCTTTGCATATCGTCGAACGAGTCGATGATATATTGTGGTGGGGCTTGTTCTTGGATTTTTTCGATAACCGATTGGATATCGTGATCGCGGATATAGGCGCCTTGTGCGCGGGTGAGGTGGGAGGTGCCTGGGGGGAGGAAGAGGAGGTCGCCGTTGCCGAGGAGGCTTTCGGCGCCGATTTCGTCGAGGATGATTTGGCTATTGACGCGACTGGCGACTTTGAAGGAGATGCGTGTTGGGAAGTTGGCTTTGATGAGGCCGGTGATGACTTCGCGGGAGGGGCGTTGTGTAGCGAGGACGGCATGGATTCCGACGGCGCGTGCCATCTGTGCGATGCGGGCGATGGGTGTTTCGATATCGTTGCTGGAGACCATCATGAGGTCGGCGAGTTCGTCGATGATGAGAACGATGTAGTACATCTTTTCGGGGATTTCTTTATCGAGGGTAGCTTCTTTTTCGATATCGCGTTGGCGGGAGTTAAAAGCGTCGATATTGCGTACGCCGAGGAGTTTTAGAATGTCATAGCGGTTTTCCATCTCTTTAACTAACCATCGCAGGGCGTTGACGGCGCCTTGTGGTTCGGTGATAACGGGAGCGAGCATATGAGGGAGTTCTGTGTAGGGGGTGAGCTCGACTTTTTTTGGATCGACCATGAGGAGTTTGACTTCGTTGGGTTTGGCATTCATCAGGATGGACATGACGATGGTATTGATGCAGACGGATTTACCCGATCCGGTGGCACCGGCAATGATGCAGTGGGGCATTTTGGCCAGATCGCTCATGACATAGTCGCCATTAACGGCTTTTCCCAGAAGAATGGGGATGTGAAAGGGGGGGCGTCCTTGTTTATAAGCGAGGAGCATTTCATGAAATCCGACCTCCTGAGGGTGGGGATTGGGGATTTCGATGCCAACGGCTGCTTTACCGGGAATGGGGGCAATGATACGAATGGAGCGTGCTTCCATGTTGAGGGCGATATCATTGGCTAGAGCACGAATTTTTTGTACTTTGACACCAATGGAGGGGTGCACTTCGAATGAGGTGATAGTAGGGCCGCAGTTAATCTGTCCGACTTTGGCTTCGATACCGAAGCTGAAGAGGGTTTCTTCAAGGACTTCGGCTTGTCGCTTAAGATCTTTGCGTAGGGATGTGGTATCGATTTTTTTTGTTGCTGTCAAAAGAGCCGGAGGGGGGAGTTGAAAATGGCTAAAATCACCGTTGTGGACGGCTTGTGCGCGAAGTGCTCGTTGCCGTTTGGTAGGGGGAGAGAGTTTTTTCTTTTTGGGAATGGAACGAAAAGGGGCATCCTCATCATCAGTGGAGCCGGGGAAAGTCTCTTTGGGAGAAGGGGGTGGTTCCCACAGGGAAGAGCGTTCTTCTTTCTCTTCAAAGGAGAGGGGAGGAGGGGATTTTCTCGATAGTGAGGGGCGAGAGGTGATATTTTTTTCGGGATGGATCTCCAATAGTTCTTGTCCGCTATCTTGTGTAGAACTCCCTTTCCAGGAACTCCATAAAGGCATCCGCAATTTGACAAAGCGAAGGATGTCTGTAGGTGTCGATGGAAGGATTTCGACGTCACTGGCTGAAACTTCTTTCGGTTTGCGAAGACTTTGAAGAAAACGAACAAAAGGGCGCAAAGAAATTTTGAATAATGTTTTAAGAGACCAGAGCCAAAACAGAGAAAAAAGAAGAAAGGCTCCGGTATGATTGATCATCTCAGCAATGCTGAGATGGGGAATATCGCGATAGAGATAAAAAAAGGGGGCACCACCCAAATGAAACCGTCTTTTCTGTCTCCAAAGCCCGGTAAAGAAGGTCTGTTGGAGAGAGGTGTAAAGATTGGGCCATCCCGCCTCAACAGCGGAGAGTAGAAGAGAAAGTGAGGTCAGTGAAAAAATAAAGAGAAGGAGTTTTTGAATGGGGCGTTGAATCGATTTTGCAAATAGCTTCCTCCAACCCCACCACGCCACAAAGAGGAATAGGGGATAAGCGGCTAATCCCCAAAAAGCAAGGAAAATCCACCCCAAGCTCTCACCCACCTTTCCCAAAATATTCTGAGGATCGGTCCCTCGAGTGAAGCTATAGGTACTAATCACACCAATAAAGGTAAAGGTGAGCAAAAAAATCCCCACATCTCTTCAGAGAGGTGTGAGGGGCTCTGGAGGAGGCAGGTCTCTCTTCTTTTTTTTTCTCGACATGGCGGACCTACAAAACTCGCTCTACAAAGGTGGGCGATCGACGGGTCTCGAACCCGCGACCTTTGGAATCACAATCCAACGCTCTAACCGACTGAGCTACGACCGCCAGAAAAAAGAAAGAATTATCATGCTCTAGATTTTCTTTTCAGTCAAGAGCGGGAAGGAGAGGACAGGAATTCCCGCCATTAATGTCTACCACAGAGCTCACAGAGGGCACAGAGGGAAAATGCGTAAAGAAATAGAGAAAATCTTCGTGCGAAATCATGAATTTTTCTTTTTCTCTGTGTTCTCTGTGAGCTCTGTGGTGTAAACCTTTAAGGACGAATGCAAAAAAAATAGCGGGAGCTGCTGAGGAGAGGAAAAAAAGGAGCTCAATTTTGGCTAATACCATTTCCTCCGGCTTTTTCGATTTTGATTTGTTGAATTTCGATAATTTCTCGTACGATTTTCGGAAGAAAGGAACTAAGGAGTTTTGTTGCTTTCTCTAGTTTCTTATCCTGATCTTCTTTTTTATGGCTGACACATAATTTAGAGAACTCTTCATCTTGGACTCTTAATTGCTCAGCAATCTGTAGATTCCACGTTGTCTCCCAATTTTCGAGTATATTTTTTCTACGAATTCCCATTGTAGTCTTGCTAAGAAGCAGATATGGACTATCTGGCTCGTCTTCATTTGTTTCTGTTACATGTTTCACAACAAGATTTTTTATTTTTAACAAACATTGTTGCCATTCTTGTTTTTCAATTTTTTTGATATCCATCTCCATTTGATCGATATTTACTGGAACAGTACGTTCCTTGCGTTTCTTTTTTGTATTGGTGGTTTCTTTGATCGCTGTATTGGTGGTTTCTTCGATCGCTGTATTGGTGGTTTCAGCACCAAACTCATCATCACTCTCATAATCACTCTCGTCATCACTGTCCTCTATGCGCTGCCTTCTATGCGCAAGTGTTTGCATAATATCGGTTCGTATTTTTTGTTTGTTAGTATCTTTGTTTATTTCTTCGTGTTGTTTTTCGACCTCCTTCTTCATTAATGTCTTCTTTGAAGAGGTTGGTTTTTCTAAAGGAGGGGGGGGGGTTATAAAGGACGGTGGTGGTCTTGTCGTTTTTGAAGGACCATTCCCCGTACCCATGGCCGAATCCAAGATGCCGGTATCACCTAAAGGCAATTTTTTTGTGGCTTTGGGATCTCCGTAGAGAAGGCGTCGGATATCCGCTTCATTTTTTTGTTGTTGTTGCTCTTTTTGTAGTTTCTTCTCTGAAAGATAGCGAAGAGCTGTTAGTTGTTCCTTAATGGTTTTAGATCCTTCGGGAGAGAATAGGGATCCAATAGGCGCCCCTACTTTTCTCAATTCGGTGAAACCTTGGAATAAATGAGCAACGGCTGTATCCCAGCCCCAGTTCTTCCAATGCTTACTACCAGGAATGCGAGAGAGAGAGAGAGGTGTCGCGACATATCCGCTGACAAATTTCACAAGAAATAAAAAGAAATGGATCCATGCTCCAAATAATCGCAGTGTTGGCAAGGAGATAAAGCGTGAAATGGGATCAAGAGAATGGCTTTGAGAAAGCTTTTTCTCTAGCCATCGATCGCCTAAAGAAAATTGAGGCGATATATCCTTTCCAACAGTAGTATGAGGAGGCTCTTGGGGAATGGACTTATCGTAAAAGACGTGTTGAGTAAAGGCGCGATAACGTTCTTCTTGTTTTTTGAGATCTTCTGGTGCAAAAACGGTTCCCATAGGAGAGAGGAGGGAGATAAAATGTTTTAGGCATACACGTAATTCCTCTCCAGCCGATTTCCACGTAAAATGACGGAGTAGGGTTCCTTTTTCTTGAGGCAAAATGGCAGCAATAGGAGAAACGATATATCCCGTAAAAAATTTGAGAGCAAAGAGGCAAATATGCCACTCGAGATCAAGCCATCGTTTGAAAGGCAATTCAAAAAGGCGTTGTCTTGTTGTGGGTACTCGAGAACAGTGATGCATTTTCCGAAGGGCCTGTTCCGATACGGAAGCTTCCGGCTGGATCATTTCCTTCAGAACGGAAAGAGCAATGGAAGTCGATTTCCCCTTTTCAGGAGTGGAAGACGTCAAGTTTTCTTTAGAAAAAAATGGCGTCGAAGTAGAAATTTTTTGTACAGACATTGTATCGCGTGTTCCTTATCCTATTTGCGAAGCAAGATGTTATAATAGGTTGAGGATTAACTGTCAAAGGGGAGGAAAATAGGGGAATAAAAACAATGGTTTCTTTTGATTTTGTTCAATACAACACTTTGGCTCTATTTTAGTTATATAAAATTTTTATTCGCTTAAAGGTGGATTCTGACTCTTCCAATCGAGATAATTTTGTAAGATCACAATGGCAGAAACCGAATCAATAGCACGACTTCGCTTTTTTCTGGTTAAATTTTCTTCTCGCAAAACCCGTTCAGCCTGCACTGAAGAGAGTCTTTCATCCCAAGGAATGATGGGAATATCGATTTTTTTGCGCATCTTTTCAATAAAAAGCTCCACTTCCTCGGTGATATGACTCCGTTTCCCACTCAAAAGCAAGGGGAGTCCAACAACCATGCAATCGACCAAACATCGATACTTTTCTTCGATTTCATGCAATGTACCTACCACTTTCTCCACTGTTGCTTCCAAGCGTTTCTCTGCAAGCAATGTGGGAAGAGGGGTCGCTATGATAGAACGAGGATCGGATATCGCCATTCCTATCCGTGCTAATCCATAATCAATGGCGACAATGCGTTTCTCTTTTTTCATCTCTCTAGCATCGCTTTGGCAAAGGCTTGGAATAATGGGTGTGGATCTATCGGCTTGGAGATGAACTCGGGATGGAACTGGACCCCAACCATCCAAGGATGCCCTTTGATTTCGACGACTTCACAAAGAGGCCCCTTTTCATGGATGCCACTTGGAATCAATCCTTTGGATTCTAATGTCTCAAGATAGGCATTATTGAATTCCCATCGATGGCGATGGCGCTCAAAAATCGTATCCTTCCCATAAGCTTGATGGGCTTTGGTCCCCGAACGCAACGTGCAGGAATAGGCTCCCAAACGCATCGTACCACCGAGTTCTTTGATGTTTTTTTGTTCACTTAAAAGAGATATCACAGGATGAGGTGTATCGGGATCGACTTCGGTGGAATTGGCCTTGTCTAGGTGCGCGACATTGCGAGCAAATTCGACAACCATTGCTTGCATCCCCATACAGATGCCCAACAGGGGAATCCCCTTTTCGCGACAGTATTGAATCGCGCGGATCTTTCCCTCCCATCCTCGACGACCAAAGCCTCCAGGAATCAAGTAGCCATCGCAAGAGCCTAGAATGGTTTCGATCTTCGAATCAGGGGAAAGTTTGTCGGATTCAATGGGAACGAATTCCGCTGTGCATCCATGCGCAATAGCACCGTGCGTCAACGCCTCATAGATGGATTTGTAGGCGTCTTGATGCTCGAGATATTTACCAACGATGCCTATGGAAAGCGTTTTTTTCGGATGCGAGAGGATAGCGACTTGTTGCTTCCATCTGTCGAGATCGGGAGCTACATTGGGGAGGTGGAGCCATTCGCAAATCCGATGATCGAGTTGTTGTGCATGGAGACTTAAGGGAACGCTGTAAATGGAATGGGCCACATCAGGTTCATCAATGACATTGCTTTCATCGACATCACAATAAAGAGCGATTTTCTGTTTCACTTCATTAGGCAAAGAGGATTCACAACGGCAAAGGATCATGTCGGGAATGATGCCAATTTCACGTAGGATTTGTACCGAATGCTGTGATGGTTTCGTCTTCCACTCTTTAGCTGCTTTGAGAAAGGGGACATAGGTTAGGTGGATGTTGACACAATCCTGCCGTCGTGCATGCCGGTATTGTCGAATGGCTTCCAAAAAGGGGAGTGATTCAATATCTCCCGAGGTACCACCAATTTCAACAAGGACGATGTCGGGTTTTGGGTCTTGCTCCGTTACGGCGTCAATCCGCGCTTTGATCTCTTCTGTGATATGGGGAATGACTTGTACGGTCTGCCCCATATAATCTCCTTTCCGTTCTTTTTGGATCACAGCGTGATAGATTTGCCCTGAGGTAACATTCGAAAGGGCCGATATAGGAGCATCGGTAAAGCGAAAATAGTGCCCGAGGTCAAGGTCGGTTTCGGCGCCATCCTCCGTCACATAGACTTCTCCATGTTGATAGGGGTTCATCGTTCCCGGGTCGACGTTGAGATAGGGATCGAGCTTGAGAAAAGCAATCCGAAAACCCTTTTTCTCTAAAAGCATCCCAATCGATGCAGCGGTTAACCCTTTCCCAAGTGAGGAGCAGACGCCGCCAGTGATAAAGAGGTATTTTGTTGGTGTTGCCATAGCCATTTCTCCAAATAGTGCAAATCTTCAGGTGTGTCGATACCAGGGGCCTGTTCTTCGACGAGTGTCACTCCAATGCGGTACCCGTGTTCTAAAATACGGAGTTGTTCGAGATCTTCTGCCTCTTGTAAAGGGGTCGACGGTAAAGTGGGGTAGGAAAGCAAAAAATCCGTCTGGAAGGCATAGATGCCGATGTGATGGTGGTAAGGGGTATCGGAATCAAAAGCATCTGTATGCCCTCGAGGAATGCAAGCACGACTAAAATACAGAGCTTCACCTCGTTGGTTGATGACAACTTTAACAATAGACGGGTTGTTAGCGATCTCCTTCGAGCGGATACGGGTTGCTGCTGTTGCCATAGAAAGTGAGGGATTGTCTTCCAAAGTCGTGATGAGCTGGTCGATGACATGGGGCGAAAGTACGGGTTCATCACCCTGGATTACCACGACAACATCGGGACGCGGAGTAGGGGCAAGGTGTTCTACTGTCCATGCAACGCGTTCTGTTCCCGAGTCACAAGGAGGTGTAAAGACTGGATGGGCTCCAAAAGTCGTGACGTGATCGGCAATTTTTTCGTGATCTGTGGCAATAAGAAGATGATCGAGTCTTTTTGCTTGTTGTGCATTGTGATAGGTGTGATGGATGATGGAGGTATTTCCCAAGGGGGCGAGGAGCTTGCCAGGAAACCGCTGGCTTTCATAACGAGCAGGAATGATGCCCCAAACAAGAGGACGTGGTTTAGATGTCATAAAAAAAGATTTGCATTGTTTTTTGCCTTTTTCTACTCTGTAAAAAAAAACATTATGCCTTTTAAAGTCATAAATTTGCAATGATATGGACGAATTATTTGATGGTTTTCGTTATACAAATAGCAACCCTTATGCTGACCAACGCTCTTTGCGCGATGTTTTGCGGTGGTTAGCCTCTGGAAGAAAGGAGCGTTGGCCTCTCATTGCATCTCCACAATACGAAGGAGGGTGTGTCGAGCGGGTTGAGAAAAAGGAGCTTCGCGTTACCTTTGTTAACCATTCTACCCTTCTTATCCAAAAAGATGGCCTCAATATTCTAACCGATCCCATTTGGTCAGAGAGATGCAGTCCTTTCTCTTGGATGGGCCCAAGACGCGTCACTCCTCCAGGCATTCCCTTCTATGCTCTTCCCCCGATCGATGTCGTCCTAGTAAGCCACAATCACTACGACCACATGGATCGAAATACATTGAAAGCCCTGTACCATCGACACCATCCCCAGTTTATTGTTTCTAAAGGGAATCGGAAGCGTTTGCTCTCTTGGGGTATTGAATCTATCGACGAGCTAGGATGGTGGGAAGAGAAAAAGATCGCACCTAACGCCTCCATACAATGTGTTCCGGCTCAGCATTTTTCCAGGCGGGGTCTTTTTGATCGGAACCGCACTCTTTGGTGTGGTTTTGTGATCCATGGAGAAAGCAAAAACACCTACTTTGCCGGAGATACGGGATACGGGGAGCATTTTCAAGAAATTTTAAAACGTTGTGGCCCTATTAACCTGGCTTGTCTGCCTATTGGTGCCTATCTCCCAAGATGGTTCATGCAAGGCATTCACATGGGTCCACAGGAGGCGGTACAAGCTCATATCGACCTAAAGACAGAGATTAGCATCCCTATTCATTTCGGTACGTTCCAACTGAGTGATGAAACGGTAGATCAGCCCGTCCGCGAACTGCTCCGCGAGATGCAGAGAAGGGGGGTTCCTTTTGCGACCTTTCCAATCCTAGGGCCGGGTGGTGTTTTTCAACTTAGCAATTGGAGTCAGGCCTGACATTCGGACATTTGAAACAAATGTCCGAATGTCAGGCCTGACCCCAATTTTCTAACCATGTTGTTGAGAACCCTTGCCAGAGGAATCGCCCTCTTTCCCTTTATCTTCGCGGTGGCCTCGTTGGCCAAAATATTCGGATTGGGTTTCTGGGGGTTTCTCGATGTGAGGGGATGTTGTGATCATATGCAAGATATGCCCCTTTTGTTCCATTCCTAAGCGGAAAGCATTCATATTGAGATCAAGGAGGTTTTTTGCTTGTTGTGTGAGGTTTGTAAAAGAAAGGTTGAATTCTCCTCGGGCTGTTTCGAATGAGGTCAATGTCACCTGTACTCCTTGGAAGAGAGGAGGGTACTTGAGCGTAATGGTCGTATCGGTTTTTCCTTCTGCTTTTGTGACTTGTAGTGTTTCGGCTAGTTGTTGGAGAAGTTCTTTCAAATCGGAGACCGGTTTTGGAGCTTCTCGGAAGACGACACCTTCCGATGTTGTTTGCGATGGAATGGATTGAAAGGTGGATAGGTCGGGTTGCTCTTGGACAAAGACGTGGCTTTCTTTCCATTTTTCTTCGGGTTCTTGGACGACGAATTCGGGTGTTGCATCGACTTCTTCCCCCTTTTCTTGAACAAGAGTTTCTTCGTTCATAGGGAGAGAATCTTTTGTTTGATGGACGACTTTTTCTCCTTTGTGTGCAATATCAAAAATCGAATCTTTTTTATTAGTATCTTTATCTTCTTCGACTTCATATTCGTCATCATCATCGCGATCATCGACGTGTTTGTGGGACTCTTTTCTCTCTTGTTTTTTCATGACGCGAAGAAAATCTCTTCGTGCATCAGGAGGTAGGTTTTTGACGCGTTTCTCGAGATCGGGAGGTATATACACCCCTTCACCCTGTTTGCTGGGTTCGATGTTTTTTGGATCCATAATCGCCTCCTTTGTGAGGGATAAAATATTATTTTTGTCTTTTTCGAGCAAGGTAGGTCAAATTGCCGATTTCGTCGAGTTCTCGTCCCTCTTCGCGACGCTGTTCTTCTTTAGCAAGAGCGATCCAATCTTTTCGGTGGGTTTTCATTTTATCTACTTCAAGGCGTTTGAGGCGGAGGTGTTCTCGTGCTTCTTCTAGGGCTTGTTTGGCTTTCTCGACCTGTTCCTTTTGCTCTTTTACCTTTTTTTCTTGCACTTGCAACTTCTCATCAACGACTTTGAGGTAGGCCTTCATTTGTTGGATTTTAGGACTTGTCGTCCCGTGGTCCATTTCATGGCGCAATTGTTCGAGTTTATCTTTTTGATGATGGAGAACTTTATCGCGTTCTTCTTCACATTGTTTGAGTTTGTTTTCCTCGGTTTCTAGGGCACTGCGTTTCTCTTGGACGATTTTCTCGGCTGCTTCGACGCGTCTTTGTTTTATTGCTAAGACATCTTCTAAAGGATATCGGGGTTCTGCCATAGTCTCTCCATCGATTTACCGGAACAAGGCGCGCAATAGGTGGTTGGTTTCATCCCAGGAGCATTGTTCATACATCTCCTGGCGCAAGAATTTGTTCACAGCATCGATATGATCGATAGCAAAATCTCCCATTCGATCGGAACCACGTTTGTATTCGCCGATTTTAATAAGAAGTTCGTTCTTATTGTAATTGGCCAGTACTTCACGTAGCTTCCCGACGAGTTGTAGATGCTCTTCGGTAACGATTTCTGGCATGACACGACTCACTGATTGGAGAATATCGATAGCGGGGTAGTGGTAGCGGTGGGCGAGTTCTCGAGAGAGGATGACGTGTCCGTCGAGAATGGAACGCACCTCATCAGCAACGGGTTCATTCATATCATCCCCAGCAACGAGGATGGTATAAAAAGCGGTGATCGATCCTTTTTCGGAGCGTCCTGTCCGTTCTAGTAGCTTGGGCAAGGTGGAGAAGACCGATGGGGTATATCCTGCTCGGGCAGGGGGTTCTCCAGCTGCTAGGCCGACTTCGCGGAGGGCTCGAGCAAAGCGAGTGATCGAGTCCATCATGAGGATGACCGATTTGCCTTGGTCGCGGAAATACTCTGCGATAGCAGTTCCTACATAGGCAGCATTGATACGCGCTTGCGAGGGTTCGTCAGATGTTGAGACGATGACAACGGATTTGGCTAACCCCTCTTCTCCTAAATCGCGTTCGATAAAGTCGCGCACTTCTCGTCCTCGTTCTCCGATGAGGCTAATGACATTGATATCGGCTGTTGCATTGCGCGCAATCATCCCAAGCAGAGTGGATTTTCCTCCTCCAGCGGCAGCAAAGATGCCGACGCGCTGTCCGATACCGGTGGTTAGGCATCCATCAATGGCACGAATGCCAACGGGGATGGGTTCATTGATCCGCTCTCTTTTTAATGCAGCAGGAGGAGATTGGAGAACGGGATAGTTTTCCGAGAGGTCGAGAGGACCCTTGGTTTCCGTATCCAGGGGTTCTCCAACGGCATTGAGCACTCTTCCAAGAATTTGAGGTCCTACGGGCACATGGAGGGGGAGGCGTGTCGGGACGACTTCAGAAGAGGGACCGACACCGGTCATTTCTCCTAAAGGAGAGAGGAGAACCTCTTCCTTTGTGAACCCAACCACAATGGTACGAAGGGGGTCTCCTTCGCGTTTGACGAGACACACTTCACCAATTTTTACTTGGGGCACAATCGCTTTGATCAGCATACCCACAATCTCGGTAATTCTTCCGTTGACTGTCGTTAGCTTAAGATCTTCGAGGCCACCTAAAATTTTGTCAAAACGCTTACTTGTACCCATAATTCCTTACGTTTTACTGATTTTGTACCAGAGACGATTATACTTGGACGTTCATCAATGTTTTTGTCGATTCAAGAGCTTTGTTGAGAAGGCTTGTGAAGAATTCGAGCTCTTGTTGTACATAAGCGACTTTAATTTGTAGTGAGAGCATATTAGCGGGAGTAAATTCTTTCCCGGTTAATTGCATCTGCTCGATAGAATTCCCAATATTTTGTAACTGGTACTGGCTCCAAGTGAGGCCACCAATAAACCGTTGGACGGGATTTAAGCCGGCGGGGGTTTCTGTTGGAGGGGTATACTCAACACCTGCTTTATTTAAAGCAATTTTTAAATTGTCATCGATATGAGACAACTTGTTATTGAGCAACCTCTGTACAGAGCCCTTGATCTTGAGATCGGGTGTTTGTAGTTGAATCTTTAGGTCTTCAATCTTCTTGATGACCTCTTCTGCTTGAAGACGGATTGCTTCTGGGGAAGAGGTAGCAAGAGACTCCATGCGTCCACTCATGTGGCGCACTTCATCCATTAGAGAGCGTTTTTCCGGAGCTTCTACGGTATTTACCCCTTTCTGTTCGATCGATGTTTTTTCTTGCATCACTTGATCGAACTTCTCTTTGTCTGGGGCAACCCGAGTCTCTGGCTGCATCTCTGTAGGATCAGCGACTGGAGCCAACTTTTTTGGGCCGATCTTGTCAATCCCACCAATTTTGTCAAATCCTTGTGCATCAGACATGACAGATATTCCTTGTTAATAAGTTATTCCCCTTCTTCTCCTTTCGATGAAGAGACGAGAAAGGGAGGTTTTTCTTTTTTCTTTAGATCTTTTTCTGCCCAAACGAGAGAGAGTTCTCCGAGATCCTTGATCGTAGGGTCCGTCGTCTTCTCGATGGTTTCTCGGATGATCTTCTCTCCTTTTTTCCGTTTTGTGCGGCTAAGAAGGTAGCAAATCCCCAAAAATGTTTGAGCAAGGTGGTTGTCAGGTTCAACGTCAATGACTTGTTGAAAGATTCTGACAGCCTCCTTGATCTCAAGTTTATTGAGATGAATGTATCCCAGCCCAATTTGAGGGGCTGTATTTTTCGGACTTATCGCTTGTGCTGCGTGAAAAATCCGAGTAGCACTCGTTTCATCGAGTTGCTTAACCGCTACAAACCCAGCTTCGATAAGGAGAGCGAAGTCTTCACGGAATGCATCCATTTTTTCAGTTCCCATTGCACCTTCCTTTGGCTATTCATGTTCTTGCTGCATGGAGCAGCAAGACTTGATTGCTAGTTGAGCCTACGAAACGATGAGAAGATATCTGTAAATTAAGGGAAAACCCCTTAATGCAGATTATCCTTTTACGTTTCGAGCCATCGATCCAATGGCAGTATTGGATGCATTCACAACAGCGGTTGACATTTCAGAGAGTTGAGAAAGGTGATTCATCAACATCTGCATGTCGAACATGTCAGCGATACTGACAGCACTTCGACGAGCTTTAATTTGCTCGAGTTTGGTCTTTGCACTAATGGTCGCATCATTAACCAGTTGGATCAAAAAAATCGACGCTAAATCCTGAGCGTACTCCTTGTCCTTGAAATGGAAAAGACATATTACTTTCCTCCGACTTTTATTCATGTTTATGGATTAAAAGCCGAGTAGGGTTTTTCAGATCGTAGGGAAAGTCCATTTCCCGAAAAGGAAAAATTCCTTTTCTCTTCTGAAACGCTACGCACTTTACGTTAAGGTGATCTTCATTAAGATCGCCAAAAATTTGTTTATTTTTTCGTTTTTACACGGGCCATTACTTTGAGTAATGAGGTATATCCATGAAGAAGAATGCCGAAAACATCAAATTCTTCCCTCATTTGGCCACTTCTTAAAATTTCTTTAATTTTTTGGATTCTTTTTTCGACCAATTCTTTATATTTTTGGTGATCGGTGGGGTTTTTTAGCTCTTTTTCGAGTTCAAAGGAAAATTCTTGAAATGGTTGTTTTTTCTGGTTCTCTAAACCAAACATAATCTACCTCTAAGTGGTGATAGAGATCGAGTTGAAAGGGCTCTATGACGTGAAATTGGCTCCAGAATTGGAGCAATGGACAGGAGTGACCATCCCTTGTCTAAGCTTATTATATCAATAACTAGAAATTTTTTCAACTCAATCGCTTTCTTTCCTCTGAAATTGGAACTAAGGCGTTTACTTCACAACTTCCTAAAAATCGATTTGGTACAAACTCCCCTGATCATCCTGCATTAATAGGTAATTTTGTGCAACTTGAATGACACGACGGCCCTCTAAATAGCTTCCCAATGTAATGAATTTTCCGTCAATAATAGGTGTTAGGGAAGCGCCTCTAACTTGGAGTTTTCCGCCAATTTCG
>CALOCV010000049.1:0-29788 GCA_942491955.1 Parachlamydiales bacterium
ACTTCATGATTTACGTGTACTCCTTATCTTCCTGTTCTTCAGGCTTTTTCGGTCCTTTAGCCTGCGGCGGCAAGTTCTCATCCGTCCCATATCGAGGGGGGGGTTCATCATAATAGTACCCTTTCTCTTCAGCTCGACGCTGCAGCTCTTCTTGCAAAGCGTCGTATTCATAGAAATCGCGATCATCCTCAGTAAAAAAACCCTCCATCTGAGGAGTATCACGCAGTGGGGGAACCTCATTCTCCCCAAAATATGGTCCTATCTCCTGCGGAGGTAAACACTCAGCGGGCTCGTAGGGAGGGGGTTCATCATAATAGTACCCCTTCTCTTCAGCTCGACGCTGCAGCTCTTCTTGCAAAGCGTCGTACTCATAGAAATCGCGATCATCCTCAGTAAAAAAACCCTCCATCTGAGGAGTATCACGCAGTGGAGGAACCCCATTCTCTGCAAAAAGAGGAACCACAAGAATGAAAAAGAGGAACCCATATCGACCCATTAACTCTCCTCCTGTGTACCAAAAGGACCTTCTGGATAACGAATCACAAGAGAGACTTGTGTCCCTGCTGGAACCATATTTCCCGGTTGATTAGAGAAAATGAGATCTCCCATCACAGGGCTACTATTGAAAGAAATACCCCCTAAAAACAAACCGTCCGGCATGGAAGAGACCTCCACTTGAAGGGTCAGAAGAATGGTATATTCCCCGACTTGCCCCTCGATCGATGGAAGAGTCGACGGAGTCGCTCCAGAAGGAGTCAACGTCGCCGAAGAAAACAAGGTTTGATCGGGACGATAAATTTGCCCAAGAACAGTAACACTCCCCATGGGATCGTCATAAATGGGTAAAATCCACTCGAGAGATACCTCTTCACTACTCGCCGAAAATTCACAAAGGGGATCGTCTAAACTGGCGTTACCACTAAATCTCTGACGGTTATGCCCAGCGACATAACCCGCCCAAACACCTCCCCCAACACCAATGAGCGCGGACCCTGTGGTGTATACCGTCCGATTCTCCCAACAATAAGGCCGCCGAGGAGGAGGATCCGAAGGCGCCGGTTCCGCCAAAAGAGAGTGCGAAACAACAACAAAGATCCACTTAAAAATTGATTTTTGCATCATTTTCGGTATATCTCCTTTATGCAAGAGGTCCAGTCGGATAATCGATCACAAGGGTTGCTTGGGTTCCTCGAGGAATAATAGGATCGTCAAAATTTTGGTTTGGAGTGTAAAAGGAAACCCCTTGGAAGATAATGCCTCCAAGATCGGAAGGAGTAGCCCCTTCTTCTATTGCTGTAAAAACAATCGTGTATTGTCCCTCAAATGCGGGATTGTCTGTGGTTCCTAATGAGGGAATAGGCGGTATCTCGAGCTGCCTTCCAAGATCGGCTGCAGCATACAATTCGTTCATTGGTGTAAAAATCTCTGCTCGAACGATAGGACCATCAGCATCTTCGTTGGAAGGCGTAATCCATTCCAACGAACGCTCGACCGTCAATCCTCCATTGAGGATCACTTCCGCTTCGGGGGTCGCTTTTGTCTTCTCCCTTCGCGTCCCAGCGCCATAGCCCGCTATGGCACCACCACCCACTGCAATGATCGCAGCAGAAGGCATCACCCATTTGTAATCACCAGGCTGAGGGCAAGAGAGGGTTGCATCTAATGGAAAAGAAAACCAGAATAGAAAAGGAAAAAGCAAAATATATCTCGCCATGTCGGTATCACTCATTTCATTGTAATGACGACATTGATAGCATGTTTTCTTTTTTTTGGGTAACGATTCAGGAATGATATCATGAGATCTCTTATTCATTTTCTTCAGGAGGTAAGCCACCTCGCTCATACACCAAGGACGGGATTTCCCTTTCTAGGAACCGGCAATCAAACCGTTGCCGAGCACACGTATATCGCTGCAATGATAGGCTGGTTATTGAGTCATCAAATGGAAGAAGAGGTAGATCCTGCTCGCGTTGTCTTCCTTTGTCTCTTGCACGACCTTCCCGAATCTCGAACGGGGGATCTCAATTATGTCCACAAACGTTATCTTCGCGTTGATATGGAAAAAGTGCTTAATGATATGAAAAAATATCCGTTTTTTTCCGATCTCTTCCTTCCCTATATTCGAGAGTATGAGGAAAAAAAAACACGCGCATCCATCGTTGCTCACGATGCCGATCAGCTCGAATTGATTCTTCAATTAAAAAAACAACTTGATCTTGGAAACACTTTTTCCACGGATTGGATAGCCAATGCAGAAAAAAGACTCCAAACCGATCAAGCAAAAAAAATGGCCAAAGCCATTCTCGAAGAAAAATTTTTCAACTGGTGGCTGTTACAAGATTAAGAACCTGTCTTCACAAATGAGCTATACCAAATACGAGAAATGTTGATCGATGAGAGTGTGGATCTCATTGACGTCGTTGACACGACTAATGCCGTACCGGAATTCACGACACCCTTCAACTTTTTTGCTATACCAACATCCCACCCTTCGCATATCAAGACAGACGCGTCGATCATTCCGGTAAGCAACGGTATATTCCAAATGTCGCTGGATCGCTTGTTTGTAATCTTTTGGTGTACGGGGAATGGGAGGTTTTCCTTCAAAATGCCTTTGTATATCCTCGGCAAGCCACGGCTCTCCCATCGTCCCTCGCGAACAAAGAATCGCATCACAATCGGTTTGTTGAAACATCTCCTCCGCAGCTTGTGGAGAGAAAACATCGCCATTACCAAAGATGAGTATGCCAGGAACGGCCTGTTTTGCTTCAGCAATCCATTCCCAGATGGCAGGCCCCTTATACCCTTGCTTCCGCGTCCTTCCATGAATGGCAATCGCTTTGGCTCCCGCCTCTTTGGCAATCTTTGCAATGGTTGGAGCAACGATATCCTCTTCATCCCATCCCGCACGGATCTTTACCGTCACAGGAATGGAGACAGCAGCAACCATTTCCGTAATAATCTCTCCAATGATCTCAGGATTCTTGAGCAACCCCGATCCACTCCCATCCTTTGTCACCTTATCAACGGGACATCCACAGTTGAGATCGATGATGTCAAAGCCTAAGGATTCAACAATTTTAGCAGCACGCCCCGCAATTTTTGGGTTGCTCCCACAAAGCTGAGCTCCAATGGGATGCATCTCATCGGAAAAATCGAGAAGATGGAATGTATTGGGGTCACCTCGAACAAGAGGCTCCATCTTAACCATCTCACAAAACATCAACCCCGGACGATAGCGCGCTGCCATTTTTCGGAAAGGAAAATCAGAACACCCCGCTAATGGCGAATAAATGATCCTATTAGGCAAGGTCAACGACCCGATCTGAAGAGGAAGAGATTTTTTTTTCATCCGAAAAGAAGGAGGATTAAACGAATGATGCCATTTTCCAAGAGATAGAGAGCAAAAAATGCAAGAAGGGGACTAAAATCAAGCCCTCCAAACGGCGGAATGATGGAACGAAACACATTGAGATAAGGATCGGTGACGCGATTAATGTAGTCCATCACGCGAAAACGGCGGAGTTCAGGAATCCACGAACCGACAATCCTAACGAGAAGAAGGATAAAATAGACCTGGAAAAAGATGTGAATCGAGTAAAGAATGGTATACATGAGGGCTATTATAAAGAAAAACGAGATTTTTGCAAAAGATTAGTCAAAAATAAATTGAAAATAAACAAAAATAATCGTATCCTTTCGTTCGGTATGTTACAATCATTTCTTATAGAAAAACAAACGGGTTTGATTGAAACGGAAGAGGAGATCTTCGGCGCGGAGATCGACATGATCCGCGGAAAGGTTCATGCAATCAACACCTTTTCTTCACCCAAAGAAACATTCTCTCTTCCTCCCCCTCTTCACAACACCCTGATCACCACCCCTCTTGCCACACAAGAATCGCTAATCCGTCCGCTCAATCTATCTTTACAGAAAATCAAAGATGTCGATGCCGTTCTCCTTTTTGAAGCAGAACCCCTTCTCCCTTTCCCCGCCGAAGAGGCCTTGATGGACCGCATCATCCTCTCACAAAGCAAGGAGAAGACCTCTCTTTCCGTCGTTGCTTGCCGTTCGGATATCCTTCTCCATCATATCAACAGCTGGCAAGATCGAAATGTGGAACCCGAACACATCTCGACAACTCCAGCAGCCCTTGCTTCGTATGCTTCCCTTTTTCCTTTATTACCAGAAACGCATTTTGTCCTTTATTTGGGAAACAAAGAGGGGTGTTGCGCCCTCATTCATGAGAAAAAACTCATTGCAGCTTTCCCCATTCGTGGAACGAAACAGAAGAATTCCTCTCTTCAACAGACACTAACACAAATCCTTTATGCTCTAGGAAAACAATATGACCATCTTACTCCAACAGAAATTCTTCTCTGTGGAGAGGAAGCAACCGATATCTCTTGGATGGATGCATGGAGTCACACCCTTACATACACTCTTCGCCACCCTTCTTCACTAGAGGGAATTCCCCTATCGGATCGGGATTTGATGGTCTATGCCCTTCCCATTGGCCTTGCTCTTAACGCCCTCCCTTCCGATCCCAATCATATCAATTTCCGGAAAAAAGGATTTTCCTATCCCCGTCCTTGGAGGAAATGCAAAAAAACCCTTCTTATCACACTTCCTCTCTCCCTCGTGCTTGCGCTCTCTTTTTGGCTTTTTTCATTCAGTTATACCCACTACCAAAAAGGAGTGATCCAAAAGGAATATGCAGAGCTTCTCGAGGCAATGCGGTATTCCCACCATCGTTTTGAAGAAGAGTTTTCATCTCCTGCAGGCGGCATCTCTTTGGAAAAAGGAAAAAACCTCGTTCCCTTAGAGAAATTTTCATTGAATGAATTGGAAAATCGCCTCCACTATATCGAAAAAAAATTAACGGAAAATCCTTTCGAGTTCCCTCTCTCCCCAAACACGCCAAGGGTGAGCGATACGCTTGCCTGGCTTCTCAACCACCCTGTTTTTGTTTCAACGGATATGGAAACGGGAGAGAGAGCTCCTCTTCTCCAATTAGAAAATTTTTTATATTCTCTCGTGAAGCATCCCGACTTATTGAATAAAAAGGAGCGCTACCAGGTTAAAATCGATATTGACTTCTCCACAGATCTCCCCAAACAAGCGCGCGCATTCCATGACGCTTTGATCGAACCAAACCCTTTTGTCGATCCAAAGGAAGAAATCAAATGGAATGCACAAAAGGGTAAATACCACGTTTCATTCTTTTTGAAAGATAAAACCTCTTATACCACGGGAAAGAAATAATGACCCATTGGATACAACGTCTTTTTGAATCAGTCCCCCTCTCTCGGCTCTTTGTGTACGCTCTTTTTCTCTTCTCCCTCCCCATTGTCTTATTCCTATTCCACTTCGTCCAACAAAAAAACGCCCTTTCCCACCTCCATCATCAGGTGCAATTTCTTCGGGAAAAGGCATTCTTGAAAGAACAACGCGAAGCAAATAACTGGTCTACTTATTTCCATTTCTCAAATGCCGATCATTTTTTTATCGACCGACATCTTGAATCCATCTCTCTTCTTGAGAGAGAAGTAGCCGATCTTGAACAGATTATCGAGGATAAAAATTTTGCCAATGATAGCCGCATCAATGCCCGCTTACAACAACTCCAAAATGGAGCCAACTCTCTCTCTTTCGTCGAAGGAGTGGTCCAGACACACCCTTTATTTCAAGAGACGACAGAAACGCTAGCCCGTCCTGTGGAAGTGGATATTCATGACATACAAAAACTATTGAGCCGCATCGAAGGAGTCTCTGTTGGAAAAGAAGAGGTGTTGCCCAACGCTCCACAATTGTTGATTACCGACTGGAAGATGGAGAGAAAAATGATCAATCCCCAGCACGAAGTGTTTACTTTGTACTTTAAATGCATTAAAAGAGAGTTCCTTTAGGAGGTTTTATGCGCGTGAGAGCATATTTTGATTGGAGATGGGTTTTCCTTTTCTTACTGATTTCTACCTCCCCCCTCATGGCTTTTGGTCCAAGCAAAGGAAAAAAGAGCTCCTCACATCAACGCCCACCTCTTGTATCCATCCACATTGTCGATCGCAATGGTCTCTCCGAAACGATCAGTCAATCTGACCGCCTCAAACAATACCGCCATGTCAACTTCTTACAACCACAACCCTATCAAAAAGTTCTTCGCGTCTTTGAGAGGAATCAAAAAGGAGAGATCGGCTCTTTACTCACGTCGTATCACGAAAACGGAACGATCAAACAGTACCTTGAAGTGGTTAATGGGCGCGCCCATGGATCCTATCAAGAGTGGCATCCGAACGGCATCGTTGCCCTTCGGACAAGGGTTGTTGAAGGAATTGCCGACCTCACCCCTGCAGCGGAGAATTCTTGGATTTTTGATGGCACCAGTTATGCGTGGGATGAAGAGGGTCTTCTTTTAGCAGAGATCCCCTATGCAAAAGGAGAACTCGAAAGCAACGCAACCTACTACCATTCCAATGGTCTTGTTTGGAAAAAAATTCCCTATACAAAAAACGAAATCAACGGAGATCAAGAGATCTTTCTCGATACGGGAACGCTTCTAGAGAAAACTCCTTATAATAAAGGAGTTAAAGATGGAACCGCTTTGCGATACTGGCCAAACCAATCCCTCGCTTCAAAGGAAGAATATACCGATGGACGTCTATGGAACGGGATTTATATTGATCAACATGGAAAGGAAGTGAGTTCTATCGAAAATGGATGGGGTAAAAAAACTCTTTTTGGTAAGAACAATATTGCCGAACAACAAGAATTTCAAGAAGGTATTCAAGAGGGAGAGGTTACCCTTTTTAACCACCAACAAGAAATGATTGCGACCTATTTTGTAAAACATGAGGTCAAGCATGGTGAAGAGATTGCATACTATCCATCCCCAAACCCTTTCCAACACCTTCCCCGCCTTTCCATCCAATGGTACGAAGGAAAAATCCACGGGGTGACAAAAACGTGGTACGAAGATGGAACTTTAGAAAGCCAACGAGAAATGACCAATAATCAAAAAAATGGCCTACTCACTGCGTGGTACCGCGATGGAAGCCTGATGATGCTAGAAGAATATGAAAAAGATGTTCTCAAAAAAGGAGAATACTTCCGTAAGGGAGAGAAAAGGGCGTGTAGCACCATCATCGAAGGCTCAGGCATCGCAACACTTTTTGATAATCGAGGCAATTTTTTGCGAAAAGTCCTTTATGAAAATGGCAAACCCGATGAGGCATGAGGAGAAAGAAGACCTTCGTCACCTAGCTAAAACAAAACGAAAAAAAATCTCTCCTGAACGGAGAAAAGAAGCAGAAGAGAAGGCTTTTCAAAAACTCTCCCTCCTCTGCCAGGGCCACAAGCACATTCTTTCCTATGTTCCCTTTCTAGATGAACTCAATATTACGGCCTTGAATGGCCTCTTAGCCAAAGAAGAAAGACTCGCTCTTCCACGAATAGAGAGAGATGTTCTTCTTCTCTATTCCGTTACAAATCTCGAACAACAACTCGTTCCTCATCGATGGGGTCTTTTTGAACCCGATCCAAAAAAATGTTCTCCCATTGACCCCATAACGGTCGATCTTGCTCTGATTCCAGGTCTTGCGTTCTCTCTAACTCAGCACAGGCTGGGCTATGGAAGGGGTTTTTACGATCGCCTTCTCCACACCCTTTCCTCTAAAACAATAGGTATCGGGTTCCAAGAACAATTTTTTTTTTCTATTCCTCGTGAAGAACACGATATTCCCCTTTCGGAAATCCTTCTTTTTTAGTAAACTTCCGTAAAGATGAAAAAGGGGTTCTTTATGTCAAACGCTGATCCAGAAAAACGCAAATCACTCGAACAAGCCGTAGGGCTCATCAAGCGCCAATTTGGCGATGGTGCCATCATGGCTCTTGGGAAAGATTCTTTATCGAAACAAGTAAGTGTCATTTCTACGGGTGCTTTGGCTCTCGATCTCGCACTTGGCATTGGTGGTGTCCCTCGTGGAAGAGTCGTTGAAATCTACGGTCCGGAATCATCGGGGAAAACGACACTAGCTACCCATATTGTTGCCAATGCACAGAAAAAAGGGGGACTGGTCGCCTACATCGATGCCGAACACGCCCTAGACCCCTCCTATGCAGCAAAAATCGGCGTCAACCTCGACGACCTACTCATTTCTCAACCCGATTGTGGAGAAGAAGCACTCAATATCGCCGAAATGCTTGCCCGCTCCAATGCTATCGATGTCGTTGTTATTGACTCCGTTGCAGCTCTTGTTCCAAAATCAGAGCTGGATGGAGAAATTGGAGATACCTTCGTCGGCCTACAAGCACGCATGATGTCCCAAGCTCTTCGCAAACTTGCTGCATCTCTTGCTCGAAGTGGTACCTGTGCGATCTTTATCAACCAAATCCGAGAGAAAATCGGCGTCATGTACGGCAATCCAGAGACGACAACGGGGGGAAGAGCTCTCAAATTTTACTCCTCGATCCGCATGGAAATTCGTCGTTCCGGAGGGATCAAAGGCCCTGATGGCAACGACATAGGGAACCGCGTCAAGGTTAAAGTTGCAAAAAACAAACTCGCCCCACCTTTTCGGACAGCGGAGTTTGATATTCTCTTCAACGAGGGAATTTCACGAACGGGATCGGTGATCGACATGGCTGCCGACTTCGAAATCATCGAGAAGAAAGGTGCCTGGTATAGCTACAATGGTCAACGCCTAGGACAAGGGCGAGAAGCGGTTCGAGAACTCCTAAAGGGTGATTCCATCCTTCTTGAGGAACTTGAGAAAAAGGTCTTTGCCCATTATCAGAAGCAAATCCAGCAAGGAACACCTCCTACGAACACGACAGCAGCGGCAAAAAAAGAGGGAAAACCCCAACTCGCTTCCGTATAAAAGGTCTTGTTTTTTTGGTGTTCTGCCCCAAACTTGCCCACTCACAAAGAGCGAACACGGGATCTCACATCAAATCATTAGAATTGGTATTACAGAAAATTTTATTGCACAAGAATTGCTCGCAACCCAGAACAAAAAACCCTACTATTGGACAAGTGCAGGAATCGCTGAAGTTGATTTCTTAATCGAAGACGACCATGAAATTTATCCACTCGAAGTGAAAGCCGGCGGAAACAACAAAAAAAAGAGTCTTCTCGTATTCAACCAAAAACATGCCCCCTCTAAATTATTCCGCACAACAACATTGAACATGAAACGCGACGGCAACCTCTACAATTACCCGCTCTATTTCATTTCTCACATAGGACGGAGACGTTGAGCCATTGCCTCAAGAGGAGGGCTTGTAATAGGCAAAGCATCGAGTTCAAAAAGGAAAGAATCGATCTCTTGCTGTAAAACTTGTTCCGCTCTCTTTTCTCCTAAAAGAGCCACGATATTGATTGAACGACCATTGTCTTGGTCTTGGATAACATCACTCCTATCGTCAGCAATTTGAAACGCCATTCCAAAATGAGTGGCCGCTTTTTCAACCTGATTGAGTAGGGTTACGTCTCCCCCTCCAAAAAGCCATCCTAGAGCGAAAGAGAGGGAAAAAAGAGAAGCGGTCTTTCGCAAAATCACCTCTTGTGCTTGTTCATACGATCCATTTTCTGGAAAAAGATCGTAATATTGCCCTCCCGTTGCCCCCTCTATTCCCGTACGCTTCGTTGCACATCGCAGAGCTTCTAGCACAACCTTTTCTTTATTTTCTCCATGAAACCCTTCGCTATTTTTCCCTATTGCTTCATACCCCATCGCAATGAGCGCATAGCTTGCCAAAAGAGCTTTCGCCTCACCAAAAACAACGTGTACCGCCGGTTTTCCACGTCTCTCCCCATCATCGTCCATGCAAGGAAGGTCGTCGGCAATCAATGAGGCAACGTGGAAATACTCCACAGCAAGAGAAGCCTCTTCAATGGGCATGTTTTTTCCAATGCCTTCCGCTACTAAATGGACAAGAGCTGGACGAAACCGTTTCCCTCCATTCGTTAGAGCATAATGAATGACTTCTCTCAACCCTTCTGGTTCCCCAATCAGATCGATCCGGTTCTGTAACAATGGTTCAAAACCACGGAGATATTCCAGTAACGTCTCTTGTATTGTAGCGGTCATGAACGAATAACCCTCTTTTCTGGCGATCGAATATACCGCCCAACATTGGTACACGGATAACACACCGCCCCTCGCTCCATCACGCTTCCCGGATTCAGTACGGCATTGCACCCCGTCTGTGCATCGTCTCCCATAATCGCTCCTAGCTTCTTTCGCCCCGAGGAAATTCTCTTTCCTGAAGAATCGACCACCACCACCTCCTCGTGGTCAAACCGCAAGTTAGCACAACGCGTTCCCGCTCCAAGATTGACGCGATTGCCCAGGATAGAATCTCCCACGTAAGCAAAATGTGCCGCATGGACATCATTGAGGAAAATCGCATTTTTCACTTCTGTTGCATGCCCAATAACACAATGATCACCTGTAATAAGAAAACCTCGGATGTAAGCTCCATAGCGGACCGTACAGCCACTTCCAATAACACAAGGCCCTTGGATATAGGCTCCGGGTTCAATCGCCGTTCCTGGCCCAATTGTGACTGTTTCTGGATTGATCAGAAAAACCCCTTCAGGAACCTTACAGGCAATCCCTTGATGAGAAAAGGTTTCCAAGTATTTGGGAAGTCCATTCAAAGCCTCCCAAATAAAAGTGTCTTGCTTAAAAAGAGAAGCGTGTGAGAATTCTTCTAAGGAGAAGAGAGAAGATGGAAATAGAGGTTCATTTGCCATAAATGGTAATATTACTTTTTATGGAAGGATACATAAAGAAGATATATATATAAATACTCTTCTTCTTCTTAAGAGAGTGTGGAAATGTCGATAGCCTCGGCGTTACCCTAGAGGTTTTTTCTGTTCACAACCTGTCGATAACCCTGTTCATAACTCCCCACTTATCGACATTTTCACTTATCGACAAAGTTATCGACAAAGTTATCGACACAACCCTCCTAGGTTTATCGACATTCTTTCCACTTAATAACAATGGAAAGAGATAAAGAGACAAATTCACATACATCTATTTCCTTAGAATCGATTTTTCGATCTTGCAAATTCTCAATAATTTACATCGATTTTCAAAACAAATTTTCCAGAAAAAATCTTGAATCCAATTTCCGCACTTATTTATCTAAAGGACGTCAATTCATCAAACATGCGCTTGATTTTGCGCATGTTGATGACGTTTTCGTTTTGGGGGGAGTCCAGTCTCTCCCCCAAAACGTCATCTATTTGTGTCAAAGGCACAACCCTTACTGGATACGTTTGTCATTAGGTGAGGAATGTGGGTTTCAAGGCATACGAATAAGAGTTGTGCCTACAGGGTAATGGTCAGAAGAGTTATCTATATTTGGCAATGTAATTGTAGGGTCTGGTTTTTCTTCTCGGAACCCAACGGTTGGGTTGGTCATTTGGTAAAAACCGCCATTTTCAGGCTTTAGTACAATCACATAATCCTCTTCATCGACAGCAAACCTTACAGCCTTTGAATGTTGAGCTGTTACCATTCGTTTTTTTATGGTAGTCGGACCAACACTTGTAGCGACAAGCCCAAGAGATTGTAAATGATCACGCAGTAGCTCTACATCTTCGTCGGATTTTGTATTCGCATCTATCCCAATCACAAGTTGAAGATTTTTATTTTCAGGTAATTTGGCGAGTTGATGGAATTTTTCTACAATTTTGGCAATTTGAAGCCGGCCATCTTCTGCTCTAGTTGAATTTCCATGACTTGACGCTAAGAGGAATTTTTCTCCTGTATCCATTTTCGTTGCTAGGATAACGTTTAAACGTCCTCGTTCATATCCTTCATAATCATCGATTGCGATAATCTGATAAGTAGGCTCCCAGAAATCTCCTCGCAAGAAAACAAACGTACCATCTGCAGGGTTTTGAGTATCAACGGGGTGAAAAATCCCCTCTTCGGCGAGTAGTTGAGGAACAATGGCATCACTTTCTTGTGTAAATACTATGCTAGCATTGGTGGCTATGAGTTTATCTTTAAACATCTGAGCCCTTTTAGTAGGATTTCCTAAAGAATGCGCAAAGATTTGCTTTACCATATTAATCTGAGAAATCATTGCTTCATTTTGAGAGATCAAATGGAGATTCAGAGATTGGTAAAGCCAATAAAAGAAAACCTGGCCCGCTGGAGTTGTAAAAATAACCAAATCTGCATTATCTGCATCTTGCCCTAAGTACTGCTTTAAAAAGATCGGATCTAATTTTTCTATGGCGTCTTTTAGCTTATCTTTTGATTTTACAGCCCTAAGAGTCTCTTTTGTAAAGAGTGACTCCAATAAGTAGGTCTTTAATTCAAAGGCATTTTTTCCTTTCAGTGGTTCAGTTGAACTCAAGATAGGCAAATCTAAATTTTTCCCCTCTCTTGTGGCTTTGTCACGCAAAATTTTATCTAAACTCAAGAGATCTGAGGGATTATGTCTAAAAAAGGAAAAGACCTTTTGATCACGGTATCGGTCTATAAAATAAAAAATATTATTAAAATCAATTTCAGAAAAGTCATCATCCTGGAGTTCTTGCTGTTTTTGGAAAAGTTGTTCAATTAAATCACGAGGTATGAGTTCATTTAAAGTAGGACCATGCTGAAGGTCTTTTTGAATAGCTTCTACAATCAGCTGTTGGTGGTATTGTAGAATCTCGTCATTAGATGGATTTTCGCTTGTCATTAGCTGGACGATTTGAACATCGGTCAAGTTGATTGCTAAAACTTCTTTAGAAATCACCTGTTCAAAAACATATTCTCGAATAGGATTGACCTCATCTCCATAATTCCCATCAAATTCAAAAGGATCATTAAAAGAGCCTAAAATATTTGAAGTGAAAACAACAAGGCAAAGTAAAGAGTTCATTTAATTTGTTGGTATTAAGGATTTTATGTTAAGGACGCCATCGTTTATCGCTAAGTTGTTGATTGAGATCCAATGAGTCATCAAAATCCCAAGTATCTCACACGATAAGAATGTGAGTTGCACCAGTAATGGCCCCTGCATTAAATCCATCAAGAATTTGTTATTTCGTGAGTAGAGGATTGCTCCAAGAAGTGTTATGTTCGTTCTTATGAATTGCATAATCAGCACTTCTATATTATCTGCGAATTTAGAGCCAAATAGTGCTAAACAAGCCCTGGCAGAAAAAATCAAAGGGATTCGAAAAGGACCTAGCATTCCAAATTTTTTGTTAATAAAAAATAATTTATCACATTTTAATTACTTTGTAAATAGTTAAATTAATTAAGGATTAACGGTCGTTTTTTAATCCCTTCGGGTAAATTTAAAAACTGATATTTCGGGGACTGTATTGCCTAATTCGTTTAAAAAAATGAATTTATATAATTTTTTGCAAAGTAGGGGAAATTCTGATTTATCTTTTTCAAATCCCCTCCATCATTAATTTCCTCATGCTATTCAATATTAATGATTTAGAGTATATTTCTCGCCGTTGTCTCTCCCTTGTTCTACTCTTCAATTCCCCTCCAAATATCCTTTTCTACCTCGAAAATGTACTCTCCACAAGGGCCCTTCTCGTATATCCTGTACAGTATCTCCATAAATCTCTGGCTATCTTATCCCCTCCAAATCCCTTTATCTGCAAAATTGCTTCATTCCTCTTTCTCATCCAGGGCTCTTTTCTCAATACGGCGTTCTTCTGTGGGGGTGTTTTTAAAATCACTCCTTCCTTTTCGGCATGCGCATAACAACGGCTTGCATCTGCTGCCCCATCCATTAACACCTCTTTGATTCGTTTCCCTTTGACCCATTTTGAGAAAAAACACGTGTCTGATACTCCAGATTCCGTTATGTCGCTCACGACAATCTCTTGTGTCTCCGCATCCATTCCTATGTGCAATTTTTTCCATTCTCTTCTCTTGCTTGCCCCATACTTCTTCACTTTCCATTCACCCTCTCCAAATACCTTGAGACCACTTGCATCCAAAACTAAGGTCTCTATTCGTTTCTTCGTGAATCGATCAGGAATAACAATCCCTGACATCCTTTTGCAAATAACGGTGTACCCTGGTGCTCGAAGAGGTAAACCCAACATATGAAACACAGAACAGATCAATCCTTCTGTGGCTCTTAAACTTTGGCGAAAGACAAAACGAAGAATGGTTGCAGTTAAGATAGCTGTGTCAGAAAAGAGAAAGGGTCTTCCCTTTTTGTGGGGGATTTTCTCTGCGTGCCAAGTGCGCAGCAAATCTTTGTGCACCCAGAAAGTAAGACTTCCCCTTTGAATCAGAGATTTGTTATACTGACGCCAATTACGTTTTTTAGATTTCATAAGGGTACTCCTTTGTATTTTACAGAACCTAGGAGATTACCCTTATTTTTTTGCTTTGAAAAGAGAATTTTCTGGAAAAATTTGCCATTAACGAATCTTTTCCCTAGGAATTAGGTAACACAGTCTATTTCGGGAAGTCGTTGACGCCCCTTTACAAAACCGAGGGAAATGTATTTATCCTGTTTGGTATAAGGCCGACTAATTTAGGGGTTCACTTCCCTTTCTCTGGTTACATCCTTGGAGGATATTAAGCCGCCTTAATAAAGGATGGTAAACCTCTGGAGGAGGGGGGGGGCAGTTTTCAATGTCGATGGGGGATCATTTTACGCATTGGAACTTCAGAAAATGACCCTAGCGCTTCTTACATTGCAGCAAGACGTTCATCATGAAAAAGATAAAAAAAATCATTATTACATCGTACAATCCAGACTGGCCTCAATTTTTTGAGCGAGAAGCACCCAAAATTAAAGAAGTCTTAGGATCAAACTGCATCGCCATCCATCACGTTGGCTCTACTTCAGTGCCAGTCCTTTCGGCAAAGCCGGTAATCGATATAATAGGAGTTGTCAAAAATGCGGAGAAGGCTATTCAACCTCTTGAAAAGTTAGGCTTCAAGTATAAGGGCGAGTATAACATCCCTATGCGGTTTTACTTTAAGCTATCAGAGGGGATCGAAACCAATCTTCACGTTTATGAAGAAGGCCACCCAGAAATCGAGCTAAACCTTCTTTTTAGAGATTACTTACGACAGCATCCAAATGCGCGAGAAGAATATAGCAAACTTAAGGAAGATCTTCTTAAGGAAAAGTCCTCATACGAAAAGAATCATTCTTTTTTCACAGGATATAACCTGGGTAAAGATTCTTTCATCCGAAAAACTCTTCAAGCAGCAAACTTCAATCTCATTCGCATGATGAAATGCAATCACTATGCTGAATGGGAAGTCGCCAAGCAACTAAGAAATAAATATTTTTTTGATCCTTTATCGATTTCAGATCCTTACACATGGACATTTGACCATCCAGAGCACGTTCATCTGGTTCTCTATCAGGGAGTCGAAATCATTGGATATGCTCATATTCAATTTTGGCCGGAGCATAGAGCAGCATTGCGAATCATTGTCATTGATGAGAAATATAGGCAGCATGGATTGGGAAGCCAATTTTTACAGCTATGCGAGCAATGGCTGAAAAAGCAGGGGATCCAATCGCTTCATGATGAAGCAAGACCAAATGTCGTCAGCTTTTATCGCAGAAATGGCTATACAGAAATGCCTTTTGAAGACCCGAGCGGTGAACCTCCAAGTATTCACGATGTTGCAATGGGAAAAAGACTATGAAATTCCAAATTCAACAAAACAAGCTTCGTGATGAAGTTAAGAAAAGGATTTTTGATGGATTTGGAAGCCAGGCTATCGAGTCTACTGGAATAAACGGCCTTAGCGAAGAGCCTATTTCATCCAATTGTCGAGGTGGAAACCCATCCCTTTAGGGGTGGGTTTCCACCTCGACAATTGGATGAACAAAAAGTAACTCTAAAACGATAGGAGATTAAGAAATAAGCAAAGATTTGGTTGAAATTACTCATCATCAAACTTTTGAATCCCTTCGAGAGGAAAAAGATGGTTGTGAATATTGGAGTGCCCGAAAGCTATCTAAAGCGTTGGAATACAATGACTATCGAAATTTTCTTAACGTAATTGAAAAAGCAAAAGAAGCATGTATAAACAGTGGGCACCACATTGAAGATCATTTCGTTGATGTCACCGATATGATCGAAATTGGCAAAGGAGCCCAGCGACCAGCTGCTGACGTGAGATTATCTCGCTACGCCTGCTATTTGGTTGTACAAAACGGTGATCCAACCAAGCCTGTTATTGCAAACGGTCAGACCTATTTTGCAATCCAAACTCGAAGGCAAGAGCTAGCTGATAATAAGGCTTTCCAGCAGCTAAAAGAAGATGAAAAACGTCTATTCTTAAGAAATGAACTTTGCGAACATAACAAACTTCTTGTTGAAACCGCCCAACAAGCAGGAGTTGAAACTCCACTTGATTTTGCTGTCTTTCAAAATCATGGGTATAAGGGTCTTTATGGTGGTTTGGACGCAAAGGGCATTCATCAGCGTAAAGGACTAAAAAAGAGTCTAAAGATTTTAGATCACATGGGCAGTACGGAACTCGCCGCCAATCTCTTTAGAGCTACCCAAGCAGAAGAAAAGCTACGCCGAGACAACATTCAAGGTAAAAACAAAGCGGATCAAACCCACTTTGAAGTGGGTAGAAAAGTCCGTCAAACGATCAAAGAATTGGGCGGCACTATGCCAGAGGACTTACCGGTTGCTGAAAAAGGAGTTGTTCAACTGGAAAAAGAAATGAACCAAAAATCTATAGAGAAAGTTGATGCGAATTCCGACAACCTCAAGACGGATGTTGGGTCAAAAAATAATAAGTTATAGTTGAGAAAGATGGAAAAAATTCCCAGATCAGGTGCTGACGAATTTTGTCAAAAGCTTAAGCCGCTGTACCCGTTGATCTCCACTCCTTTCCTCATCAAGCTTCGATTGAGTTTACTGATCATAAAAACTGCGCGATGTCGGTTCACTTTCAAGCGGATCATGGACAGCTTGTTCTGTTCACAACCTGTCGATAACCCTGTTCATAACTCCCCACTTATCGACAAAGTTATCGACACAACCCTCCTAGGGTTATCGACATTCTTTCCACTTCTAAATAACTCGTTTTGATGTTAGCTCATTTTCTTTATCCAAAATTGGGAATAGTTTTTTGTAAATAGTCGCTCATTCTCTCTTCTCAGTCTTCTAAACGGGATACCTTTATATTTTTTTTAAAGCTAGAAAAATGGCCTTTCATCTGTCAGATGTGTGATAACTATTTTTTTATTTTACTTGATAATAAAAAAATAATTGTCGTATTCGTCTAGAAATCAACAGCTTGAGATAGCTATGCGGTTTTTTTATGCATAGTACTGCACAGTAAAATGCATAGTTGTGCTATGATTACAGCATTATGATTGAGCAGCTACTCGCCGAGAATGAAGGCAAAACAATTGAGTTCAAAGAAACAACTCGTTCTTTGGGCGGTATTATGAAGACCGTAGTCGCCTTTGTCAAGCGACAGCTAAAGTGACCCCCTGACGACACTAAAAGTGACCCCCAAAAAGAGCCCGCCAAGGCAACCCAAAAAACGCTCTCGGCGACACTAAAAGTGACCCCCTAGCCTTCCTCTTCTTCCCCCAGTTTTTTTAGTTCTCTGTTCTTACTTTAGGCTGAAAAATACCAGCCCGTTTTTTTTCTCTTAATCTTTCAATGTTCCAAAAAGCTGTTGATGTTTTTCCCACCCATTCGGGGCTATTCATCTCATAATGATCTCCAAAATCATGGTCACATGGGTTTAAGATATACTCTCCCATTAATTTTTCAATAAATGTGGGATAATAAGATCCTTTCGAGCGATTACATTCTTTGCAGCTATAAAAAAGATTTGAGTAAATAAATTCTAGTTTACGGAATTTGGATAGAGGCATATAGTGATCGATTTCAAAATTTTTACTACCTCCTTCAACGGCCTCATGGTTTTTACAATAGGCGCAACGGTGGTCAAAATCTTCTCTAAGAAAAGGTTTATAAAAACTAATTGTTCTTCGAAGAGGAGGGTTATGCTTACGTTGTAGGAGAGCCATTTTCAGCACTTTGAATTGCAGATTGATATTTTAAAATATTTGAGTCTGTTTGCCTTAAAATTTCGTTAGTTTTGGAAACTCTATTTTGAAATGCAGGTCTAATTAAAGAAATTAACTCTTTTTCAGTTTGCTTTAACTCCTTATCAATTGACTTAATAGAGTTATATCCTAATCTTAAAAACCTGAATGATAGTGAGTTATAGATATCAGCTCTCTTTTTTAAAAGTAACGACTTACGAGCTGTAAGTGCTTCAAGTTTTTGATCAATAGGGGTTTTAAGTGTGGTTGAGGTGTGAAATTGTTCTTGAAACGGATCTTTTGAGAAAGTAGATGTTGAGCTTGTTCTATCGTTAAATGTTGTATTTGAGAACTCAGCTGATTGGTGTATTTCAATAGTGGGTTTGGGGATATTAAAGTTAGGATCGTCAATCCAATCGACAGTAATCACAACTTATTACCCCCAAGTAACTCACGGAGTTTGTCTTTAAGTAAGCTTTCAAAAATGATTTTTTCAACATCATGACAAATAGAGGCTTTAGTTAAGATCTCATTTTTTTTTATATCAACGTTTTCAGTCACAAATGAGTCTATATCGAGAAGAAAAGCAACCCCTGTTTCATTGGTTTTTAAAGGGGTCGATGAAAATCTTATAACCACCATTACATTTACGCTGTTGAATGTGAATTCTTTTGAAAAGATGAAGCTCAACTCTGTTGGGTTTAAAAGTTCACTTGGTAACGCAAAACCAATTTTAAAATATTCAGATAAAGAAATATCTTCTCTAGGTATTAATATACGATTTATGCACCGATATCCTATTCTTTGTAGAGAGGTAGGAGAAGCGCACTCAAAATAACTTTCTAGGAGAGTTTTTATAGTTTTTGAAAAACTTTCCCAATTTTTATACGCTCTATCATTTGCCGCTATGATTCCTGGGCCAACTTGTAAACATTTATTTTCTTTTTCATCCCATGTTTGTATCACTGGGGCTTGAGGAAGAGGAAGTGGCTCTTGAGGAATAGGCTGATTTGAAAAAATGAGAGCGTTGTGTTGTATTATTTTCTTTTTTGGAAATTGAAGGGAAACCTTTTGGAAGAAAGACCCTGGTAGTGTAAGGTCATAGCTATCATCAAAAAATTTTGTTTCGAAAATAACTTCTTGAAGAGGTGCATTTTCGTAATGATAACGTGTATAGTTTTCGTTTGAGAGCTTCATAATACGCCTTAAATTGAATAATAGACTACCATATGGCTTCTGAAAAAATCAATTCAATCAGTTACTGCAGAAAATATAACTTTTTCGTGATTCTATCAATTGCCAAATACTCTACCTGTCATATACCTGCCATATTTAGAAAAATGAATGATTTTCAAGACCTCTTTTTTCTATCTAAGTATCTGAACAAAAGGAATCTGGGTGAGAGGATTCGAACCTCCGACCCCTTGCACCCCATGCAAGTGCGCTGGCCAAGCTGCGCTACACCCAGATATTAAATGGAAGCGAGCCCCTCAAATTGAAACTCGGATTTTTGGAATTCTTTAAGGGCGATGCGGGCACACTCTTCGATGATTTTCTCAAGGGAATCGCCGGGATCGACCTGTGCCGCAGCGAGATCAACGGTCAATGCAGCAGAAAACTGCGCTCCATTGCGTTCCCCCTTCACGCGGAAATTGGCATACATTCCCTCTTTTTTGCGAGAGATGTTGATAAAACGGATGAGATTATTTTGATGTGTCGTCATAAATAGAAATCCTTGAAACGTAAAAAATTTTAACGCTATATCCGATTCTCGTCAATCATAATTGGATGTGGGTAACAACTCAGGCTATCAAAGCGTTTTTATAATCTTGTAAGGCGTCGGTCTCTTTGCCTAAAAAATGAATGGAAATTGTTGTCAGAGAGGTTTTCTTATGACTTGTAAGAAAATCGAACACAGCCTTTAAAGAAATCTGTGCTGCGCGATCTTTAGGAAAACCAAAATAACCTGTCGCAATGCTTGGAAAGGCCAGTTTTTTTATACCCTTCGCATCGGCCAAAACCAGGCTGTTGTAATAACACGAATAAAGCGCCTTATCTTTTTCTTTTGAGCCCGTGTTGGGACCAGCAACAACGATCACATGATGGATTCCATCGTTTTTGAGATCCCCACTCGGGATCATAGCAGCGTGGCCAGAGATGAATTTTTCTTTGTAGGGCTCTAATTTCCTAAGCCCTTGATGGGCCTTTTTATAGTCCGCTCCGCCCTTTTTATGAATCAAGCCGTCAATGCCACCACCAATGCCCAAACGATCATTAGCAGCGTTAATAATGACTTCTGCTCCACTTTTGAAAATATCTTGTCGACGGATCGAAAAATCGATCGGAGGAAATTCTGGATGGGAGATGTTTAACCAACTTTCGTTCGCGTCAACTATTTTCTCTTCTTTTTGGATTTTGGCTTTCGCTTCAGTGGATAGCTCTGCAAAATCCCTCATAATGGCAATCGTTGGGACCTCTACATCATTTTTTTTATCATTGTCTTTAGGGGGAGTCAATTTTGGCGGAGCTGGGGATCGTTTAGGTTCTTCTGGATGTTTTTTTGGAGGAATTTGTTTTTTTGCCACTTGGTCGACTTTCTTTTCTTTTTCGGAAGGATCCTTTCGTTTTTTAACGCGATCCAATAAGCGCAGGTCTCCCCTATATGGTGCCAAAGACCAAAGGAAGAACTAAAGTGCAGTAGGAAAAAATCTTTACAATGGCTAAGAGATTTGTTTTTCCATCATTCTTTTTAATAGTTCCAATTTCTTGGAAACCATTAAAATAGCCTTTACAAATGGAAGGAATGTGCATTATCTCTCTTTGACAAAAACCAATTCTCGAATTGGTTTAAGTGTATCTTTTTTTTCAATAAAAAACAAAGCGAGAAAAAGGTTTAAAAAAAAAGAAAAAACTGAGAAATTAGTCCTTTTAAAAAGACTTTTTTACGATGTTAAAAATTCTCTTCACTGGGGCCTCTTCTTTTTCCGGTTTTTGGTTTATTCGAGAGCTCGTCCGTCGTGGACATCAAGTGACAGCCCTTTTCTTCCGACAGCCAAAAGAGTATGTAGGAATCCGGAAAAAACGCGTTGAACATATTACTTCCCTTTGTCGAACGATCTTCAGTTGTCCCTACTCCTCACCCCATTTTTTTTCCGTCGTCTCTTCAGGGCTTTGGGATCTCTTTTGCCACCATGCTGCCGATGTAACCGATTACAAAAGTCCTGACTTCTCCGCCACAAAAGCCCTTATAAGCAATGTCGGAAACACCCCATCAGTCTGTCGCTCTTTTTGCGAACAAAGGTGCCAGGCCATTCTTCTTACAGGATCGGTTTTTGAACAAAGAGAAGGAGCTGGCTCAGACGCTTTACGCGCCGTCTCTCCTTATGGATTATCAAAAGGATTGACGGCCGACGTCTTTCGCTATTATGCAGAAACCTTTGGACTTGCATTTGGAAAATTTGTCATTCCCAACCCTTTTGGTCCATACGAAGAACGTCGCTTTACCTCCGTAGTAGCAGAGAAATGGATCAACGAAGAAATGGTGTCTGTCTCCCACCCTTCTTATGTGCGAGACAACGTCCCCATTACTCTTCTCGCTAAAGCCTACGCCATGTTTGCTGAAAAAGTTTTTAACGAGAAAAATCCTTACCAACAAACCAATCCTAGTTACTTCGTCGAAACACAAGGATCCTTCACAACCCGCTTCGCTAAAGAGATGGGGTCAAGACTCAAAAAACCTTGCCTCTTCCACTTGGAAGAACAAACGGATTTTTCTGAACCTGTAATAAGAATTAATACCGAGCCTCTTATCGGAAGGGAATACGGCTGGAACGAGACCGAGTTTTGGGACGAACTAGCAGAATTCTATCAAAATATTTTTAACTATTCAAAGGATTCTTCCTATGGTAGCAACACAACAAAAACCCCTTCACCTCTATCTTGAAGAGTCTTGGGATAAAATCCTCAAAGACGAACTCTCCAAACCCTACCTGCTTCAACTCGGTGCATTTCTCCAACACCTCGATAAAGAACAAATAACCTTTTACCCTCCCCGCGATCAGATTTTTACCGCTTTTCAAAAGACGCCCTACAACAACGTAAAAGTCGTCATTATGGGACAAGACCCTTATCACGGGTACGGACAAGCTCACGGCCTCAGTTTTAGTGTCCAAAACGGCATCCGTCCCCCACCCTCATTGCAAAATATCTTTAAAGAACTCGAAGAAGATCTCCATATCCCCATACCCCAACACGGTTGTCTCGAAGCCTGGGCTGATCAAGGTGTCCTCCTCCTTAATGCCATCCTTACCGTCGAAGAAGGAAAACCTCTCTCCCATAAAGAAAAAGGATGGGAAATGCTCACGGATGCGGTCGTGCGTTCCCTCTGCGAAAGAGAGGATCCCGTCATCTACGTCCTTTGGGGGAAACAAGCCCAACAAAAACTTTTGCCCCTCACAAAAGAATACAACGTCCCCCACCAATACATTCTCCAAGCTCCTCACCCCTCCCCATTCTCCGCACACTACGGTTTTTTCGGATGCCGCCACTTCTCAAAAATCAACCTCCTCCTTCAAGAAATGGGAAAACCCCCCATCAATTGGCAACTATCTGATTAAAAAAGAGACTGTAGCGAAACAAACGTCATAAGCAAGCGACAAAACTTGAAGGCAGCTTTAGCTGCCGCGGGGGTCTGGGGGCCAGTGGCCCCCCAGCAGGGGTCGAGGGGGACAGAGTCCCCCTCATTGCATGCGTCCGGCATGGTAGGCGATGAATTTTGTGGCGGATTGGAGAAGGGCGTAGGGGATGAGATGGGGCGATGTTTTCCATAGGGAGGAGAGGAGGGATTGCACGTATTTTTTTCCTCGAGAGGAGGGGGTGGTGTAGGGAGAGAAGAGGGATTGGTTTTGTTGATGGAGGGCACCAATTATTTTGTAGCGTTGCCAATCTTTTTGTAGAGATGGGGGGTGGGAGTGGGTGACGAGGGCTTCTGCTACGTAGGCGATGGTACCACCCTGTTGGAGGATTTTTGCTGTAGCTAGGGTATCTTCTCCGAAGGGTGTTTGGGGGAAACCACCGATGGCGTCGAGGGATTGGTTACAATAGGCGGCGCACGAGTTGGAGCAAAAGAGGGTATAGAAACCGTATTTTTCTCTATCGGCGAAGGTGCGGAGGTGGCTTATTGGGGGGTAATTGAATATGCGGGGAAAGGCTTCTAAGGGGGGGGCATTTTTTCTTGGAATTTGCCGTGCGTAGCTAATCTGAGCTTGATTTTTGAGGAGGGGTTGTAGGAGAAGAGGGAGGGTTTTTGGAGTGGGGAAGGCATCTTGTGTGAGGAAGATGGATATATCGGTTTTTTTTTGTTGGCGAGCCCACTCTCTTGTTTTGCCGTGATTGAACGTGTTTTTTGGGATAGAGAGGGTTTCAATGCCCATTTGTTTGGCTTGAGAGATGGTGTCATCGGTTGAAGAGGAATCGACAATGAGGATATCGAGGGGGAGGGGTGTTTGTAAGAGGGGGTGATGCAGTGTTCAAGATGTTTTTCTGCATTATAGGTGGGGATGATCACAGCGATCGATTTCAATGGTTTCTCCGGAAGTGACTTAATACCAAAAAGGATAAATAAATGTGTAAATTGGATTCAAGATTTTTTTGTGAAATCTATTTTGGAGATCACAGCAAGCTCTTGTGAGCTTGCAAGATCGAAAAATAAATTTCGAAAAAAAAGATGAAGATTCATTTACACATTTATTTATCCTTTTTGGTATAAAATGGATTCTTCGGGATCGGGATTCCAAGGAGGGAGGATGGAAACGGTAGATAGGGCGTCGAGGTTGCCTGCTGTGGGCGTTGCTGCGATCTCATAGAAATAATCTCCTTCGTCCAAAGGGGCGACAAAGGTGACTTGACCCACATAGAGGTCGGGGGGGAAGAGTCCATCCATTCCGGTTGTTAGGAGGAGGTCTCCTTCTTTGATGAGGGAGATGGGTTGTTTGTCATATTCTTCGTAAGGCCAACCGGTTCGTAAATTGCGTGCGGGGCCGTATTCATCGGCAAAATCGTAATTAAACCCTGTACCGACGAGGAGGTGGTTTTTTCTTCTCCATTGGGTTGTTGGTGATCCATTCATCTCACCTTTTGCCAGTGCAAGGGTCTCTTTACTTTCTGCAAGAGTTTGACGAAGGGATTGGATGTGTTGTTGGGCATCTTTTTCTTGGGAAAACCCTCTTTCGAGGACATTGAGTTGCTCTTCGTAGTAAGGGCGTATTTTTTCTCCACGAAAAACACGCACAGAGGGGGATAGGGAGGGGTCTGTCAATAGACGGACGCGAGCAATATTTTTTCCGACATAATCAACGATACCAACAAGAGAAGAACCGTGAATAACGGGGCTGTTGTAGGCGATGGATGTTGTTGATGGAGTCCGCACCCATAAAGTGCTTCTCCATGAGGTGGGAGAGCGAAAAATGACCTGGGCGGGAAGAGCTTGTGAGAGATCTATCCCGCTCGATATGGGGCGATTTTGTTGTAAACCATCGATTTTTTCGCGCAAGAGGGCATTTTCTCGTTGGTAGCGTAGAAGTTCTTCTTTTAATGAGGATTGGTTTGAAGAAAACAGATGGGATAGAGGGGAAACGAGGTGTATGGCGAAAATACGAACCCGATCTCCCCAGTGACGTGGAAGGGAGAAAAGGGGGATAATAAGGAGGATGAAGATCAAGAGAAGAGGAGAGATATTTTTTCGTTTCATTGCGATAACAGAGATTGCAGCGGCTGTGCGAAGAGATCTGATGTTATTAGGGGTTAATCCAGCGACGTTGATGCGACCGTCTGCTGTCATATAAATAGCATTTTTTTCTCGCAACTGGAGAACATCTTCTGTTGAAATGGGGAGGAGTGAGAACATTCCCCTCTGCAATTCTAGGAAGGGTATGGAGAGTTTTTTTGCTAGTGCAATCCTCATGCGCAAGAGTCTCTCTCTCATCACGCTGAGCTCACTTTGCCAAAGGTCAAAGAGAATCTCATCAGAGAAAATCTCTTTCACAATGCGGGCTCCATGGCGGGGAGGAGAAGAGTAGTTCGAACGAATCAACTGTGCCATCTGCGATTCAATAACCGCTTTCTGTTGTTTTTCTTCGAGAAAAACAAAAAGAGCTCCAACACGTTCGCCATATAGACCCAAGTTTTTTGCAAAAGAGTAACAAAGAAAACAGGAAATTCCTCTTCAAGCAGGATTTCCACAGGACGAAAGTCGGTTTTCAAGTTCTCTCCAAAGCCGTGATAGGCCATATCGATGACGGGGATAAGGTGTTTTTTTTCGATCCGATCGACAACTTCGTTCCACTGCAATAAAGAGAGATCGGCTCCTGTGGGATTGTGACAACACCCATGCAAAAGAATAGCCGAAGGAGAAGAAATCTTCTCCAGAGAAGAGAGAAGGGCATCGAACGAGAGTTCATTTTTCTCTCGATTGTAATAGGGGTAAGAGCGCACTTCGAACCCGGCTAAAGAAAAAAGAGAGGGGTGATTGGGCCAGGTGGGTTCAGGAAGGTAGATTGTTGATATGTTGCTGCGCAATAAGAGATCTGCTGTAAGGCGAAGAGCTCCTGTTCCTCCAATGGTCTGGGCTGCAGCGAGGTGAGGGAGTAGGGTATCCTTAGAAGGAAAGAGGAAGGAGAGCCATTGTTGTAAAAATTCTGGATCACCAAGGATTGCGGTATATTCTTTATTGAGGTTTTTCTTAAAAATCTTCTCTTCGGCCTTCCTCACACATGAGAGGACATAGGGTTTTTCCTCTTCTGTTCGGTAGACGCCGATACCAACATTGATTTTTCCCTCCCTGTTATCCGAGTGAAAATCGTCGCGCAAACCCAAAATGGGATCTTTGGGTAGAAGAGGAAGAGAGGAAAAAAAAAGGTTGCTATGCATAGTATCCCAAGTTAATGCGAACTATTGAAGATAGTCCAATTCAGGCAATGAAGTCCAGCTAATGATGTTTCCTTCCCGACGCATTTGATTCTCTTCGCCACCGTATATAAGATAGGCTTTTCTTGGATCTGTATTAGAAAGAGAACACCAATAACGTAGATTATCAAAAAAAGATTTTTTTATGGTCTGACTCGATTTGATTTCTATAGGAAATACGGTCTCCCCCCCTTTCAAGAATGCAGTCGATTTCATGCCCTTTGCTATCTCTCCAAAAATAGATATTCGCCTCTTTCCCTTGATTGAATCGTTGTTTGATCACGTCGGAAATAATGAAGGATTCGAATAATCCTCCTCGTAAATAATGGGTAGAGAGTTGTTCAGGGGATTCTATACCTAATAGAGCGGATGCAAGACCTGTATCATAGAAGTAGAGTTTTTGTGATTTAACCAAACGTTTGCTAAAATTTTTATAATAAGGTGGCATCATGAATAAAATAAAACTCGCCTCCAAAACGGATATCCACGCTTTGGCTGTTTGATATGAGATGCCACAATCTCTTCCTAAATCGGAAAATTGATGATTTGACCGATTCTCCCCGCGCATAACTTTAAAAATCTTTGAAACGTGGAAAGATCGTGAATATTTTTCATGTGTCTGACATCTTTTTCCAAATCCGTTCGGATATAGTTCAAATACCAGTCAGAAGGGGGTAAATCTTTTTGATAAATGCGCGGATAGCCCCCTTTAAAGAGGATGGTATCCATGTCATCGGGTAATTGATGAGCTTGTTGGAGTTCGCTGATACTAAGAGGCAATAAATCGAGAATAGCCACTCTTCCCGCTAGGGTTTGTGTGATTTTTTCATTCATTAAAAAATTTTGAGACCCAGTGAGGATGAATTTTCCCTCACCCCCTTTTTCATCGACTTCTAGTTGGATGAACGAGAATAAATCGGGGGCATGCTGAGCCTCATCAATGATTAATCCTCCATTTTTTTGATGGGAGCGAAGAAAAAAAAGAGGATCGGATACGGCATATTCTCTATGATTGATATTTTCAAGGTTTGTGTAAGAATACTCTGGGAAAAGCTCTTGAACGAGAGTTGTTTTCCCCGATTGTCGTGGACCTAAAAGAGCTATAACGGGAAATTTCTTTGCTACAGCAAGAAGTTTTTTTGTTAGGTTTCTGGTGTACATTGGAATTCCGATTTCTAATAGGAACCATATCACAACGAAAATTTGGTGTAAAATAGAAATCACATTTCTATTTTACACTAAAAACCATGGGAACCATTCACATAATCCACCCGAATCGCTACAAGTTATACCCATTCCGGCAAATTTCCCCTTTACCGAGTTCCATCAAAGCTTTTATACTGACATAAAATGAAAATGCGCGCCTTTCTCTTTTTTGCTCTTTCCATCATTGCCTTTGTTATTAGTGGAAAATTTTTTTCTAGCTACCGCGCGTTTGCTCATCCCAACCCTTTTGTCCATACAGTTGAACGGCGCTCATTCCCTGTTAATGTCCACGCCGTTGGTGAACTCGAAGCTCTCCAATCCACCGTGATCTCTTCACCCATTCGTGGAGATATGGGTAAAATCATCGCTCTTGTCAAAGATGGTGCGAGTGTGAAAAAAAATGATGTGTTGGTGCGGATGGATCCTACCCCATTTGAAGAGAAGATTGAGGAAATTAAAGGGAAATTGCAACAGCAAGAGATCCTCGTTGAAGCGTGTGAACAAGCTCTTGAACAGGAGATTTCCTCGACAGAACACGAGCAGAAGATGGCCGATTTCGATTTGGAGCAGGCTGCAATGGATTATAATAAGATCATTCATGGCGATGGTCCAATGGAGATTTCTCGACTGAAATCGATCATGAATAAGGCAAAATCAAAACTTGAAGAGATGATTGGTTATGTCGATGACCTCCTCTTCCTCGAAGAACAAGGGTACGTGAATGAGAATGAGCGGCGTCAAGCCGAGAAAAAGGTGGAAGAAGAACGAGAAAATTATGAATCAGCAAGAGACCAATACGAAAGTTTTATCCAACACGCCTACCCGATTCAGGTAAAAAAAGCAGAGGCTTCCCTTGAGCGAGCAAAATTGAAGAAAGAAGAGACCTTGAAGAATTGTGGCTTTAAAATTGGAAAGGCTTATGCCCAAGTCGATCATGCTAAAAGAGAGTATGAAGAGTGCAAAAACCAACTCCATCATGCAAAATGGGAACTCTCTTTAACCGAAATTGTCGCTCCATCAGATGGCATGGTTGTCCTCCGAGAGGAGTATCGAGCAGGACAACGAAGAAAACCGATTGTAGGGGATGTTTTAATCAAGAACCAGCCTCTGCTCGACCTTCCCGATCTGCGTTCGATGGCGGTAAAGACAAAAGTGCGTGAGGTAGATCTTCATAAAATCGGAATGAATAAGGCGGTAACCATCGAAGTTGATGCCTATCCCGATCTCCTTTTTACGGGAAAAGTCCAATGGGTTGGTGTGTTGGCGCAAACCGATTTTGCAAAAGCAAATGAGGAGAAATTTTTTGAGGTGAAAGTGTTGATTGATGAGCCTAATGAACAGCTAAGGCCAGGGATGACGGCACGTATCGTTATCCACGCTGACTACGTCGATGAAGGCATGACCATACCTATCCATGCCGTTTTTTTTCACAATAAACACCCTTTTTGCTATGTGGACGAGGGAAAAAAGATCAAAAGCCGTCCTATTACTATGGGAGCTACCAATGAGCAGTGGGCTTCTGTTAATGAAGGATTGGCTTTAGGAGAGAGGGTCTATACCTCCCTTCCAAAAGGAAAATAAAGAGAATGAGCAGAAGAAAAGAAGTCGTTCGTTTAGAAAATATTGTAAAAATCTATCCAACACCTTCCGATACCCTGTTTGCTCTACGTGGCATCGATCTAACGATCGAACAAGGAGAACTCATTGCCATCATGGGGCGTTCGGGATCGGGTAAATCAACCCTCATGAATATCTTAGGATGTCTTGACCGGCCGACAGAAGGGCGATGTTTTCTTAACGGAGAAGACGTAGCAATAAAAACGGATGAAGAACGATCCACACTCCGAGCAGAAAAAATCGGTTTTATCTTCCAATCCTTCCAGCTTATTCCCCAATTGACCGTCTATGAAAATGTTGGGGTTCCGTTTTTGTACCAAAGAGGTGTTGATCAAAAAGAAAAGGAGAAAATCCTCTACGCTCTTGAAAGAGTCGGTTTACAAGATCGCATCCACCATATTCCCTCCCAACTATCCGGCGGAGAGATGCAACGGGTAGCAATAGCGCGCGCCTTTGTCGTCCATCCTTTGTTCATCCTTGCGGATGAACCTACAGGAAACCTCGATAATAAGAATGCTGAAAACATCATGGATATACTTCAAGAATTACATAGTGAAGGAGTAACCATTGTTTTGGTCACCCACGATAAGACCATCGCTCAAGGTTGCCAACGGATCGTTGCTATGGAAGAGGGGCGTCTCATCAGAGAAGACGTAGAAGAAAAAGAAAGAGAGGTTGCAGCATGCCTTTCTGGGTAGAAATACAAAGGTGTTATCGCTCCCTTCTTCTTCATCGAATGCGGACATTGTTAAGTACGCTTGGAATTTTTTTCGGTGTCGTTGCCGTCATCGCGATGCTATCTATAGGAGAAGGGGCTAAAAGAGAATCTCTCCAACAGATCGAACAACTAGGAACCTCGATTGTGATCGTACGAGAGAGCACCCTTTCTGAAGAACAACATCAAAAAGCACGGGGAAGACTTTCCAAAGGACTCTCCCTTAACGATGTCGATCTTTTTAGAACG
>CALOCV010000050.1:0-26690 GCA_942491955.1 Parachlamydiales bacterium
GGTATGGTCTTCGTTATCATTATGGCATTTTCGAACAGCAGCTTTGGCAAGGAGCGCAGATCGAAGCGCCCGACTGTTGGTTAATCCATGAGAATCCTTGGGAATACAAGAGGGATTTGAGAAGGATTTTCGTGAAATTCTGCGGGGAGCCCGAAGGGACGACGAACATCCATGGTGATGAGATCATGTTATTGAAGCACTATGAAGAGGTGTGGGCGGTTCCCTATGACATACCGATTGTGGGTTACGATCCTCATGGGCGATTTTCTGTTGTGACGTTACGTCTTTGGACGACCAAGGAGTCTCCAAGGAATTTCCAGTTGCAACGATACAATGCGGGTAAGCTCGATGAGGCGGCGGAAAACACGACATTGACCGATGTACTCTATCCGAGTGACAACCATGAGGTGGGGAAGAGGATCCGCTTGAAGCAAGAATTTTTGCTCGTTTCTGCTTCGGTACAAGATATCATTCGTCATTATCGGAAGACGCACGAGAATTTTCGCGATTTTGCAGACAAGATACGGATTCAGATCAATGACACGCACCCTTCGATGGTGATTCCCGAGTTGATTCGCGTTTTGACTAAGGAATACGATTTGCCATGGAAGACGGCGGTTGAGATCACACAAGCGTGTTGTGGGTATACCAATCATACGATATTGAGTGAGGCTCTTGAGCAGTGGGATACCAATCTCTTCTATTATCTCCTTCCTCGGCAGTACAAAGTCATTGAGCGGTTGAATCAGGAATTTTGTGGGAAAATACGGGAACATTTTCCTCGGCAGGAGGAGAAAGTCCAAGAGATGTCGATGATTGAGAAGGGGCGCATCAGGATGGCTTCTATTGCGATCTACGGCTCTCATCGGGTCAATGGTGTTGCTGCGATCCATTCCGAGATTTTGAAGAACACTCTTTTTAAGGATTTTTCTGAACTCTTTCCCGATAAATTCACCAATGTGACCAATGGTGTGACGCAAAGAAGGTGGCTATTGCACGCGAACCCTCTTTTAGCACAATTCATTACGAATCGGATTGGTGAGGGTTGGATCACCGATTTTTCGCAGATCGGTAGGTTGCGGGATTATAGTACCGACAAAAAGAGTCTTGAAGAGTTTTGGAGCATCAAACAGAGGAACAAGCAACGATTCATTGAATTTATCAAGCAGAACAACAAATTGCGCAATGCTCAAGGAGAGCCGATTGATCCTCCTCCTCTGGTCGATATCGATTCTCTTTTTGATGTACAGATTAAGCGGATTCACGAATACAAACGACAGTTGATGAATGCATTACACATCCTTATGATGTATCAAGAAATTATAGAAAATCCTCAGATAGAGAGACAGAAAAGGACCTTTATCTTTGGTGGGAAGGCAGCTGCGGGATATGAGACGGCAAAGGATATCATTCGCCTCATCTATTGCATTGGTCGGAAAGTCAATCGCGATCCACAGGTAAAGGGACTCATTAAAGTTGTCTATATTGAAAATTATAACGTTTCTCGTGCGGAAATGGTGATCCCCGCTGCAGAAGTTTCTGAGCAGATTTCAACGGCGGGGATGGAGGCTTCTGGTACGGGGAATATGAAGCTTTCCATGAATGGTGCGTTAACGATAGGGACAGATGATGGAGCGAATATCGAGATGCGGCAGTCCGTAACCGATGCGTGGTGGCCCTTTCGTTTTGGTTGTTCGGCAGAAGAGATTGCAAAGATAAAAAAGGAAGGGACGTATTCTCCGAAACAAATTTACGAAGAGAACCCCAAAATCCAGCGCGCTCTGGATCTCTTGCGCGATCGCACATTAGCGATTACTGAGGAGGAGCATCAGGTGCTGTGTGATCTTTATCACAAGCTTCTTGAGGGGCATTATGGCGGTTCTCCCGATCGCTATTTCACGCTTTTGGATTTGCAGGCCTATTATGAAACACAGAAGAAAGTGGACACTTTGTATAACGAGCCGTTGAAATGGGCCGAGTGTGCGATCCATAACATTGCTGGGATGGGGCCTTTTTCCACCGATGTTTCCATTCACAACTATGCCGAAAAGGTGTGGGGGATTGAGCCATGTGAGCTCGATGAGGAGATTTTCGAACGCATAGCCTATGAGCACGCTGAGCACACGCAGCTCAAGATGTTGTAATCATTTCTTCGAGCTGTTCTGTGTTTTCTAGGCCCCATTTTTTTAGTAAGTCGCTATAAAGGCCATCTTCTTTGATTTTTTGGAGCCCTTGATTGAAGTGGTCGATAAGAAAATGTCCCTCGTCGGAAGGGATGGCAAAGAGGCGGAACCCCTCTTTTGTTAAAGGAGTGGTGATGATTCTCAGGTCGAGTTCACGAACTCCTTGGATATAGCTTGCGGCTTCAAGAGCATCGATGATGACGCCATCGATATAGTCATTTTCGAGATCTTGGAGGGCTCCGCGGATATTTTCATAGGGGCGTATAAGAAAAACGGGATTGGCACCTCGTTCAAAGACGAGGGACGTATCATCGTCGATGCCGATGATACGTCCTTCTGCATCAGCAAGTGTTTTGATATCGGAATCTTTTTGCACGACGAGGACGGGACCTATCAGGAAGTAGGGGTTGGAAAAGAGGAAGTTTTCTTTAACGGATGGAGTGGGAAGTAGGCTACTAAGAATTCCTTGAAATTGTTTGTTCTCAAGGCCGATACGTAGATTACCTGCTGATGTGGAGAATATTTCTAGGCGTAGGTCCTCTTCTTTTCCGATAGCAAAAAGGAGGTCAATAGAGAAACCCACCATGGCTTGTTCTTTCCCGTAGAGGTTGAGGGGGTACCAGCGAGGATCTAGAGCGATGAGGTAATTTTTGTTGCGAAATGAGTCCTCACGGCTACATCCTAATAAAATGATAGTGAGGAGGAGAATAGAGAAGAATCGTCGGCAGCAGAACATTCTCTTACTATATCGATCTACTCAGTAAGAAAGCAAGATGGAGTCCTTTTCGAATGAGGCCACCACTTTTCCAAAAACCTCTTTGTGTGGTGATTTTACACCGATTGAAGCGGCTACATTGAGGGAGGTTGCAATAGTCTTCCACGATTTCTCTATTTTTTAGACGTGTTCCGTATTCTTTGAGAAAGGCATGGGCTTGTTGGAAGGTTTGTGAGAAGCGTATTTTTTTTTGTCGGAGTCCATGGTTGAGGAATGAAGAGAACATTTGGTGAAAGGTATGAGCTTTAGCACCTATCTGGTTGTTGTTGTGTTGTCGGTAGAGGATCGTTGGTTCTTTAAGATAGCCGATCGCCCCTAAGCCAGCAGCAACTAGAGCAAGCCAATGGTCGTGCATGAGGGCGGCGGAGGGGATGTGTCGCACATGTTGTTGCAGAGGACGGTTGATCATGGTAGCGCAGCCGGTCACACTATTTTGGGAGAGGAGAGGAGCGAGAGTATTTCTTTCTTGAGGAGGGGTGGCAATGTATTGCCAAAAAGAAGGAGAGATGATGCGTAGTTGATCATCAACGACTTGTAGATCGGTATGGATGAGAAGAGGGGTTTCTTTGCCATACTGTTTTTCCATGTCTTGCATTTTTTTCCATGTTTTTTCGATTTTCTCGGGAAGCCATACATCGTCTTGGTCGCAGAAGAAGATGTAGGGTGTTTGTGCGTGTTGGATTAGGGTTGCGAAACTTTGGATGACACCTAGATTTTTGTTGGATGGGAGAAGGGTTATTTTTTCGGGATATTGCTTCTGGTAGGAGAGAAGAATATCGCATGTACCGTCGGAAGAACCGTCGTCGCGTACAATAATATGAAAATTTTGGAGGGTTTGCTTAAAGAGAGAGTTGAGCTGTTGGGAGAGGTATTTCTCTCCTTGGTAGGTGCTGAGTAGGATCGAGAACATGGCGGTTACTAGGGTGTGTCATCAATTAGATGAATTTGTAGATCATGGTAGATGATTCGACGATCGTTCGTGTGGAAGCCGAAGCAAACTGAGTTCAGTTGGCGAGGCTGAACGCGAACGATCGTCGAATCATCTACCATGAGATGCAATTTTAGCCAATTGATGACACGCCTTAATCCATCAGGATGTTTTTTTTATGAATTTCAGACTCTCCGAGCCAGTAACAGAAAAGAGAGGCGGGAATTTTCATGAGTCGAGATGTGTCGTTGTTTTCAGGCAATGGACCTATATCACTGGCTAATTTTATTAACACATAACCATAAGAGATAGAAGATTTTTCTCGGCATAAATCGATGAGACCAGCAACGCGATCTCGATGGATGGGTTGTGATTGGTATTTCACTTCAAAGGGATAGATGTTTCCTGCCAATTCCATGATGAGATCCACCTCCTTTTCCTTGTTACTTCGCCAGTAACTCAATCGCGCTTGGTTGTTGTTGCAGTAAGAAGATAAATGGGCCATTACAGCCGTTTCAACGCAGACACTTAAGGCATGAGCATCTTCTATGACTGTTTTTCCTTTCATTAAAATAGCAGGAGCAATGGCTGCATCAGAAAGATAGTATTTGAATCTTGCTCTCAAAACTTCTTTGCCATATCCAAAAGGAGGTAAGCGGAAAACGAGATGAACCGATTCTAGGAGATCGATAAAATTTTGTACCGTCGCTTTAGCTATACCTAATTCTTTTGATATGGTAGTGATATCTTGTTGTCCTCCGTCGTGCATGCAAAGATAAATAAACATCTGTTCTAGTTCAATGATTCTTCGAACGCCAAACAGAGCTGTCATATCCCTTTTTAGTACTTTATCGATAATATCTTCTCTTAGTAAGCGTTGAGACTGTGTGATACTTTCTACGAGTGCTGTCTGAGGAAACCCTCCTCGAGCCAGGTATTCGTGAAAATGTCCTGTGAGTATTTGAGCCGCTTCAGTCATTCGGTACAATTGTGATGTTGGACAATGAAATAAATGGCAAAGCCGATCAATTGAAGGGAGATGGGGAAGGGAGATGTGTCTAATTTGTAAATATTCATAAAAAGAGAGGGTCGATATCCGCAAGGTATGCCACCGTCCAACACCCGATTCTTGATTTGCCTTCACAAGGGGCATAGCGGATCCTGTGAAGACAATTTTTCGATATTTAAAGAAATCGACTTGGTGTTTAACCCAAGTTCCGAAATCTTTGACAAACTGGACTTCATCTAGGAACAAATATTCCGGTCCAGGCTTTTTTGGCTCTAAATCTCTCCAAGCCTCTAATACCGCTTCTAGACCTGCTAATTTAAACATGGGGTGATCGAATGTCACATACAGAATATTGGATGGGGAAATGTTAGACGTGATTAATTGATCGATGACTTGGAGCAATAGAGTGGTTTTTCCGACCTGTCTTGCTCCTGACAGCATAACGGCTCTCATGGCAGGGGGATTTTCAATCCACAGCAATAATTCGTTGTATGCGGATCGTTTCCAGGAAGGAAGGTCGGGAATTTTTTGGTTTCGCCACCAAGGATTGAATTGGGATAAAATTCCAATGAGGTCTTCTTTTGGAAATTTCACGCCTGTTTTACCTATTTTCATTATATAAACACAGTATACTTTACTTATTTCTTGTTAATAAGCAAAGTACATTTAAATTTCCATGGAAAATGATTTTCTTTTCCACTTGTCGTATAGTGGACTCTGCGGATGCCATCCATTAGGCAACCCAGTCCATCCATGGGTACAACTTAGGGATTCATGAATTCAAGAGTCATTACTGCAGAGCAAAGCATACGATCTTTTATCGACGATTTGATTGCATACCGCGAGCTCTTTTTCTTTATTGTCTGGAGAGACATCCTCGTCCGCTATAAGCAAACCTTTTTTGGTGTTCTGTGGTCTCTTTTTCGCCCTTTGGTGAACATGGTGGCTTTTGCTTTCATTTTTGGAAAATTTGCCCGCCTCCCTTCTGGAGACATCCCATACTCTCTTTTTGTTCTTGCAGGGCTTTTGCCTTGGCAGTGGTTTTCTGGGTCGTTGCAGGATGCGAACATGTGTCTTGTTGTGCAGTCTTCGTTGTTGACAAAGGTGTTTTTCCCTCGCATTTATCTCCCTGTGAGTTTGGTATTGTTAAATGGGATGGATTGTTTGATCGGTTTTGTCCTGTTGTTACCCTTTCTTTTGTTTTATGGAGTTTCTTTTTCCATCCTGTTGTTACCCTTATTCATTGTTCAGACGCTTTTATTAAGCATCGCTTTATCGATATTTTTTTCTTCGGTTACGGTCTATTTTCGAGATTTTAAAATCATCGTCCCTTTTTTTGCAGATGGGTCTTTTTCTTTCTCCGGTCGGGTATAGTTCTTCTTTGATTGCCTCTCCTTGGCAATGGTTGTATGCGTGCAACCCTTTAGTGGGGATCATTGATGGATTTCGTTGGAGTCTTTTTGGGTGGAGTCATGAGTTTCTTGGGTGGAACATTTGCTTTTCGTGGTGCATGATTATTCTTTTGTGTGGTGTGGGATTGACCTTCTTTCAAAGGTGGGAAAGGGGGTTTGCCGATGTCATCTGAAGTGGGTAAGAAGGTGATGGTTCAGGTGGAGCATCTTTCTAAGCGGTATCGCATTCAACGAAGTGACGCGTGGTATGTCTCATTGCGAGAAGCTCTTTTCGAAGGGGCACATCGCATGATGAAAGGAGCGGTAGGGAAAGGATCTCCATCCCCTTCGTATGACGAATTTTGGGCTTTGGACGATATCTCTTTCTCTGTAGGAGAGGGGGAAGCCGTAGGGATCTTGGGAAGGAATGGGGCGGGGAAGTCGACGCTTCTAAAACTTCTTTCTCGAGTCACCCCTCCGACGCGAGGGAAGATGGTGTTACAAGGGAGTGTATCGAGTCTTTTGGAAGTGGGTGTCGGTTTCCATGCCGAGTTGACAGCGCGGGAGAACATCTTCTTCAATGGGGCCTTAATGGGGATGGGGAGGAGAGAGATTGAAAAAAATTTCGATTCGATCGTCGATTTTAGTGGGGTAGAACCTTTTCTCGATATGCCGATGAAGAAATTTTCGAGTGGGATGTGTGCACGGCTTGGGTTTGCTGTGGGGGCTCATCTCCACTCGGATATCTTTATTGTCGATGAAGTGCTTGCTGTTGGCGATGCCGAGTTTCAGAAGAAATGCATGACCAAGATGGGAGAGCTCGTTCGGGAAGGGCGCACCCTTTTTTTTGTGAGCCATGATATCAATACTCTACTTACCCTTTGCGATAAGGGAATTTTTTTGCGTGGAGGGAAGCTCGTCTCTATGGAACCGATTCACGCCTGTGCGCATCGCTACCTCTCCCAGGTTGAAGAGATGGGTCTTCATTGGGAAGGAGATTTGGGAGGAGCCGTGTTTCGTCTTTGTCGCGTCGATCTCGTCGGAGAGAGAGAGAAAAAGACCGATTTTTTTCTTCCTCAAGATCAAGCCTCTTTAAAGATCGAATATTTGATTGAGGAGCCGCGCGAAGATCTCATCGTAACATTACGGGTTCTCAATGCGCATCAACAGACGGTCGCTACAACGCGTTGGTGTGACGCTTCTTCATTTTCCACCTTTCCAACGGGTCGTGGGCGTCATCAGATTGGTTTTGCTATCGATATGCATCTTTTCCATCCGGGAGAGTACACACTGGTTTTTGATGCAGAGCTCCATCAACAAAAGCCTCTGTTCCAAGATCAGCCGTTACTCCGTATGACGATCTGTTCCGATGAGGTCCAACAGCACTTTGGGTTGTTGGAGGGGGGGATCTCGTTGGGCAATCGCTGGTTTTGCAAGGGTTCTAGCTCCCACGTGGAAGAGGGCATAGACGATACCACTCGTCAGCGAGAGGAGATAGGGGTTGGTAAGACCTGAGGCGAGCCAAACGAGGTAAAGAGTGGCAAGGAATCGTTTTTCCTGTCGCCATGGAGGTGTGAAAGCGGGGATAATCAGAATAAAAGCGGCTCCAAGAAGAAGAGAGAGACCGATAACCCCAAACTGCATCAGGAAGCTCAACCACTGCACTTCATAAAGATAGTACATCGATGGGCTTTCGCCTCGGATGGATTTTTCTGTATAGCCACCCAGTCCTTTTCCAATGAAGGGATGGAGATAGATTTCTTCCCAAAGCGCTTGGCTCTGCTCCTTCCGGATCGTATCGGAGAGGGTGTTGGCATGGCTTGCAAAGCGGAGATGCAAGCTGTTGTGCAGCACTTCTCCCCTAGGATCCATGCGACAGCGACAAGGGCACACGTCGTTGCAAGGATGTTCCACCACCGTTTCATGATGGGGAGTGTGGCCCAATAGAGAAGGCATGACAGGGCTCCAACGGCCATAAGGAGGCGGGAAAAACTGAGAACAATAGAAAGAGGGGCGAAAATGAGATAGAGCCATCGCAAAGAACGGGGGAAAGAGGGTGAAAAAAAACGATTTTGAAGAGCGAAGAAAAGGAGGAAAGGGGTGACGATATCGACGGAGGTCTGCAAGCGGGCAAGATGGGAGCCCATCCCCATTGTCATGACGCGAATGCCAAGCCAAGAAAAGAGATCTTTGATATCGATCACTCCTAAAAAGTGGGCAAAGAAAAGAGAAACTTTTCCCATCGAATAGATCCAATTGCTGATCAGCGCCCAGGAGCAAAGGGTAGAGGAGGCGAGGATCTTTTCCTCGACAGCGATGATGAGAAAAGCCGTGACGAAAAGGGTGGTGAATAGCACCTTTCCCTGGTCGAAGAGGGTGGGGAGGAATACCCCTTCTTTTCCCAGATGAATGGCTGTGCTTAGGCAGAGGAAGGCCAAAGCAGAAACAAGAAGAGTGATGATGGATAGGGAGCGGCGGGAAATGGGTGTTCGGGAACTCAAATAGCTGATAAACACTCCAAGAGAGGCAATCAGAGCGAATGCTTTCGGGTGGAAGATGCCGCGATGGGTATCGGATGGGATGATAAGACCGGTTGCGATAAGAAACAGAGCGCAAAGAGCATAAAGAGTGGAAATAAAGGGGCGTTCCCAAAAAGAAAATAACGGCGTTGCATCTTTCATAAGAAGAGGATATCGTGGCAGCAGTCTTTTTAGATAGTCGTTATGGCAAAAGAGCTCCCTTTCCACGTTTTGCAAAGAAACTTGCACGAGATACGGTTTCATCTTGCGCGTAGCGATTGGAGCCTGATTGCCGACCCTTTTTCTAGGAGAATTTACGGAACCAAGACGTTTTTGGGAAGAGTTTGCTCGTGGTTTTATCGATTTGTCGCTGTGGTCAATCCGATAAAAAGAGGTTTGAGGGAAAAAAATTACCAAGAGGCATTCACACGCACACAACACGCCTATTGGAAAGCGATTGAAGCATTGCAAAAAGATCTCGACTGCTATGAGTACACCATGAAAGTCCTCTATGAGGAGAAGAACATCGCAAGAAGGGAGTGGTTTCGACGAGGCAACCGGATTGTTAAGTACAAAACAACCCTTTTTCCTGTTTGGAGGTTTTGCAAAAATCATCCAAGCCAACGCGCGGACGCATTTGCAAAACAATTTTTTATACCTAAACAGAGTTGGGGCGTCTATCTCCGTCCTCTTGATGAGACACTGGGAGTGCGCGCCGCCTCTGCCATCTATGTCGCGCGTCTTTCAAACGAATTGAGCAAAGTGCCCATTCTTGCTATTTTCCGCAGCTTTGCACAAAAAAAGACGTGTCTGACACTTCCAGAGAGGCAAAAAGCATGGATACGTCAACTATCCAAGCACCGGAGTCCCTCTTGGGTCCATGTCGTTCATCGCGCCTTTCTCTGCTTTGCGAGAGTTCTCCTACCTGAGGAGAAACCGCACGAAGCGGTTGGAAAATGGTCGCTGTTTTTTCACGATGCAAAATGTTCCTTTGTTACAAGGCCCGATCCGGAACAGGTAGCTTGGCGGGATCAAATCTACCAAAGCGAAGGAGATCCTGCTGAGCTTGAGATGGGGGGGCGTGTCTGGAAGGTGGGGCCTCCGTTGGAAGAGGGTGGGGAGGAGATCGACCATCGCCGTTGCGAGACTCACGAGTCGGCAGGGAATTCGGCCGAAACCATTGTCTTCCCCGACAACCCTTTTTATTGTCACATGATGCCTCTACTCACCAAAAAACCGTGGGGTGTTCGTCCTGTCGATCTCCTTGCCGTCGATCCTGCAGGACGTTTTTATGTGCAAGAGCGCTTACGAGATGCTCTGATGGATCAACCATGGAATATAACAGAGATTAAGAACGAGAAGACGCAACAACATTTTCGTGCTCTTGCCATTGCCAATTGGATTGCTTTCTACTGGGCAAAGAAAAAAACACCCCTGCATATCGATCCAAAACAGCTGTTTTTTGATCAACGAGGGATTTTGAAGTCGATGGGAGCCATGGAACCAGGAGAGACGTTCGATATTGCGTTAGTCGAACAGCTTTTACAAAAAATCTCGGGCAATCGTTACGAGCTTTTCTCTTTTGGATGCATGTCTCAGGGCTTGCGAAACATGAACTAAAAAATTACTTCCACGAACTTCTAAAAAAATATGTGCAAGAAAGTTTTGATTTTCCAAAAGCTTTTCAAAAAACCAATAGCAACGATCTCCACGAAAAAGAGGAGTGGTTGCGAACCACGGGAGAAAACCTTTGCAAAACTCTCGAGAAGCAGATAACACAGTGTATTCGGAAAGGTTTAGGAAAAAAAAGTAAAACAACGAAAAAAATAAATACCGAGGATCGCCTGAAAGAAAGCGACAATCAAAAAACACGACAAAACGTAGCAAAAGCCCTTCTCAAGTATCATAAAATGAGTGGAGGCGTGACAACGATGTCGTGGCAATTGGGTACATTGTACGAAAACAATGCAGCCATAAGCGATCTCGATCGAGAATATGAAAAGTACAAGGCGTTAAGAAAACGGTACGAAAAACAAGCAGCACAACAAGGGGGAACCAATGGTAGGAATGGGTGAATTGATTGTTATTTTATGTATTTTATTGCTCCTTTTTGGAGGGAAAAGCTTCCCGATCTCGCGCGGAATCTAGGGCGAGGCATGAAAGAGTTCAAAAAAGCGCTCTCAATGGATGGAGAACCGAACGATGATGACCAAGAGTGAGATAGAAGAACTCCCTCTTTCCGTGCATCTCAAAGAACTCCAACGCGTCGTATGGGTTTTTCTTTTGAGTATTGGAGGGGGCGTTCTTGTTATGTTCTTTTTTTCCACGCCCATCCTCCAATGGATTGCCTCACTAACCCAACAGCAAGAACTGGTGCTTTTAAGCCCTTTGGAAGGGTTTTTGGCTCGTTGTAAAATCGCCTTTTGGGGAAGCCTTCTTTTCTCCTCCCCTCTTTGGATGGGCACCTTTTTTTCTTTTCTCACGCCTGCACTCTTCCCTCACGAAAAAAAAATGATCTCTTCCATTGCCTTGGCTTCGATCATCATTCTATGCATCACGATCACTCTCTTTTTTTCCTACACCTTCCCTTGGATGAACACCTATCTCACAACATGGAATGAGGCGATAGGGTCGAACATATGGTCCCTCTCCCATTATATCGATTACCTCTTCCTCCTCCTCATGGGACACGTCCTTTTAGGACAATTTATCGTGATCCTCTATTCTCTTGTCCTTACAAAAGTACTCTCAACAAAAAAACTGGTCCAATACAGAAAACCATTCATCCTCGCCACATTCATCGTCAGCGCTTTCGTTACCCCTCCCGATGTACTGACACAATGTCTACTTGCTTTTCCCACTCTTCTCCTTTACGAAGGTGCGATCCTACTGGGAAAACCTTTAGGACACTCTCTCCTTGTGGAGGAGACTCTTATATCATGAACATGATACCATTCTCGAACCTATCCAGGGTGCTTCAGCCTATCGAGAAGAATTTGTTCAACAACAGGTGGAACGAGTTAAAGCAAAAATGCGAGAAATTATATCTATTATTTATGACGAAAGTAAAAACAAATCTAATACTAATATTGGAACGGTATCAGTACAAATGGCCTAATACCAATTCCGGTAAGAAAGTGCACAAATTGATCTTCATCTTTCTTTGCGCAATCTATTTTTCTATCTTGCAAACTCACAAGAGTTTGCTGCGATCTCCAAAACAAATTTCGCAAAAAAATCCTGAATCCACTTTATGCATTTTCTTACCGGAATTGGTATAACTCAAAAGGAGTCAATTATGGAACTTTCAAATAGGTGTATATTGACAATTAGTTTGGAAGCAGAGATTGCTCTATTAAGGGAGTCTATGGAACAAGAGACTCCTCAAAACGATCAAAAAAAACAAGAGTACACAACAAGTATTTATAATACACTTGTTAATCAGATTTTTGATCAAATGAAGACACAACCAGAAGAAAAATTCTGTCAATCTTTACAAAGTGTGAAGCAATTAGTAACAAAAATTCCAGAGACAGAGTTGTTTTTACAAAAGGAGGGGATAGGGTCCATTTGTAAGAAAATGCTCTTATTAAGCGATGCATGTCAGTATGCTTTTAACAATCGCTCGACAATCTCTAAGGGTGTATTAGCTTGGCTTGATCCAGAAAGATTTTTAGCCCACAATGAGGATAGTTACGAAAAAGAGGATCTTAATTTTGAACAATTTTGTATTAAGTTTATGGAGCAAAACGAGACCGATGTCACTGAAGCAGGCTATTGTTTGCGTTATTTATTAGAAAATTTTTCAGAAATTTTGAGAAAGAGCGGTCAAACAAAAGAAGATTTTCAAAAATTTAATTTATTATCGTTTTCGTATGATTGGCTTTATCGTAGTGAAGACATTCAAAACAATCTTCTTCCGTTTTTTACAAATAAAAATGTGGAAGATATGGGATTTCAAGAAGTTATTCCTTCTCTTTTGATTGCTGCTTGGGGATATTTTTTGATTTTTGGATCCATAGATAAAGAAGAGGAAGAGCGAGTGCAGTACGACAGTATCGATAAGGTTTTGTATGAAACATATGGGAATAGAGGGATTGGGTTTTTACTCTACATAGTAAAAAAATATCGATTAGAAAACCCTTCTTTGACAAAAGAAAAGATGATCAAAATAATGACGCAATCGTGTATTGCGGCGATAGATGTGCGGTTGCATGCGTTAAAATATGACGAATCGGCACAAAAGCGGAGGAATCAAGTTAAGGTCGAAATTAAAAAAATTTTGAACAATCTTTATGACGCAATTGAGAAAGTGAATCCATCGAAAAGAGAGAGAGAGAGTGACGTTAGTCGTTCTGATAAGAAAAGAAAAATATCACAAAATTCTTGATCTATTGAAGCGAAAGACAAAAAGAAAGGCGCCGACGAATTTCCGATTTTTTATTAGACTTCCTTCAAAACTTCCATAGGATTCAACACAAACCCACATGAACTTCGTGCACAAATTTTTGTACTTCAATCGTCCTTTCTTCAGGTTGGGGAGATGGTGAGGGGAAAGAAATGGGCATCATTAAACCATTAAAAATATCGTTGTATATTGTATATGTAATTTTTTGCAAGAAAATTTATATATCTTCGTTTTTATAACGGCTTGGACACATAGACGAGGTCATTTCTGTCGTTTTCATCAAGAAAAAGCCTCCATTCCTCGGCGATCCATATGAAGTCGTCGAGGAGATCGCGAAAGGAGGCGTCATTCATGCTTTCCAGTACGTTGTTGTGGTGGAGATAGATGCGAAAATTTTCTTCGTCAATCGAGAAAAATGTTTTCAGTGTCATATTTTGTAGGGGAAGACTTTGATTCAGGGAGAGGCGTACGCTTTGGGGGATGTAGTTTCCTCCGAAGTAGACGGGGGTGGAAAGGGAGACGTTCTTCTGTCTCCCGAAAATGCGTACAGAGACATCCGAGACGTCAAAGGTAATTTGCGTCGACTCATCCCGGAAAAGCTCGGGAAATAATTTCTGTAATTCGTCAGCGATCAACATGGGAAAACCCCCTAAAAAACGAGGAGAAGATGAGGTAAAAGAGACCCCATCTTCCCTTATTATATAAAATTTTAAATTTAATTTAAATAAAAGGAAGGGCCTTTTACCTACTCAGTAGAGAGAGGAGATAAAGAGGAAGAGTGATTTTTAACTCCCTCATTCCCAAGAATTTTGCTTGTTTTTTCTTGAGACGGGATGTCATAGGGGGAAAGATAGTTCCACCCAATCCAAAGAAGGGGGAGAGAGATGAGAAAATAGACACTCCAGTACGCTGCGTTCCATTGGAGAGTCAAGACTCCTTGATCGGAAAAAAAGAAGAGAATAAGGCCAAAAAACAAGAAAATAGATCCTCCTAGAAGACAACTCAATGGAAAGAAGACATGGCGCATCTCGTTTGGCGTTTGTGCAGAAAGAGGCGTGTCGGTAGGAAGTGCCGCGTTTGAGAAAGCCTCATCCTTAGCCTTCACTTCGGGTTTGTATGGAGGTTCTATCGAGAGTTCTTCTTCGTCATCCTCCCATGCCTCCTCATTGGGGTGGAGATAAACCCCACAGTAGGGGCAATTGGATTCGATCCGCGAGGTGCTCCCTTCACAATTCCAGCAAAGTTTTTTCTTATCTTTTTTCGACATGGTCTCGGATAGAATGGTTCATCCTCTATCATCCCCCGAAACGCCCCTTTTCCGCAAGGTTTTCGGAGTCCTTGCCTTTTGAAGGGGACTTCCACTATGCTCCAAATATATGAAAGAAAAGGAAGAGAACCACTTCGATGTCATCGTCCTCGGTTCAGGACCTGGAGGATATCCAGCAGCGATCCGCGCGGCACAGAATGGGAAAAAAACGGCTCTGATTGAAGCAAAAGAGCTCGGAGGCACCTGCCTTAACCGAGGCTGTATCCCTTCAAAAACATTGATCGCCAATGCCGAAGTATTGCAAAAGGTTATGGAAGCAAAAGAGTTTGGTGTCGTCATCGGAGAGGTTTCGTTTGATTACACCAAAATGGCTGCGCGGAAAGATGCTATTGTCGCAGGAATCCGAAAAAGTCTTGAGGGCTTGATCCGATCGAACGGAATCACCCTTTTCCGCGGTTTTGGAAAATTTCTCTCTCCCGATACCATTAAGGTGCAAGGGGAAGATAATGCCGTTCTCTCGGCAGAAAACATCATCATTGCCACGGGATCGGAGCCAAGAAGCATTCCCGCATTCCCTTTCGATGGAGAAAAAATCCTCGATTCCACCTCCCTTCTCGAGAGAACAACCCTCCCCAAAAGCCTTGTGATTATCGGCGGAGGAGTGATTGGTTGCGAATTCGCCTGCCTCCATAATACGTTTGATGTCGATGTGACGCTCATTGAGATGATGCCACGGATCATCCCGATGGAAGCAGAAAGTGTCTCTTCTGCTCTTGCTCGATCCTTTCAAAAGCAGGGAATCCGTATAGAAACCAACGCTATGGTAAAGGCGATCAAAACGGGACAACAGGGTGTGATCGTGGAATTGGCTGGAGATCGAATCATTGAAGCCGAAATAGCCCTGGTTGCCGTGGGCAGAACGATGAACACCACAGGCATTGGATTGGAGGATGCGGGAGTGATTCCCGACAAACAGGGAAACATCCGCGTGAATGAGAAAATGGAGACGAATGTTAGAGGGATCTACGCTATTGGTGACATCGCTTCCCCATATTGGCTCGCCCATGTGGCGACCCATCAAGGCCTTGTTGCCGCAAATAACGCTTCAGGAATCCCTGCGAAGATGCACTACGATGCCATCCCTTCCGTCATCTACACAAAACCTGAAGTAGCCACAGTAGGAATGTCGCTTGAAAAGGCTATAGAGAGGGGGTTTTCTGCTACGGTAGGCAGCTTCCCTTTCCAAGCGCTTGGAAAAGCGCAGGCAACGATGGAGACGGAAGGCTTTGCGCAGATTGTTGTGGAGAAAGTGACCGGACGTATCCTCGGTGCGCAAGTGGTGGGTTACGAGGCTGGGGCTCTTGTTGCCGAGATGGCCGTTGCGATTGCCAATGAGCTAACCATTGAAAGCATCACAGAGACGATTCACGCGCATCCGACGATCACTGAGGCGTGGCTCGAAGCGGCTCTACATTCACAAGAGACACCTCTCCATCTTCCGCCAAAGAGGAAATAGGGGGAGCTATGTGGGATGCTAACCGTTTTCGAAATAGACTGGAATCCACCGATACTTCCCCTCTACGTCTTCCTCCTTGGCTGAGGCGTCCGATGCCCCAAAAAAAAGGTCTACCACAAACCCAATCCATCCTCAATACCCAACAACTACCCACCGTTTGTGAAGAGGCACGTTGTCCCAATTTGGCCGAATGTTGGTCGAGAAAGACGGCAACATTTTTGGCTTTGGGGAGCCAATGTACCCGCAGTTGCGGCTTTTGTGAGATTGGTTTTCACCACACTCCCCCTCCTCCTGATGAAGAGGAACCGAAGAAAATCGCTCACTCTGTACAAGAACTCGGTTTACAGCACGTCGTGATCACCATGGTGGCACGCGATGACCTAGCTGATGGTGGCGCTGGACATATTGTGGCTATCCTCCACGAGATACGAAAGAGCAATCACAGAGTAACAACTGAGGTGTTGACTTCGGACTTTGCCGGTAGCAAAGAGGCTCTCGATGCGGTACTACAAGAAAAACCCAATATTTTTAATCATAATATCGAGACGGTCGAACGCCTCTCTCCTCGTGTTCGCCATAAAGCCCACTATCAAAGAACGCTTGGATTGCTTAAGCATGCAGCACAGCAAAAATCTCGTTTAAATTTATGGGTGAAATCGGGTATTATGGTTGGGCTCGGAGAAGAAGAAGAAGAGGTATTGCAAACGATGCAAGATCTCCACCACGCTGGATGTGATATTCTGACGATTGGCCAGTATCTGCAGCCGAGCAAAAAAAAATTGCGCGTCAAAGCATTTGTTCCCCCTGAACAGTTCACGCGTTACGCCGAATGGGGGCATCAAATGGGAATCGCACATATGTACTGCGGCCCCTTTGTCCGCTCGAGTTACAATGCCGAAGCCGTCTTGCATGCGGTTAAAGAAAAAATAAAATGACACAAGAATCTTTTCCTCAAGAAAATTTACCCATCGCTGATGCGATCGATCGTGATATCCTCATGCACCGAGAGGTCCATTTTGGAGGGCAATTCTCCTTCATGATCGACTACTACCAGAAAGGATCGATAGGTATCCATCCTGACTTTACCATCGAACGGATTCTTGCACTGCAGCACCTTGAGACAACTCTCTCTCAAAACCTTGCCACAATCTATCTCGATGGTGCCGACGCCGAGAGGGTGGCGAAACAACGAGAAGTGTACAAACATTTACGCGATTTGTACGAAAAAGAACGAGGGAAAAAGAGTCCTGGAATCTTGTTAGCCGATTTGATTTTGAGCGAAGAAGAGGACCCTTCTAACGAAATTGAGGCCATTGTTGCTGAAAAAGAGATTCTTCTCCCCCTCCTACTCGATCTATTGAGAAATAAAGATTACTACGATCCACTCTCTCCCGGCTATGGATCAGCCCCCGATCGGGCTGTCCGTTGTTTGCAAAAAATCGGAGACAAGCGAGCCGTCATCGCCCTCTTTGAGGCGATCGGTACCGGGGATTTTTTCGATGACGACCAGATTTTTTTGGCTTTGCGTACCATTGGCATTCCAGCAAAAGAATTCCTTCTTCGCGTCGTCGGTGCACAACCGATCACAGAAGACAATGAAAGGGCCGCCATGGCCCTATCGACGTTCGAACCCGATGAAGAGATCGCCCTGCGCTGCCTCTCTCTGTTGGAAGAGGATGTGATGCGCAATGACCCTTCCCTAGCCCCTTATCTGCTCTACGCAACGGAATTTCTCGCAGAAACATCCCATCGATCGAGATGGATCGCCTTTCTCAACACAGCATCATTTCCCTCCATTCTCTCTACGGACTTGCAAAGGCTCTGCAAGAAGTATGCATGAAGAAATCGTAGCCGCTTTTGATTTTGATGGAACGATAACGGATCGAGATACTCTCCTTCCCTTTTTGCACTACACCTTTGGCACATGGCCTTGTTTTTTTTGCATCCTCTCCTCCATCCCCATTTTTTTGGGATGGGTTGTGGGGATGGTTTCGCGACAAGGGGTCAAAGAGACTCTTCTTTCCCATTTTTTTTCTGGAGTCGACCTCGAAGTGGTGCAACAGTATGCGGAACGTTTTGCAGAAAGAAAATTACCCTCTTATGTGAAAGCCGAAGCCGTACAACGGCTCCGTTGGCACCAAAAGCACCACCACCGCTGTGTCTTAGTCAGCGCCTCCATTGAAAATTATTTACGCCCTTGGGCTTCGTCTATGGGGTTTCACGACGTCATCGCCTCCCAATTAGCTATCGATAAAGAAGGGAGGGTGACGGGAAAATTGAAGGGCAAAAATTGTCGAGGAGAGGAAAAAATTCAGCGCTTGGAGGCTCTTCTTGGACCAAAACAGCGCTATACTCTCTTTGCTTATGGCGATAGCCGTGGGGATGCAGAACTTCTTGCTTTGGCTGATTACCCTTACTACCGCCTTTTTCCTGTGGAGGAGAATCACAAAACAATACAAAACGATTTTGGACGATCTTTCTCTCGCTACTCGTCTTGTTAACAATCGGATATTCCGTTCGTACAGCGTTTTATTTGGCACCTTATTTTCTTCAAAGGGAAGTAGTGACTCCAGAACACCTCTCTTGGTCTGTTTTCCCTGTTTCTCACGATCGTTATGTTGCTGAGGCGCATTACACCTATTTCGTTGGTGGCAAACGTTTTCAAGGTATTCAACAACTCTCTTATCCTTCATTTCCGAATCCTTATGGGATTGAACGGCAGCTGGAGGTTCTCGATGGCCACCATCAGAAGGTCTGGTATATGGAGCACAATCCCCGTTACGCCTCTTTAGAAAAAGCATTTCCTTACAAAATGGCGTTATCGACTATTGCTCTTTGGTGTATACTGGTGTATTTTTTCGGTTTGATTGACCATTTCCAAAAAGGCCACCTAGATGGAGGAAATCGCGCTACACGACAAAACGACTGACGGAACCCCTGTCGAAGCCGTTTTTTGTCCCGGAGGAGGGATGAACCTCATCCGTTTCCGCCTCGGGGATATCGATCTTATCGATCCCCATACCCGAAATCTATATGAAGAGCGGTTTGCGGGTCTTGGCGCTATGATAGGCCCCCATTTTCACCATCGCATCCCAGAAATCATCCCTCCTGTTCCTTCAGAAGAGCGTTTTCCGCACATTGCACGTCTTCGTAAAAAAGGAATTAAAGAACCCTTCTCTCATGGAATCGCTCGCTACGCCCCCTGGAAGGCCGAACGCTCCGGGCAGCAGATTCAATCGATCCTAACAGGACGTGATGAGTGGATGGGAGTTCCTCTTGCGCAACTCGAAGGGCAAGATTTTGTCATGCATTTCTCTGCTACCCTTGAAAAAGGGGTTTTGTCCCTTTCTCTTTCGGTTGTCAGCGATACCAACTCGGTTGTTGGTTTCCACTACTATTGGCATAAAATGGGCAAAACGACACTATCCGCTTCAGTACAACCCGAGATGATAGCAGAAGGAAAAATGCTTCCCATACCTGCCGATTGGGGATATCACGAAGGGAAGCTCTCTTACTCTGTTGGACCCGATGTCGATGTCACCTTCCATCCCTCTCCTGATCCCTTGCAAGGGGATATCTTGCTCGATACCGAAGCCTATGCTTTAGCTATCTCTTATACAAGTCCCTCCCAAGAGAATGCCTGGCAATGCTATCACCCGAAAGAAGCTTCTTATGTCTGCATCGAACCCGTCAGTGCAAAAGATCCTCGTCATCCCATCCTTAGCGTGAGTGAGGTGCATATGTCTCTAAGAACAGAAGAAAAAAAGAATCTGGAAGGAGAAGGATGAAACACAAATGGACCCTTTGGCCGATCTATGTAGCGGCATTTTATTTTCTGCCTCTCCTATTCGCTTCAGGCTATGTCGCTTGGATGATACCGATACAACAATCTTGGCCCTTTTTTATGACAACCCTCGCTATTGCTTCCTTTGGTTCCGTCTTGGCAATCAGTTGGGGATATTTTGTCCAAGAAGAATTGGGCTATCGACCCAAGAACAAGCAGGTCTCTTTTCCCCTTGGTGATGACATCCTCAAAGGCTATCAAGAAAAAATCAATGAACTCGATATGGCTCTTGAAGAAGAACAGGAACAACGACGTTCATTGGAGACCGTTCTTGAAAAACAGAAAACTCTTTTCCAAGAACAAGCAAAGGAAAAAAATGAACACCTTGGAGGAATCCAGGGGACAATCGATCGGTTGCAAAAAGAGAATGAGAAAAAAGAACGCTACGCCGTACAGCTAGAGAACCGCATCCGAGACCTCAGCTACGAAATCAAAACACTCCTTCAATTGGCCAATATCGATGAAGAAGAGAGGGAAGAAATCCCCTATGCCACTGCAAGAGCAACAACTACAACACAAGAAACAACAGCTTCGTATGCAGGGACACAATGCGAAGAACCTGCCCTTGCTGTCATCTATAAAAAACCGCTCCACATGACGCATCATCAAGCCTCTCTCCTTCTCCAGCGATGCATTGATATGGCACAAAAGATGACAGGCTCTCAATACCTAGGATACCGTGGTTCTCGCATGGGAGAGTATGGTTCTCAGGCCTATACTCTCGACCTTCGCCACCTGTTTGAAAGGCTTCGCATGGAGGGAGGTGGTATTCTCATTGTTTACTCAAGACAAGAAGGAAAGGTCCTTTACGTGAGTGAAGAGGTACGCGACTGGCTCGGTTGGAATGCAGAAAAATTCGCTCAAAACTTCCCCTTCCTCGTCCAGGAGGGATACGAAGGGTGGGAACGCGCTCTCTCTTCCATCTCCCAAACAAAAGAGGTTAGTGTCGAACTGATTCTCAAAACAAAAAATGGTGACGATACCACCGTCCGATGCCAACTCAGTCTTATTCCAACGGGTCTCTTCAAAGGCTATTTGCTCGGCGTTCTCTATTAGAACCATTAGACTTCTTTCGAAACAGGATAAATTTATTTACCCTATTTGGTATTACGTCACTCATTGAGTAGGATCGCTAAAAAGGTTGTATACCCTCTATAAATGAGAGAAATAGCATGTTCCCAAAAACACTGTTTTTGGAGTAAAGGATTGGTTTTTTCATATATTTCATTGATAATGAATTTTTTTTGTTTATCATTGCGAAAAAAATCAACCGAATTCCCATTCCACTCGAAGTAGGCAAATGGCCATGAAGCAAGCCACTCTTCAACACGGGTCGATCCCCTAAACGTTCTTGCGTCTAACAACCACACAACGCGCCAACCTATCGAATAATACCCCAATGTTCTTTGGGCCACTTCCCATGCCGAAATGGGAGAACATTGCACCTCAAAAATCATTTTCTCTTTTCTCCAAACGACATCGGCTATCCGTTGGATCTGTGGGAATGCAACCTCCATTTCACTGGTATTACCTAACTGGTCAAGCAACCATTCTTGAGTAAAGAGATGTTCTTCGCTCTTTCCCGACTGTCGACAAGAAGAGGCGCTACGCAGATGAAAGAAATGGGATCGCCTCTGCTTTCCCCCCTCACGGATGCGAACAGCTCCTTTGCATTCATAGCAATGATAATCGTGCTGCTTGTGAGCCACAGTCGCAGCAATTCTTCTTTTATGTGTGTCTAAAGCAAAAAGAGACATTCTTTACACCAATAGGTTAACCTCTCTTCGCTCTTGCCACGTTATGCCAAGGCGGAATGGGGTGTCGTTGTTTCTTCATTGACCAGAGCGGTTTTTCGGAAAAAGCGGTTCCGGAAGTATTTTTCTATTTCCTGCGTTAACAAAGCAATAGGATCTTCAATGCGATGAAAAGAAGGAGCCGTATAAAGGGCCAACTCCCGCTCCCATTGCATCTCAATCATCTCGCGGTAGGAATGAAGGGGGATCTCCTCCGCGGTCTCCATCTCTTCGATGAAATTTTCCACTTGCTGTAAAGCAACCGTTAAAAGCTTTCGACCAAAATCATTGATTAAAGGCGGGGTAAAATCCATTTTCTCCGACATCTCCTGCAATACAATGGGATGAGAGGCTTCGCCTAACCGCTTCCCTATAAAAAGAATGTACTCGATCAATGCCTTCTTTTTAGGTTCATGCTCTTCGTAAAGTGCATTCTGTAACATCCGAATGGCGTACTCCCTCTCTTCAAAGAAAATCTGCGATGCATATGCCGCCTTCTGTTGAGGGTCTCCCTTCATCCACTTTTGACCACTGAATGTCAACCACTCTTGGGAAAGCTTCTCAAACGGTTGCTGAATGAAAGACTCGCGAATCACCTCCTGAACGCGCGTAAGTACAGCGAAGGGATATTGATGTTCGTAAAGTGAGGAATAAAAATCCTCAATCAATGCTTTTTCGTTCAACGAAAATGAAGGGGAGTGACTCGCATGGATGATCGCTTCTGTCACCTGCTGATGACGAGAAATAAAATGCTTTTTTTCCCGTTGATAGATCTCTCTTCGTCGGGCTAATAACTGTTTCGCACGACGGTTGTAAGCTCCTTTGGGGAGAAGAGCATGCGCAAGATCGATTTTTTTTTTCGATAAAGCCTGAAAAAGCGGAAGTTTATGAGGACGAAGCGGGTGTGAAAGAATCAAAGCATCAGCAAGAGCCCATGATGTTTGCGAAGGGTGAGGATACCCCGTCTGCATCGCCTTAGAAGTGAGACGAAAGCTTCCAACAATCGGTAAAAAGCGGTTCTCTCGATGCTCCTGAGTAAATGACCCCGTACAACAAATCGTCTCTCCAGGAAAAGGGAATACCGTTTGACTCAAAGAAAAAAGAGAGGGTTTGCTTTGATCGCGAAACACTTCAATCGGTGTCTCTCTAACAAGAAGAAGAGCTTCGGGGATTGTCGTTGTGGGTAAGGCGTGTTTGCCAATGAGCGTGATCGCCTTCATCCGGAAGATATCTAAAATTTGACTAGGCGCTTCTTCATCGGGAGCTGTTTTGAGCTCTTCTCGTAAGAATTGCGATGCAGGATGGAGACTTACGTGGTAATCAGAAAGAGTCTTACTCCTTTCTCGTACCTCTCCTTGTGAGAAAACATCGGCTACAGCTGTCGGTTTTGTGATGCTAATCGCCGCTTTCTTTAGATCCCCATCAATGTCCCACCCATTTTTTTTAGAAAAAAAATGGACGATGCGATCCTTCCAACTATTCTTAGGCTCATTGATTTTTCGAATGATAGCATTACACCGATGGATCGTCTCTAATGCTCCTTTCGCCCACTCCCTCTCTTCTTGCCCACCATCGATGCAGTGGTCAATCATGCGATAATGGCTTTTTACAATGTCAATCGCTTCTAATAACTCTTGCAAAATCCGCTGGCGTTTGTTCTCTTGACGTTCCCTCTCTTCTCCATTAAAAAGAGCCCGACGAAAACACTCCATCAATGTCTTTCTTTTGCTGCGTTGGATGGGAGAAGATACAACAAGCTCTTCGTTGACAATATCCAAACTCTGTAGGTCATAATGCGTCGATGAAGCCTTGGCAAAGAGCTCGAGCTTGCGTATCGCTTTTTCTAGCGAAGCGGCCGGTTTAGAAAGAGCTTCTTCTTTCTTTTCCGATAACGCGTCTTCCATGGGTCTTACTCTCGTTGAGAGGGTTAGAACAAAGAAAGCTCTTTCTGGGTCAATGGGCGCCATTCGCCCAGTGCAAGAGTTCCTAGGCGTAAAGCCCCTACTCGAGTGCGGACTAAGGACCGCACCTCTAATCCGACGTGTGCGAGTAAAAGGCGTACTTCATGCTTTTTCCCTTCGGTAACAATGAGTTTTACCGTCCCTTTTCGCACTTTTTCGACTCGAAAAGGACGTATCCAGTCACCTTCAATACGGGCTCCTTGAGAGAGCTGCTGCAGATGTTCCGTAGTGATCTCACAATCGGTCTTTGCGATGTACTCTTTTTTGACCCCATAAGAGGGGTGGATCACCCTTTGAGCAAAATACCCATCATTAGTAAGAAGAAGCAATCCTTCTGTCTCCTTGTCGAGCCGGCCAATGGTAAATAACCGTTTTGGTTCGTCCTCGAAAAGATCCAGAACGATGCGCTCTTTTCCTCGACGTTGTGCAGAACAGAGGTACCCCTTTGGCTTGTTGAGAAGATAATATACCTTCTCCTCCTCTTGCTCGATCATCTTGCCATCCACCTCGACACGATCACAAGCATAAGAGACGGGAAACTGAGGTTGAGTGACCACCTTGCCGTTCACACGGACGCGTCCCTTCTGAATCCAGTCTTCGCAGACTCGGCGCGAAGCGACCCCCGACCGAGAGAGGGTTTTACTCAGACGCTGAGAAGATTCTTGTTTTTTGTCTTCGTTCATACAAAACTCACCAGGAAGATTTTATTTTGTTTTTTCATTTTATGCAATCAAAGAGAAGATTGAGAGGAAAGGGGTTTTGCGCTAGAATGGAGGAATCTTTTTTAATGCGAGTTTTTTATGGCAATGTTAATTTTAATGCGACATGGCGAATCTAGATGCGATCAAACGGAATCTTTTCACCGGATGGGTCGATGTCCCCCTATCCGATAAGGGAATCGAAGAGGCAATTCAAGCGGGAAAAGACATCAAAGATATCCCTGTCGATCTCATCATCACAACAACTCTTATCCGTGCCCAAATGACCGCTCTTCTAGCCATGGCACATCACAATTCAGGCAAAGTACCCATCATCATCCATCCCGAAGGAGAAGAACATTCCGAATGGCGAACGATCTATAACGAAGAGACAAAGCGAGAAACCATTCCCGTCTACTGCGCCTGGGAACTCAACGAAAGAATGTACGGTGAACTCCAAGGCCTCAATAAAGCAGAAATGGCCGAAAAATACGGAGCAGAACAGGTCCATATTTGGAGAAGAAGTTATAACACCCCTCCTCCCAAAGGGGAGAGCTTGAAGATGACAGCAGAACGATCCATCCCCTACTTTAACCAGAAAATCGTCCCCCTGCTAAAAGAGGGGAAAAATATCCTCGTCTCCGCACACGGCAACTCCCTCCGATCGATCATCATGGAACTCGACGGCCTCACCAAAGAAGAGGTCCTCCAACTCGAAATCCCCACCGGTAAACCCATTCTGTACGAATATACCGAAGGGACCATTCATAAAGTATAAGCTCCATGCAAGAGATCTACCTCGATAATGCCACGCGCTGCCGCCCCTCCCCACAAGGAATCGCTGCCGCTCTCCCTTTTCTCCACGAACAGTGGGGGACACCAACAGCTCCCCATAAAAAAGGACAAGAACTCTTCCCCACCCTCAAAAAAAGCTACGAAGCGATCTACTCTCTTCTTGGAGCCAAAGAAGAGGATACCTTCATCCTCACCTCTTCCAGCGCCGAAGGCATTAACCAAATTATCGAATCGGTCTACTCTCTGATTACAAAAGAAAAGGGGAAAAATGGCTTCCTCACTTCCAATATTGATGAAGCCCCTACCATCCTCGCATTCGATCGCCTACAAGAAAAAGGGTGCGCTCCATCAATGATCGAAGTCGATAACCAAGGAAAAATTTCGACAAAAGCTATCGTCGAAGCCATCACTCCCCATACTGCCCTTCTCTCCCTCTCTTGGGCCAATGGACTCACAGGCGTGATCCAACCCATCACAGAGATCGGCGATATCTGTCGCGAACGAGGCATTCTTTTCCACCTCGATATCTCACACTCCCTAGGGAAAATATTTCTCTCCCTCAACGATGTCCATATCGATTACCTCACGTTCTCAGGAGATGCCATCGGAGGCCTACCAGGGACAGGAGGCCTCTGGGCTCGACAAGGGGCTCCCTTGCGCCCCCTCATCGTCGGAGGAGGGGAGCAGGCTGGCCTGCGAGCCGGATCATGGAATATCCCCGGCCTTGTCGCCCTCGCTACCGTCGCCGAAGATCTTCAAAAGAAACAAGACTTTTTCTGTACAGAAATCGCTCGCTTGCGCAATCGTCTCGAAAACGGCATCGCCGCCGCCTACCCCAACGCCATCCCCCTCTTCCAAGAACAAGATCGCCTCCCTCATATCACTGCCATCGCATTCCCAGGCGTCGCTAACGAAGCTCTCCAATATGCCCTCGATAAAAAAAGAGTCTATACCAATATCGGTGGAGGGACGACCCAACAAATCGGTCTCGTCCTCTCAGCTTCTGGCGTCGAACCAAGCCTCGCACAAACAGCGCTCTCCTTCTCTCTCTCCAGCAATACCACAGAAGAAGAGATCGATGAAGCCGTCAACCACATCGCACAAGAAGCCGTACGCCTCCGCTCCTATTCCCACCACTGCTTAGCCACATCCAAAGGAATCCACCAATGAGCTTGACCCAACTCCTTCAACCATTCCCCTGGAGCCGCTATAGCAAAAAACTCCAAAATAAAATCACCACCCCCCACCATGTCGGCTCCTTCCACTACAAAGAATCAAAAGAACGCGGCATGCACCTCGCTATCGGCCAAGCCGGCGATCCAAACCAAGGCCAGTCCCTTTGGTTCTTCTGGCTCGTCGATCCCGCTGACGGCCAAATTGTCGATGTCCGCTTCCAAGTCTTCGGCCACTCCGCCCTCATCGGAGCAGCAGAAGTGACAGCAGAACTCCTCATCGGAAAAAATTACGACCAAGCTCGTAGAATATCAGCCGACCTCATCGATTCCCAAGTCCGCGATAAACGCAATACCGATGCCTTCCCAAAAGAAACCGCCTCCCACCTCAACCTCGCCCTCGATGCCATCGATAGCGCTGCCGAACAATG
>CALOCV010000051.1:0-24238 GCA_942491955.1 Parachlamydiales bacterium
GGTATAGCATAGTCGTGTGCATTTCCCAAGAAAAAAGATGAAGCAAAAAGAAGGGACCAAAAAGACAGAAATGACCAAAATTTTGTCATTTTATCTAACTACAATTTCAGCGTCGATACCCCGTAAAGCGGAATTTCGCGAAGGTGGTCGTGTTTGCCAAACATACCTTCTGAAATTTTTATTCCATAAGGGCTTTTTGGATGCTTGCTTAGGAATACATTTAAACTTTTCATTCCCCCTTTAATTTTGGATTTTACTTCAACAGGGATGATCGTTTTATTATGGATAGTGATAAAGTCTACTTCAGCATTACTTGTGGGCGCTTCGTTGTGCCAATAGTAAAGTTCTCCTTTTTGAGAGGGGTCGGAATAGGAAATCAACTCTTGTGCTACCAATTGTTCTGCACTGAATCCAAATAATTCAACTTCCAATGGATGGGTCACCCATTCAGCCAAGTCGAGCCCAAGAATTCTGTGGGCCATTCCGATATCAAAGAAAAATACTTTAAATTTTTTTTCATCAACTTCACCTCCTAGAGGATACGATTGTGCGGCGGTATGGAAGCATTGATATGTAATGCCTGCTTTATTTAGAAGATGAAGAGCTTGTTTAATCGGGTAGGTTTTGGCGTCGGGATCAACACTGATGTATTTAAATTTTTTTCCTAGCTGTTTTGGGATAGAGGAGAACACATGTCCTACATGTTCCACTTGGTGGGCTTTGGCATATTTTTGAAAATCATCGATATAAGTCTTAATGATTCGATCTTGAATCCTTTGACACAAAGAGGAGTCTTTGTGTTTAAGCCATGTATCAACCACAGCCGGCATTCCTCCTAGCCACATATAATTTCTCAAATAGTCCAAAATACTCTCGTGAGTGGCAGGATCGATGTTCTCACGTTCAATATTCCCCCTTAGATCATCACGCTGATTCGCAGTCAAAAATTCCATAAAAGAAAGAGGGTATAGGAATAAGTAATCAACTCTTCCCACAGCTATCCCTAATTTTTCTAAAGTAAATTCAAGGAGTGACCCAGCGGCGATCACATGAAGTTCGGGCATCTCTTCCTTAAAATAGCGTAAATAGCGAATGGCGTCGGGGCACTCCTGGATCTCATCCAAAAATAAAAGGGTGCTGCCCGGGATAATTTTTTTTTGTGTATATACCTGCAGCTGTTCTAGCGTTTTTTCAAGTGAAATATGAGAGGGGAAAAGAGCGTGTACCCTCGTGTCCTTTTCGAGATTTATCTCGATATAAGAGGAAAATTCTTTTCCAAATAGGTTGACTAGCCATGATTTCCCTACTTGGCGAGCCCCTCTAATCAATAAAGGAACGCGAATGGGGTCCTTACGCCAATTTTTCAAAAACTCTAGGTGATCTCTTCGCATATCCCGCCTTTTTTAGACTTATTTTAGAGAAAACATGGGGATAAATCAAGTATTTTTAGAAAAAACACGGTGATAAATTCCATGATTTTAGGAAAAATCGATGGATAAATTTAGGAATTTTGGAAAACAGCCGTATTTACTGTTTGCTGCTTATACCAATTCCGGTAAGAAAATGCATAAAGTGGATTCAGGATTTTTTTGCGAAATTTGTTTTGGAGATCGCAGCAAACTCTTGTGAGTTTGCAAGATAGAAAAACAGATTGCGCAAAGAAAAAGATGAAGATCAATTTGTGCACTTTCTTACCGGAATTGGTTTATTGACTGTAGTCATTCCCGACTCTGACAGCTAATTTTCTCAAGCGACTAAAATTAAATAGGTTATAAAAAATAAAAATGCGTGTACCACTACATTTTGGAGGTGCCGAGACGTGTTTCAGCAGTTTTAAGAACCTGTTTAAAATCTTTCTAATCCTGTATAAACAATTATTTTCCAAGACAATTGTAGGTATTTTATGCCCCATTGCTATCCTAGCGATATGGATCGTGAACAGTTTAACAAAATTAAACCTCTTCTGGAATCTGCAAGAAAAAAAACACGTCCTAGAGCGGTCGACTTATATGATGTAATTTGTGGCATTTCATATGTTTGAAAAACCAGTTTACATATGGTCATCCTTGCTTTTGTCGTTTTATTCGTAAAACAGTTTTGAACGAGTTTTTAGAAAATAAACTACCACAGAGCCCACAGAGAACACAGAGGGAGGACATAAAGATTGTTTAGTGCATCCAAAAATGTCTGAAGAAGTTGTAGAGGATCAGGTAATTATAGAAATTAAATCTGTGAATGGAATAGCTCTAATACACGAAGCACAACGACTATCTTATTTAAAGCTCTATGGAACTTGTGCTCGAGGATTGCTGATCAATTTTAATGTGAAACGATTGGTAGAAGGCATTCGTCGAATGAAAATATAACCTCTCTCTGTGCTCTCTGTGGGCTCTGTGGTAGTTTTTATTGCTGAGATATGTCAACCAAGTTTCTTAAGTAAAGCACATTGTAGGGAATTGTTTATTTAAGAACCTGTCTTCACACTCTCAAATGGCTAAATTCGAAATTATTTTCTCTCAGGAGACGACAAAAATGTGCGGGTAATATTAAAAGACCCGCACATTTTTGTCGTCTCCTGGAGGAAAAGAATCCGAATTTAGCTCATTTCAAGTATGAAGACAGGTTCTAAAAGATTTTGAACAGGTTCTAAGGGAATAGGAGCTCCGAATCAGGTGAATCAAAATTTGGGTTCACCACCGTTTTTAAATCGAGTTGTTCCCGTAGAAAGTCAGGGAACCTGAATAGTTACGGTTATTTCTGATAAATGGTATTTAAGTACTTTCATTCAGTTGTACCGCCATGAGGAGTCTTTCTTTCGAGACAAAGTAAGGATCATCTATCCAATCCATCTGACAAAATTTTTCCAATGAAGCTTTTGCAGAAAAAAGAATCAAAATAATTTCCTCATGGTTTTTTTCAGATGAGATCTCATTCGAGGATGGTGTTTGTTTTTCTTGAAGGGGAATTTTGAGGTATAAATCTTTTTTTTCTTGTAACTTCTTTACGGCTTGCGACACTTGTTTCACAAGTTCAATGGTATCTTGAGAAATCTGTGATGTTTGTGTAGAGATTTCATCAAAATTCATAAACAAATTCATTTCTACAAGTGGCAATCATTAAAGGAGAACACTGCGGTTGTCGTTTTTGTATAGGCAAAGCTTCTTTTATGATGGGAATTATTTCTTTCCAATTTTCTGGATAATCTTTGTTTTGAAGAGAAAAGGTTTGTTCATTGGAAATCAAAATTTGATCATCATAAGGTTGATTGGTAAGAAAAAGAGCAAAAAGATAGGCAAAAAAACCATCCGTTGTATGCGTTGTTGTGTATTGCGGAAGGTCTAGAACAACCTGTTCTGCAAGCTTAGAAAAATGATTGAGCCAAGGATCTACCGTTGTGGTGGTCGCGTGATCTATTGGTTGATCGTTACTTGTAGGAGCTTGGTGTAATCTTATTATTTCCAAAGGGAGTTGAGAGAACAAAGAGAGAATAGATGGAGTAGGATTCGTTAAGTAACGAGTCTGTTCCGTTAGAAGAGAATTCCATTGAGGAGATAATTGATGATATGCCGTTGCATTGATGCTACCCTTTTCTTCCCATTGTTGATAACAATAAAAAATATGCGTAACGAGCTCTCGGATTTGTTCTGCTTTAGGATGGTTTTTTGTCTGTTCGATTAAATCGTCATAGACTGTCTGTGGCCATACAGGAGAACTTGAGATTGCTTCCATGATCGACCTCCTTGTTTAAAGAGAGCATAACAAACTTGCTTTTTATAGCAATAGTTGGTATTCATGGAACGTTAATTTTTATTCATAAATACCCCGCAAGGTAAAGGAGAGGTGATGACTACCATGACATTTCAACGGCCCGCTCTGCCCTATGAGTTAGATGCTTTGCAAAAGTTTGTTTCCAAAGAGACCATGGACTACCACTACAACAAGCATCATGAGGCCTATTACAAAAAACTCAACGCACTCATCGAAGGAAAGCCCGAATCAAAATGGAGCCTCGAAGAGATCGTGAAAAAGTCTTCCGGGGGAATTTTCAATAACGCCGCTCAAGCATGGAACCACAACCTCTTTTGGACAATCCTTGCGCCTTCCGGAGGAGGAAAGCCCTCCTCAACACTGCTAGAAGCAATCCATCGCGATTTTGGCGATTTTGATTCCTTTAAAAGCGCCTTCTCCAACGCAGCAGCAAACCTCTTTGGTTCGGGATGGGCATGGCTTGCTACCAATAACCGAGGAAAATTGGAAATCACGGCCTTAAGCAATGGAGAAAATCCTCTCCCTTTTAACAAACGACCCATCCTTGGTTTAGACGTATGGGAGCACGCCTACTACATCGATTACCGCAACCGCCGTCCCGACTACATCGAAGCCTTTTGGAATGTCATCAATTGGGAAAATGTTGAAAAATACTTCCTTGAAGCACAAAAGTAGATGATCGGCGAGAGCTTTTCAACGCCAAAACCGTATTGGTTGAAACGACTCCATACGCTGACGGGCATATGGTTGGTTCTTTTTCTCATCCAACACCTCATCACCAATTCAGAAGCTGCCCTTTTCTTTGGTGATGATGGTGCAGGCTTCATTCGTGCTGTTAATCGTATTCACGAAATTCCTTATCTGATCGTTATCGAGCTAGTCTTATTAGCCCTTCCCTTTCTCATACACGGTGTCTGGGGAATCGTGTATGCTCGTCGTGGCCAGATGAACCACTTCTCAAGCGATGGAAGCCTTCCCTCACTCGGAATGTATCGCGAAAATCAAGCCTATAGCTGGCAAAGAATTACCTCTTGGGTTCTCCTTGTAGGGATTTTGCTTCATGTTCTTCATATGCGCATCCTCGAATACCCTGTTCGTGTAGAAATGGGAACCGAGCACTGGTATTTGGTACGCGTTACCGACGATCCCGCTCTTGCACCCCTTGCAAACCGTTTAGGGGTACAATTGTTCAGTCAGGAAACCATCGAAAAATATGCTTCCAATCCATGGAAAGAGGTGTTGCAAAAATGGAAATTATCGAAAAATGAAACCATTGCTATTGCTGACAACTTCGGTACCATCGACCTTCTCGTCGTCAGGAATGCCTTCAAAAGCCCTTTGTTGGTGGGACTCTATTCCATTTTTGTTTTATCTGCCGCATTCCACGCTTTCAATGGGTTGTGGACCGCTTCCATCTCTCTCGGCATCATGACGACGCGGCGAGGACAGCAATTTTTTCGCATTTTTTCTTACGGATTGATGCTGGTGATTGCTTTTTTAGGTCTAATTGCAGTATGGGGTGCTTATTGGATCAATTTAAAAACCTAATGGAGGTATCTTATGCTGCGTCCCTTTTCTTTCGCCCTTGCTGGCGGTGTCTTTAATGGTGCTTGGATGTTTATCTTTACGTGGATTGCCATCTGGTGGGGGTATGGTCGTGAATGGATGGAAATGATGGAACCAGGATATCCTGGCTATGCTGTCACCTATGGAGGCAGTATCATCGGTGCCATTTGGGGCTTTGTCTACTGGTTTATTGGGTTTTATATCTTTGCATGGCTCTATAACTTATTTGGAAAGTGTTGTGAGAAGTCTTAAGTTGGTTTCATGACAACAGATCGAGAAAAGAAACACGTGATTGTTGTTGGCGGAGGCCTTGCCGGGCTCTCCGCCACAATGCGTTTGGCAGAACAAGGATGTCATGTCCAGCTTGTCTCCGTAACCAAAGTTAAGCGAAGTCATTCGGTATGCGCCCAAGGAGGTATCAACGCTGCATTCAATACGAAAGGGGAGAACGATTCTCCCATCGTTCACGCCTATGATACCATCAAAGGAGGGGATTTTCTTGCCCATCAACCTCCCGTCCTTGAAATGTGCCTTGCTGCGCCCAATATTGTCTACATGCTCGAGAGTTTCGGATGTCCTTTCAATCGGACACCAGAAGGGAATCTCGATGTGCGCCGTTTCGGCGGAACCCTTTACCACCGTACCGCCTTCTGTGGTGCCTCTACAGGGCAACAAATTCTCTATTCCCTCGATGAGCAGGTGCGACGCTATGAAGTCAAAGGCTTTGTAGAAAAATTCGAAAATCACGAGTTCATGAGCCTTGTCCTCGACGAGCACGGTGTGGTTCGCGGCATCGTTCTTATGAATCTCTTTAATTTGAAAATGGAAGTGTTTAAGGCCGATGCCGTTCTTCTCTGTACTGGAGGTCCAGGGCTTTTGTTTAAGAAATCGACCAACTCAACGTTTTGTACCGGTGCTGCTAATGGTCGCCTCTATCGACAAGGCGTCTGGTATGCCAACGGAGAGTTTATCCAAATCCATCCGACAGCCATCCCAGGACCTGACAAGCTCCGCCTCATCTCTGAATCGGTAAGAGGAGAGGGAGGACGGATATGGGTGTGGGGCGATTCGACAAAAACCATCGAGACACCCGATGGAAAAGTGATTCCTTGTGGAAAGACAGGAGAAAAATGGTATTTCTTAGAAGAACTCTATCCCGCCTTTGGCAACCTCGTTCCTCGCGATATCGGTGCACGAGAGGTATTGCGCATCTGTGAGATGGGCCTTGGGATCGATGAAGAGATGCAGGTCTATCTCGATATCACCCACCTTCCCGAAGAGAAAAGGCATAAACTCCAGTCGGTGCTCGATATCTACGAAAAGTTTTCGGGAGACGATCCCCATGCGATCCCCATGAAGATCTTTCCCGCCGTCCATTATTCCATGGGAGGCGCCTGGGTCGACTGGCCCGCTGCCGACGATCCCGACCGTTGGACCCGCTTTCGCCAGATGACCAATGTTCCCGGTTGTTTCGATGCCGGAGAATCGGACTACCAATACCATGGTTCCAATCGCCTCGGTGCCAACGCCCTCCTCTCATGCATCTTTGGAGGCCTCGTTGCAGGGGATGAGATCCCTCGCTATATCGATCAACTCGATACGCATCATACGGAACTCTCTTCCAAAATCTTTGATCGTGCAAAAGAAGAAGAAGAAAAGCGGAAACAAGAACTCTTTTCCAGACGAGGAAAAGAAAATGTCCACGAACTCCATCACGAACTAGCCAACTGGCTCGTGCGCCACGTTACTGTGAAAAGAAATAATCCCGATCTACAAAGGACCCTAAATAAAATCTTAGAGATCGAAGAGCGGTTCCAACACATCACTCTCGATGATCTCACCCCTTTTGCCAATCAAACCTACGCCTTTGCCTCCCAGTTCGGTCCGATGATCGATTTGGCAAAAATCATCACAAAAGGCGCTCTCCTACGCAATGAGATGCGAGGAGCCCATTACAAACCCGAATTCCCCGAAAGAGATGATCAACACTGGTTAAAAACCACCATCGCGTCCTACGATCCTTCACAAAAAGAAACCCACATCGACTACCAACCTGTCGATATTCGTCATCTCGATCCCATCGATCGCGACTATACCACGACGAAAAAAGTCCAACCAACACTCAAAAACATTCCAGAAAATATCTCTTTGCCTGTATAGGACAACGCATGGGAAAGTCGTTTACCCTCCGCATTTTTCGTGGCCACCCAGGACATCAATATTGGGAAGAATTCCTTCTTCCCCTTACCCCACTCTCCAATGTCATCTCCTGCCTGATGGAGATCCAACGCCGCCCGATCAACAATAAAGGAGAGAAAGTCACCCCCGTCGTCTGGGAATCGGGCTGTCTCGAAGAGGTATGCGGATCGTGCTCCATGCTCATCAACGGCTACCCAAGACAAGCCTGCACCGCCCTCATCCAACCGATCCTGAAAAAGACGGGCAAAGATACCATCACTCTCGCACCAATGACAAAATTCCCCCTCATCCGCGACCTCGTCATCGATCGATCCGTAATGTTTGAAAATCTCAAAAAAGTGCAAGCTTGGATCGATGTCGATTCGTCACAAGGCGATACCCGTCGACCCAAAATCAATCCAGAACGACAAGAGATCATGTACTCTCTCGCCCGCTGCATGACGTGCGGCGTCTGCTCCGAGGGGTGCCCACAAGTGAACCCCCGCTCGAAATTCATGAGTCCCGCCATCTTCTCTCAAGTGCGCCTGTTTAACATGCACCCCACAGGGAAGATGAATCAACGAACACGCCTCCACGCTGTCATGGGAGAAGAGGGGATCCAAGGCTGCGGTAATGCACAAAATTGTGTCAAAGTATGCCCAAAAAATATCCCCCTTACTGACTCCATCGCCGCCATCTTCCGCGGCACCCTTATCGAAAGCATGAAAAATTTTTTGGGATACTAGTTTTTTTGGGGGGACTAATCCCCCCAAACCCCCCGCGGCCGCTTCGCAGCCTTCAAGTTTGTCGCTTGCTTGTGACGCTTGTTTCCCCGCGGCTTCTTTGTTTTTTCGAGAAAGCTATCGCTTTCTCGAAAGAACCATCGCACGAACGTACCGTTCGCGCGATAAGCCTCTCCCTTCGGTCGAGCGGTTGAAGCTTTGTAAATAATTAATCCTGACTTCAGCATTTTAGGTTACCCTTGAACTCGATTTCCCTAAAGTAGCCCTGCCTTTTAAAATGTAGTGCCCTAAATAAAATAGGTGTTGACTATATATGGCAAGCAAGCTAGTATCGTCGTATGTTTATTCGAGTAAAATCCACAGCCCATCCGCATAAAAATAAAGTTCAAATCTGCGAAAGCATTCGCCAAGGTTCTAAAGTCAAGCAAGTTATAGTTAGACATGTTGGTGTTTCACAAAGTGAAAATGAGCTTGAAGAGTTAAAGAGGCTTGCAAAAACACTAATAGCTCAAATAGAAGAAGAAAGAAAAGGTCCGTTTCTCTTTTCAACGGAAAACTTAAACGGCAAGAAACCTGACGAGCTTTGTCTTGATGTTACTGCTGAAAAAATTGAAGAACCTAAAGAGGTCTCAGAGTCACTTGTTGTAGATCTCAATGATCTTTCAGAGCAAAAAAGAATAGTTGAGGGATTTCATGATGTTTTTGGGTATCTTTTTAACTCTCTAGGTTTCAATAATATACTTACGAAAAAGAAAAGTGAAGTCCTTAGAGAATTAGTTCTTGCAAGAATCGCTAAACCTTCGAGCAAAAGAGCAACCCAAGAAATTTTAACTGCCGATTTTGGTGTCGATATCCATCTTGATCGCATATATCGCATGATGGATTCACTTATCGAAAAGCAAGATGAGTTCCAAAAAAGAATTTTTCAGTCTACTCAATCTCTTTGCTTCGAAAAAATCAACATGACATTTTTTGATGTCACAACGCTTTACTTTGAAAGCACAGAAGAAGATGAGCTTCGTAAATTTGGTTATTCGAAATATCAAAAATTTCACTCAGTTCAAGTTGTTATGGCGTTAGCTACGACTCAAGATGGCCTTCCAATAGGGTACCAAGCATTTCCTGGAAATACTGCTGAGGTTTCTACACTACTAAAATGTCTAGAGAACTGGAAAAAAATCTTCCGATAGGAGATGTGACGATCATTGCAGACAGAGCCATGATGAGTGAGAAAAATTTACAGGAGTTAGAGAAAGCAAACATAAAATATGTAATCGCCGCGAAGCTGAAAAAACTTCCTAAGGAGGTTAGGGAAGAGATTCTTAAGGGTGATGGAGTAAATATTTATTTTGATAAGGATAACTACAAACTCCAGCAGCATATCTTACCGAACCAAAGACGTTTAGTTGTAACCCATAGTGATAGGAGAGCGAAAAAAGACAAGCTTGATCGAGAAAGGGTTTTGGATAAGATTCAAAAGAAAATAGGTTCAGGAAAGAACATGAAGAAGCTGGTTTCAAACAGAGGCTACCAGAAGTATCTAAAAGCGGAAGGAGAAGGAAAAATCTCATTAGATAATGAGAAACTTGCAGAGGAAGAGAAGTGGGACGGACTGCATGGATTGATCACAAATGATGGCGAATCAGATGCTCTCGAGCTTCTGCAATATTACAGAAGATTGTGGGTGATTGAGGAGTCGTTTAGGATCAAAACAGATTTATCGGTAAGACCCCATTTATCATTTCAAACCAGAGAGAATAGAAGCTCATCTTCTTCTTTGCTTTCTAGCCTTCACTCTCTTAGGCATGCGGAGTATCGCATCGAGCTACAAAAAGAAAAAAAAGTTTCGATTCAGGACATGAGAAGGCTCCCTTTGGAGGACTCAAGTAAGCATCTTAAAGGATCACAAAACAGAAAAGTTATACCGTGTGCCGTCAAAGCCGAATCAAAAAACAAAAAAGATTTACCAAACATTTGGCCTTGTTAGAAATGAAAAGATTGAATTAATAAATCAGAGGGTGTAGTGCCCAAAATTCACCTCTTCCCTGGGAGAATGGACTAAAATGCGGAAGTCGGGAGGCTGCGGTAATGCACAAAATTGTGTCAAAGTATGCCCAAAAAATATCCCCCTTACTGACTCCATCGCCGCCATCTTCCCGCGGCACCCTTATCGAAAGCATGAAAAATTTTTGGGATACTAGTTTTTTTGGGGGGACTAATCCCCCCAAACCCCCGCGGCCGCTTCGCAGCCTTCAAGTTTGTCGCTTGCTTGTGACGCTTGTTTCCCCGCGGCTTCTTTGTTTTTTCGAGAAAGCTATCGCTTTCTCGAAAGAACGCCATCGCACGAACGTACCGTTCGCGCGATAAGCCTCTCCCTTCGGTCGAGCGGTTGAAGCTTTGTAAATAATTAATATTTGACCGTTATTGCCCTTCATTATACCAATTCCGGTAAGAAAATGCATAAAGTGGATTCAGGATTTTTTTGCGAAATTTGTTTTGGAGGTAGAAGTGTGCTCTCTGTGGTAAGTAAAATGTTTTCGTTAGGTTGACAAAAATGTATATAATATTGTATACTAAAAAATAACAAATGGAGTGGAACATGGCCCAAACAGCGAGAATTTCAAGCCGTAGCGATTCCATCATCAAGGAAATGATCTTACTAACAGGTTATTCAAAAGTAGAAATCATCGAGCACGCCTTGGAAGCTTATCAAAGAAATGAAAGAATTCGACTCATGAATGAAGCCTATCAAAACCTTCAGTCCGATCCGTCCACATGGAGAAAAGAATTGCAAGAACGAGAAGAATGGGAAGGAACACTTAACGATGGCCTTGAAGAAGAATAGTCCATTACAGGGAGAAATTTGGCTTTTTGACCCCGATCCCGTAAAAGGCAATGAAATTGGCAAGAAAGTTCGTCCCGCCATTGTCGTCTCGAACAATCTCATGAACAAAGGATCTTCAGGTCTCATCATTGTTGTTCCCATTACAAGCAGAGACAAAAAAATTCCCTCCCATATCCAAATCACACCACCTCAAGGAGAAGTGAAATTCTTAAGCTTTGCGATGTCCGAACAGATTCGATCGATTAGTAAAAAGAGATTAGTCCAAAGACTTGGCACAATCCAATCATCCGAGATTCTCAAAGAGATCCATTCTTGGTTAACCGATCTTCTTTGGATAGATACCTAAAATCTAGGGTCATGTTCGACCTCAGGTCAGAAATCTTCGCGTTCTTCGCGTTTAGGTAAGGGAGCGGAATAGATCGCGCAAGGGACTTGAGGCGTAGGTTGCGGCTTTTTCCGGCATGCCCGATAGGATGTGCCGATGGTAGAGCGTTTGCAATTTCTCCACACCATGCGTTTGGAACCATTTTTTTAGAAACACACACTCTTTTTTTGAAAAATTGGATCTACCCGACAAAAACTTGATCCTGGTGATGGTTTCCAGTGTATTTTCATCGAGCACCGTATCAGGATTGCTGAATCCGTAGTCGAGGTGATAAAGAGATGGACTATTCTTGATTTCTTTCGCTTCGATATCACTAAGAAGAATGCATTCTCCATTTTCTATTTGCACAAAATGCAGGGGAGTGCGGTGATTTCCCAATAATTGGAGATCGTCAATGGAAGGATTGCGCGTGGGCCATTCGAGAACATTGCTAGTGAGATCAACGCCTTCAAAAGCATCTGCGTACTCTTTGAGAATGGGATCATGTTGGCAATAAAGCTTTAAGGAGAAATAGGGAATGCTATCCAATGTCTCTAATGCATTATAATATGACAACTCCTGTCTTTGGGTATAACAAAATACCGCAGAAGAGATTTCATGCAATCGTTCAAGAGAAAGCTTGCAATATTTCGGGTCTAGCTTCCCAAGAACCACCTTAGTATCCACTTTTTTCTCATCGACTTCGAGTTCTGTCTCCGTCTCTTTTCTCGATTCTTCCTCAATCTCTACGGTTTGATCTCCATCGATGTCGCGCAAAGGAACGGGGATTTCTTGAGCACAAAAGGGTTTGTATTGGTTTGCAATGTGTTGTATCCGCTCGATGTAGCTCTCAGGTTTCTCTCCTTTTTGCGCTAAGAAAGGAAGGGCTACAAAAATATCGCGAATGCGTTTTGTATAGTTGTCAACTTCATTTTGGAAAACGGTGTCGCGATTTTCTCGTTCTAAGATCTTGCCATAGAGCTCTCTTGGTCGTTTTACCATCTCCTTAAACCACACGTTATTGAGATAGGCCATGGCTTCTTTTTTCTCTTCAATGCTCCATTTTGGATCGATCAAGCCTTTTAACAGAAGAAACTGGATAACGCCGTCGCTCTCTTCGCGATACCCTTTGAAACTCTCCGATTCGACTCTCTCCACTTGATTGAGAATGACAAAACGGAGAATATCCTCAAATGTGATCTTCTCTTCTTGCGGTTTGGAAAACTTTTTCCGTAAGATCGATTCGACCTCATCGTCAAGGACGAACTTCACCCTCTGCTTCTTGTCAAGGCCACGAAGACGCCATACAGCTTGCGCAAGGTCGCGCAACATCATGTTCCTTCCAATGGTAACAATGTTTACTGCATTGTATTTTTTCTTTGTATCAGCACCTGTGGTATGACGCTGATCCAAGAAGGTCATCCTCTCGCAAATAGGAGTTGTCGACTCGTTTAAGCTTTTCTCGTCTTTCCCATCCCATTCTGCTTGCTCATTGCTTTCGTTGTAAAAGGTAACGGGCCTCTTGTATCGCGCATGCAGTGTTTGTCCGATTGCTGTATTGCTGGCCCCTTTAAAATAGCCGCCAGCATCGCTAATCATGTCAAAGGAGATTCCTTGTTGGTCGAATTTGGCAAACATCTCATCAGGGGTTCCTGATGTGACGGTGTAGACTTCATTGAAGGAATGATTCCATAAAATCTCTAATGTTTTGGCATCGTTGCCCGCAGCAGGTGCGGGATCGAGTTTGCTATGCATACTGCAACGGTTCCATAACGTTCCCGTAAAACCAGATAGTTGGCGAAAGAGTTCGGTGAGATTGTGGGGATTAGCGCTGATTTTTCTCGAAAAAATCTCGAGATGGGGAAGGATCTGCTCTTCGACAAATTCGATTCTTTTCGCAAGACTTTGGTTCACTTCTCCTAATAGCTTTTCCCATTGGCTCTCTTTGATGTTGAAAAGAGGAATATCAAGACTCCTTTCAGTTTGCAAAAAGTTTTCCATGCATCCGTTTTTTCGATCTGTCCCTTTTTCCCATCTTCTTTTAACTCTTGATTGCGCGTTCCTGTAGGCGTGCCACTTGATCGGCCAATACCTGTTGCGAAACCCCTTTGAGGGCGTAGTATTGGTAGGTGTAATTCATCGTGACATAAGGGGAACAAAACTGTGATCCTGTACTAGGTGTGTTGGCTGCACTAAAGGGGATGCCAATGACGCCATTTTTTTCATGATCGATGCCATAGTTTTCATCGCAAAGGCGCGTTAATGTATGAGGGAGAAACTGAGAGATCTCTTCTGCAGCAAGAGCTAAGAAATCTTGGATCTCTTCTGTTTGTTGATCAAAGTATTTTTGTGCCTCGATACGATTCTCTTTGTCATGCGTGAGATAATCGACGAGCATTTTTTTCTGATCTTCCGTTTGCTTTCCAAAAAACGATGCAATGGCAGTCGCTTTATTGGGTGCAGAAAACGACGCAATCAAGCGTTCAGCGAATTGACGTTTGAAGGTTTGTTCGTAGAGCTCTTTTGTCAAGACGGGAGCACCTGAAGTGGGGGAGGGGTCACTGTTGACTTTTGCAAGGGCTTTGATGATGGGATCGGTATAGAGGAGGGTATAGAGGTGAGAAAGGGTTTCGATATCGGCTTTTATAGGGCTCTCTCTTTTTCCTACGCTAAAACAGATTTCGTGAAGCACGCGCAACAGAAGATCGGCCTCTTCAATATGACAAAGACAATCTTGGCTGATGCAACGCAGGATCTCTTCCATGAGCTGCAACTCTTCTGGGTATTCCTGTTTGTTCAAATGATCTTCACATTTTTCTAAATACTTTAAGAGAAAACAGAGAATACTTTTGCCCGTCATGGCCAAGCACCCCTTCTCTTTTTGTACTGTTTTGATGTCTTGCAAGAGTGTTCTTAGATGGTGGGGTGAGAAGGTGGTATTGCGGACGGAATGGATGGCGCGCACGATCTGACCAAAGGCGTCATGCACAATCGATTCTGTATCCGAAGCGATACTGGCAAAAAGAGAGTCGGGAATGACAAGGGTCGATATCGCTTTCCCGTCGGCACGAAGGAAGGCAAGAAGGGGCAGCAACACTTTCGATTTCCCAAACCCCATGATCATCTCCATCACAGGGTTGGTATCGCCCGCATTCAAAAATGTGTCGAGCTTCTCAATTTGATCGGGACGAATCAAAATATCAGCAAAGTATTCAAAAACGAGGTAAGCCGGTTTTTCTTTAGGATCATACGCTCTCTCTGCGAGCAAAAGGGTAGCACAGCTTTGTAAATAGGCATCTCTCTCATCAGGGCTCTCGGTGTGCTGATACCGTTCCCACTCTGTTCGAGCGCGCGCTCTTTGTTGTTCTTGTGTTTTTGTGATCAGAAAGGCGCCCATATCATCAAAAAGAGCTTGGATCTCTTTCTCAGAGAGGGAGGGATTTCTTTTGGCAAGGGTTTGTACATCCTTACGGGCATAGAGAATCAAAAGTTCGTTCATCGTGAGAATTCTTTGCGTTCCCCCTTTTTGTTGCATTTGAAAGAGGACGCGCTCAGCACCCATCGCTGGAGGTTGATTGGCTTTCTCAATGATCGCCTTTTGTAAAGCAGTACAACGTTCTTCTTTCGAAGGTTGTAACTGGACAAGCTCTTTGATGGTCTTTTCCGCTCCCTGTTGCAGGGAATAGATCGGTTGTTTGGGTATCTGATGGAAGATGTCGTCATCGCGTTTTACGTTTTGGATATGCTCTCTGTACAAAGGATTGCGAATAGGAGAGCTGGATTTCTCTCTTTCCAACCACGTTGCGAAAGCAGAAGTGCCTTCTTCTTTGGGAGTCGTCGATGCGAAAAGATGATCTCCTCCACAATGGGAAGAGAGGGAAGGAATCGAAGGAAATTGATAGGCAATTGTTAAAGGAGGAGGCGTGGTTTCTTGGGGGTTTAAAGAGAAATGATCGGGAGTTTCGTTGCGCATTGAGGTTTTTTTGAACTTCCGTTGTTGCCCAAAGCGGCGCAAGTGGTCACCACCCACTCGATCGGCTGTTGCCAATAAATCCTTCCACCATGGTTCGACCTTTTTATCCTCCGTTGGAGGTGAAGGAAAGGCGTCGGGGTGATCGAGAATGCAGGAAAAAAGGCATCCCCACGGAGAGCCTGGTTGGTGGGAGAAGAAAGAGAGAGCCTCTTTTAACCACTTTTTTTGTTCTTCTGTCCCATTGCGGGCAATGTCGTAGAGAGAATAAAAATGGGAACCGATAAGTTTACCGAAGCGAGTGATCAAAACGTCTTGTCTTCGCAGATAAGAGGCTTTTATCTCTTCATCTCGAGGCGCGAAGAACCGAGAAATTCCCGCTTTTTGGGGATTCAGATTTTTTTGGAACGAGAATGACAAAAGAGAGGATGAACCTTTGTCGGATGGAAAGATGGGCATGGAATAGCGTTGCGCACTGAGGGGATCGAGTTCCATCAATCGTATGAGAGAGGAAGAATCGATCTGATGATCGAGGAGGGTTTGGAGAAGGAAGATCTCTTCTGAAGGAGAGAATTGCAAGGCGGTGACATTCGAGTACCCACTCAAATATTGCGAATACAGCTTCTTTATGGCTTGGTGTAAATGGGGAGGGGTCTCTTGATGGTGATCATTTTTCTGCTTATAGAGGAGATATCCTGCAAATAGTTGTAAAGAAACCACATTGGGGTCTTGGTCGCCCGTCTTCTCATCAAGGAAAACGATTTCTTCTAAAATTCTCGCCTCTTCTTCGGTATAGGCGTTGAGTTTCGATCCGAATCGTCGAAGAAAATCATTCGCGGCACGGTATTCATGCCCAAGCATCAATGCGTAGATGAGCTGTAAGTGGGCGGCTTTTTCTCGCGAGAGCAACTCTCCATTTTCTTTCTGATCAAAGCAATACAGTTTCTGTGTGAAAGGTTGCTCCAAACCGGTATTGCGATTGAGAGAGAAATAGGGCTTAAGAGATTCTTTATCTTCACTTTGCTCGAGTTTTTCTGCCCATTGCTGGGCTAAGAGAATTTTTCGCTCACCGGCTTTGTTTTCTAAAACCATGCGGTGGGAAAAAGATCCCAAAAAAGGAACCTCTTGATCCTTGGCAAGATGATAGCCTTGCCAACCGGGAGAGGTGCAAAAGAGACTTCCCGTCGATTCAGAATGGGTAAATGAGAGAGAGTAGCGAGGAAGCTCGACCTCACGAAGTGTCCCTTGTTCGTCATACCACTCTTGGATGCATTCAGGCTCTTCAAAGTGGTGAAAAAGCGAAGAAGATTGGCCAAGGAGATAGCCATCTGTTTTTCTTCTAACGTTCGTGATTTGTCCCTGTTGGTCCAAAGAGGCGCTATAGAGGAAGGTTCCCTGAGTGACATCGAGGAATTCGATTGTTCTGGGGTGGCGGACCGATTGCCATTGTTGGAAATTTTGGAGAAGATGGCGAGAATGGAATTTGGCTTCGATCTTACCATCTTTCGCGTCATAAAATGCGGAACGGGGAATAAAACGGTACCACTCGCCATCTCGTTTTTGCTCGATATCTAAGGATTTAGGTTGGTTTCGAATGAGACACTCATTCCCATGGCGATCGGTTAGGCGATAGAGGTTTTTTTGTAACAACACGGCTTTCTTCGCATCCCCAAAAAGCAGTTTGAAAGAAGGGTTCTCGCAAATTTCCGTTGGAAGAAGGACTTCCTTGTTGGGAGAGACGATTTCTCCTTCAAGAGGGAAGTAGTGAATCGTTGTTTCTCCCTGCTTAGCAAAAAAGGAAGGAAAATGGTTAGGTCTGTTATTCACCTGCCAGACAAGACCCTCTTTTTGTACCACGGCTTTAGAAAGGGTGTTAAGAGCAGTGACGTTGGGTTGGTTGTCTTGAGGAAGGAGGAATGGACGAATGGTATCGGCAAAGAATAAAGGGGCCGTTTGTACCGCACGTTCCAGAGTTGGGCTGGTCCATTTGCCTGGAAGGGGATGGTCGTGGATAAAAGCGATGGCTTGGAGAAACTGAGTGACTTGGTCTTCTGGAAGAGTTTTCTTTTCCAGTTGAAGAGCCATCCATTCTGCAAAGATGAGGCTACGCTCTTCGATGTCCAGATTTTCTTTTTTAATAAGGCGTTGTAGTGTTGCTTCTGTGTCGGCAAATGCAGGGAAAAATCCTTTAAAATGACGCGACATCCGGAGGAGAAAGACAGCAGTAAAAAGGTCATTTTCTTGGATAGAGTGGTGGATTTGTCCTTCAATGAATGTTTGCAAACGCTTACCAAAATCAGAATTCTTAGTGGAGATTTCTTCGAGAAGGGGTGGACGGAAAAACAAGATCTCAAAGAGTGTCTGATAGTCGGGATCTTGCAATTTTGCAGCGTGCTGCATAAAGAAACCCAGCGCTTTTGATAACTGTAGCGTCTTAGAAGTAAAAAGATGAGCGAGCTCTTTAAACCATTCATCCGAAAGGGGGATGTTGTGCTGTGCTACATGGTCGGCTAACAGTGTTTTTTCATCGGGTCTTGATGAAGAGTGCTTTACAATATAGTGGAAAAAGGCCTCCATTTGCTTCGATTCAAACGGGCGAAAGTGATTGTGAAAGAGCCATTTTGGTTGTTTGCGAGATCGGATAAGAGAGGGGTTTTCATTGAGTAAATCTCCCGTTACTCCATTCAATCCAAAAGTAATTTTTGCTTCGGGATCGTACTGGTTATTGATAGATTCGACCTTGAAATGGAACGATAGATCGATCTTGCCCTCTATCTGGCCCACGGGTTCATGACAAAGATGGAGGAGATGGAAATGCGTGTCGCGCAACGATTGAAACCACTTGGGAAGATCGTCGCTTGCATAAAAATGAGCGCATTGGAGTGTTTTAGACAATCGAATCATTTGAGGATGTCGTTGGAAAAAATGGTTTACTTCATTAGGGAACAGATCCAAAAGATGTTGATGGAGGATGCCTTGTGGACGATTTGTTATGTGATCTCGAAAAAAAATCAAACTCGAACTTTCTCCTACTGGACGATCTCCAGAAAAAGAATGGTTTTCGCAGTAGAAATGCTTTCTTCCTATTCCCAGACCATATAGTTGACGGGCTAAGTCATCGAATTTTTTCTGCCATTTTTTATCGTGTAGATTCAAGAAGGGAAGCTTTTTAAAAGGACTCACTTCACCCAAATCGAAATTGATAGGAGGAAAAGAGGTTCTAATAGCGACATGGCTTAAATTTTCTTGAAGTGCAAGGAGTTTAAAGAGAACGTAGATTTTCTCAGTGTGGATGACATCGGCTGCGGGTGTTTGGAAGCAGGAGGCCATGAAGGCTTTGGCCAACTCTCCAAGGCGCATCATGTACTGTTGCGCCTCTTTTGGTTCGTGAGTGGTAAAGGGTCGCTCTTCATCCTTCAACCATTCAATCATGAAGAGGTGAAAAAAGGAGGTGTCCTGCATCTTCTCGCTCTCGGCTTTAAGCGTGTATGCATGATCTATCGCTGCATCAAGGGTGGGAGCATTGCGGCATTGTTCCACGCTTTCTCGAATGGAATAAGGGTAAGATGGTTCTGTCGTGGCGTGCTGTTTTCTTGCCATTTCTTCTAAGGAAGGCGTGGCAGTGATGTTGCATTCAGAAGCGGCCGAGCGGAGTTCCCACGCCCTTTTTTGGGGAAGGTTGGGCGATCCTGTATTTTGACAACCTTTCTCCCTCTCTAGCCAATCGGAGACTTTGCGCAATTGGTAGGATGCATGGAGAATGTATTGTTTACCGACAAATGCGTGATTCGAAGCTTTTGTAAGTTTGCGATAGAGTTTTTCTTCCGATTTTTTTACAAGACGCCACTCTTGTAGATCGGTTTTGTTTTTTATGTGGGAGGCTCGATCGACAAGGCTTTGTAATCGGATGTCGAGGACAAGGCGTTTGTACTCCTCTTTCGGTATGTGTGTAGAGAGGTAGGCAAGAAGAGAACGCCATGCACAAATTCCGGAACTTTGAGTGGTTTTGAAGGCATCGACAGGCACCTCTTCATAGGAGGGGGGAGGCGATGCCTTGAGAAGATTGCACAAACCTTGATAAATATCTCGGCTATCGTATTCGGTTTTTGTGCTAGAACTGGGGAAGTAGGCGTGCTGGACGAGTTCAGAAAAAGCTTGTAACACATGGGGATCGAGAAGGCGCTCTTTCGCAATGGACGTGAGATCGAAATAGGGAAGGGTTTTTGTTTTATTGCCATAAAGGATTCGTTCGTGCTCGCTGGATCCCGCACCTAAGTTACAAAGACGCAAGGTGGCTGTGGAATCGTTTTCGGGGATGACTTCATAGTATATCGCATGGCCAGGAGCGCCTGCCCATCCTCCAGAAAGGAGAGTAGGCGTTTGTTCTGCGAAGCCTTTTTCGATACGTTGTCGGGTGCGTTCGGTCCATGCGTTTTTGCGTTCATTCTCGTTCTGTTTTTTGTTGATATCGATTTCTTGTTGGGCTGCTTCCTTAATCGCTTTCTCAATAGAGGAGGGGAGTTGGTAGGTAGAGAGTTTCTGTTCACATCGTTTTTCTAAGAAGGCATGGAGATAGGAGAGAGAATGTTCTGACGTGGAACCTTCTAATGAATGGTTGTTGGCGCCAAAAGCATTGGCATGGATATGGAAGAGTTGTCTTGTATCTAGGGATGAAACGGGCTTGACGCGGCGCAAAGTATATCCATCGTCGGTTGCATTGGTAGTAATCCACTCTTTCTCCATTCCATGGAGGTAGGGCGTTCCTTTAAGAGGTCTTTGAATACGCGTGAGTTTTTCAAAAATACGTTGAATTTTTTTTGTTCTTTTATCGCTTCGTTGACCCGAGCGTGCTTGGAAAACGTAGTGCTTAGCGACAAGGCTTGCCTTTTTGTTGTTGAACCATTCGCGATAGATGACCAAAAAGAATGTTCGGACGAGAAAAGTAGTGGCTTTGCGGAAGACCTTTTCGATTTTTTGCAATTTTTTATTTTTGAATCGATGAACAGGCGTCTCGATGCAAAAGGAGAGAGCAGAGAGGCGATTGAGCTGTTTTTGTGGGAGAAAGGGGGAGGGTTTTCGAGGAAAACGAATAGGCAATGTAGCTCCAACCTAGAAAAATAAAAAGAAAATTATACAATTAATTGGAATAAAATAGCAAGCAAAATCACACTTATACCAATTCCTGTAAGAAAGTGCATAAAGTGGATTCAAGATTTTTTTGCGAAATTTGTTTTGGAGATCACAGCAAACTCTTGTGAGTTTGCAAGATAGAAAAACAGATTTTGCAAAGAAAGATGAAGATCAATTTGAGCACTTTCTTACCGGAATTGGTATTATTTAAGGGTCAAGCCTGACTCAGCAATTCCCGGAATTATTTTTTTCTCTGGGAAAAAAGTGATAAAATGTATTTTTTCTTCGCAAACTTTTACTTTTTCCGGGCACGGGCACGGGCAGGAAAAAATAGCGGGAATTGCTGAGCCTGACTCCATAAGCTGGATAGAATTCTGTGTTTCTGGTACAATTTCCTGCTTTTCTTACACAACAATGGAATAGAGATGGAAATACAACCCGTTACCGGTCACCAACCGTACATTTCAAACAACTCGATAACGATAAAAGAGATACCATTCGATGTGGTAAAAATTATTTTTGAATTTCTTTCAGATCCCCGGGATTTGCAAGCAACATCATTGACATGTAAAGAATGGACAAAAATCAGTCAAAACATGCTAATAGAAAATTTTTTGCATCTTCTTGCCTCTAAACTCGAAAACAAGAATCTCGTACAAAAAGGTCAGATTCAAACGTTGTTAAACCAATTGGGAAAGGAACAATCCTTTTCTTATTCTGAGATCCAACAAAAATTAGAAACAATTTTGAAAACAATTCAACAAGATAATTTAACAAAACTCTTTGCTTCCTTTGACAAAGATCAAAAATCTTCTTGGTTTTACCGATGGGTGTTTTTATCAAAAAGTCATCAAGAGAAAACGAAAGAATTAGAAGATCTTTCTCGGCGAGATGTGTTGGGTCAAAAACAAACAAAAGTGGAAAAACTGCTTCAAGAAAATGCTGTGTTAACGGAAGACATTTTTGTGAGATGTGTTGTGAGTTATGAGGTTTCGTTTTTAGAAAATGTTCTCCTTAAGTACGGACCTCACATCACAAGCCAAACGTTGGATAAAATTGTACAAAGACTCTCAAGGAGGGATGTTGACAAAGTAGAAAAACTTTTAGGAATAGGTTGTAGAGCAACTCCAGGAACATTAGACCATGCTTTAGAGCGCCGACTTGTTCGAATAGCAGAGCTCCTTTTAGCCAATGGAGTTGTCCCTACATGGTATATAATCGATCGGTTATTAGGGGTAGATGTCCTCGAAAAATTTTCCAATTCATTGATAGAAAAAATGTTGCGTGCTGTAGAGGGAGAATATGGAAATCGTTATGTGATCTATCGATTGTTGCGTCGGAAAAATGCGCATTCACTCATCAAACTCGCATTAGAAAGAGGAGCAAAAGCGAGAGAAAGCGATATCAATCACGTGTTGCGTCGGAAAAATGCGCATTCACTCATCAAACTCGCATTAGAAAGAGGAGCAAAAGCGAGAGAAAGCGCTATCAATCAAGTCATAGAACAGCAATTGCCTCAAGAGATCTTAGATATGTTATTTGAGCACATTGATGTACCAACGACACGTGTTTTAAATAAGGCCATAGCAGGTAAAGATTGTTTGGATTTGCAAGAAGAACGCTATAAATACACTAGCCAAGGTCTAAAAATTCCTACCTGCAAAGTCTCTGAGGAGACGATCAAGACGATCATGAGAAATGGAGGTGTTCCTTCTAACGATACGTTAAACTTGGCGATTGAAAATAGAATGTCCAATGAAATTATAGGGATCATTTTGGATCGACTCTTAGAGGATCACTGGATTCCAAAAGGATATGTAGTCGAAAGAGCCATAGAGAATCAGGTAGCTATAGACATTGTATGTCGACTTTTAGTCCACGTAAAAGATTCAACAGCAATTTCAAGCAAAACCCTGATACAAGCGGCTAAGTATTACGAGGATGAAGCGCTCATCAAAAAGATGATGACGAAAAAATGTGAGCGTATGTCTGTCGAGGACTTTCATACGTTGAGTATGTACTACCCATCATCAACCTGAGGTGGGCCCTTTGTCAAGACCAAAAACCGAGAAAATTAAGCTTATAGCGGTTGTTATTGTTTTCTCCCTTGTAGTTCCCTTTGTGTAAAGGGTTCTTGCCCCGAAGGGGTCACTCTCTCCCTCCCCCATGGGGGAGGGAGGGGGGGTCTATAGTTTATAGGTTTTTTAGTTAGGAGAGATTTTTCTTTCTGGAAAAAAGAGTAAGGTTCATAGTTTCCCTTCAAACAAAACAAAGGAGAACCTATGAACCTACTCAAACCTTTATTTCAGATATTCGATTCGTGGAGAGATGCTTTTTGCAAAGAAGAGGCTTTTGTTCGAGCTAAAGAACTTGCCATCTGCTGCCTTTGCTGTTGTGGAAGAAAAACAATTACTAATATGGCCATCTTCCTTGGATGAGATCATAAAATCCCGGTTGCCGACTACAAATTTTACTCCGAATGTAAGTGGAATGTCGAGGATTTTTTCAACCCTATTCTTGCCGAATCGACAAAATACGTACACGATGATTATATCACCATTGCAGCCGATGATACCAAGCTGCGTAAAACAGGCAAGAAAATTCCCAATGCCCGCTGGGGTGCAGATCCTTTGGGTCCCAAATTTCACACCAACCTTATTTGGAATCTGCGTTTTTTACAGATGTCCATATTACTCCCTCTATATAAAGAGGATGAGACCACTCCTGCAAGGTCGATTCCTGTCCGTTTTATTTTAGCGCCAAGTGTTAAGAAACCTGGAAAGAAGGCCTCTGAAGAAGAAAAGAAAGACTATCGCATTGAATCCAAAAAATATAATCTTTCTACTATTTTTGTCAGGGAAGTACAAGCCCTAAGAAAGGCTATGAATGCGATGGGTCTTCAAGAAAAGAAACTCATCATGAGTGTCGATGGGTCTTATTGTAATAAAACTTGTATGGCCATTGATGACCCTAACACGATCATGGTTGCTCGATGCAGATTGGATGCAAAACTTTGTTTTCGTTCCAAAGAGGGAGGGAGAAAGAAGTACGGTACTGAGAAATTTAATCCGGAAGGAGTAAAAAAAGATGATAAGATTGAGTGAAAGCAGAACAGGATTTTTTTATGGAGGGAGATGGAGGGTGATTCGATATAAGGAAGTGAAGGAAGTATTATGGGAAAATGGGACGTTATCAAGACCACTGTTACGGCTGATCTTGATAGCTCCGCTTCCCATACATAAGAGGAGAGGAAAAGGAATTACCGAAGAGGAGCTTACCTATTGACGACAGGGATCGATGATCCGATAGAGAGATTAATACAAGCGTACTTAGACAGATGGCAAATTGAATACAATCACCGGGATGAGAAGTCAATAATGGGAGTAGGACAAGCGCAAGTATGGAATGAGAATTCAGTAAAGAAGCAACCCGGTTTCATGTAGCCTGTTACGGTGCATTACTATTAGCGAATGTGAAGGCGTATGGAGACAAGGAGCATGCAGATTTTGGTGAGAGGCCATTTTGGAGGGAAGAAACCGAAGAGGAACACATGTAGGGCATTAGTGGGGCTATTGAGAGCAACGATTATAGAGTTTCCCGGTGAATTGCAGAGATTAAAGATGATAGTACTGATGATTTCAGCGATTTTGAGAAAGGCCGCTTAACAAAAAATC
>CALOCV010000052.1:0-9172 GCA_942491955.1 Parachlamydiales bacterium
GTTGTTGCTATCTAGAATTTTTTTTCCATGCAGGTGCGAAGAGGAGCCAGGGCTGTTCCAATTTTAATCACCCACTGGGAAAGGAGTTGACGACTGATTCCGACACCTTCTCGAGCCAATCGTTCGCTAATGCGGTAAAGGGGGAGGTGATCGGCAAATTTATCGTTGAGGATTTTAGCTAAAAGGCTCTCATCAACACGGCATCGGGGGATAATAGCTGAAGGAAGTTCTTCGCATAACACACCTTCTCCTTGAGGAAGACCGTATTTGGGACGAAGGATTCATTGAAATAACTTTTTGGCTTATAGGCAAGTTTTGTAGAGACTTCCTCCCCGATTTTCACAAGAGGCTTTCCCGTTTCGGAAGAAATTTTTTGCTTTTCAGGGATGTCGATGATTTTTTCTTCTACAGGCAAACCATCGGGAATGACGATGGCATCTTTTCCCTCTTTTTTTAAAATTTTCCGAGTGTAAGCAGCAATAGGAGTGGTCTTTTCGACTTCTTGGGTGTTTTGCGTGCACAATTTCTCAAGCTCTTCGGAAAGATAGAGTTGTTTTTCATTACTCGGTTCGACGTAGCGCTCTGATTTTTTTCCAAAAACTTGCTTTTTTAGCCAAGCAAGCTGCTCTTCGAGTTCAACGACTTTTTTCTTATAAAAATTTCGTTCGTTTTCTAGCTGGTTTACGTAGTCTTTTTCCATCGTTTCCATGCTCACATTATAACAAAAAATCGTCATACAAAAAATCACAAAAAAAAAAAAAAACACCCTCACAATATCGTGTGGCGGCAATGTAATTTCTTTGGAGTCACACCCTCTAACAAGAGGATAAATTCTCTTCGGTTGATTGGATCAGAAGTTTTTGTCCTACTCGGGAAACTTCCCTTTTCCAACCGTTTGTACCAAATAACAAGGCCATCTCCATCCCAATACAAAACCTTAATGCGATTCCCTCTTCGATTTAAAAAAGCAAAGAGCGCCCCCGAAGTTACTCTATCTGGAAAGAGCTGCTCGACCATCGCACAAAGACCGTCAAACCCTTTCCGCATATCGACGGCTGTTTTTGCGAGGAAAATCCGAGCCTGTCCAGGAATACTTAACATGTCACCCTCCTCATCGTTTTCAGACATCGAAGCAGAGTCTGCTCATCAAAATTTTTCTCCAAAGAGAGTTTGATTCCTTCGTATTCAACACATAGACCACTCTCTACAGAGGAAGAATTATCCAATTCGACAAAAGAATCTCGGGTTAACGCGATCGCATTGTTTTTCTTAAGACGGCAACGCCAGTAGATAAATTGAGAATAAACGATTCGATGATTGCGGCACCAGGCAGCAGCGCTCAAACCACTCTCTGTACAAGCATCAATGCGTTTTTGCCATATAGAAGAGTTTTCTGATTGAAATTGAGACATAAAACCTCCGAATTTTGTTTTAAGGAGGTAAGGATATCACGATATTTCTGCGGGAAAAGATGGGTTCGCTTGACGCTTACCTTGAAAGCTATTTTTTTGTTTAAAGTGTACGCTTTATCCGATTTTCAGGATCGTAAAGCTAAAATATTCTGGACAACGTCTCGATCTAACATTTGTTTCTCCTGAAGGTTGCATTTTTCTTCAGGCGGGATTTTATCAGTTCTCATCACAATCAATATCTCCTATTTTGAGGAGGAAGTTTTCGGTTCGCTAGGGGGTCACTTTTAGTGTCGCCGAGAGCGTTTTTTGGGTTGCCTTGGCGGGTTCTTTTTGGGGGTCACTTTTAGTGTCGTCAGGGGGTCACTTTAGCATGTCGCTTGACAGAAATTAGCTTTAATGTGGAGTGCGGAGGCCTTGCCCTTGTAATTCCACACATCTCTCCTAGGTAACTTTGTTGAGAAGTGCTTTAATGTGGAGTGCGGAGGCCTTGGCCTCCGCTGTGATAGATGCCGGCCCTGCCGGCATCATATAACGCCGGCAGGGCCGGCGTTTGAAAAGCGATAGCAGGGCCATCGCACTCCACATTGCAACCCATTTAGGTGCTTCAGGGAAGATGTGTGGAATTACAAGGGCAGGGCCTTCGCACTCCACATGATACATGAAAATTCGCACATCGCGTGGATTAATTCCAAAAAATCTGGCTGGAGGGGTAGGAATGTAGGCTTCCCCGAATCTTCTCAAATTAATAAGTGATTAACCACTTTAATCAGAATGAATTTTCATTTGTAAATTCCCCAAAAGAAAAATTCTGACCATTATGTGTTTATTAAAACAAAAAAGCCCGTCAAAAATGACAGGCTTTTGTAATGTTTAGTAACGTTGGAGGTGGAGAGACAAGTTCAGAACTTTTGATTGGGAATCGATAGCCTTTCCAGTACCTCTTCTGGTTTGTTGAGTTTAAATTTGTATACACTATATTCCTGAATAGTGTATGTAAATCTTGTAATATACACTGGATCATACATCTAAAAATGCAGGCCTAAAATTCCTAATATCAAAAATTTACAACAAAGATAGGATTTGTGTACACTTCAAATTAAATTGGGTGTATACTAATGCGATAGCATACATCAGAGTGAATGCAAAGTGAGGGAGTCTCAATGTGCAATCCGTTTAAACCCGATAAGCTTCCAATTTCAAACATTGATTGGGCCAGCCTAACCAGATTAATCGGGGAAGCAAATGCAGCTTTAGCCCGTTATGATGGATTACTGCATGGAATGGTTAATCCTGAGATACTCTTATCTCCTCTTACATTGAATGAAGCAGTGTTGTCTTCTCGTATTGAAGGGACAAATGCCACAAATTCGGAAGTGCTCGAATTCGATGCAGGTTCTGAATTTGACCCTGAAAAGACAAATGACATTCAGGAAATTAAAAATTATAGAAAAGCTTTGTTAGCAGCTGAAGGTGCTTTGGAGCAAGGGCGCCCGATTTCTCTCAGTTTAATAAAGTCTCTTCATCAAATACTTATGCAAGGGGTGAGGGGAAAAGATAAAAAACCAGGAGAGTTTCGTACCGAACAAAATTGGATTGGACCAAAAAACTGTAAGATAGAACAAGCGTCATTTGTTCCTCCTTCTCCTTTAACAATTCGTGACCATTTGGAGGATTGGATTTCGTATATTAGCTTAAGCGAAGAAGTCTTAAGTCAGCTTGCTGTAGTGCATGCTCAATTTGAAATCATTCATCCATTTATGGATGGTAATGGACGTATTGGTCGAATTCTTATTCCTCTTTTTTTATACCAGAAAAAAATGTTGCATAGACCAATATTCTTTCTGAGTGAGTATTTAGAAGAAAGAAGAGAGGGGTATTGTGATGCCCTGGGGAGAATTTCTGCAAAGAGAGACTGGTTAGGTTGGTTAAGTTTTTTTCTGGAAGCTGTACGTGCACAAGCCATCAGAAATACGAACAAGGCAAAAGATATTCTCAACTTATATGAGAAACTCAAAATAGGGTTTCAAAAAGAAACAAAATCGCAGTTTGCTCAATCTGCATTGGATGCATTTTTTCAAAAACCTATTATGAACACAAAAATGTTCATGGAGTTAACAGGAATTACAAACAGAACTACTTTAGGGAAAATTTTATCTCAACTTGAGAGTGCAGGATTTATAAAACTACTCAGGGAAGCATCAGGAAGAAAGTCAGCAGTGTATGTTCTTCCTGAATTGCTCAACATTACTGAAGGAAAAAACATTTTCTAAACAAAAAAAGCCCGTCAAAAATGACGAGCTTTTGTAATGTTTGGTAACGTTGGAGGTGGAGAGAATCGAACTCTCGTCCTAAGCAAATTCCAAATAAATGCCTACATGCTTAGTGTCTTGAATTTACGCATCAACCTTAGTGCAAGACACGCCATTCTGGGCTGATGGGCTTCATTTGATCTCGAATAAGGGTCCTAGAGGCAACGGATTCCTTATCCACACCAAGTGGATGACGACGGGGTAGAAGCCCTTGGTCCAGCTTCCATCCGTCGGGGTAGGATAGCGGTTAAGCTATTCTACCACAGTAGCAAAAGGTGCTTAAGCAGCACAAGCTGTGGTCGCACAAAGATCGAAATCATTGGCGTTGACAGTATTAATGCTGAAATCACCTTTTACAATACGGCTATTTTTGCCAGTTATCATTTTTATCGGCTTTTTAAGAGGCCGGCCGATAAACCTCTGCATGCCATCTATTCTTCCTTTCCCAGTCGAAACCAGTACACCCCCGAGAACAGTCTGTCTTTATTATAGCAAAGTTTTCTTTTGCAGAAAAGAGGACCTTACGCCTTGATTTTGATATCGACACCGGCTGGAAGGGTTAGAGTGCGGAGTGCTTCGATTGTTTTTGCGGAGGGGTTCATGATATCGATCAGGCGTTTATGCGTTCGAATTTCGAACTGTTCGCGTGATTTACGATTCACATGAGGGGATCGAAGGACTGTATAGATTTCTCTTCTCGTTGGCAGAAGGATCGGTCCGACGACAGCGGCACCTGAACGTTGTGCTGTATCGACAATATCTGCGATTGAGCGATCGAGAATTTTTTGATCATATCCCTTAAGTCGAATCCGTATTTTGGATTTTGACGGTTTTGTTGTGGGGATTTGCTTTTCTGTAGTTTTTGCTTTCGCCATAGCGGGATTACCTTACTTTAATGATTTCTTTTCGAATACCTGCGGGAACTTCGGCAAAATGTCCGGGTTCCATGGAATACGTTGCACGACCAGAAGAGAGGGAGCGCAAAGTTGTCGAGTATCCAAACATTTCACTTAATGGAACTTCAGCATGAACAATGATGGTTCCCTTGTGGTTTTCTTGTCCTAAAATTTGTCCTCTTCGGCTATTCAAGTCTCCGATTACAGAACCGACATATTCTTCTGGAGTCGAAACATCGACTTTCATGATTGGTTCTAGGAGCGTCGGCTTTGCCGAATTACATGCATCTTTTACTGACATCGATCCACAGATCTTAAAGGCCATTTCATTGGAGTCGACTTCATGATACGATCCAAATACGATACGGACTTTAACATCGACCAGGCTATATCCTGCCAGAACACCTGTAGAAAGCCCTTCTTCGATTCCTTTGATGACAGCGGGAATATACTCTTTGGGGATGACACCTCCAACGATTTTGCTTTCGATTTCATTCCCTTTACCTGCTTCATTCGGTTCGATTTCGAGCTCAACGTGTGCGTACTGTCCACGTCCTCCCGTTTGCTTCACAAATTTCGTTTGGGATTTCCCGGGTTGTGTGATGGTTTCTTTGTAGGACACCTGGGGTTTTCCCACATTGGCTTCGACTTTAAATTCTCGTTTCATACGATCGTGAAGAACTTCGAGGTGAAGTTCTCCCATTCCGGCGATAATGGTTTGTCCTGTCTCTTCGTTTGATGAGACGCGGAAAGTGGGATCTTCTTCTGATAGAGAAGAGAGAGCTTGAGAGAGTTTTTCCCGGTCGGCTTTTGATTTCGGCTCGATAGCCATTGAGATGACGGGTTCAGGAAACTCCATTTTTTCGAGAACGATCGGTTTTTCTGGACGGCAGAGGGTATGGCCGGTACTAGATTTTTTCAAGCCAATAAGAGCTGCGATATCCCCTGCAAAAAATTCTTCCCTTTCTTCACGTTTATTGGAGTGCATTTCGAGAAGTCGAGAGACGCGTTCTTTATTTCCGGTTGTCGTATTGAGAAGAGTATCGCCTTTTTTTACTGTTCCACTATAGATCCGAACAAAGGTGAGTCGTCCGACGTAAGGGTCTGTCATGACTTTAAATGCCAGTGCGGCGAGTTGTTCATCATCTTTAGGTTCGATAGTGATTTCTTTTTCAGTTTTTTGGTCGATTGCCTTAACGCTACCGCGATCTAGGGGGGAAGGCATCCAAGCGACGACGGCGTCAAGTAGTTGTTGAACTCCTTTATTTTTAAAAGCAGAACCACAAAGAACGGGATTAAACGCGTTCGTAACGACACCTTTTCGGATAACGTCATGGATTTCATCTGCGGTTAAAGAATCGGGATTATCCAATACTTTCATCATAAACGTTTCATTTTCTTCATCAATCGTCGCCAGTTCTTCGAGGAGTTCGGAGCGCATTTGTTGGCATTTTTCTCGAAGGTCATCGGGGATCTCACCCTCTTCCCATTCGGCGCCTAGTGTTTCGTCTTTGAAAAGAAGGGCTTTCATTGTGATCAGATCGACGACACCGAGAAAATCCGCTTCGGCACCGATCGGGCAGTGGACAGGGATGGCGTTAGCATGGAGTTTATCGCGCATAGCTTGAACGGCTTCGAAGAAATCGGCTCCTGTGCGGTCCATTTTATTGACGAATGCAATACGAGGAACACCGTACTTATCTGCTTGGCGCCAAACCGTTTCTGATTGAGGTTCTACACCAGAAACGGCGCAGAAAACAGCGACGGAACCGTCGAGTACGCGAAGGGATCGTTCGACTTCAATGGTGAAGTCGACGTGGCCTGGGGTATCGATGATATTGATTTTGCAATCTTTCCAAAATACCGTTGTTGCGGCTGAGGTGATAGTGATTCCACGTTCCTGCTCTTGCTCCATCCAGTCCATTGTTGCGGCCCCTTCGTGGACTTCTCCTAGGCGATGGGTTCTTCCGGTATAGTAAAGGATTCGTTCTGTTGTTGTCGTTTTTCCAGCATCGATATGGGCCATGATGCCGATATTACGAACTTTTTCCAGAGGTTGCGTTTCGGGTCTTGCCATGAGGTCTCCTTTAAAACCGGTTATACTGGGCGAAAGCTTTATTAGCTTCGGCCATGCGGTGCGTATCGTCTTTCTTTTTGATCGTTGTTCCTTCGTGATTGAAGCAATCGACGAGTTCCATGGACAGTGCTTCCATCATGGAGCGGCCCGGTTTTGCTCGTGCGTGTTTGATAATCCATTGCATTGCCATGGCATCGCGGCGAGCGGCGGGGATTTCGATAGGAACTTGATAGGTTGCCCCTCCGACTCTTCGGGATTTTACTTCGAGGGTTGGTTTTGCATTTTCTAGGGCTTCTTCAAAAGCTTGTAGTGGATCTTCGTGATCTATTTTTTTTGCAAAGCGCTCTAATGCTCCGTAAACGATCTGTTGAGCGAGCGTTTTTTTCCCAGAGTACATGAGTTTATTGATGAATTTTGCCAGCAAAGCACTTTTATAGACGGGATCGGGGATGATCTCTCGTTTTTCTGCACGATGTCGTCTAGACATAAAACACTTCCTTCTTAAATAAATATTTTGGAAGACGGATTTTATCTGCGGTAGGGGAGCTACCGCCGTGCGTGGTTCCTTGGTCTTTTAGAAAAAGAGTAGGGACCGTGCACCAGGATTTTTATGAGAAAAATCCTCGATTACTTAGGCTTTTTCGCTCCGTACTTCGATCTTCCTTGTTTACGATCTTTTACAGCGGCACAATCAAGAGTCCCCCGAACGACGTGGTAACGAACACCCGGAAGGTCTTTCACTCGTCCTCCGCGAACGAGAACAATACTATGCTCTTGAAGGTTGTGCCCTTCTCCTCCGATATAGGCAATGACCTCTTGCCCCGTGGAGAGACGAACCCAGGCAACTTTTCTTAAGGCTGAGTTTGGTTTTTTTGGTGTTTTTGTTTTCACCTGCAGACAAACGCCCCGTCTTTGTGGACATTTTTTAAGGGCGGGAGATTTGCTGCGTTTTTTCTTTTTTGTTCGATTTTCGCGAACCAATTGATTGATGGTAGGCATGAATGCCAGCTCCTACTTCGTTTAAAGAATAAGGAAGTATAAAGAAAAGGGGGATTTTTTTAAAAGAGTCTTTTGCAAACTATCGAAAACAGTGAGGTTTTGTATTGACCCGATTCAAAAGATCGGGGTATTGTGTGTGGACACAAAACCCGCTGAAACCCTGGTTGCCACCTCTTGGCGATCCCAAAAACATGATTGTTTTATGGATGGATTCATGAAATGGATACTTTTCTTCTTTTTTCTCTTTCCTGTGTTTTCTTCACTTTATTCACAAAGCAATCTCTCCTATCCAGATAAAATTTACCTCCAAGAGCACCAATACACAGAAGATGCAAGAGGGGTGGTTGTCACTTTAAATGGAGAAAAGCTCCATGTATCTCGTCTATATCAAGATCAGAAAGGGATATTTATTTTAGAGCGAGAAATGCGCTCTTCTCCTGGGAAAGAGCGTTCTCTTTCTCATCATTGTCCCGGTGTTGGTTGCTCTTGTCTCGAATGTCTTTCCGAGTGGGGGGATGATCGCATTCCTCCTGAAGAGTGGTGATTGTGGGTAATTCAGACAGATCGGTCATTCCGAATCGGAGCAAAAACAGATCGGTGGTTTTGTACAACGTGGGTCTTCCTGGAGCATCGCGTTTGCCACAAGGAGTGATTAGCTCTTTGTTGACCAATTGGTTGAGGGGTCCTGTGGAATCGACGCCTCGGATTGCATCGATATCGACGCGTGTAACAGGTTGTTGGTAGGCGATGATGGCCAACACTTCATGGGCTGCGCTAGAGAGCCTCTCTTTTTTCCTACCATGAATTGAATCCAAGAGCGCGTTCCATTCGGGGCGAACGGAGAGAAGAGCTCCTTCAGGAATCCATTGGAGTTGAAAAGATCGCCTCTCTTTGTCGTATTCTTCGCGAAGTTCTTCGATTTCCTTTCGAATTCGTGAAAGGGGAAGAGGGCAATTCTTTCGAAGGAGATCTTGTATTTTTTTTATATTGAGCGGTTCTGCCGAAGCAAAGAGCAGCGCTTCGATAGCTCGTTTGGCATCGATGGGGGGAGAAGAGATCTCTTTTTTGTTAAGAAAATCTATATTTTGTTCGATTTCATTCATAATGGGGCGGGCAGTATACTCTATATTGGCGTTGTTTCATACTAGTGCGCCGTCAAAATCACTTTTCCTCCCTCTTTTCCAATATGGAGATTCCCTTTTTTCATCAACTCAAGAATAGCAAGAAATGCCACAATCATTTCTTCCTGAGACGTCATGGCGTGAAAAAGAGAATGGACAAAAATTTTTTTTTCTATCTGAATTCTTTCTTGAATCGCTTCCACTTTATCTTCGACACTCCATTCTTCTGGTAGGTCGAGGCTTCTTTCTGTCTCTTCCATATTAGCAAGAAGACGTTGATAAAGAGCGGTGAGTCCTTCTAGATTCATGTGTTCAAAAGAAGGGGCTATTTCCCTTGGAATGGAGAGTGGCCGTGTAT